>NZ_JBWVBI010000002.1:0-588693 GCF_057221175.1 Ruegeria sp. HKCCD3925
CAACCAACTTACCTCCCAACTCAACATGCAAAGCGTGAAGAGGCGTGCGTTTTAATTCGGTCATCAGACTAACCTTTCAATCAGCGGGACTGGTCGCGAACAACCGTGACAGTGCAATGCGCGTTGCGCACGACACGGGCCAGGTTCGGGCCAATCTCGTAGTTCGGAAAATCGCCTTTGGTCGAAGCCATGACGATCAGATCAAAGCCCTCTTTGTAGGCGAGCTTCAGTATCTCACGATAGACGCTGCCTTCTTCGATATGGATCGCCACATCAGATGCACCGTTGTAATCCAGTATGGCCTGCACCGCATTGCGCACGTGGTCTTTTGCGCCTGCGCCATAGTTGGCGGGCAGGTTCGGCAACTGGATGATCTCAGGAATGACGGCAATCGCGTGCAATTCGGCACCGTAGAACTTTGCTTGTTCTTGTGCGAGCGGCAGGGCGTTCTTCCACGAACGGTCGTCGGTGTGATCAATCGGCAGCAGGATTTTCGTGGCCATCACGTCTCTCCTCGAGAAATGGAATTCTGTTTGAAGCCGGGGGGCCGGGATGGCCCCCCGTATTTTCATCCGAGATTATTCGGCGGGTGTGCCGCCTGGCTCTTCGGACTTGCCGCCCGAAGCGAAGAACTCTTTCGTCAGTTTGAAGACGATCGGGCTCAGCAGCGCCAGGGCGATCAGGTTCGGAATGGCCATCATCGCGTTCAGCGTATCGGCCAGCAGCCAGATGAAGCCCAGATCCGCTGTTGCGCCAAAATAGATCATGACGATCCACAGGACGCGGTAGGGCATCAGGGATTTCACGCCTAGCAGAAACTCAACACATTTCTCGCCATAGAAGGACCAGCCCAGAATGGTGGTAAAGGCAAAGATCGACAGAGCGATGGCGATGAGATACCCACCGATACCCGGCAGCGACAGTTCGAACGCGTGGCTGGTTAGTGCTGCACCGGATTCACCCGATGTCCACGCACCCGACGAGATGATCGCCAGACCGGTGATGGTGCAGACGATGATTGTGTCGATGAACGTACCCAGCATCGCGATCAGGCCCTGGTTGACCGGACCTTTGGTCTCGGCTGCGGCGTGTGCGATCGGAGCGGAACCCAGACCGGCTTCGTTCGAGAAGACACCACGTGCCACACCAAAGCGGATCGCGGCCCAAACGGCAGCACCCGCGAAACCACCTTCGGCGGCCGACGGGGTGAAGGCGTAGGTGAAAACAAGCGACAGAGCGGAGCCGATGTTACCGATGTTGATCAGTAGAACCAGCAGGCCTGCGACGATGTAGGCAATCGCCATGAACGGAACCAGTTTACCTGCAACCGCACCGATGCGGGTGATGCCGCCCAGGATCACGGCCGCGGTCAGAACCATCAGGACAACGCCGGTAACCGAAGTGTTCAGGCCGAAGTTCGACTCCAGAACCTGTGCAACACCATTGGCCTGTACACCGTTGCCGATGCCGAACGCCGCGATTGCGCCGAACAGAGCAAATGCAACACCCAGCCAGGCCCATTTCGCGCCGAGGCCGTTTTTGATGTAGTACATCGGGCCGCCGACATAGTTACCAAGCTCGTCTTTTTCGCGGTATTTCACCGCGCAGACAGCTTCGGCATATTTGGTGGCCATGCCCACCAGGGCGGTCATCCACATCCAGAACAAGGCGCCCGGACCGCCCAGGAAGACAGCAGTGGCCACACCAGCGATGTTGCCCGTACCGATAGTCGCAGATAGCGAGGTCATCAGTGCGTTGAACGGGCTGATCTGGCCCTCGCCCTGACCTTCGCGGCCTTTGAACAGCAGGCTGAAGCCCGTGCCAATGCGCAGGATCGGCATGAACTTCAGGCCGACCTGCAGGAAGAAGCCAACGCCGAGAATGAGAACCAGCATCAGCGGCCCCCACACGACGCCATTGATGGCCCCTACGATTGAATTTAACGCTTCCATGGTTTCCCTCCCATTTGCGTTAGGTTTATGCCCTGTTCGCCAAAGCCCGCTGGCGGGCCCGCTTAAGGGCGGCAAAGTCTTCGTCCGCGTGGAACGATGATCGGGTCAGCGGCGTTGCCGACACGTGCAAAAAGCCCTTGGAACGCGCGATCTGTTCCAGTTGGGCAAATTCTTCCGGTGTCCAGAACCGGTCAATCGGATGGTGTTTAGGGGTCGGTTGCAGATATTGGCCGACGGTCAGGAAATCGACATTGGCCGCGCGCAGGTCGTCCATGACCTGACGGACATCGTCCAGACTTTCGCCAAGCCCGACCATCAGGCCAGATTTGGTAAAAAGCTCCGGGTTCGCGCGTTTGGCATCATCCAGCAGACGCAGCGAGGTGTAATAGCGTGCACCCGGTCGCACAGTTGGATAAAGGTGCGGCACAGTTTCCAGATTGTGGTTGAAAACGTCCGGCGCCGCTTCAAATACGATCTCTGACGCAGTGCCTTTTCCAAGAAAATCGGGTGTCAGAACCTCGACAGTCGTACCGGGGTTCTGATGGCGCACGGCACGGATGGTCTGAGCGATATGCTCGGCCCCACCATCTGCTAGATCATCGCGATCGACCGAGGTGATCACCACATGAAGCAGGCCCAGTTTCTTGACGGCGGCGGCGACTCGCCCGGGTTCAAACACATCCAGAGCATCCGGGCGACCCGTTGAGACATTGCAGAACGAACAACCCCGCGTGCAAACCTCACCCATGATCATCATGGTGGCGTGGCGCTTGGACCAGCATTCGCCGATATTGGGGCAGGCGGCTTCTTCGCAGACCGTCGCCAGATCATGCTCGCGCATGAGGCGTCGTGTTTCATAGTATTCAGCGCTGTCGCCCTTTTTCTTGCGAATCCACTTGGGCTTGCGCGGGATGACACTGTCGGCCTTTTTGGCTTTTTCCGGGTGGCGGGGGCGAAGCTGGATGGTCATCTGGCTGGTCTCCCTTATGCGTGGATCGCGCGGCCCAAGGCGTCGAGGCAGGCTTCTTTGACGGCCTCGCCCATGGCCGGGTGCGCATGGCAGGTTGCAGCGACTTCGGACACCGTTGCGCCCTTTGTCATCGCCAGAACCAGTTCAGCGATTAGATCGCCGCCATGGGCTCCGCATATATGCGCACCCAGGATCTGGCCGTTCGGGTCTGCCAGAACCTTCACTGCACCGTCTGTTTCACCGGTCGAACGCGCGCGCGAGTTCGCCATGAAGGCGAATTTGCCGACCGAATACTCGGCACCGGATTCTTTCAGTGCTTCTTCGGTCAAACCAACCGAGGCGACTTCGGGGTCGGTGTACACCACGCCGGGAACAGTGTTGTAATCGACGTGGCCAGCTTCGCCTGCCAGCATTTCTACACAGGCGACACCATCTTCTTCGGCCTTGTGCGCCAGCATAGGTCCGGGAACGCAATCACCGATGGCGTAGATGGCCGGGACAGATGTCTGAAATGCGCCATCAACTTCAATGAAACCGCGTTGGTTCACGGCCACGCCCAGCTCTTCCAAACCAAGGCCACGTGTGACTGGGCGGCGACCCACGGCGATCAACACCTTGTCGGCCTCGATCACTTCTTCTTTGTCCTTGCCGACGCGGTCCACAGTTAGTGTCAGGCCAGTATCCGTTTTGTCGACGGATTTCAGTGCCCGGCCCAGCTGGAATTTCAGGCCACGTTTTGACAGCGCGCGTTGCGCCAGCTTAGCAATTTCACCATCCATGCCGGGCAGCACGCGGTCCAGATATTCGACGACCGCAACTTTGGCTCCGAGACGCGCCCAAACTTGCCCAAGTTCCAGTCCGATGACACCGGCACCGATCACCACCAGGTGCTCGGGCACACTCTCCAGCGCAATCGCGCCCGTCGAACTGAGGATATCTTGCTCGTCAATCTCAATTCCTGGCAACGGAGTAGGTTCGGAACCAGTGGCAATGAGGATGTTCTTGGCCTCATGGACTTCGTCGCCTACCTTGACCTGACCAGCGGCCGGAATACTGGCCCAACCTTCGATCAAATCAACGCCGTTTTTCTTGAACAAAAACGCAATGCCCTTGGTCAGGTCGCCTACGATCTTGTCCTTGCGTCCCATCATTGTGGGCACATCGATGCTGGCCCCCTCGACCGCAATACCGTGGGAGGAGAGATGTGCAAGTTCGGCATATTTGGCCGAGGAGGTCAGCAACGCTTTGGAGGGTATGCACCCCACATTCAAACAGGTCCCGCCAAGCGCACTGCGGCCTTCAACGCAAGCGACTGTCAGGCCCAGCTGTGCCGCGCGGATCGCGGCGACATAGCCGCCCGGACCGCCCCCGATGACAATAAGATCGTAAGTCATTTGGTCTTCTTTCAGTAGATCGGGTGGCTTGCGCAGAGCGCGCGGACCTTTTCACGGGTTTCCTTTTCGACGGTCTCGTCACCGTCAGACGATTGTGCCAGCGCGTCCAACACATCACCGATCATGTGGCCAATCTGTTTGAACTCTTCTGGTCCAAACCCACGGCTGCAGCCTGCGGCCGTACCAAGACGGATGCCGCTGGTGACAGTGGGCTTTTCGGGATCACCCGGAACGCTGTTTTTGTTGCAGGTGAATCCTGCACGCTCTAGCGCCGCTTCGGCGTCTTTGCCGGTTACGCCGATTGGGCGCAGATCAACCAGCATAAGGTGGTTTTCAGTGCCGCCCGAAACGATGTCGCACCCGCGCGCCATCATCACGTTGGCCAGTGCCGAGGCACTGTCGACAACGCGCTGCATATATTCTTTGAATTCAGGCTCCAGCGCTTCACCAAATGCGACTGCCTTGCCTGCGATCACATGCATCAGGGGGCCGCCCTGCAGACCCGGGAAAACAGCCGAGTTGATCTTTTTTGCCAGCGCTTCATCGTTTGTAAGAATAATCCCACCGCGCGGACCGCGCAGCGTCTTGTGCGTAGTCGACGTAACAATGTGTGCGTGCCCGATGGGCGAGGGATGCAGGCCAGTCGCAACCAAGCCGGCGATGTGGGCCATGTCTGCCAGAAGCCACGCGCCTACTTCGTCGGCAATGGCGCGGAAGCGTGCGAAATCGATCTTTTGCGAATAGGCCGATGCGCCTGCAATGATAAGTTTGGGCTTTTCGGCTTTCGCCAATTCTTCAACCTGATCATAGTCAATCAGCCCGGCCTGGGTCAGGCCATATTGAACCGGACGGAACCACTTGCCGGACTGGGCAGGTTTTGCGCCATGGGTCAGGTGGCCCCCAGCATCCAGCGACATACCAAGAATCGTGTCACCTGGGCTGAGTAGTGCCAGCTTAACCGCTCCGTTGGCTTGCGCGCCTGAGTGCGGCTGGACGTTTGCATATTCACAGCCAAACAGCTTCTTCAATCGATCAATGGCTTCGGCCTCAACCTCATCCACATATTCACACCCACCATAATAGCGGCGACCCGGATAGCCCTCGGCGTATTTGTTTGTAAGTACGGAACCCTGCGCATCGATCACTGCCTGAGAGACGATGTTCTCGGAAGCGATCAGTTCGATCTGTTCAGCCTGGCGTATGCCCTCGCGTGCGATCGATGCTGCGATGACGGGATCAGCCTCGGTGAGCGGTTTTGTGAACATGATCTCCTCCTGTAATCTCGTTTCCAGTGTACGAAATTTTGTTTCCTATAGTGGAATTAGTGTACGCAAGGCAACAAAAATTTCATCACAGTAAAGTTGTTTGGCTCGGGGGAAATGAGTAAGCTTTGATAAAACAAGGAGATTCCCATGTCTGAGGACAACCTGAAAGATGGTGCCGGACCGGAAGAACAGGACGAGGGGGCGGCTTTGGGTCGGTCGATCCGGGATGCACGCCGCGCAAAAGGCTGGACATTGGAGGAGGCCGGGCGCGAAGCGGGAATCGGTCGATCAACACTTTCAAAGATCGAAAACAACCAGACACGTCCAAGTTTCGAGATCGTGCGGCGGCTGACACAGGCCTTGGACATGAACACGCCACAGCTGTTCTTGCAGTCCGCTCAATCGGGAATTTCGGGGCGACGTGATTTTACGCCGAAAGGGCAAGGCGAGATAAGAAATACGCCGACCTACATGCACGAATTGCTGTGCTCGGACCTGACCAGTAAGCGAATGCTTCCTTATATCGCGACGATAAAAGCGCGTGACATATCAGAATATGAGAACTGGATCAGGCACACAGGCGAAGAATTCATGTACGTTATCAGTGGCGAGTTGATATTCGTATCCGAGCATTACCGCCCCTTACCGATGAAACCCGGAGATTCTCTGTACTACGATAGCGGTATGGGGCATGGCTGTATTTCTACGAGTAAGGAAGACGCCAGGGTCCTGTGGGTTTCGCTGGAATGACACGTTAGGCCACGGCGCTTTCGCGCAGAATACCAATACCAACCTGAGCAAACGGATATCTCATGGACCGGACTATTTTCACTGGAACTATGCCTGCCCTTATGACGCCGTGTAAGGCCGACAGGACACCTGACTTTGACGCGCTGGTCAAAAAGGGCAAAGAGATGATCGCGGCCGGCATGTCCGCTGTCGTCTATTGTGGCTCGATGGGGGATTGGCCGCTTCTGACGGATGCCCAACGGATGGAGGGCGTGGAACGACTGGTCGACGCTGGCTTGCCGGTTGTCGTGGGGACGGGTGCCATCAACTCGAATTCCGCTGTGGCGCACGCAGCACATGCACAGAAGGTCGGCGCGGCAGGGTTGATGGTTATCCCTCGGGTTCTGTCACGAGGCTCATCGGTTGCCGCGCAAAAGAACCATTTCAAGGCTATTCTTTCTGCGGCACCGGACGTGCCTGCGATCATCTACAACAGCCCTGTCTATGGGTTTGCCACTCGTGCGGATTTGTTTTTTGCACTGCGGGCCGAGCATCCGAATTTGGTTGGCTTTAAGGAGTTCGGGGGCAAGAGCGACCTGCGCTATGCCGCCGAACATATTACATCGCAGGACGATCAGGTCACTTTGATGGTAGGCGTCGATACTGAAGTCTACCATGGGTTTGTGAATTGCGGCGCCACCGGATCGATCACCGGGATAGGAACGGCGCTGCCCAAAGAGGCATTGTTGCTTGCGGCGCTTTCGAAAAAGGCAGCAGAGGGACATGCCGAAGCACGGTTGCGTGCGCGCGAACTGGACGAGGCATTTGGCGTTCTGGCAAGTTTTGACGAAGGCACGGATCTTGTTCTTTACTACAAGCATCTGCTGGTGCTGAACGGCGAAGAAGAATACCGCCTGCATTTCAATGAAACCGACGTGTTATCCGACGCCCAGAGAAATTACTGCGAGCAACAGTACAATTTGTTTAAGTCGTGGTTTACCGATTGGGTTCGTCAGGGTGGGGTCATTGCGGAATGCATGTGATTGACAGCCATACCGGTGGAATGCCCACACGGGTCATTCTGGACGGGGGGCCTGATCTGGGTTCAGGATCACTGGCTGAACGCGCCAAGCGACTGGCAACGGAACATGAGCGGTTCTACAAGTCTGTTCTACTGGAGCCACGCGGCCAGCCCGGCATGGTCGGGGCGCTCCTTGTCGAACCGGTCAGTGCTGAATGCAAAGCGGGCGTGATCTACTTTGACGCGGATGCGGTACTGGGCATGTGCGGCCATGGGACGATCGGGTTGGGCGTAACATTGGCGCATCTTGGACAGATCGAGGTTGGCGCGCACCGAATCGAAACTCCGGTAGGTGAGGTTAAGATTGATCTGCTGGACGCCAACACCGTGCAGGTCACCAACATTGAAAGCCGCCGCGTACATCATTCCGTGACGGTCGAGACTGCAGAGTATGGCCCCGTCACCGGCGATGTCGCTTATGGCGGCAATTGGTTCTTCATTGTCGAGCCAAGCCCGATCCCGGTTGCGCCTGAGAACATTCGCCCGCTGACCGACATGGCTATCGCAATTCGCGAAGCCTGCATTGCGCAAGAAGTTGGTGGCGAAAATGGCGAGCCGGTTGATCACGTGATCTTTCAGGGCACCTCACCGAATGCAGGTATTCATAGCAGAAACTTTGTTCTGTGCCCCGACGATGACTATGACCGCTCGCCTTGCGGCACCGGCAGCTCGGCCCGGCTGGCCTGCCTCGCGGCCAGTCGGCGCTTGTCCGCTGGGGAAGAAATCGTTCAGGAAAGCATCATCGGAAGTTCGTACAGGCTGTCCTATCAGCCGGGGCAGGGCGGAGGCATTGTTCCCCAGCTAACTGGCCAGGCGCATGTGATGGCAGAGGGTAAGCTCTTCTTTGCGCAGAATGATCCGTTTCAATTTGGTATTGCGCGTTGACGCAGGGAGACGAGCAAGACGGAATCCCATTCGGGCGTCGTGTTCAGAAAATCGTATCAGGTGGACAAACCGGCGTAGACACTGCCGCATTGGAGTTTGCCCGCGCAAACGGCATCCCTTACGGCGGCTGGGTGCCGAAGGGTCGAACAAATGAGGATGGGCTGATCCCGGCTCATCTCAGCGGGCTTGTTGAAACGAAGTCTGAAGATGTCGCTGAACGGACAAGGCTCAACGTCTTTGCCAGTGACGCCACGCTTGTTTTTATCGACGGGTCAGACAGTCCCGGCACGCGGAAAACGGTTGAGTTTGCAGTTGATGCTGAAAAACCGCATCTGGTGGTGGATATCAGAAAAGGAAAGGCCGATTGCGCGCAACAGATACGTGCTTGGCTGAGCGCCAACCCTGTAACAGTTCTGAACATTGCAGGCCCGCGCGCTTCGGAGGCCCCCGAGATTGGTCCGCGTGTGCACGAGGTGCTGGACGCTTGTCTGGATCAGTTCATTCAGCCCAAATAATCGCGCAGCGCTGGCGGAGGATTGTTGAAGAGTGTCTCGGTCTCAGCAGGTGGATGTGCGATTTGATCCGCAACCAATACGGTTTGGTCGGTTATCCGAAGCGCATCCCGTGGGTCGTGGCTGACCATAAGCAGGGTGGTTTTGGTCTCGGCAACCAGTTCTGCGACCAGATCCAGCATCTCAGTTTTCAAGGCGGGTCCCAGCGCTGCAAAAGGTTCGTCGAGCAATAACACCTGACGCTTTTGCACAAGGATCCTCGCCAGCGCCACGCGGCTTTGCTGACCACCTGACAATTCGGCGGGCTTTCTGGCCACCTTTCCCTGCAGGCCAACGCGGCCGAGGGCCGATTGAATGTGGTGTTGGTCGTCTGCGGTCAAACCTCCATTGGGCCTTAGGCCCAGGGCAACATTCTGTTCTGCGCTCAGGTGAGGAAACAGGTTTCCGTCCTGAAACAGCATTGCAATCGGTCGACTGCCTGGTGGTAATGTCGACAGGTCATGATCCTTCCAGTGGATGTGCCCACTTCTCAGGTCTCGAAAACCCGCGATAGTTTCAAGAAGTGTTGATTTTCCTGCCCCCGACGGACCGATGATCGCAACGCTGGATCCGGCCTTGACTTCAAAGTCAGCGCTTAATTGGAAGTCGCCATTTGCGATGATGCAATTATCAAGCTTCAGCATGCCAGCGACCCCCTCGATCCAGAACCCAGAAAACACTCATCGATAGTATAAGCAGCAGCAGCGCGCCTCCTGCTGCGGCCTGCATCTGGTAGGCGCCCATCAGGCGGTAGATTTGCAGGGGCAGCGTCGCGATCTGCGCATCTGCAAACAGGGCGATCACACCCAGATCACCCATGGACAGTGCCGCCGTCAGGCCCGCGGCAAAACCGATCTGGGGGCGCAGGCGCGGAAGCATGACACGCAAGAAAAAGGACCAGTTGTTCATGTTCAGGGCCAGTGCCAACCGCCCGTGCCGTTCCAACACATCGCGCGCTGCGGGAACCAAAATTCGAAGGGCGAAGGGGAGGGCCATAACCGCGTTCACAAGCGCGGTTACCGGCAACGCGAGAGTTGTAGGATTGGCCAGCGGGCGGATCAGAATAAAGAGACCCGTACCAATGACCAAGGGCGAGGCGGCGAGGCCAAGAAGTCCGCCAAGTTCGACGATGCCGAACCGGCCTGTCGCGACAGCTGTCGCCATGGGCAGGGCCAGCAGTAATAGGAGGATGGTACTGGCGGCGGCAACACAGATTGAAATTATAGCGGCACGGAATACCAAAACCGGCATCTCAAACAGCCCAGCGATACCCGAAATCGTGACGGATGCCAGAGGTAGCAGCAGGAACGCGGCGGCGGTGATAATCCAAAACGCATCCAGCAGCGGTCCTCGGCCATCCCAGCGCCGGATCTCACGATTCAGGCCGGTACCGAACCCGTCGCCGCGCGAGAACTTTAAGGCTGCCAACGCAGCCGCTGCAGTCAGGACAAGTTGCAAAGCGGATAATAAGGCGGCGCGCCCTAAGTCAAAATCATATGTAAAGGCCTGATAGATCGCGAGTTCAATCGTGGTGGCGCGCGGCCCTCCACCCAGCGTCAGGGCAACAGCAAAACTGGTCAGGCAAATGGCGAAGATCACGGCCAACACTCCGGGCAGAATGCGGCGAAGCATTGGCAGTTCGATCAAACGGAACATTGCCATTCCTTCGCACCCAAGTTGGGCCGCTAGCCGGAAACGCTCGGCAGGGATCTCCTGCCAACCCTGCAAGATCAGGCGTGTTGCCAGAGGTAGATTAAAAAATACGTGGGCCAGAACGACACCGTGCAGCCCATAGATTCGAATGGGCGGCAGACCGAAATAGCCCAACGCGTCCGAGATCCATCCTGCCCGGCCAAAGACCTGAAGCAATCCCAGAATGGCGACGATGACCGGCAGGATGAAAGGTGCACCCAACAGCGTGATCAGGACGCGCCTGCCGGTGAACCGGCGGCGGGCCAGCGCGCGGGCGACCGGAATAGCCAGACCAGCGCTGAACACTGCAGAGAGTGTTGCTTGCAACAGGGTGAAGCGTAAGGCTGCCCAGTCGGCTGGACCAAACCCGCCGCCTGCATCTGCCCGCACCGCCACCATGAACAACGTGCCCAATATCAGTGCGGCAACGATGGCCGCCGCACTGACACCGGGGAGTGGGTTTACTGGCTGAGTGCGCCCAACCATTCCGAAAGCGCCTGTTCCCGCGCAATGGCGGCTTGGTCCTGATCAAACAGCAGAGACTTCTGAGGGATCGTTAGAGTTTCAAAACCTTCGGGCAGACCGGAAGATGGAGTTACGGCAGGGTACATCCAGTTGGTCGTTGGAATGATCGTCTGAAACGCGTCAGACACCATGAAGTTCAGAAACTGATCTGCCAGCTCGGGCTGATCGGAATTGGCTAGCTTGGCCGCAACCTCGACCTGCATATAATGGCCTTCGTCAAAGGCTGCCGCTGCTTTGCTGGCATCTTCCTCGGCAATCAGGTGATAGGCTGGCGAGGTCGTATAGCTTAGAACCATGTCGGCCTCACCTTCAAGGAACAAGCCATATGACTCGGACCAGCCCTTGGTCACCGTCACGATATTGTCAGCAAGGTCAGCCCAGATTTCTTGGGCTTCATCGCGATACGCGGCCTTGACCCACAGCAGAAGACCCAGCCCCGGTGTCGATGAACGCGGATCCTGAATGATGATCTTGATGTCACTATCTGCCAACTCTCGGAAGCTGGTAGGAGCGGCAAAATCTGCATTGTGAACAAATGCAAAGTAACCCCAGTCGTAGGGGGCAAAAACTGTGTCGGTCCACTCGATGGGCAGTGCATACTCGGCAGTGACTGAATGAGGTGCAAACAGGCCGGTTTCTTTAGCTGCCGATATCAAGTTGGTATCCAAACCCAATACAATATCGGCGTCGCTGTTTTCGCCTTCCAGCCGAATGCGTGACAGCAGTGCCGCGCCATCTTCGACGCCGACAAGGTTCAGGTCGCATTCGCATTGCGCTTCAAACGCCTCTTCGACCTTCGGGCCGGGGCCCCAGTCCGAAACGAAGCTGTCGTAAGTATATACGGTCAACGTGGGCTTATCGGCTGCCACAGCCGAAGTCGCAGTCAGTATTCCCGCAGCAATTGCCAGATGTTTCATATCATCCTCCAATGCGGCGAGAGGGTAAGGATGGATGAAACCTGTACCTTTCCCTCCGCCGGTTCTAGCCGGTTCAGGTTCAACGGGTTTGCCAATTGGCATCTCAGCGCGGTCTTTAGCGCACCCCGAGGTAGGGTCGTGATTAGGGGGATGAGAGGATGATTTCAACCGAAATCGTTAGGTTCTCGTTCAATAAGCATTGAATGAAATACCATAAGAACGAGCCACGAAGCCAGAGAAGTCCTTTAGGAGATATGCGCATATTTGACGCGCATATAGTATATTGATATTCTCAGGCACATGGAGGCCAAGAAAGAATGAACACTCAACCACGCAAACCGACCAATCTATCACTTGATAGCGCATTGCTCACCGAGGCCAGAGCGCTGAACGTGAACCTGTCGCGTGCCGCCGAAGAAGGATTGCGTGCCGCCGTTGCCGCTGCGAAGGCAGCACAGTGGAGGGCCGAAAACGCGGAGGCACTGCTAAGCTCAAACTCGTATGTTGAACGGCACGGGTTGCCCTTGGATGGCTTTCGTCAGTTCTGATGCCGAAATACGATGTATTCCACAACCCATCCGGCGATGGCTATCTTCTGGATGTGCAAACCGATCTTCTGAGCGATCTGAATACCCGCATGGTGGTGCCGCTTTTACCAAAAGCACATGCGCCGAAACCAGCGACCCGCCTCAACCCTGAGTTCCTGATAGATGGTGAGCAGGTTGTAATGGTGACCCAGTTCATGGCTGCTGTTCCTGTGGGGCTCCTCAAATCACCAGTGGGTCATCTGAAAGATGATTTCGAGCAGATCACCGTGGCCGTAGACATGCTGATGCAAGGGTTCTGAACGACAATGGCTGGCCTCATTGGCCAGCCATCTTGCACGCATAACACCGGTCAGGTGTTATGCTTCTGCTCTACTTGTCGCGCAGTACCACGACACTGCAATGTGCATGGCGGACAACACGTGCAGCCGTTGAACCGATCAGATAGTCCGAAAGGCCCGGTTGGTGTGACGCCACCACTATGCAGTCCACTTTGTGTTCTTCGGCCCAATCCAGAATGGAATTTGTTGGATGACCTGTAACAACATGAGTGCCGATCTTCGGAGACTCCATCGATGCGTTCAGTTTGTCCTCAAAATCAGAAACGCTTTTCTGAACCTGCTCGGGTGGAAAGTACGACCCGATATACGAAGGTAGTTCTTCGAGAACGGACAGCACCGATACTGTCCCGCCATCCGTCAGCAAGCGGCTTGCTGCATCCAGAGATTTGGCACAGTCGTTGATGTGATCAGGGGCGACTGGAACGAGGATATGGTTATACATCTGTACCTCCGGATTATTTCAGGATGTTGGGCAACCAGGTGGCGATCTGCGGGAAGATGAAGATCAGTGTCAGGCCAACGAACTGGAGTGCCACAAACGGGCCAACCGAATTGTAGACATCCCCCATGCTGACATCCTTGGGCAGAACCCCTTTGATCCAGAACAGCACAAAACCGAACGGAGGTGTCAGGTAAGCGATTTGGATGTTCACGATGAACAGCGCGCCAAACCACAGCTTGTCGATCCCCAATTCGTCGATAATCGGGATGAACAGTGGTGTGCAAAGCATGATGATGGCCCAATCATCCATCACCATACCCAGGACGAGGATGATCAGCATCATCATCAGCAGGATGCCGGTTGCACCGCCGGGCATGGAAAGAACCAGATTGGTCAGCAGGTCCTGGCTGCCAAGCGTGTTGAACACATTAAGATAGACGGTGGCACCAATCAGAATCCAAAGCCCCATACCGCTGAGCTTCAAGGTGGACACCAACGATTCCCTCAGCACCTCCCAGGTCAGTTTGCCGTAGATCAGGTTGATGACAAAGGCGCCTGCGGCACCAAATGCGGCAGCTTCCGCCGGTGTTGCGATACCGCCCCAGATGACGCCCAGAACGATGATGATGAGTAAGGCAAACGGCCAGATGCTGAGAACGGCGGTCAGTTTTTCGGTGCGGGTGAATTTCTGATCAGCGGGCAGGGCGGGGCCCAGCTCGGGCTGGATTTTACAACGTACGCCGATGTAGATCGTGTAGAACGTGGCCAGCATCAGACCGGGCAGCAACCCCGCCATGAACAGGTCACCGATCGAAACCTTGGCCAGCAATCCATAGAAGATGAACGGAACGCTTGGTGGGATCAGAGCACCCAACGCACCGCCTGCCGCGATACAACCGATCGCGATACGGCGATCATATTTGTAGCGCATCATCGAAGGATAGGCGATCTGACCCATCGTGGTGGTCGCCGGCGGTGTGATGCCGGTGATTGCGGCAAAAACAGTACAGACCTGAACTGTACCCATCGCGAGACCACCATGAATGTGGCCGATCAGCTTGTAAACGGCGTCATAGGCCGTTTCGGCTATCCCCGAAAATCTTATGAGTGAGCCCATGAACAGGAACAATGGCACTGTGACCAGTACCGAATTCCAAGGCGTTGAATAGAATGCACTGGGTACGGACAACAGCGCGCGAGGTTCGAAAACCAGGGCAAATAGAACCGCTGTTCCGCCCAAGCCGAACGCAACCGGCAGCCCCATGAAAAGGATCCCAAACAGTATTAAGAAATACAGCGCTGTAATTAGTTCGAGGCTCATGATCTTTAGTTTCCCTACCTAGTGGCCGTTCGCGCGGTCTTTGCCGGGTTGTGTGTCAGCAGTGCTTTTAACACTGACATGCGCCCGTCTGGTCCGCTGGCCCGACGATCGGGCCAGCGAAGGAGTTTTAGCTATATTGGAAAGATGACATTGCGCGGGATTATTGCGCGTTCGCCTTGTCTTCCAGGAACCTCTTGAAGATTTCCACGCCTTTGGCGTTGCCCTCGGATGCGGCTGCAACCTGCGGCCACACTTCGGCAATGGATTTCTCGCGCATACGAGCAACTTCTTCATCGCTCAGCTCGATTACTTCACCACCGGCATCGCGCAGGATTTGAAGCGCTTCTTCGACACCTTCCGCATGCATGCGGCTGGTTTCGAAATAGGTTTCTTCAAAAACTCCGTTGATCTTTTCGCGCTGCCAGTCGGTCAGGGCGTTCCAGCTCTGCAGGTTGATGAAGATCTCCTGGTGCTGAGCAGGGTTCCAGCCGGGCATGATCGCATAGTCGATAACTTCCTGGAACGACATGTCATCGATGCCGCCTGTATCCCAGTAGGTGCCTTCGATGGTGCCCAGTTTGATTGCGGTGTAAATCTCACCACCGTTCATCGAGACCGGCGCGCCGCCCATGGTCGAGTGGAAGATGGCCTGGGGTCCACCGGCGCGCATCTTGCGGCCTTCCAGATCTTCCAGTTTTTCGACACGGAACTTGGTGAACATTGCGTTCGGTCCCTGGTTGGTCCAGCCTGCCCACTGCAGGTTCCGCGCGTTGGCGGCCTCTTGCACGATGTCACCAACGCGGTAGTCGGGGTTGCCCCACATCACTTCCCACGCTTCTTCGGTGTTGTCGGCGCCCATGGCCATGCCAAACGCCAGCATGCCTTCGGGCATGTCGCCACCATAGACTGAACCCCAGCCCGCGTAGCCATCGGTCAGACCAGCAGCCGCTGCGCCAAAGGCCTCTGCACCACTGACCAGCGCCCCTGCGGGCTCAACACGGATTTTGACCGTGCCTTCAGTCGCTTTTTCAACTGCTTCAACCCAAGGGATCAGGCCATTGTCCCAGCCGGCATCGGTCTGGTCAAATGCGGGCTGGAAGGTCCACTCGGTTACTTCATCCGGCGGCCCATCTTGTGCGACGGCAATGCTTGCGGTCACGGCTATGGCGCCTGCCCACATGGTTGTGTGCACAAACCTGTTTGGTTTCATGTTAATTCCTCCTCGTTAGTGGATCAGTCTATTTTCGTTTGTATTTGCGGGCGCCCAGAACAGCGTGTCTAACTGCGCCCGAAGATCGTTTGCAGATCGCGGAGCAAGTGTTTCAGGACCACCAAGAGAACCATTGCGCCGCTGAGCGGGATCGCAAATTTGATCGGATAAATCGGGATCGGAATGGATGTCGGGGTCTTCTGATTAAGCATCAGAGACAGCGATGCGGCTTCGTAACCCTTCCAGATCAATGCGACCAGAAACAGGATTGCAATCGGTGCCGTCAGGACATCCAAAATCGCCTTTGACCGCTTGCTGGCGTTTGCATAAAACAGGTCGAGTTTGACGAAACTGTCATGCTGCAACGCATAGACGCCGCCGGTGCAGGCCAACAACACCATCGCAGCTTGCAATGTGGTGCCGATCCACTGGGAGGGCGCGTTCAGTACATAGCGCATGAATACGTCCGACACGCCAAACGCCATGCAATACAAGATGAGAAACCAGCCGATGCGGCCCATGACTTCTGAGATTGCGCTTGTCAGCTTTTCCAGACCGCGCATCAGCATGCCAACCTCGTTGTGTTTTTCATGGATCTGGTTCTCCCTCAAAAAATCTGTGCGCTGAATTGATGTACCGGACCCTTCGCGTCGGGGTTCGGACGGACATCAGAGAAACGTCTGCTGAATCGCTGTTCACAGAGTCGACGCATATCCCACTCCTGCAAAACCATGCGAATGGTCTCCCTCCCTAGTCGCATCGAACGGCCCGGGTGATCCCTAATTTCGACATGGAACTTCCCGGATCGCTACAGCAAACGCGAAGGAGTTCGACTGAGAAAGATACAGTTGTTTGTAATAATGGGTACAGATTTCATCGCGCCAAGTGACTGTTCGATGCCGCGATTCAGTCCCGAGCGTTAAGATGTTACAAGTTCAACAATGGTAGCGCAGGTTGCTTAAGCACATCTCAGGTCGGTATAAGTACTTTAAAAACATAGCGTTGGCTGAAGCCTCTTTTTTGAGTTATCATCAACCCGCTTTTAGTAAGAGCGCTATTGCTTTCAGCATTGCCAGCACAGAATTTGGGAATTTGGCGTCGTTTCCACTTTGCATGGAGCACTTGAAAACATGGATACAGTTTGCAAATCGCGTCGCAGAATTTGCGACTAGAGCCTGACAGGACATGACACAACGGTTGAGCATCGACAAATCTCAGTCCAGCGGTTTGCGAGATCAGATCGTCTCGCAGATATCACGACTCATTTTTGAAGGTTTGATGCCGTCTGGACTAAAGCTTGCCTCATGTCGGGGGTTGGCGCGGGATCTCGATGTTTCGATCAATACGGTCGTCGCGGCTTATCGAAAGCTTGAAGAAGAGCAACTGATCGAGGCCCGGCCCCGCTCGGGTTTTTATGTTTGCTCTGACGTGGGGATTCGCACGGACGGTGATGCGATTGGGCGAACCAACACCAGACAGCGCACATCGATTGGCCAGAAACTGAACAAACTGCGCCGCACCGAAGAGATCGAAACCATCCAGCGCCCGAATGACTGGTACAAGTACGACTATCCGTTTGTGTGCAACCAAATCGATGATGGCGCATTCCCAGTTGCGGATTGGCGCGAATGCACTCGGTTGGCCATGAATCGAAAGCACCTGAAAATCTGGTCTGCGGACGGGCTGTACGAGGATTGCTTTGAACTTATCGAGCAGGTCCGGCAGCGCATCCTGCCCCGTCGCGGTATTTTTGAACCCAGCGATTCAATCCTGATCACATTGGGTTCGCAAAACGGGTTGTTTATCACCAGCCTGTTGTTCGGCGGGCGCGATAAAACAGCGGTCATGGAGGATCCGGGATATCCGGATGCACGCAAGATCCTTCAGGCAAATTTTGGGAATGTAAGGTTTCAACCCATTGATAACGAGGGTCTGATCGTCGATGAACGTCTGCGCGAGGCTGACCTGGTATTCGTAACCCCCAATCGCCAGCACCCAACCACCGTCACGATGTCCGAGCGTCGCCGCAAGGCCTTGCTGCAGGCCGCTGAAGAGTATGATTTTTACATCGTCGAAGACGATTACGAATGCGATGTGGATTACCGGCATTCTACTTTGCTGCCGCTGCGCAGTCTGGATGACACGGATCGACTGATCTATTTGGGCAGCCTTTCCAAAGGTCTTTCACCAGGTTTGCGCCTGGGGTATCTGGCGGCTGCGCCAGAATTTATTGACGCCGCGCGCGATTGCCGGGGCATGATGATGCGCCATCCGCCGATGATCCTTCAGCACACTGCTGCAGCGTTTATCAACTTGGGGTACTATGATGGCTTGTTGCGCAGGGTTCGCCAGAATTATGAGCTGCGCTGGCATCTGGCTGATACGACGATCCGTGAAAAGCTACCCCATTTCCTGAAAACGGGCGAATTTGGCGGAACGGTTTTTGTGCTTTCTGATCCCGAGGCCCGTTTGGATGCCATGACGATATGTCAAGCCGCCCTAAAACGCGGTGTTATTGTGGAGCCGATCGGGCCCTGTTTCTCAAATAAAACCGCAGGGAGATACCACTTTCGTCTTGGCGTCTCGTCAATCCAACCCGGTTCTATCCGAAAAGGGATTGAGCTGTTGTCCGAAGTGATTTCAGACCTACGCGCAACAAACTCGTAATGTACCAGGGCGGGAGGCAAACCAATAGTCCGCAAGCTTAAAAAGATTGATCGATGGTTCAATCTCCGACAGCTGAGTTTTCCCCCCACAGCATACGTGACACCAGGCTGGCTAGAAGGCTCAGGACGTACCAAGTCAGCAGAAAGCCGACGCATTCCAGGGCGAATGACCCCCATTTGTAGAATAGGTCAGCAATAACAAAGGCGATAAGTAGCCAGGGGGCTTCCTGCCGCAAGAATGACTTTACGCCTTGTGATTTAATCGCTCTGTGCATGATGTATATCCCTGAATTATAAATGGTTATAATGTTTTAGACGATAACGGGCGGATGGCGACGTGGTGCGTCATAGCGCTGCTGTGCGAACCAGGTCATGGTTGGTTCGATGTCAGTTTGGGTGTTCCCGCCCTGCAGCGTGTACCCGGCTGCCAGCCAGGTGAAGCCATCATCGGCAACCTCGGCACAGTTGGTGTAGTCGCCCCATTTTCCCAGACCCGGAGTGTCTGTGCCACGTCGAGCGAGGGCCAGCCGCCAAGTCAGATCGATATCGTCGTATGAGCCAACAACATGGCTCGGATGCAAATTCCCACCACCCGCAAAGACCGAAAGCCCTACATCACCAACCCGGTTTACAGCTGTTGAGGGGTAGGCGAACGCGATCTGACTGTTCCAGATATCTGGTTCGTCAATCAATGACATGGTTGCTTCGTCAATGCGGACGGTCCTGACGAAAGGGAGTGGCCTGTTGGTCTGACGATTAGCTGTCCACATAAAGCCCAGAACGCCGCGTCCCAGCCAACCAGCCATAATGCGTGGATCAGTGCGCGACATCCAGTCGCCACCGGTGGTCAGCGCGGAATAATTGCCTGCGGACCAAGGCGTGACATCGATGTCGAATTCATCTACGTCCGAGGCGTTCTCGGCCCATCTGAATACGCGGATCTGCGAGTTCGTGTTGTGGCTGGCAAAGTACATCGCGCCGCGTGCGCCTTGTACGCAGCGCAGAGAGAAGTTGTCTTCTGTTTCGAATATGTCGAATGATAGCGTTGCCGCGGTCGCCAGTTCGTCCAGTGAAATCCGCAGAATGACCGAGCGGGTAAACTGGTTAGCCCCGGCCGAGAACACATTGGTGCCTGCATACATATAGTTTTCGGACAACGAAACGTGGTTATAGTCGAACCACTCATTGTTCCACGCGGGATCAAGCCCGGCGGGGGTGAAATCCCAAATGTTCCATGTGTCGTTCCCCAAGGTGCGCCCTTGTTTGACCGCAACCCGCAGTGTGTTGGTGCCCCCCTGTTCGATATATTGAAGCAGCCAGATAAGCAGATCCCGGCTTGGGTCGTAAATCGTGGTCTGGTCGCAGCAAAACCCCCCGTCAACAGGTGGGAACAACGTGAAAGGGCTCATGTGAGACCAGCTTTGGCCGCCGTCCAGTGACCGACTTGCATACCAGTTGCCAGTGGCCAGAATCTGACCTCCATTGCTGGAAACTGTCGGCTCGCCCACCGTAGAGGTTTGGCCGTTAGTATCGAAATCCGTAAGGTTTATTGTGTTGAAAATCCTTGGCTGATGGGTCGAGGGCATAGCAGCCTCCGTAATCTATTCATGTCAAAAAAATGTGCTTAATTGATTAGTAATCCAGTTCCGTCGGATCAGCGTCATTGCCGGATTGATCCGAATTATCTTCTTCCAAAGCAGGCCCGCCCTTTTTGCGAGTTTTTGAGACGCGCTCATCGCGTTCGCTCAGCATTTGCGGGGTCATGAGGCCTGACACCCCGGCCCGTTCGCTCAGGGCGGAATGGGCCGATGGTTGTGGTCTCACCTCAAGTGTGCCCTTTCGGGTCGTTCGCTTTCCACGTGCTTGATTTGCCATTCAACTCTCCTATCCGTTCGTCAAGAAACGCATCCGAATTCGCAGGTCGTCGGATGGTGTTGAATGCACTATACATAGCAGATTTGCCCCGACTCTTCAATTGAGCCGGCTCGATGCGGGTCTCGCTCTGCTTGAATTCGCGCGCGTTAAAGCGGCACCATCCGAGATAAGCGCCCCGATAGCGGGAACAGGCAAGCCTGCAATGAATGATAGATATCCGGTTTGCCGTCAAAGATGGATGTCACGATGTCACCGGATTCATCCACCGCCGGGAACCAGCCGCCATGTTGGTGATCCACGAACGTTTCATTCGCAAAGGTCCAGAGTTTTCTGTACCAAATTTCATCCTCTTGCCTTTTATCCAGTGCGATCAGGGCTCCAACCGCACCAATGGCTTCAGCTACTGGCCACCAGAACCGCGACGCATTTGCGACCCGACCCCCAAAATCCAGCGTATATGCCATGCCGCCGCCGGGCAGCCATGCATCCTTGAGGGCCTGCTCAATCAATCGTCGCGATGACTCGGGCGCGCCCGAGTTTGGTCGGCCCGATAAATCCCAATGCTGCAGCTGAAGTCGCCCAAGCTCGAATGAATGGCCCGGGGTCGTGCCTGCGGGACGAAACATCGGGTCACCGGCATAGCCTCGGTCAATCTGCCAATCTGAATTGAAATGCTCGGGCAAGCGCCAGTTTTCAGCAGGTGCGATCCGGCCGATAAAGAAATCCAGAATACGACCGGCGCGGGTAAGATAGATTTCGTCGCCTGTCGCCTCAAAAGCTGCAAGCAGTGCCTCAACTCCGTGCATATTCGCGTTCATTCCGCGATATGTGGAAAACGGCGTCCAATCGCGGTTCCATTCGTCGCGGAACAACCCGGTCTCATCATCCCAGAAATGTGTATCAAGGATATCCCGGATTTCGGCCAGCAGTTTGTCAGCTTCCGAGTGCCCTATCTGTTTTGCGCTTGAGGCAGCGAGCAGAACAAAGACATGCCCGTAGGCAAGTTTGCGATCATCCTTGATGTTGTCGCCATCCAAAGCCCAAAGGTAACCGGCGTGATCCCTGTCTTTGTGGTGGCTGTTGAGGTAGGCCATACCGTGATCGATGATCCGCTCTGCGCCTTGAAATTCAATCAGATGCCCCAGAGCGTAAGAATGCACTAGGCGTGTAGTCGTGTGCAGTTCCTGCAATGTGTTTGGCAGCGGGCTGCCATCATGGTCGAGGATGAAAAATCCTGGCTCGGTCCGACAACTTGCGCTGAAAAACGCCAACTGTCGCATAGCCTGATCTTTCAACCACGTGCGGTGTTCAGATGTATCAAGCCAAAAGCCCGGTTCGGAATGCGGGCCGGGTGGCAGAGGCAAGGTGTTGTCCATATTCTTCATCTCGCTTGAGGGACCATTCGGAATCGAACGAAAAAGCGCTGCAAAGCGCCAGTCGCCAATGAACCAAACACCGCGCACGAAGGCAATCGGCAAACCCGCACCGGACTGTCAGGGGTTGCCGTTCAGCCGTCGCAGTTGGCGGAAAACTCTTGGTAACTGCTTCAGGTTAATAGGTTAATCCCGGCCAGAATTACCACGGCGATGAACAACGTCTCCACTATGATGAGGGCGATTGCGGCTGCACCGACCGACAGGATCTGTTTAAGGTTTGTCTTCATCCCAACAGCTGCGATCGCAACAAGCAACAACCATCGAGAGCATTGGCTTAGAAATTCTGAAATCGCTGGCGGGATCACTCCGAATGAGGATGCCGCAGCGAGAACCAGAAATCCTAACACGAATCCCGGCAACAGCGGTGGACGTTTCCCGTCTTCGTCCATTTCAGCAAAGCCACGAATAATCAGTGAAGCGACCAAAACCACCGGTGCCAGCATCGCAACGCGGAACAATTTGACCAGCGTCGCTGTATCTCCGGTTTGTTCCGAGATCGAAAATCCCGCGCCGACAACCTGAGCCACATCATGGATGGTGCCACCCAGAAACACACCGCCCGCAATATCGTTCATCCCTAATGAGCGTACGAGGATCGGATAGGCGATCATGGCGATGGTGGACAAAACGGTCACGCCCATGACCGTAAAAATCAGACGCTCTTCCGAGCGTTCGTCCTTGGGCAGGATTGCACTGATCGCCATTGCCGCCGATGCACCGCAAATTGCAACCGAACCGGCGGTCAGAAAGGCAAAGCGCCATTTGTGGCCAAAAAAACGAGCTACGGACAGGCCAAATCCTATGGTCAACAGCACTCCGACGATCACAAGGGCAATCAGGTCCCAGCCCAGATCCAGCATCAGGGTCATCGACACGCGCACACCCAGCAAGGCCACGCCAAGGCGCAGAAGTGTGCGTGCGGCGAATCCGATCCCCTCAACGGTTTTTCCTTCTTCGCCCAGAAAGCTGACCGCAATCCCCAAAAGAAGGGCAAGCAGCATGGCCGGGGTAGCATAATGCTCGGACAGGAACTTGGCGGCGACGGCAACGGTTACGGCGATCATGACGCCGGGAAAGAGCGTGCGAACACGCTCCTTGCTCCGCTCGGTGAGGGATAGGGCTGAAGGATCGGCGGACGCCATAACGGATGGTCCTTTGTTTGTAATGAATGGGTCGCGGGCCTGCGCGATAAAGCAGGCGGGCTGCCGAGTTTAGGGTTCGCGCGCCTGCAGGATGGTCACCGCGATGATCTGCGTCACATCTTCCGCGCTGCATCCGCGCGATAGATCATTGGCCGGTTTGGCGAGCCCCTGCAAAACCGGACCGATCGCCAGATAACCGCCCAGCCGTTGAGTCATCTTGTACCCGATATTTCCGGCATCCAGATTTGGGAAAATCTTGACGTTCGACTGACCCGCGACCGAGGACCCGGGGGATTTTCGCTCACCAATCGACGGCACGAAGGCGGCATCGAATTGCAGCTCGCCATCCACATTCAACTCTGGGTGTTTCGCCCGCAGTATTTCTGTCGCGTTGACGACCTTGTCCACCGCTGGGTGTTGGGCGCTGCCTTTTGTTGAGAAACTCAACATCGCGATCTTTGGCTCTTCCTGCAGCAATGCCCGCGCGGACACCGCTGAAGCGGCCGCAATGTTTGCCAGTTCTTCGGATGTCGGATCGATCACCAAGCCGCAATCTGAATAGAGCATGGCGCGAGCGCCCTCAGCGGCGGCCTCGGGTGGGTACATCAGAAAGAACGAGGATACCATACCAGCATCGGGCTTCATTCCAATAACCTGGATGGCAGTTCTGACCACATCGCCTGTGGTATGGACCGCCCCGCCCACGGTTCCTGTTGCGTGCCCCATTCGCACCAGCATCGCGGCATAGACCAGCGGCGATTCTGCGGCTTTGCGTGCCTTGGCTTCATCGACACCTTTGTGTTTGCGCAGAGAATGATACTCGGCCGCAAAAGCGTCAGTCAGTTCCGAATGCGCAGGATCATGGATGGCGATACCGTCCCCGGTTGAGCCACCCTCTGCCGCGAGCGCCGCTTTAACGTCGGCCTCAGGTCCGACGAGAATAATATCTGCCAGACCAGCCTTATGGGCGGCTAATCCTCCGGCAACAATGCGGGGATCGGTGCCTTCGCTCAGCGCTACAACTGGGCGGGTTTCCGAGGCACTGGCCGCCAACAGCTCGATCGGTGTTTTCGTCATGCGTCTCGGTTCCTGAACTGTTGTTAATCGGTGTCGGAACAGGTGCCTTGAGGTCAACGATGATCGTTTCGGCGCTGTTCCGATTTCGTTTCTTGATTGCTTGGTTCTGGTTCACCGTCAAGTTGTTGCCGATAGGTCCAGAATCGCCATCTGGCTATAGGCGGCGGCTACTCTGGACTTACTGTTCACTTGATCAGAACCTTGGCGGGTTTAGTCCGGCCTGAAACCAGTTGATGAAAGTAACAATAGAAAACACTGGCAAACCAGTCGCCTGCTGTATGTCCGCCGCGTAAGGGCACATGTTTGTACATTCCAGTACAATTGCACCAAGGTCGGGATTGCCCGCTTGCAGCGCAAGCGCTGCTTCGACATTGTCGTCGCGGGCTTTGTCCACATCCAGCGTCAATGCGTTTTCGAGAATAGCGGTTGTGAATTCGCTGCCGCTTTCGGTGGTGCCAATTGGAGTTCCGTCGGGGACCTGTGCCTTTCGCAGGTGCTCATCCGTAAGTGTTGAGGCGGAGATGGTTAGAATGCCGGCACGCTTTCCTGCAGGAAGGATACGGTTCACCATATCGACCTGCATCATCGACGACGTCGCGACCGGAACAGGAACCGCCTCGGCCAGTTCATCCTGAAACAGCGAAAGAAAGCCGCAATTGGTGGTGATCCCGTCTACCCCGTCTTTGACAAGTTCCCGTGCGGCATCGATGAACGCTCCAAGCATTCCTTCAGCACCTTGTCGGACCACCAGATCAGGCGAGGCGTTGCGCACGATGCGATAGAGCACGGGAAACGGCCATGTCCGAGCGTTGCCCATGTCACCGGGAATACGTGGAAACTGTGCGTCCAACATCAGGATGCCGACAGATGCGCCGTATATGGATTTTCCGCCCTGCGCGATCATGACTGCGCCTCCTGAATGATGCGGGTCGAGATATCGTCCGACCCTTCCATATAGATGCTTGATATCCCATGGCGCACCGCGTCCTGCACCTGATCCATCCGCTTGTTGATATGGGTGCCCAAAGCCTGTGCGGCCTCATCAGCGTCGCGGTTCATCAAGGCCTGCATGACACGCTTATGCTCATCTTTTGAGCGCTGGACCCGGTCCAGACTCATGGAAATCCATCGGATATAGCGAATGCGCTCATTAATCCGTATCAGGGTTTGCAGCAATTCCATGTTGCCAGACAGCCGGGCGATGCCCAGATGAAACGCTTCATCTCGCGTGACGGCCTCTTCAACGGTAAGCCCGGTGATATCGATACCCGTCGCATAAAGTTCGTCGTGAAGCGCCTGCAGTTGTTCTGTGGTGGCCTTGGTGCACGCTGCGCGGACGGCGGCGGTTTCGATGATTTGGCGCAGCTCGAACAGGTCAAAAATGCTTTGGGCATCCAATGGGCGGCAAAAGAAACCCTGTCCCGGGCGGAAGTCGAATAAACGTTCGGCAACCAGCCGGTTCAGTGCTTCGCGCAAAGGGGTGCGGCTGACGCCCAGCTCTTTCGACAGGGCGACCTCGTTCAAACGATCGCCGGGACGCAGGCGGAATGAAACCGCCATGGCCTTCACCTGATCGTAGATATCATCAACGCGTGGACCTGCCATTGGTACTGCCTTTTGGTCGTTGCCCCACAGGTGCCACAGGCCAGTCTTGAAATCAATATACAAAACTGTATACAGGTCTGTGTGCAGATTAGATTGAGGGAGTCGCCGACCATGACAGGAACGAATTACCTGACCGGAGCCGAGGCAATGGTCCGTATGCTTGAGGCGCATGGCGTGAAGCACATGTTCGGCCTATGTGGTGATACAACCTTGCCATTCTATGATGCGCTATCTCGGATGGATCACGGTATTCAGCACATTCTGACGCGGGATGAACGTCATGCGGCCTACATGGCGGATGGTTATGCAAGGGTGTCAGGTAAGCCGGGTGTCTGCGAAGGCCCGTCTGGAGGCGGGGCGACATACATCCTACCTGGGGTGGTCGAAGCCAACGAAAGCTCGGTTCCTATTCTTGCGATCACCTCGGATGTGGCGACAACCAGCCGGGGAAAGTACCCGCTGACCGAATTGGACCAACCCGCGCTGTTCAAGCCGCTGGCCAAGTGGAATGCGTCGCTGGATGATGCCACGCGATTGCCGGCCATGGTTCGTGCGGCATTCCGTGCAATGACCACCGGTACACCTGGGGCCACACATCTTGCCTTGCCCTTCGATACTCAGAAAGCGCCGGTGGACGAGGCAGAGATCTGGGCGGATGCAAGACATCGCAGCTATCCGGCGGAACGTGCAGGTCCCGACATGGATGCGGTCGAGGCGGCAGCAGAGATACTTTCAAAGTCTAAATCCGCCGTAGCCGTTTGTGGCGGTGGACCCGTTCTATCAGGGGCAAGCGACGCACTGCGCCGGGTTGCGGGACTGTTGGATATGCCTGTCGCCACGACCGTGTCGGGGCAGGGCTCGATTGCCGAGACAGACTCGCTCGCGCTTGGTGTTGTCGGATCGAATGGCGGGGTGCCTGCCACCCGCGCTGTGGTAGATGCGGCGGATGTCGTTCTGTTCATCGGATGTCGCGCAGGATCCGTCACGACCGAGCGCTGGAGAAGCCCTGCGCGCGATGCCACCATCATTCATATCGACAGTGACCCGATGGTGATCGGAGCCAACTATCCGACCGAAGTCGCTATTTGTGCCGACGCGCGTCTCGCGCTGGAAGCCTTGGCGGACGCATTGGCGGCACGCCAAGACCTGCCCAGCCTGGGTGGCACGGCCAAATCAAGCGCAGCATGGGCGGCCAAGATGGCCGCGTTTGCCCCGCTTGCGGTCAGCCGCGAAACGCCGATCCGGCCCGAGGCTGTCATGGCCTCGTTGATGGATATCCTTGATGACGATGCGATTGTTGTCGCTGATCCCGGCACGCCTTGTCCCTATTTCAGCGCGCATTACCGCTGGCGGACACCGGGGCGGCATTTCATCACCAACCGGGCGCATGGGGCGCTGGGATATTCCTTGGGTGCCGCAATGGGTGCACATGTTGGACGGCCTTCGGTCAAGACCTTGTCGGTGATGGGTGACGGCTCATTCGGCTTTGCCTGTGGTGAGTTCGAAACCATGGTGCGGCATAACATGCCGATCACCTCGATAGTATTCTCGAACTCGGTCTTTGGCTGGATCAAGGCCGGACAGGACGCAGGGTTTGGGCAGAGATACTACAATGTTGATTTCAACCGCACCGACCACGCCGCTGTTGCAAGCGCCTTTGGTGTTAAATCATGGACTGTCAAAGATCCCGAAGACCTGTCCAAAGTTCTGAAACAGGCTATCGAGCATGATGGCCCGACATTGGTCGACATTTACTCACAACCGCTTCACGAGGCCGCTGCACCGGTTTCGGAATGGGTGGCATAAGAGGCGATCGAAGGGGTTAGCTGAGCCAGAAAATCCTGTGCAATCGTTGATAGGGGTCGCCCTTTCGCGGTGATAATGGCCAGATCAAGCATCACAGCCGGTCGGAAGGGGCGGGTTTGATACCCGCTCTCGTCGTCAAAGGTGACAGTGAAAGGATCGATCATCGCGACCCCCATACCCTGCTTGACGAAACTCAGCAGGTTTTCTGACAGATGGGTGTGAATCTGGGTCCGCCAGTTGCGCCCCGCTGATTGGAAGATGTCCCGAGTTCGTCGGTGGGTTTGATGCTCTGGCCCCATCACGATGAATGGTTCGTTTTCAAGAATTTCAGGTGTGAGTACATCATAATCTGCCAAAGGGCTGGTTTCCGGAAAGGTCGCCAGCGTTTCGAACTCAAAGACCTGATAGTTCAGTGTGTCATGCAGAATGGGCATCTCGACAATGCCGATCTCAAACAGGCCAGAGATTACCCATTCTTGAATCTTCGAGGAATACTGCGACTGAAAGCTTACCGACAGGTTCGGGCGGCTTTCTGCGAAGCGAGCGATCTCACGCGGCATGAAGCCGAAGGATAGCAGATGTGGTGCGGCGATCTGCAATTGACCCGGATGCTTGTTCTGCAGATCCGTGACCGCCTGCGCTACGTGATCCAGCCCCCGAACAACCGTATCAACCTCGCGGTATAGAAGTTCAGCTTCTGGCGTAGGCAGCAACCGGCCTTTGTTGCGTTCAAACAGCGGCAAACGCGCTTCGCGCTCTAGCTGTGCCAACAGATTGCTGATCCCGGGCTGTGAAATCCCAAGCACCGAGGCCGCACCAGTGACAGTGCCGGTTTCCATGATGGCGTGAAAAGCCTGTAGCTGACGAAATCGCAGGGACATCGCTATAGTATCATTTTTCCTGATGACCTCTAGATAACATAGTATTTGAAATGATATCCCCGTCAAGGCAGGCTTCGGCCATTGGCAGGGGGTGCAATGGGCGATCTGACACAGAAAATCATCGGCTATGATCTCTGGCATCTTGAGTTGCCCGTGACGTCTCGCCGTGATCATGGCATCGGGTCCGTCGAAGGAATATGCGAAGTCGTCGTCCTAAGGCTGAGATCCGAGGACGGCAATGAAGGATTTGGAGAGGCCTCCCCCTGGTCTGTCTTCACGGGCACCCCAGAGGCCACTTATGCAGCGCTTGATCGCTATTTGCGCCCACTTGTGGTTGGGGCCAGAGTGGGCGACCGTTCAGCGATCATGGCACAGGCAGCTTATGCCGTGGCTCATTGCACCGAGGCGAAAGCTGCATTGGAAACCGCTTTGCTGGATCTTGCGGGCAGAATCAGCAAGGTTCCTGTTTGGTCTCTGCTGGGCGGGAAGTGCCGGGGAACCATTCCACTCAGTTGCTCAATTGCGAACCCGGATTTTGCTCAGGATGTTGAGTTGCTGGCACAATTGCAGGCCGATGGCGTTCGGATTGTAAAGCTCAAGACCGGGTTCAAGGATCACGCCTTCGATATCATGCGATTGGAATATCTCGCACAGAACCACCCGGAATTCAGGGTTCGTGTAGATTACAATCAGGGGCTCAGTATCGAGGACGCACCGGCGCAGGTTCGCGATGTCGCGCAATTTGCCCCGGATTTCATCGAGCAACCCGTCCGCGCCCACCATTTCGGCATGATGGGCAAGTTGCGACAGATGATTGACGTCCCACTTCTGGCTGATGAGAGCGTCTTTGGCCCCGAAGACATGGAGCGGGCAGCGCGTGACGGTATCTGTGACGGGGTTTCAGTGAAAATCATGAAATCCGGTGGCCCGACACGAGGCCAGACTGTGGCCCGTATCGCTGCAGCACATGGTCTGACAGCCTATGGCGGTGATATGTTCGAGGCCGGATTGGCGCATCTGGCGGGCACACATATGATTGCTGCAACACCTGAGATAACGTTGGGCTGCGAGTTCTATCAAGCCTCCTACTTCCTGAAAGAGGACATTCTGGAAAATCCCTTCCAAGTAAGCAGCGGCGAAGTTGTAGTCCCTGACGCACCCGGCCTCGGCAACAGGCCTGATGTAACCAAGCTTGAGCATTATGCAGTGGCCAAGGCGGTGGGGGCATGAGCGAGAAGAAGACCATAGCGATCATCGGCGCTGGGATTGTTGGCGTTTCAGCCGCAATCTGGCTGCAGCGGGATGGTCACGAGGTAATCCTGATCGACAAGGCCGGACCGGGAGAGGGCACCTCGCACGGCAATGGGGGCGTATTGGCGTCATGCTCGATTGTTCCGGTGACTGTTCCAGGGCTGCTCCGGAAGGCGCCCAAAATGCTGCTCAGCCCGTCACAACCGTTGTTTCTGAGATGGGGGTATCTTCCAAAGCTGATTCCTTGGCTAACAAAATATCTGAGTCATGCGAATGCATCAGATGTGGAACGCATCGCGTCAGCTTTGACGCCAATTGTTGGCGATAGCCTGAACGACCACAAAGCGCTGGCTGAGGGCACGGGCGCTGAAAAGTGGATCGTGCCCTCTGACTATCTGTTCCTGTACAACGACCGCGCGCATTTCAAAGATGATGCGTTTGGCTGGGACATTCGGCGCAGGAACGGATTCACATGGGACGAATTGGAAGGCCCTGCCTTTCACGCCTATGATCCGGTCTATAGTGAAGACATTGGATTTGCGGCGAAGCTTTCGGATCATGGCCATATCACGGATCCAGGTCGGTACGTCAACGATCTGGCGGCGTATGTCGAGGCACATGGGGGCACAATCCTACGTGCAGCGGTCGATGACGTTGTTCAGGAAAATGGTCGCGTAACCGGTATACGGGCGGCAGGCGAAACCATCGCGTGTGATACGGCAATTGTAACTGCGGGCGTTTGGTCGGGGCCTTTGGCCAAGCGTTTAGGCATTTCTGTTCCCCTTGAAACCGAACGCGGCTATCATCTTGAATTGGTGGAGCCTTCTGCCATGCCGCGCAGTCCGGTCATGGTGGTTTCCGGCAAATTTGTCGCCACACCGATGGATGGCCGCATTCGTTTGGCTGGCATCGTGGAATTTGGCGGTCTTGATGCGCCACCCTCACGCGCGCCGTTTGAATTGATGCGCAAGAATGCCCGGATGGCCTTCCCGGGTTTGACATGGAAGGAGGAAGTGGAATGGATGGGGCACCGCCCAGCACCAACTGACTCGATCCCGATTATCGGTGAGGCTCCGGGGATTAGCGGTGCGTATATGGGCTTTGGGCACCATCACATTGGCCTGACAGGCGGGCCGAAAACGGGGCGACTTCTGGCCCAGATGATTGCGGGCAGAACACCGAACACTGACATGAGCGTCTACGCGCCCTCGCGTTTCGCAACATAGAAATGACTGGCGAAGAACGCCGGCGTCTCAAAACTCAACAGGGAGAAACATGATGAAAAAACTGACAAGCCTTCTGGCGGTAACCGCTCTGACAGCTACCGCGGCCGCACCTGCAATGGCCGAGAAATGGGATATGCCGATGGCCTATTCGGCATCGAATTTCCATTCGGCCACCGGCGCGGAGTTCGCCAAATGTGTGACCACCGGCACTGGTGGTGAGATTGAGATTGTCACACACCCGTCCGGCTCGCTGTTCAAAGGTGCCGACATCAAGCGTGCGATCCAGACCGGGCAAGCCCCGATTGGTGAGCGTCTGCTGTCTGGGCACCAGAACGAAAACGCGCTGTTCGGCTTTGACTCGATCCCATTCCTGGCAACGTCGTTCGACGACAGCGCCAAGCTGTGGGATGCGGCAAAGCCGTCCATCGAAAAGCTGCTAGCTGAACAGAACCTGACGCTGCTTTACGCCGTGCCTTGGCCGCCTCAAGGGTTGTACTTCAAGGACGAGGTGAACTCGGTCGCGGATATGGAAGGTATCAAGTTCCGCTCTTACAACAACGCCACATCACGTCTGGCTGAGCTGACCGGGATGCTGCCGGTTACCATCGAGGCGGCTGAGATCAGCCAGGCCTTTGCCACTGGCGTGGCGGATTCCATGGTGTCTTCCGGCTCAACCGGGTATGACCGCAAGGTCTGGGAAAGTCTGAACTACTTCTATGAAGTGGATGCCTGGCTGCCGCGCAACTACGTGATGGTCAACTCAGACGTCTGGGCCGGTGTCTCGGATGCGAACAAGAACGTCATCAAAGGCTGTGCGGAACTGGCCGAGTATGCAGGTAACTGGCGTGCCAAGGAATATACCGGCTTTACGCTTCAGGGTCTGCGCGATGGCGGCATGACAGTTGGTCCTGCATCCGAACAGATGACGAATGAGCTGAAAGAAATCGGCGTCACCATGACCAACGAATGGCTTGAGGCCGCCGGAGACGAAGGCAAAGCTATCGTCGACGCGTTCAACTCTCAGTAACCATTCGAATGCGGGCGGCAGTTCATCCTGCCGCCTGCTCCCAATCCACAAAAAGCACAGCGGGGACAGCATGGCGGCAATGCGAGGGCTCAGGTCCGTACTGGATTTCATTTATCTGGCAGCAGGGGTTATGGCGGCGCTCAGCCTGATTGCCATTCTGGTGTTGATTGTTGTGCAAATGCTGGCCCGTTGGACCGGTGAGGTGTTTCCCGGCGCGCCAGACTATGCTGGATATGCGATGGCCGCTGCGTCTTTTCTGGCCTTCGCCAACGCCCTGAACCGAGGCAGCCATATTAGAGTCTCCATTCTCCTGAACGCGGTTCCCGATGGCTTTCGCAGAATTCTGGAAATCTGGTGCTTTGCGATTGGTTCGGCGGTCATGTGGTATTTCTGCTGGTATGCCTATCGCTTTGTGTACTGGAGCTGGAAGTTCAACGATATCAGCCAGGGGCAAGATAAAACCGCCCTTTGGATACCGCAATCTACCATGCTGATCGGAGCGGTCATTCTGGCCATCGCGCTGACCGATCACCTGTTCCATGTCCTGTTCAAGGGTGATCACCGCATCACCCGTGATCTGGCCGATCAGAGCCACGGAGAGTAAGAGCATGGAAAATATATCCGTTATTATCCTCTTCCTCTTTGTCCTTTTCACCTTGCTGGGCACCGGTGTCTGGGTCGGGCTGGCCCTGATGGGCGTCGCCTGGGTCGGGATGGAGTTGTTCACGACGCGCCCCGTAGGCGATGTCATGATCACCACGATCTGGTCGGCGTCCTCTTCCTGGACCCTGACTGCCTTGCCTATGTTCATTTGGATGGGCGAAATCCTCTACCGAACCCGATTGTCCGAAGACATGTTCAAAGGCCTGTCGCCGTGGATGGCACCTTTGCCCGGCGGGCTGGTCCACACGAATATCGTAGGCTGTACAGTGTTTGCTGCGGTCTCGGGTTCTTCGGCGGCGACGCTGACTACGGTTGGCAAGATGTCGATCCCGGAACTGCGAAAGCGCAACTACCCCGAACGCATGGTCATCGGCACGCTGACGGGTGCGGCTACGCTTGGCCTGATGATTCCGCCGTCGCTGACCTTGATCGTGTACGGCGTTACGATCAACGAGTCCATCACCAAGCTGTTCTTTGCAGGCATCCTACCCGGTCTTGTGCTTGCCGCAATGTTCATGGGCTATGTCGCCATCTATTCCAAAGTTGGCAAAGACTGGAACCCCAACGATGAGAGCAAGCTGACCTTTTCCGAAAAGGTTAAGAACTCTCGCTTTCTGTTGCCAGTGATCCTGCTGATCATGGTGGTAATCGGATCGATGTATCTGGGTTATGCTACGGCGACCGAGGCGGCGGCTTTCGGTGTGATTGGCGGACTGCTACTGGCAGCAGGGCAGGGATCGTTGAACTGGAAGACCTTCACTGAAAGTTTGATGGGCGCAACCCGCACCAGTGCGATGATTGCGCTGATCCTAGCGGGTGCTGCGTTCCTGTCATTGTCGATGGGCTTTACCGGCCTGCCGCGCGGACTTGCGGATTTGATCGCGGGCTGGGAACTGACCCGGTTCGAACTGCTCATGGTTCTGCTGGTTTTCTACGTCATTCTGGGCTGCTTCCTTGATGGGATTTCTTCGGTTGTGCTGACTATGGCTGTTGTCGAGCCTATGATCCGGGACGCCGGGATCGATCTGATCTGGTTCGGGATCTTCATCGTGGTCGTTGTCGAGATGGCGCAGATCACACCTCCTATTGGTTTCAACCTGTTCGTGATGCAGGGCATGACTAACCATGAAATGAGCTATATCGCCCGCGCTGCGATCCCGATGTTCCTGATCATGGTGCTGATGGTGTTCGTTCTGATCTGGTTCCCCGAGTTGGCGACGTGGCTGCCCGAAAACCTGCGTCAAAGCCCCGGTGGGTAGACGCCGTTGAACCCGCTTCACTTCGCGGCGCGTCACGGCCCATATGTGTTGGTATCGGGCCTTGCCGCAGGCCTTCTGCTGCCGGGGCTGGCCGCACCGATGCGGCCTCTCTTGCCGCCCTTGGTCATGCTCCTGCTGTTTTTGACGCTGCTGCGAATGCAGCCGGGGGCCATTGTGGGTTCGCTGGTTGACCTGCGAAAAGTTGCGGGAACGATTGCCGCCTTTCAATTGGTTTTGCCGTTGTCTGTCGTTGGGATTGGAATTGCCTGCGGATGGACCGGTTCGCCAGTTTTTTTGGCATTGCTTGTCATGGCTGCAGCCCCATCAATATCCGGCAGCCCCAATATGTGCCTGATGATGGGCTATTCTGCGGAACCGGCGATGCGACTAGTCGTGGTTGGAACGGCTGTTTTGCCACTGACCGCGTTACCGATCTTTTGGCTGATGCCGGAATTGGGTGATCTCAGGGCGGTCCTGATGACCGCGCTTCGGCTTTTTCTTACCATCACAATAGCAATTCTCGCGGCTGTCATATTGCGCCGCACGGTGCTGCGCCAACCTTCAAAGTCTACGCTTTTGAACGTGGAAGGTGCGGCAACGATTACTCTGTCCGTTTTCGTTGTTGGCCTGATGCCATCATTGAGCGCAACCGCACTTGTGGACCCACGTTTCGCGCTGTTCTGGATCGCGTTTGCCTGTCTGATCAACTTTGGGGCTCAGGTTGTCTCATTCCAATTCACACGAACTCGAATGCCCGGTGCCGAGGCTACGGCGGTGTCTCTGATCGCCGGAAACCGGAACATCGCGATATTCTTCGTGGCACTGCCACCTGAAGTGACCGCGCCGATCATGGTGTTCATCGGGGCCTATCAGATACCGATGTATCTGACGCCGCTGATCATGCGCCGACTGTATCAGACGGCTGCCACAACCAGCTGATTTGGGCCAGAGGCATTGGCGGTGCCAGCCCTAACGCTGATCCCCAACCCCGACGCCGACATAGGTTTCAAATCCCGATCCCAGAACCATCGTGGACGAGTAGATATTACGCAAGTCGACCATTCGGGGGGATCTCATAGTCTCTGCCAGCTCGCTCAGGTTCAGGGCGCGGAACTCGTTCCATTCTGTCAGCAAGACAACAACGTCCGCATCTTTGGCCGCGGCGTAGGGATCATCCATCCACTCGACGCCAGGAAGCAGCGCTTCCCCCTCGGCACGGCCTTGCGGATCGACAACGCGGACCTGGGCACCGCCGCCGATCAGGGCGGGAACGATGGTCAGGGAAGGTGCGTCGCGCATATCATCGGTGTTGGGCTTGAAAGTCACACCCAGAACCGCCACGGTCTTGCCATTGAAGCTGTCATCGCAGGCATCCCGGATCTTCTCGATCATCCGCTTCTTGACCTCATCGTTTACACGAATGACGGTTTCGGTGATCTGCATCGGGTGGGCAAAATCCTGTCCGATCCGGGCAAGTGCAGCGGTGTCTTTCGGAAAACACGAGCCGCCATAGCCAGGGCCTGCGTGCAGAAACTTGTTGCCGATCCGCCCATCCAGACCAATGCCGCGCGCCACCTCTTTGACATCGCCGCCTGCCCGCTCGCAAAGACCGGCGATTTCATTGATGAACGTGATTTTGGTCGCCAGGAATGCGTTCGCCGCGTATTTGATCATCTCGGCGCTTTCTAGATCAGTGGTCAGGATCGGAAAGTCACGCAGATAAAGCGGGCGGTAAATCTCGGCCATGACATCCGCCGCTCGTTCGCTTTCGACCCCTACGACAACACGATCCGGGCGCATAAAATCATCAATTGCAGCGCCCTCGCGCAGGAATTCGGGGTTCGATGCGACGTCGAATTCCGCCTTCGGATTTGCCCCCGAGACAACTTCATGAACCTTGCGGTTGGTGCCGACCGGGACAGTCGATTTGGTTACGACAACCGTATAGCCGGTGATGGCATGAGCGATTTCTTCGGCGGCGGCCATCACATAAGTCAGATCAGCGTGCCCGTCCCCGCGTCTCGTAGGTGTGCCCACCGCGATGAACACCGCGTCCGCGCCGTCGACCGCAGCGGCCAGGTCGGTGGTAAAGGTCAGGCGGCCAGCAGCCACGTTCTTGGCCATGAGCACATCAAGGCCCGGCTCGTAAATCGGCACTTCTCCATCCTGAAGCATCTTGATCTTGCGATCGGATTTATCGACGCAAATCACATCATGGCCAAAGTCCGAAAAGCAAACCCCGGACACCAAACCGACATATCCGGTGCCAATCATCGCAATGCGCATTTATCGAATTCCTTCTTTTGGGTTTCGCCAATGGCGCATTTCCTGGTCTCTTTCAACCGCTGAACTAAGAGCTTTTGGGGCTCGATAATTACAACCGCCTAAGCATTGCCGGCTTGCTTTCGACAACAGCTCGGCACTTCTGAGGTGTTGCGGGCGATAGGGCAAAATCATCAGACTGTTTCTTGGCGACCGAATATGCTTGTTGTGGTGAATTGTTCAAGTACTGTTCGTGGCTTGAGTTGAACTGGCTATCTGGTCTCGGCGAAGAACGGCGTGTTGCGATCAAGATTCGTTGCCAGATCGGATTTCCGACGATGTCATTCGTTCGACCGCTGGCGCGCATTCTCAATCCTACATGTAATATCAGGCACTTCTTCGCTTCAGCAGGCGTTGGGCATAGCCAGAATGCGAAGCTTCATATAGTCTCACAATCAGTTTTCGTGGTGTCGAGCGGCGGTGCGAGCAATCTGTTAATTATTTTAAGGCTTCGCGATGGGGGGCATGTTCTCGTTTTTGGGTTCCGGGGAAGGCGTTGGCCTTAAATCTCCACGCCGCATGAGCGCCGGTCGCGGAGCGCGCTGATGGTGCTGCACCCCAACGGCCCGGAAACTGATCTTGGCGCGATGGAGCACCGCCATCTGACTGTCATGATGGTGGATCTTGTCGAGTCCACGGTATTGGCTCAAATGCTTGAGCCCGAAGATTTGCTGTCTACGACATTACGTTATCATAAACTGGTCGAACAAATTGCCGTTGAGTTCGGGGGCAGGGTGCTGCAGATCGTGGGCGACGGTATCCTCGTCGCCTTTGGTTGGCCTGCTGCGTCTGAAAATAATGCCGAGCGCGCTCTACGCGCGGCGCTGCGCATCCATACTGATCTGCCCGCAATGGCGGGTCCGCTCGATCTCAGGTGCCGGATTGGGATCGCATCCGGCGTAGTTCTTGTCGGGGACATCGCGCTTGGGACCAATATTCAGCCGGACGCGATTTTTGGATCGACGCTAAATCTTGCGGCACGTCTTCAGTCGTTGGCGACCCCCGGTGGAACAATGGTTTCTGCGGCAACACGAGCGCTTGGGGCCGAACAAATGGAGTTCGAGCCGCAAGGCGTTCAGAACCTCGCGGGGTTCGACCGGCCTGTTCCAGTTTATCGATTGACCGGTGAAGGCAAGGATCAGGCACGCCGCCATAACCGCACCCCGTTGCTTGGCCGCAAAGCCGAACGCGGACAACTCCGCCGCGCGTGGAAAGATGTGGAAGCCGGAAGAGGGCGGGTGATTCACATATTGGGTGAGGCAGGGATTGGCAAATCGCACCTGATCCGTGATCTGCGTTCGTCGGTCGGGCCGCAGGCATGGGTGACCTATCACTGCAGCCCGTTCCATGTCAGCACACCGTTCTTTCCCTTCATATCACAGGTCGAACGGTGGTGCGGCATCCACAATCAGGACGATATTGCCGCGCGTCGCAACCGGTTGTCAGAACATCTGAGCGATATTCTGGACGACGCGCAACTTCGCACGCTGTATTTCATTCTTGCCCCGGGCCCTGGCGACAGCGGGACGACCAGTGAGGACGAACTGCGCGCGCAGCTGAGTGACATATTCATCCGCGTCTACCAAAAACTCAGCCGAGAAGGGCCGGTGCTTGTCGTGGTTGAGGATATGCAATGGGTCGACCCATCGACCCTTTCGGTGCTGCGCGACGTGGCCGAGCATCTGACATCACTTCCCGTCCTGATGTTGATGGTTTCGCGGATGCCGGCGCCATCAGCGATCAAAGAGAGCATACCGTCTCTTGAGCAATTGTCGCTTCCACCGCTCGATGATGCGACATCGTCAGAACTGGCCAAGGCGGCCTCGGGTGAGCGCCTTGACGACCGCACCACGGCGCAGATTTTGGCGCGCGGCAATGGTGTGCCCCTTTTCATCAAGGAGTGCTCTGCCGCCATCGCTGCGTCGCCTGAACGTATCGTGGACAACATTCCCGCCACGTTGCATGACCTCCTGGCGCAACAGGTGGACGAGGTCGGAGAACTCCGACGTGCCGCGATCGAGGCCGCTGTTATTGGTGGTGCCTTTGGGGCGCCTTTGCTGGCTCAGATCAGTGAACTGACTGAAGACGAGTCCGAAGACGCGATCTTTGGGCTCGCCGCCACGGGTATTTTGCAACATCTGCCCGGCGCGAATGACGACGCCGAAATGATATGGCGGTTCCGCCATGAATTGGTGCGTGAGGCGGCATATCAAAGCCTTGTGCGGGACCGTCGCATTCATTTGCATCGACGCACGGCAGAAGCCCTTGCCGCCCAACCGGAAGCCGCCCGACAGCCTGAACAAATAGCGCGGCACTGGGAACTGGCCGGTGAAACAACGAAGGCGGTGGCCGCCTGGTCGGAGGCCGCGCGGCTGAACCTGAGGCGCCACGCAAATCGCGAAGGGGCTCAGCATGCCCGAAACGGATTGCGGCTGTTGGACGAGTTGCCCGCAGACCAACGCGATAAAGCTGAATTGAACTTGCAATTCCTTCTGGCCGCTGCCGAACGCGTGCATGTCGGTTATGGTGCCGAGCCCGCAATCGATGCCTTTGGGCGCAGTTTTGAACTGGCTGAAAAGCTGGGCGACAGACGTACTCTTGTGCGCGCGGGCAGGGGTCTGTTTACCGCTGCAATGGTCAAAGGTGATTACCAGAACGCCGAGCAATGGGGGCAAGCGATCATCGATGCGTATGACGATCACCACACCCGAATGGTCGGAAACTACATCTGTGGGGCCGCGCTATCCCCGCGCGGTCGGTTTCAGGATGCGGCAGCAGCTCTGGAACAAGCGGCGTCTCATGCGGATGCGCATCGCGCCGAAGCTGGAAACAGCCCCGATATTGCAGCCGTGATACAAATCGAGAGTATGAGCGCGCTGGTTGACAGCTTTCAGGGCAAAACTGAGGCGGCACTCGCCAAAGCCAAGCGGGCAGTTGACGCCGCGATGGCGTCGGGCCAGCCCTTGATCATCGCAAATGCAATGCATTGGTTGACCGAAATCCACATGCAGATGGACCACCCGGATTATGCGCGTATGGCCAAGGCGCTGAGCGCGGCTGTTCAGGACAAGGGCGGCCCTTATTACCAAGCTGTTGCGACGGCCCATCTTGCCGGGGCTGCCATCAGAACCGGCGAGGCCACAGAGGGCGTGGCCATGCTGCAGGCCGCTTGGGGAAGGATGCACGCAACGGGTGCCGAGGCGGCTGGCGTGCTCGTCAACGCCGAGCTCGCACGGGGCTATCTTGCTCTGGGTGAGATTCAGAAAGGGTTGGATGCGGTGGAGGCTGGTCTGACATGTGCAGAAAACACTGACGAGCGGAACTATGAGGCTGAAATCCACCGGATAAAGGCGGCTCTTCTACTGGAACAAGGTAGTCCGTTCGACGCGGCTGAGGCGGCTTTGCGTGAAGCTATAGCCGTGGCAAATGATCAGGGCGCGGCGCTGTATGAATTGCGCGCGCTGAGTGATCTTGCCTGCATCCGGCCAGCCGATACGGAAGTTGCCGCGCGGATTGCTGAGCTGGAAGAGCGCGCGGTCGCGTCTTAGGTCCCGCCGGGACGTCGACCTAAAGTGCAGTCTTCGGGTTGCAGGTCCAAGCCAACAAAACGCGCCACCTGCGAGAATGACGAAGTTTTCTTCAACAACTGAAAACCTTTCTCTGAAAAAGTCTCAGCCGAGTACAAGTTTTTGGACACCATCGGGTTGTTCATAAGCTGCGTGATTGCGTCATACGCCACCATCGATGTCATCAGATCGCCCATGATCACATCGCCCTTGTGCTGTTCCGCAAAGAGACCAGGGAACAACTCGACCCTATTGACGTCGCAATAAAGCCGGCTCAGGTCGGCAATCAATTCGTCCGCATACGGCTGATCACCAACCATCTCAGTAAAGCTTGAATGCGGTTTGCGGCAGAAATGATGACGATAAGTGTTCAGCGACGGAAGACGCGCCTTACGCGTCAGGGCAATTGTAGCTTCGACAGGGGCAGGAGCACCGGGCGCAGGCCTTTGGAACAGGAAATCGGGCGTGTTGCGCAGCGACATGCGGGCCGCAGGTTGGCGCGACAATGATCGGATCATTTCCGCCAAGCCCGTTTGTTCGACCAGTCGTGGATTGAATCTGAACCCCTCCGGGCCAACCTGTGCGCCGTCGATTATGAATCGCTCGGGGATCATCGAATGCCAGCGGTAGAGCAAATTGAACTCAATCGCGATCTGGTTGGAATGATGCCACGGTTGCCAGCGATTGACGCCAACAGGCAGTTTGAATGGCATATTGGCGATGTGGGCGATGTAGTCCTCAAGCACAAGCTTGATCAGCAATGCGATCAAGGTGCAGCGTGTGGTCTGGAACACACGCTCTTTGTCCCAGCCTGATATGCCGCGCTTTTCGCGCCACAACAGATCGGCAAAGGTGTTATGGGCGCGCAACATCAGTGTATTGATCGTGATATAGCCTATCGTACCATTGCCATTATCGAGCCCGGTTGCATGAAAATCGAGCAGTAGCTGGTCGATTGCGTGATCGCTGAGACCCGGATGCGCCCGTTTCACCGCATTCCACAGCTTGCAGGGATCGTGCAACGGCTTTCCGCAATTCTCGCCAGTGGCGAGACTGCCATCAAAAGGGGGTGCTAGCTTAACACCACCGGATTGGTTTTTTTGAAACAGCTTCGGAGCCCACATCTCGCCCTGTGTATCCAGACGAAAGGCCAGCCGGTGCGTTAGTTCATTGGTATCGGGATCGCGTTCGCGCAGCATGTCGGTCTGAAAATCGTTCAGCCCGTAGATTTGGCACAGATCGACTTCGTGGTTCGAATCCGTCTGATCAACCGGTCCTTTCGCCCCAAAGGTGCGAAGGAAACTGTCGGTAAACCATTGTGCGGCCGAGATAAACAATAGTGTCGATCCTTGCGGGCACATCAAGGTAAGCGGGCTGCCATCCATTTGTGTCCGTCGGCGAAAGAGATCAGCAACTTCGCTTTCCGACGGCAGGACGGGTGAGAGGTCTTCTGGCGTCGTATGCCGACCGATCCAGCGATGGGAAAACACGCCGGGCCATGTCGTGTAGTCTGCGCCCATTGTATAGGGCCGCGGTCGGTGGATCTTCGCGGCGTTTGCAAGCCTGATCGCGGCCAAATAACTCGTAACGGGTGGGGAGATCTTGAATCCGAGTTTGATCAGATCATCAACGTCCAGCATCAATACATCTCCGTTTGGTCATCGGTTCGGGAACCGGGCGCGGGCCAGGCTCAGATAGGTTCTGAGCCGGATCGCATTAATCGGTCCTAAAGGTTCGTGATCTGCCGTGACACGCCAGGGCGAGAAGCTCATCGCGTCGCCATTCTGCGGATCAAATTCTGCACCTTTGGGAATCGTGATATCCGCCACGGGCGTGACGGTATGATGGTACGGATCAAGAGGTGCATCTGGTTGCGGATCGCATGCCCACCGGATGCGATTGTCTAGCACATCGAATTCGTCGGCCGGGCGCGGGGGCTCAATCACACACAGCTCGAAGTGATTATCTCCATCGGCCACGTCTTGCCGCAAACACTGCCCGATCCCATCTGGGTCGTCTACCGGATGTGCCGGAACTTTTGGTTTAGCGCTGCGGGCTAGGTATCGGACTGTTAGATCGGGGCCCAGCCGATACGGTGTTGTCGACCAGAAATGGACCTCAAAAGGCGAGTGCATATAGTTCGAGGCGAAATCACTCGCGACGCGAAACTGACGCTTGCCTTCACGAGTGAGGAAGGCTCGAAATCCTGCGCGCAGCCCTTTGGTGATCAACCTAAGGCTCCATTTTCGTCGCCCTTTGATCGCGTGCTGGACCGCTTGTAATGTGGCGACAAGCCTGCCCAATCGCTCATATTCATCGGGGACGTAGCTGGGAAACACATCCTGATCGACCAATACAAAATCGAACTCGTCGCTGAGTTGTGTGGTCCCCAGATGCGCAAGTGCTTCGGCGTCGATCAGCTTGGGGCCAGGCACATCAAAAAGCTTGATCGCCATCCCGTGGGCATCCGATTTCCGGTCATCCAGATGCGCGCCGTTGGAAAAGCGAAGTGCGGCTGAATAGGCTGCGGGCTGTTCAAACAGGCCGTGACGGAACTGTTCTGGTAGATCGTTTCTGACGGTGAATATTGCAGCTACACACCCGTGACTGCGCCCATGCTGAGCCCTTAAGCGATGGCCTTTCCACCGTGCTACGGCCTCGAGATTGTGGTCAATGACATCATCAACAATATCCGGCGGCAATGCGTTTTGCGAAACATGTGTCAAAGAACCGTCTCCTTGGATAAACCCAGGCAATGATCAAACAGGGGTAAGGTGCTGACAAAGCTAAACCTCTAAATTTGTTCAGCTTACCTCAGATTGTCTAATTTCCAAACACACCAACTATGGACAACCGTGGCCAGACAAATTCGGCGCGCAGCCCAAGCTATTCGGTTGGTGCTTCGGACACGTGGTTGGCGGCGCTCGATCCTCGACCAGAGTTGGGTGCCTTCGACTTTATCATTGACGTGTCCGGTGTTCTCGGGCACTCAATCGATTGATGGTTCCCGGTGGCGTTGCCGCGGGATGAAAAGGGAATACGGTGAGGCTTGCCAAAAGGTGCCAATTCCGTAACTGCCCCCGCAACTGTAAGCGGTGAGCAAGGCCAAACAGCCACTGGTCCACAGGATCGGGAAGGTTGGCCGAGCGCGGACCCGCAAGTCAGGAGACCTGCCATCAGATGTTTAACCAACCCGGGGCGGGGCGTCCTGGAAGGAGGCTTTGATGGCGCGTCAATCGCGTGTTTACATTGTCGGCAGCTTCCGCATGCGCTTGGAAACAAGTGGAGTGGACCATGCCAGATACGCCTGATCATTTCATTCTAGTCTGCGAAAGCTGCGCTGAAGGGCTGCCCCTTGATGAAATTTGCGATGCGTTGACTGGGAAATTACCTCGCAGTTTTGCGATCCGCGCGTCGTCTTGCATGGCAGGCTGCGATAGTCCCAGAACGGTTGGGTTCCAGGCCGTAGGAAAGGCGCAATACCTTTTTGGTGGCATTCAGACCGCGGATGAGGTGCAGGCGCTGGCTGAGTTTGCAGCGCAGTATCGTGAAAGCCCGGATGGCTGGACAAATGCCACTGATCGCCCGCAGGCGTTGTCCAATAAAACCCTCTCGCGCATGCCGCGGATCGAACAGGGGGCATCGCAATGACGTTGCCACCCTTTCTGATTGCCGAAAACCTTGAGTATTATGCCCTTAACGGAGATGTCCTGTTGCAGGGCGTCTCGTTCGAGTTGGACGAGGGTTCCATTCTAGCCATCGCCGGCCCGAACGGGGCGGGGAAAACGACGCTTCTCAATCTGTTGTGCGGCGCTGAGCCGCTGGCACTTGGCGATGTTCGGATCAAAGGACGCAGTCTGAAACAGCTCACGGCCAAAGAGCGTGCGCGCATGATTGCAGTGGTAGGTCAGCAGGAACTGCCCGATGGACGCTTGGCGTTACGCGATTATGTTGCGCTGGGGCAAATACCCATCCGTGCGGACCGCTCTGCCGAAGGCCACGCGCAAGAGCTGGACCGGATTTTAGACCTGACCGGTCTCGCCAATCTCGCGGACAAGCGCATGGCCCAACTGTCCGGAGGCGAACGTCAGCGTGCCCATATCGCTCGTGCTTTGGCGCAGAACCCTTCGTTGCTGTTTCTGGACGAACCGACCAACCATCTGGATCCTGATGCAAAAGGGCGGATGCTGTCTTTGGTCGCCGAGCTTGGGATCACCGTGGTCATGATCGTACACGATCTTGTCATGATCCCCGAATTCGCCACACACGTGGCGCTGATGAAATCGACCCGCATGATCGAGTTTGGGTCGGTGGACAAGGTGCTGACACCCGAAAGAGTCCGCGAAACTTTTGGCGTTGATTTCCTCTGCTTTCTCCACGAAGGCCGCGTGATCCCGGCGCTTGATATTCGAAGAACTACAGTCTCAACTTAGTCGAAGGAACACACTGATATGAAATACATCTGGCCCGTGGCGTTGGCCACCGCCATGGCAAGCGGTGCTGCTGCGCAAGAAGTCACCGTAGACAACTGCGGCGAACCGCTGGTTTTTAATACCGCGCCCGAGCGCCTGGTTGTGCATGACATGAACATGACCGATATGGCCTTTGCATTGGGTCTGCAGGACAAGATCGTCGGCCTGACCGGCATCACCGGCTGGTACAAGACCAGCCCTGATTTTGATGCCCTGCGTGGCGACATCCCCGAGCTTGCGCCAAAATATCCGACCGTCGAAAATTTGGTGGCGGTTGAACCCGACCTGTTCTTTGCCGGTTGGTACTATGGCATGAAGCCGGGTGGTGATGTGACCCCAGATACATTGGAACCGTTCGGAATCAAGACCATGGTTCTAACCGAAAGCTGCGTCCATCTGGACAAGGATCGCCCCGAAGCCAGCATGGATCTTCTATTTGGCGATGTGTTGCGCTTGGGCAAGGTGATGCAAGTCGAAGACAAGGCCGAGGCTTTGGTCTCGGGCTGGAAAGAGCAGCTGGCAGCGATCGAAGCCAAGACTGCTGAACTGCCCAGGCCCCGCGTCTTTCTTCTGGATGGTCCTGCAGATGCTCCGTTTACCGCCGGTAAATTCGCGATTCCCGATGCGATGATCGCAGCCGCCGGTGGTGAAAACGTCACTCATGACATGGACACGAGCTGGGGCCGCACTTCGTGGGAGGCCGTTGCCGCATCGAACCCGGAATTCCTGGTTTTGTTGGATTATCAGACCGGCAATGGCGCCGAGGACACCTTCAAGTTCCTGCAGGAACATCCCGTCATGTCCCAGACTGACGCCGTCAAGAACGAACGCTGGATCGGATTGCGCTACGAAGAGCTGACGCCGGGACCGGCAAATATCGAAGCGATCTCGAAGATGGCGCGCGCGATGCATCCGGGTCAGAGCTGATATGGGCCGATTGGGCCTGACATTGTTGCTGGGGGCGGTCGTTCTGGCCGCCCTTTTGCTGATTTCCACAATCTACGGCACAACCTCGATACCTTTGTCCGAGACCTTCACCGCGATCTTGCGCGGTACCGGGTTGCAGGACGGAGAGATGTCGCCGCTGCATAGGATCGTATTCGACCTTCGATTGCCCCGCGCGTTGTTTGCAGCCGTGATCGGTGCCGGGCTGGGCATCGTTGGCGTGGTGCTGCAAACGACCACACGTAATGACCTTGCCGATCCATTTCTGTTCGGCCTGTCCTCGGGTGCGGCAGCGGGGGCGGTGTTTGTAATTACCGTGACCGGAGATATTCTGGGTTTCTGGACTCTGCCTCTGGCTGCCTTTTGCGGCGGTCTTGTGGCGTCGGGCATCGTGCTGGCGCTGGTTCATGGGCTTCGCACCAGCGCACCGGAAAAGCTGATCCTTGCGGGTCTGGCTGTGTCATTTTTGTTTTCGGCCATCACCAACTATCTGATCTTCGCCGGTGATAGCCGCGCCGCCCATTCTGTCATCTTCTGGATGCTGGGGGGGCTGGGCCTGGCCCGTTGGGAGACGTTCCCGCTGGTGTGCATCGGTCTGCTGCTGATCCTGAGCTATTCGCTTTATCGCAGCCGTTGGTTGGATGCGCTGCTGACCGGGGATTTGACTGCCGCAACTCTGGGTGTGCCGGTTCGGGGTCTGCGGTTCAGCATGTTTTTCACCGCAGCTTTGGCAACGGCCGTGTTTGTTTCCGTAGCCGGAGTGATTGGTTTTGTCGGTCTGATGGTGCCGCATATTGCGCGCGGGATCGCAGGTCCCCTGCACAAAAACCTTCTACCTACCGCCGCTATGGTTGGTGCTGCCTTGTTGACCGGCTCTGACATTCTCAGCAGGCTTCTGCTGGCTCCGCAGGAATTGCCGGTGGGGATCGTCACAACTTCAATCGGATCGGTGTTTGTGTTCTTGCTTTTATTCAGGACTGCGAGAAATCAACGGTAAGGCCCTCGATCTTCGCTCCCAAGATATTTCGTCCTGATCAGGTCTGAGCCGAGTTTAAACCTTTCCGTCAGCCGCTTGGCCGAGCCACTTGAACACAAGCTTGGCGCGGTCGGATGAGGTGTTGTGTAGTTTCACGTAGAAATCCAGTTGCGATGAGATGGTTTGCGGCAACAGTCTGACCAGTTTTCCGGATGCGGTCAGCTCCGAGGTCAGTCCCTCCCATCCCAGCACTGCGCCCATATCGTCCTGAGCGGCCTGAAGCGCAATCGTGTAATTGTTGACCCGATGCGCGGAATTCAGCGGGCCTTCATAGCCCAGTTTACGGGTCCAGGCCCGCCAATCGGTCCAACCGGTATCTGGTGCATCAAGATGGATGAGCGGCACTTTGGCGATCTCGCCGACATGCTCGATTGGGTTCTGTTTCGCAAACCGAGGGCTGCATAAGGCCATGATGTTGTCGTGAAACAAGGTCTTGATAATCCCTGAATCCCGGCGTGTATCACCGTAGTGAATGCTTAGATCACATTTTGAGGTATCGACCCCGAGATCGGTCACAACTTGTGTCACAGAAACATGGCCATGCGTTTTCCAAAACTGGGCAAGCCGTGGTGTAAGCCAAAGCGAGCTGACCGCCGTAGAGGAACGGATCGTCACGCCTTTGTGGTCATACTGTCGGCGCAACTGCCCAAGGGCCTCGCTGATCCCTTCAAGGCCACGTTGAAGGGCGACCAGCAAATAGGCTCCGCTTTCGGTAAGTTCGACGCCGCGATGATGGCGCAGAAACAGCGCGCATTGCAGCTCGTTCTCAAGCGCTTTGACCTGATGGCTGATCGCTGCGGGCGTAACATTCAGCTCTTCAGCAGCAGTTTTGAAACTCACATGCCGCGCTGCGGTTTCAAAGCTGATCAGAGAGCTTAGGGGCGGAAGATCATATGGGCGGTTGGGCAAGATGTTTTGACCTGTGACAAGTTGAAAACCCGATAATAAGAACGCAATCAGCAGCGATTTGGCTTAGTTCATCTTATGCAGAGTGAATCTTTTTGCAATTGCCCGCCAGCAGTTCAATGTGAAAATTCGCCACAACCGTTTGAGACATGATCTAGGGATGTGCCAAGGGTCCTCAAGCCCCTTGGACATCATATCGATCTTTCCTCATGCAATTCGATCCCCGGTTGGTCGTGCACAATTTGAAGGAGTTGCAGTATGCAGTCACATGCAAAAGTCGTGGTTGTCGGTGGCGGATGCGTCGGGGCGTCAATTCTATATGGGCTGACCGAACATGGATGCTCTGATGCCGTTATGCTGGAGCGCACCACACTGACCTCGGGTTCGACGTGGCATGCGGCTGGTTTGCTAGTGACCTTTGTGCGGTCGCACAACGTGTCGAAGATGACGATGGAAACCATCCGCATCTACACCGAGGTGGAAGAGAAGATGGGCAGTTCGGTCGGACTGCGTAAGGTAGGACAGCTGCGGGTCGCCAATACCGAAAAGCGCTGGGATGAGTTCCAGTCCTATATCTCGATTGCCGAAGCTGCGGGCGTGCCCTGCCAACTGCTGACGCCGGAGGAGATTGCCGAGATTCATCCCTTGCTGAACCAAAGTCCAGATATTCGGGTTGGTATTCTGCACACGGAAGACGGCTATGTGAATCCCGCCGACATTACCATGGCATTGGCCAAGCTTGCGCGGGATGCCGGCGCCAAGGTATACCAGAACACCGAAGCGCAGGCTTATGAGAAGCTGGACAATGGCCACTGGAAAGTGACCACCAATCAGGGTGAGATCACCTGCGAGCATCTGATCTTTGCCACCGGAAACTACGCCCGCGAAAATGCGCGCCGCGTGGGGCTGGACCTGCCATGTATCCCTATCGTTCACCAGTATTGGACGACCGAGACGGTGCCGCTGTTGAAAGAGCGCCGGGCGCAAGGCTTGCCCGAATTCCCAATCCTGCGGGATGAGGACTACGGCGCTTATCTGCGCGAAGATGTGGGCGGGATCCAGTTCGGGCCGTATGAATTCACCAAAGACCTCAAACTGTTTGCCGAGGATCGTGTCCCGCCCGAGTTCGGAGCCGATCTGTTGCCCGAGGATTTTGATGCCGTGGAAACCCAATGGGAACGCGCCATCGAACGGGTGCCAACCTTGGGTGAGGTTGGGATCAAGGCCAACACCCGTGGCCCGTTCCAGATGACCCCGGACGAGCTGCCTCTGGCCGGACCCGCACCGGGGCATGAGAACCTTTGGCTGGCCGAAGGCATGCCAGGTGGCATACTCTGGGGCGGCACCGTTGGTAACCGTTTGGCCAAATGGATCGTCGATGGCGATCCGGGCATGGATATGTCGGAGCTCGACCCGCGTCGATTCTCGGACTACGCCTCAAAACGTTGGACCATGGATAAGGTGCGCGAGACATGGGGCACCCATATGGATGCGCATGTTCCGGGTGAGGACTTCCCGGATGCGCGCCCGATGAAGACCATGGGGTCATATGATCTTTTGACTGCTCAGGGCGCGGTTTGGACCAGCTTTAACGGCTACGAATTTCCTCGCTGGTTTGCCAAATCGCCCGAAGAGGCGATCCCCGAACACAGTTTCCGCCGCACCAACCATATGGAACGTGTTCAGGAAGAGGTGCGCACCACCCGTGAAGAGGCTGGCTTCATCGAAATGTCGCCGATGACCAAGTTCACAGTGCGTGGACCGGGTGCAGCCAAATGGCTGGATAGCCTGATGGCCAACAAGCTGCCCAAGGTGGGCCGCATGACCTTGTCGCTGATGTTGAACGATAAGGGCGGCATGGATGCGGAGTACACAATCGTGCGCTATGCCGACGACGATTTCTACCTGATATCGACGCCGAACTGGCGAGCCTACAATTGGGATCAGTTACAGCGCGTGCTGCCAGGTGATGGCTCGGTGGTGATCGAGGATATCTCAGAACAGCTGGGCGTGATCGCACTGGCTGGGCCCAAGGCACGGGACATCCTGCAACCATTGACCGATAATGATTTGTCGAACGAAGCATTCCCATGGCTGTCGGCACAGATGGGCGAGGTGGGCTATGCCAAAGGTGTGCACTTGTTGCGCGTCTCCTACACCGGTGAGTTGGGATGGGAACTGCACCACCCGGTCGGGTACAATCGCCACCTCGTTGATTTGCTGCTGAAATCGGGTGTGAAACCTTTCGGGCTTGAAGCGTTGGAGTCGATGCGGCTTGAGAAATCCTATCGCGCAATCAACCGCGAAATCTGCAAAGACCTGACCCCATATGAGGCCGATTTGGGCCGTTTCGTTGCAATGACCGAGAAGATCGGCGGGCAGGTGGCCGAACGTGATTTCATCGGCAAAGCCGCGTTGCAACAGCAGCAGGAGCAGGGTGGATACAACACACTGGTCACACTGAAGCTGCCGTTCTGCGACACCTCGGTGATGTTTGACGAAGGCGTCTATGCCGATGGCAAGCTGATCGGACGCGTCACTTCGGGCGGGTTCTCGTATTACTGCAACCACGACATTGCGATGGCGCTGGTTCCACACGAGATGACGGCACCCGGCACCAAAATGCAGGTGCTCATCCACAATGAAATGCGCGAGGCCGAAGTGATCGATACCTGCGCCGTTGATCCCACCAGCGCCCGCGCGCGCGCCTGATCCGGAGGATTTGAGATGGCAGAAGTCAAAGCACGCTCGGGCCGTGGCGGTGGACGTGCCGCGCGGGTCAAGGCTCGCACCAACCCGCCCCCAGTCTACTTGTCGACGCTGAACCGCAAAGTTGGCCCGATTGATCTGCTTGGTCCTGAAGGCGTTGAGAAAATCCACAACGCGGCCATGACTATACTTGAAACCACAGGGATTGAGTTCCGCGATCCGGTGGCCTTAGCGGATTGGAAGAAGTACGGTGCGGATGTTCAGGGTGAGCGGGTGCGCATCGGACGCGAGATGCTTATGGACCTGATCTCGGCCGTTCCCTCGGAATGGGGCTATGCCGCGCGCAACCCGGAACGCTCGCTGCGGGTGGGCAATCGGCATTCGGTCTTTGCCAATGCGTATGGCGCGCCGTTTGTCTATGGTCTGGATGGTGTGCGCCGCCCTTCGATGCTGGAGGATGCGCATAACTTCTTCAAACTCAGTCAGATGAGTCAGTCGATGATGGTACCGGGTATTTTGCCGGTCGAGCCGCAGGACGTACCCGTCCCGCAACGCCACCTGGAGCTGGTTCATGCCGCACTGACGCTGACCGACAAACCGATCAAGGGTTCAGTTCTATCCGAACAGGCAGCGTTGGACTCGGTAGAGATGACTCGCATCGTGTTTGGTGAGGAATTTGTTGACAACAATGTGGTGATGGCAGCCCTGCTGAACTGCAACACACCGTTGGTCTGGGATGAGACCATGTTGCAGAGCCTGCGCGTCTATGCCGCCGCCAACCAGCCCTGCCTGCTGTCGCCCTTTGTTCTTGCAGGGGCGAGCACACCTGCAAGCCCGCAGGGTGGTGTCGCGCTGCTGATTGCAGAATCTCTGGCCGGTATGGCCTACAGCCAGATCATCCGGCGCGGAGCCCCGATGGTGCTGGGGGTAGCAATCATGGGCGTTTCGATGAAGACAGGTGCACCGATGATGGGTTCACCCGAACCAGGGCTGATGAACCTTCTGGTGGGTCAGATGGCTCGGTTTTATGGTGTGCCATGGCGGACCTGTACCATGTGGACCGGATCGAAATCCCCGGATATGCAGGCTGCGTTCGACACCGCAAACACCATGTGGCCGGTGCTGCTGGGTGGCGCAAACTACATCGTACACTCAGCAGGCTTCCTTGAAGGCGCGCTTGGGGTCAGCTACTCAAAATGGGTGCAGGACGCGTTGCAGTTGGAAAACTTCCACCGTTTCTTCAGCGGCCTGCAAGAGGAAAATCTGGACACGTTGCTGGGCGACATTGACAAAATCGGACCGGGTGGGCACTTCCTTGGTACTGACCACACGCGCGAAAACCCAATGCATATGAACCACTTGCAAAACAATGACAGTTTTGAACAGTGGGAAGCGGAAGGTGCTAAAACCGCAGAAACCGTTGGCACGGAAGAGGCGCAGCGTATGCTGAACACCTACGTCCAGCCACCAATGCCGGACGATCAGCGCGGGGCGTTGGATGAGTTCGTCGCTAAGAAGCGGGTGGAATACAGCGCCTAAACAGATCTGCAAGCGGGCACTTATGTGCCCGTTTCCTCAACCAACGACAGGATTAGGCACATGGCCGATAACTCGACGATCGCTCTCTCACTCGACGAAGTAGAGGAATTGGCAAAATCTGTCCTTGTGGCTGCAGGCATGGATGAACATGGCAGCACGGTTCTGGCCGGGCTTGTGCGGATGAGCGAGCGCGACGGCCCGCGTAGCCATGGGTTAAGGATGTTACCTGTTTATGCGCAGAGCTTTTCTTCGGGATATGCCAATCCCGAGGCCGACCCGAGTGTCGAACGGATCGCACCGGGGGTTCTGCGCGGAGATGGTGACAATGGCTATTACCAGATCGTGGCCGCCAAAGCTCGAAACGAGCTTATTGAAATGGCGCGCGCGAATGGTATTGCCGCGTTTACTTGTGCCAATTGCCACCATCTGGGGGCACTACGTTTCGATACAGGTCCGCTGGCGGACGCTGGGCTGGTCGCGCTAGGTGTTGTGAACTCGCTCTCGATGGTGGTGCCGCAAGGCGGCACCCGCCCTGTTTTTGGCACCAATCCGATGTCCTTTGCTTGCCCGCGACCGGGTCGTGCGCCGGTTGTTTGGGATCAGGCCTCGTCAATGGTTGCGCTGATGGACATCCGGATGGCCGCGGCTGAAGGGCACGAATTGCCGCGCCCTGCGGGGCTTGACCCGAACGGTCAGCCAACCAGCGATCCCAACGCGATTTTGGAGACCCGCAGTCTGTTGCCGTTTGGCGAGCACAAAGGCGCGGCGATCGCCTTCCTGATCGAAGTTCTTGGCGCGGCACTGGCCGGTGGAACATTGTCCGTGGACAATGCCAACCGCGAAGCGCACGGTGCCTTGAATATCAAGGGCGGCTCAACGTTGATCGCGATTGATCCGGCGCGTTTCGGGAATGCCGCATTTGAAGGCTATGTCCAACGCATCTGCGCTGAGATTGAAGGTAACGGGGATGCCCGCGTTCCCGGAGATGGCCGCTTGAAGAACCGTGCTGCCGCCGAAGCGGATGGTGTTCGCGTCACAGCGGACTTGATGAAGCAACTTCGCGAACTTCTGTAGGGATCCCAGTAATGGCACGGGTGGTTGTAATTGGCGGCGGCATCGTCGGAATATCCTGTGCGCTGACATTGCAGTCGCAGGGCCACGAGGTCACCGTCGTAGAACCGGGTCCGGTTGGTGAGGGCGCGAGTTGGGCTTCCTGCGGGTGTATCGCAGTGGGTGAGATCGTGCCGTTGTCGCAGCCGGGGATGCTGATGAAAGTACCGGGCTGGTTGCTGGATGCCGAGGCCCCGTTGACACTGCGCCCGGCCTCAGCGGTGAAATTGCTGCCGTGGTTTGCACGGTTTACGGCCAATGCGCGTCGCTCGAAAATGCGCGCAATCGCCTCCGATCTGGCAAGACTTACGTTTGCTGCAACAGCGGATTTCAAGGCTCAGCTTTTAGATGTAGGCCATCCTGAGCTTTTGGTCGAACGGCCGGTAATCAAGTTGTTTGACGACGACAATGACCTTGCGACCATGCGCCCAGCTTTTGAGTTGGCGCGTGAGTTGGGCTGCACGATTGATCAAGTTACAGGTCAGGAAGCGCATGAAATCGATCCTGCAATAGCATCTGATTTCAAACATGCAGCTTTGCTTAGAGACTGGAGTTTTGTGACGGACCCTAAGGTATTGGTTGAAACGCTGACGCAGAGTTTTAGCAGCCGCGGCGGGGCAGTCGTGGCAGGAAGAGCAATCGGTTTTACGCAGGACGGACAACATGTGAAAAGCGTGAAGCTGAGCGATGGGCGATCGATCAGCGCAGATGATTTCGTCATCGCTGCGGGAACGCCGTCTAGAATCTTGGCCAAGACGCTGGGCGTTCAACTGAGGATGGAAGGGGTGATCGGATATTCGACTGCGTTGAAAGATAGCGGGGTCGAGCTCCGCCATACGGTGTTTTATGCCAAAGGCGGGTTTGGCATTACACCGTATCAGCAGGCGCTGGCAGTGGCCGGTACCGCAGAATTTGCCGACCTGAACGCGCAGCCGAATTGGAACCGAGCCGATGTGCTGGTCAGGCGTGCATTCCGCGTATTACCGGGTTTGAAGACCGATAATGCGGAACGCCGGATGGGTCGCCGCCCGTTTACACCGGACACACGTCCGATCATTGGCCGCAGCAGGCGACTGGCTAACGTCGCCTTTGCGACGGGTCACGGACAGCTTGGCCTGACACTAGGCGCGACGACGGCGCGTATAATCGCAGATGTAATTGCTGGCAGATCACCGGACATCGATATAGAAGCCTTTAGCCCAGATCGGTTCTCGTCCTGAGCCAAAGCCCGCCCAGCTCTTTTTGAGCCACATGGGACGTCATCAGCAACGCGATCATCCAGCCAGTCACCACGGCACCTGCGGTGCCGAACCAGACACCAATTTCGTTAAAGCCGAGCAGGCCGACGAAAATCCAGACAAAAAAGGCGACGCCAAATCCTTGACGATATAGGCTGATCCACACGGTCCAGATCGGTCGCTTCAAGGCTTGCAATAGCGAGTTGATGGAAAAAAGCATCATGTAGATCGGGAGGATCAGACTATCGACACGTAGATAGCTAAGTCCGACGCGGATCACATCGGGATCGTCGGTGAAAAAGCCCATCATAAGGCGGCCAAAAATCCACAATATGGGGGCTGCGATGGCGGTCATGATGAACCCGACTTTCCAGCAATAAAACAGTGCCTCGCGTACCCTTTCATAGTCGCGGGCACCGAAATTCTGGGACGCGATGGGCAGCAGTGCCCCCGTGACCCCCAGCACCGGCAAAAGCAAAATCTGCTCAAGCCGAATGGCAATGCCAAAGCCAGCGATTGCGTGCTCTCCAAAGATCTTCAGGGCAAACTGCATGACGAAACCTGACAGCAGCATCACGAAGAAAGATGTCGCTGTGGGAAGTACCTGAACCGAGATCTCCTTGAACTTCTGTAGGCGCGGAATGAAGTTTCGGGGGCGCATGCGCCTCATCCTGCGGCGTCTGAGGACCTGACGGATCAGAAACACCATCACACCGGTCTGGCTGATCACCGTCGATACTGCGAGGCCATCAAATCCGATGCCCGGGATCACGCCCGGAATGCCGTAGATCAAGAGGGGGTTCAGACCGATATTGGCAAAAAACGCCACCATGAGGGCGCGTTGCATCGATACCGCGTCACCATGTGCCTGAAGAATGCCATTGCAACCGAAGGCCAGTAGAAATCCGGGCAAGGCCAATAGGAGCCAGTGGAAATAACGTAAACCTGCATCGCGATAAGGTCCCGGTTCCGAAACCAGATTTATCAGCGCAGGGCCGTACCAGAGACCAGCCGCCGCCAGAACACAGGCTGCAATGAAGCCATAGATCATTCCCTGTGCCGCAAACCGCCGCGCTGCGCGAGTGTCTCCAGCGCCTAATGCGTTGCCGACCAGCGCGCTCATCGCGGCACCCAACCCGACCCCGACCGAAATGGCAATGAAAAAGGCCTGAAACCCTAGTGCCAATCCAGCCTGCGCGCTGGTCGAGAGAAGGCCGGCGAAGAACATGTCGACAACGTTGTAGAGAGTGTTGAACAACATCCCGATTGCGCCCGGGATCGCCAGGGTTCGGAAATGGGTCGAGATTGGCCCGCGCGTCAGATCAATTTCAGTTGGGATGGCCATATCAACTGGCCGCTACGGACGTTCGGCCTGAACGGTCAGGAATACGAATTCTGGCGTTAGGACCTCTTCGAAGCCGTGATTCAGCTCTGCATCGACGCTGATGCTGTCTCCTGCTGAAAGAGTAAATCGGGCCTCGCCATAGCGATAGATGGCCTGCCCTTCGAGAACCTGCACAAACACGACGCCATGGCCGACATAAGTGGGTGGCTGCCCCTCGTCGCGCAACAACGTGACACGACGGGCCTGAAAGCGCAGGTCCTTCCGGGAATGCAGTGCAAGGTTGACGTATTCGTGCGAATGGCCGCCCGCCAGTCGCGTAGACTTTAGCCCTTCGCCATGGCGAACCAGCGTATAGTCGGTGTGGTCTGTCCGCGCTTCGCGAAATAGCGATACGATTGGTACCTCTAACGCTTCGGCAAGTGCAGCCAGCGTATCGATTGACGGAGAGACCAACCCGTTTTCGATACGGCTGACCATAGCAGCTGAGATACCAGACTGTTCTGCCAACCGACGGGCGGATTGCTTGCGGCTTTGGCGCAGCTCCCTGAGCGAGGCACCAATAGCGCGATCAATCTGTCTTCCCGGCGTGTCATCGTGCATGATTCAATCCGTCAATCCTCGGCGTAGTAGCCCACCACGTCCCCTTCCGTTGTGACACCCAGACCATTCAGCAATCGGTTGGCATAATTGAAATATCCGACGATCTGGTTGATCTCGAGAATCTCTCCGTCTTCCCAGCCGGCATCTTTCAATGCGCGAACTTCGGATTCCTCCATTGCACCCGGCGACAGGGTCAGCTTTTGCGCATAGATCAGCGCGGCCAACTGCGCACCTTCAAATGCATCCTGCGGCCGGTGGGCCTTTAACGCGGCCTCGATTGCGTCGGCGCGTGCGTCGTCACCGATCAGATGTCGGGCGTTTGCCCAATGGTTGGCATAAGAATAGGGGCAGGTGTTCAACGTCGATACGTAAGAGCTGATGACTTCCTGAAACCACATGGGTATGGAATTGGCTTCATCGTGCAGGCACGCGCGATACAGAATGACGTGACCTTTCATGGTGTTGGGACGCAGTGAATGCACGCGCATCACGTTGTCCACGGTCCCGTGTGGTGTGCGCGCCAGATCCAGAGTCGCTCTCAGGTGCTCGTCGGCATCTTCGTCAGATATCATCCGAATCCAGGCGGACATTCACGTTTCCTCTCGTGTTTTCTGTTTCTATTTTCGCGGCGTGTGCCGTTCGGCTGAGTTTTTTATTGACGAATATTGCACATTAAGCAACCATATTGAACAGCGCGCAACGAATTTGAGGATTCTGAAGCTTTGCCAGATCTCTCCACTCTGCCTGAATCGCCGCGAATGACTTCGTGCGCATGCGTGCATGACCTCATGTTGCGATCGCACTACCACAGCGTCATAGATCAGCGGCGCCAGCTGATCCGCATCTTGACAGGTTCGGTATGACACAGCTCTCCCCCATGATCGAAGTGACCAATCTGGATAAGTTCTATGGGACTTTCCATGCGCTCAAGAACATCGATCTGACCGTTCATCAAGGTGAGAAGGTGGTAATCTGCGGCCCGTCCGGATCGGGAAAGTCCACCCTGATCCGCTGTTTCAACGGGTTAGAGTGGCATAATTCCGGGCGTCTCGTGATCGATGGGATCGAAGTCTATGAAGGTGCCAAGGAAATCCGTGAACTGCGACAGGAAGTCGGCATGGTCTTCCAGCAGTTCAACTTGTTTCCGCACCTGACTGTGCTTGAAAACCTGATGATCGGACCGATGAAGGTGCGCAAGCTATCCAAGGCTCAGGCCGAGGAAACCGCGCGCAATTATCTCGACCGCGTTCATATTCCTGAGCAGGCCGATAAGTACCCGGCGCAATTGTCGGGGGGGCAGCAACAGCGCGTCGCTATCGCGCGGTCCTTGTGCATGGAAACACGGATCATGCTATTTGATGAACCAACATCCGCGCTTGATCCCGAAATGATCAACGAGGTGCTGGATGTGATGGTTGAACTGGCCGATACGGGCATGACCATGGTGGTTGTCACGCATGAGATGGGGTTTGCGCGCAAGGTCGCCGACACGATGGTCTTTATGGAGGCGGGGCAGATCGTTGAAATCTCGCCGCCCGATCAGTTCTTCACCAACCCGTCAAGCGAGCGCTGCCGTCTATTCCTGAACCAGATATTGGAACACTAACGTGACCGATCTGGGCATATCACAGGGACGCGGGCAAGCGCTGCCGAAGCCGCCACTATACAAGCGGTTCTTTGGCTCGGTGTTAGTGTCCGTCGTGATCTATGCGGTTATTGTCGGGTTGATCGCCTACGGGTCATATGTTGGCGCGCAGGGTATGGGCTATAATTGGCAGTGGTATCGCGTGCCTCAATTCCTGTACCGCAACACCGAGATTGGGTTCGAGTGGGGCGAAATCCCCATCGGACTGGTTGCCACGATCAAGCTGTCAGTTACCTCGTTTCTGCTGGCCACAGCTATCGGGTTGCTAGTGGCGTTACTGCGCTTGTCCGGCTTGGTAGTTGGCACTGCTGTCGCGGTTGCCTACCTTGAACTGATCCGCAATATCCCTCTGCTGGTTCTGCTTTACCTGTTCTATTATGTCCTGGGTCCTATCTTTGGATTTGATCGATATACCGCCAGCATCCTGACTTTGGCGGTGTTTCATTCAGCCTTGATTTCAGAAATCCTACGGGCGGGGATCAACGCCATCCCGTCTGGTCAGTGGGAGGCGGCCAAGTCTATCGGTATGACCCCCTATCAGACCTACAGATATATCATTCTGCCGCAATCTGTTCGCTTTATGCTACCGCCCATGACGGGCGAGGTCGTCCACCTGATTAAATCCTCGGCTATTGTCAGCGTCATTGCCGTGGCCGAACTCACCACCTTCGGGCGCAACATTATATCCGACACGTATATGAGTTTTGAAATCTGGTTCACTATCGCGCTGGTCTATCTGGTGGTGACCCTGATCCTGTCGATTGGCGTAAGCTATCTGGAGAAGAAATATGCCGTCGACCAATAACCACGAGAACTTAACCGGACAACAAGGAGAACCAAGATGAAGCTATCTCGCAGAATGCTCGGGGCGGCCCTGAGCGCGGTCGTGGCAACAGGCATGGCGACCTCAGGCTGGGCGCAAAGTGCGACTCAGGAACTGTCCCGCGAAAGTGTGATTGAAACGATCAAACAGGATGGAGTGATCCGGATTGGTCTGTCGCTGTTCGTGCCGTGGTCGATGCGCGACAAGAATGGTGATCTGATCGGGTTCGAACTTGATGTCGGTCGCAAGCTGGCCGAGGACATGGGTGTAGAGGTCGAGTTTGTACCGACCGCCTGGGATGGCATCATCCCGGCGCTCGTATCCGGCAATTTCGACGTGATCATCTCAGGCATGTCGGTGACTGCGCAGCGAAACTTGACGATCAACTTTACCGATCCCTACGCGTATTCGGGCCTGGCTATTATGGCTAACAAACAGTTGACCGATGGTATGTCTTTGGAAGATTTCAATAAACCTGAGGTCACCTTTGCCGCTCGTCGCGGTGCGACACCAGCTACAGTGATCGCGGAAAACTTCCCCAACGCGACGCTGCTGTTGTTTGATGAAGACGGTGCATCAACGCAAGAAGTGCTAAACGGAAACGCGCATGCTTCGATGGCGGCTCAACCTACGCCGAACCGCGAGGCCGGTCGCCATCCGGAAACTCTGACCGTTCCGTTCGATAACCTCTATGATCCGCGTGGCGAAGCGTTCGGAGTACGCAAGGGCGATCCGGACGCCATGAATTTTTTCAACAATTGGATCGCTCAGAACTGGCGGTCTGGTTGGTTGGAAGAGCGTCACAACTATTGGTTCGCAACTGAAGAGTGGGCAGACCAGGTTGCCCAATAACCAATTAGCCGGGGGCGGATCAGCCGCCCTCGGGCCTTAAGCGGAGCGCCCAGGTGCCTGAATTTCTTAGAAAACTCAGATGGCCAGATTATCTGATCGTGGCGGTATTGATCGCCTTCTTCGGATATATCTGGCTGTCGATCGAAGGTACGCTGAACTATAAGTGGCGGTGGGAATTGATCCCCAGCTACATCGTCGGCTGGCATACTGGGCGAGAAGAGTATTTTGCCAATCTATTGCTGCAAGGCTTGGTGGCGACGGTTCGTATCAGCATTTATTCCGGCATTTTGGCGCTCATTCTGGGTACAATTCTGGGGATCGCGCGCTGTTCTGCCAACCTGACCATACGCATGCTGGCACGCACATATCTTGAATTTCTGCGTAATGTGCCACCGGTTGTTGTTGTCTTTATTTTCTTTTTCTTCCTGTCACAGCAACTGATCGACGCACTAAACCTTGAACGCTGGGCACGTGGAATTGCGCGGCAGGAAGACAACCACATCTGGACATTTTTCTTTGGTGAGATGCGGCGCTTTCCGTCGCTTGTCTCAGGTGTCATCGTTCTGGCGCTGTTTGAAAGCGCATTTGTCGGCGAAATTGTCCGTGCCGGTATTCAATCGATCCCCAAAGGTCAGCGTGAAGCTGCACGCTCGATCGGGATGAGCCGTTTGCAAGAGCTTCGCTATGTCGTGCTGCCGCAGGCGATGAAAAAGGTCGTCCCGCCGCTGGCCAACCAGTTCATCTCACTAATCAAGGACAGCTCGATCTTGTCGCTGATCTCGGTTCAGGAACTGACCTACAAGACCGTCGAGTTGGTCGCTTCGTCCCGGATGATTTTTGAGGCATGGATCACAACGGCTGCATTCTATTTTGTCGTCTGCTTCGGCCTCAGCCGCATCTTTGCGCGGCTAGAGAAACGATCTGACAAGCGCTAGGTTCAGGTCACATTCGGACCTGAACCATTCCATCCTGAATCCGTGTCTCAAAGACCCGCATTGCTCGGGTCGCAGGCGCTGAAACGGGCTTGCCATCACGCACATCGAACGCGCCCTGGTGCAATGGGCATTCGATAACATGCCCATCAAAATAGCCGTCACACAGATCAGCCCCACCATGGTTGCACAATGCCAGCGAGGCATAGACACCGCTGGGTGTATCATAAACTGCAATCAATCTCGGCCCGATCTGAACCCGCGTGACCCAGTTTTCTTCCAGCTTCGATGCCTCGATCACATCGCGCCAAGGTTTGTCTGCTGCCATCGCTCAGGCCTCGGCTTTGCGTTGCACGATCTGCCGCAGAATGTCGCGATGCGCAGCCAGATATCCACCTTTCTCGACGAAGATATGATCCTTTAACTTCTCATGCAGACGGGGCAGAGCGTGAAAGGGAACTGAGGCGACATAGTGATGTTCAGCATGATAGTTCATATTCCAGCATAAAAATGACATCGGCTTTGACACCAGATTGGTGCGCGTGTTTTCTGACATCTGCGCCACGGTGGGACGTCCGACATGCTCGGTCATTCGTATGAATCGCATCACCGGCTCACCCAGAAACAGGGGTATGATCCAATACCAGATCAATCCCCACCATCCGGTGGAGGCCATAGCCAGAAAGATCAAAGCGTAAATGGCCAGCATGCGGCGCGCGTCCCAATAGACCGACTGATGCTCCTCTTTGGGAATGAAACTCAACTCGGCCTTGCTGAGCTTCCCAAAGGCATGTCGGAACAGCTCAGTTAATTTACCGCGCCAATAAGGCAGGGCTGACAGGTACAAAAAGTACTCGCCAAGGGATTTGGGCAGCGGGATCAGTTCGGGATCCTCTCCGTTCAGTTGCGTATATGTGTGATGATCACAATGTTCGTATCGGAAGAACCGATGCGGCAGAATGATGATCAGCCCGCAAATCTGACCAACCAGATCATTCAACCTCCGGGTGCGAAACACGGTATAGTGCACACACTCATGCTGAAGTGAGAAATGATGCACCAAGACGACCCCTTGCAGAAACATCGCGGGCCAAATCAGCCAACTGTTCCAGGCTAGGGTGATCAAAGTTGTCGTGCAGGCCAGCACTAAAATCCACATTGCAAGATGACGTAACCCGTGCGCGTTCGAGCGTTGCATGAATCCCTTGAGTTCTTCGCGCGTCAGTTTTCCTTCGGCCAGAGCCTGAGTCAGCGGCGTAACAATAGCTTTTGACATGTGATTTCCATGATTTTGCCGGAGCGGGGGTCTTGCCCTCTGCGCATATTCCGGCACCGGAGACGGGAGTGCTCCGCACCATAGGGCCAACTCGAACAGACCCTATTATCTAAGAGTATTTCCACAGCTCGTGATTCGATCAAGCCGCTATTGATCAGCCAACTGCACGCAGACCGATATCCGGATCGGGATGGGCGAACAGGGCGGCCGCGCAAGGGTGCCGATCCAGGATTGATTGGCCGTAAGGCAACCGTTCGGCATGGAATGTACCGTGGTTCCAATAAGTTACGCCATCGATTTCGATGGAAGGATCAATAACGTTCCAGCTGATTTCACCGGGGGCGTACGCCCCGCAGGTGTGGAAATGCAGGATGCGTGGATTTCCGAAAGCGGAGCCGCCCCAGCGTTCATAGTTTTCGCGCATATCCCAGGGGTAGCCGCAGCCCGGATGGATACCTGCATGCCAAGAGTGCACGAAATTGCGATCAATTCCCAACTGGTTGGCTACCCGGTCATAATGCGCCTCGGCCCGTGCGGCGTTGTCGGGATCGCCGTCAAAACGCTGCAGCCGCCCATTCTCCATCATCGCAAAGACGGGGCGGTCGAATTCGATGGTGTAGTCATCGTAATACTTCGACCCCGTTCCCGTCAGAAAACTGATCGCGACACGGCCCGAGAAACTGTGGGCAGGAACCGGGGTAAAGACTGACATCGGAAAACGCAGGATCGAGGTGTCGCCCGAGGGTTGCAGGTTCATCACTGGCCGACCGCTTACATCAGTGCCCAAAGGGCAAGTGATCCGCACCTCGCTGGCCGCGTCCAAGACCGCGTTGATATCGGCCTTAAGCTCCATGAACGCATCGTGGTGGCCGTTGGAAAAACCAGATCCCAGCATTTCTTTGGTTAAAGCGAAGCTAACGATGACTTTCTTACCCTGCGGCATGTCCGAGAACCGCAACTGATCCCCAAGCCGGGCCAGAAATAGAATGATGTCTGCCGCTTCGAACCGGGCAAGCAGATCGGGCGATAATTGCGGATTGTCCGGATTGAAGCCCACATCAACCGTGTCGACCCCCAGCCCAAGTTGACGGGCCGCCTGACTGACAACATTTACGCTGTCGGCGTCGAAATATCCAAACTCTGCAGGTTCATAGGCAATCAGCAGCCTTTCACCCGCCGCCGCGCGGGCGCAATTGACCAGCAGATTGTAAGCGCCCCGCTCTGGCGTCATGTCGGACATCGACATCTCCTGATTACTTGACACTATCAACTTACGGCCTAGGGCCGCCGGCAATCCATTTGAAAGTGATAATGGCTGACATTAGGATGACTAATATGATCTTGAATCTGCCATACTCCGCGCTGCGAGCCTTTGAGGCAGTTGTACGCCATTCCGGCTTTTCGCCCGCCGCCGAGGAACTGGGGGTCAGCCAAAGTGCCGTCAGCCAGCACGTCAGATCGCTCGAGGAATGGCTTGGGCGGGATTTGCTGGTGCGCGGTGCGCGGCAATCGCGACCTACCCGCGAAGGTGAGCAATTGGCGCAGGCAATCTCGGATGGGTTGGGGCGCATTTCAGATGTGTGCGCGCAACTTCGCGATCGAACGCGTGCGGACCGGACCATCGTGATTTCGTGCTTGCCGGGGTTTGCATTCAACTGGCTGTTTCCAAGGCTTCTGCACTTTGATTTGGCCCACCCGGACCTGTCTATTTCGATCGCGACGGATACGGGATACTATCCGTTTTCCGGTGCGGATTCCGATATCGGCATTCGATATGGTCTTGGTGAATATCCCGGGTTTGAAGTTGATTTGCTTATGCGGGAAAGGCTGTTTCCCGTCTGCGCGCCCGCGCTGTTGCCTGAACTGAAGCGCATTGAAGATTTGTCACAGCACACACTGCTCGTAGATGAAAATCTGCACCATGGTACGTCCAGCCCAACATGGGAGTTCTGGGCGCGGCAAACCAATCTGACATTGCCGTTTGAAGTGCGCACGCGCCGATTGGGCCAATCAAACATGGTCATACAGGCAGCGATAGAGGGACTGGGGGTGGCGCTTGGGCGCGAACCGCTGGTGATTGATGCGTTGTGCGATGGCCGTTTGGTGCGACCGTTTCAGCAACTGACCCAATCGCCACTTTCCTATTGGCTCGTCCGGCGCCCTGATAGCAAAGACAGCCAAAAAGTCAGCGAGTTCCTGAACTGGATCAAGGCCGAAGTTGCTTCGCAGCCCGATCTGCCCCCGTCGGTTATGCTGCCGAATTAGCTTGCCTTATATGTATCATTACAAATCCGGAATGGTGTATTGCACTGACGCTGCCATAATGGCGCTAAGCCAACTGATCAAATTGGAGAGCAAACCATGTACCTCAGAAATTGCTGGTATGTTGCCGCCTGGAGCAAGGATATCGGGCGCGAACTGAAGGCTGAGACATATCTGGGTGAGAACATTGTGCTCTATCGTCAGCAGGATGGGACGCCCGTTGCGCTTGAGAATGCCTGCCCGCATCGCAAGCTCCCGCTATCCGATGGCAATCTGAAAGGGGATCTGGTCGAATGCGGCTACCACGGGCTGACATTCGATTGTTCGGGCAAATGTACGGACAGCCCAACGCAGCGGGGGATGACGCCTCGGCGCGCGGTGGTGAAGTCTTATCCAGTTGTCGACCGCTATCGCCTGCTCTGGATCTGGATGGGCGATCCTGAACTGGCTGATCCGGACCTGATTTTCCCAATCGAAAACTTTGATGACACGAGCTGGGGCCTAACCGATGGCGGGGTGATGGATATCGATTGCCATTATCTTTGGGTTTGCGACAACCTGCTTGATCCCAGCCACGTGGCCTGGGTACATGTCTCGTCATTCGCCGGCGCGGGAACGGATGAAGAGCCTCTGGACGTCAAAAAGACAGATCGCGGCGTGATTGTCTCGCGCTGGATCGAAAACAAACCTCCATCGCCTTACTATGCCAAACTGGTCTCGTTCGACGGCGATTGCGACCGCTTGCAGCATTACGAAATGTGCATGCCCGCAATCGGGCTGAATAAGTCCATCTATACTCCGGTTGGCACGGGTGGATATGACAAAGATCCTGTCGATGAGACATTCATCAACATCTCTTACAACTTCATGACGCCAATCAACGAGGATCAGACCAGGTATTTCTGGTTCCAGCATCGCAACTCTGATCCGGACAATGCCGAGGTTTCGAAATTCATGAATGATGGTGCGCGGATGGCGTTTCTTGAAGACAAAGATGTGCTGGAAAAAGTGCACAAGGGCATGAAAAACGCACAGACACCGCATATTGATCTGGGTTTGGATGCCGGGGCAAAAACATACCGACGCGTGCTCGACCGAGCGATCGAGGCCGAGGCCGCTGTGCCAGAGGGTGCAATTCGGCAAGCCTAAAACTTGAACAGGGGCCAGTTCCCGGCCCCTTATCTTAGGTGTTGCTATAGATGACAGGGAAGCGCCCACCGGCAAAGGGAGCACCCGATTTCAGGTCGTCATCATGCAGCCATTCAGTAACGCTATCGCGCGGTTCATAGGTGGCACCTTCAACGGCAAAACGTACCGCATATCCACGCCTGCGACGGGTCGAGGTTCGGTTGCCCATCGCCGAATGCACAGTCATTCCATCGAAGGCCAGGGCATCGCCAGGTTCCATCTGTTCATAGTGGAATATGTCATATTTAGTGCGATCCGCCTCGAAATCGGGCATGTCGATATAGTCCGGGTTATCCTCTTCCAGATAGTGAAGAAACTTGCCAAGCTGGTCAGTTTTGAAAGGCCGGTATTTTGCGCCCCAAGCGTGCGAGCCACGGACAAATTCCAGCGCTCCATTGTCTGTGTCGACAGGATCAAGTGCGATCCACATTGTCATGATGGGACCGGCCACAGGCCAATAGGGCTGATCTGTATGCCAGCCTGTCTGGGTGCGTGTGCCAGGTTCTTTCACGAAAATTTGGTCATAGATCAACGAAGTCCAGGGGCTGCCCGCCACCTCGGCCACGCGCTTTCCAATATCTGAGTTCAGACAATAGTCCTGAAAGACACTCGGTTTTTCACACATATTTTTATAGGCAAAATACCGGTCACCCTTTTTGACCTCTTCGTCCACGGCATCACGCAACTTGTTTAACCAATCGTCCCTGAGGATGTTTCTCAATAAAACGACGCCATCGCGCGCATACGCTTGCTGAACAGAATCTGTATCCGGTGTGTTTATCATAGTTCTTCCATCCATAGCATCCGCCTCATTTCCCGGCGGGCTTGAATTCAGGCGCAAAGCGCCACGGTCTGCATGGAGTCAGAGAGAGGGTGAACTGCGGCAGTTTATGATGAAGCAGGGCCAGCGGGATCGGGCCGACCATTTGCCGGCAAGATTCCGATGAAACTGTTCGATTTTGAAGGTCATGCGCCATGGTAGCCCTCGACCTTTGATTGCGCAAGCAGTTTTGCGTAATGGTAAATATATTTATTGACGATATATTTTTTCTGATAAATATTGTGCTTGTTATGCAAAAATACTCGGCATTTTCACTCGCCCGTAACGCGATTTCTGGTCATAAGAACTGGTCCCGAGCCTGGCGAAGCCTGCCACTCAAAGACCGGTACGAGGTGGTGGTGATCGGGGCAGGGGGTCACGGGCTGGCCACGGCTTATTATCTGGCCAAAGAGTTTGGCATAACCGACGTCGCCGTGCTGGAACGGGGCTGGTTGGGTGGCGGAAACATAGCGCGCAATACGGTTACGATTCGGTCAAATTACATGCGTGACGAGTCGATCCCGTTCTACGTCAAATCCGTCGAGATGTACGAAAGGCTGACGCAAGAGCTGAACTTCAACATGATGCATTCCAAGCGTACCATGGTGGATGTGGTGCAGACCTGGCCCAAACTGCGAGAGTTGCGGCGTCGGCAATTGGTCATGGACATCTATGGCTCGACATATGAACAGATCACGACAGAAGAATTGCGCAAACGCATACCTGCGCTGACAGGCGGTGGGCCAGATGCGCGCCTGCCGATCATCTGCGGAATGGTCCACACGGACGCAGGTGTAAACCGTCATGATGCGGTGGCCTGGGGCTATGCCCGCGCGGCGGATGCGATGGGGGTGGAGATGCACCAACAGACCGCCGTGCAAGCATTGATCCGTGGCGCTGATGGGCGCATCGAAGGTGTCGAGACCAATCGCGGCACCGTGCGGGCGAAAAAGGTTGTGGTGGCCGTATCGGGCCATACCACGACGTTGACCGAGACAGCGGGGCTCAAGCTGCCATTGCGCACGATGAACCTGACGGCCTTTGTGTCCGAACCAGTGAAGCCCTTGGTGGATGTCATCGTAAATTGCCCGGACAGTGGGTTCTATTTCAGCCAGTCTGACAAGGGCGAGATGGTGATCGGCGGCGCTCCTGATATGGGGCAAAGCTTTCGTCGCGACATCAAGCAACATGTGTTCGAAGACACTGTGACCGCGATGCTGTCGCTTTTCCCGAGCTTCAAGAAACTCAAACTAATGCGCCAATGGGGTGGGCATCTTGATATTGCCCATGATGCCTCGCCCATCATGGATCAGACTGAGGTACCGGGGCTGTTCGTGACCGCTGGATGGTGGGGCGGATACAAAGCCATTCCTGCGGGCGGACTGACGCTTGCGCATCTGGTCGCCAAAGGCGAGCCGCATCCGCTGATGGCCTCGTTCACTTTAGGCCGCTTCCGCCATCTGGAATTTGTGATGGAAGCCGGCACCACAACGGCGAGATAGGAAGGGACAGGATCATGATGCTCATCCCCTGCCCATTCTGTGGCAAGCGCAATGAAAGCGAGTTCGTCTATGGCGGCCCGGTCGGTGCTACTCGACCCGATGCCAACGCCGTCAGCGATGCTGATTGGGTCGAATACCTGACCATAACGCCCAACCCGATGGGGCCTGTGCAAGAGCGGTGGTGGCACGCTCGGGGCTGTGGCGAGTGGCTGACAATCTGGCGGGATACCGTGAAGCATGACATTGTGGAGGTGCCCGATGGCTCAGATTAATCGCCGCGCAGTGGGTGGTCGTGTTGAACGAAGCCGCCCTCTGACGTTCCGGTTCAATGGGAAAACTTACGAAGGGTTCGAAGGGGACACTCTGGCCTCGGCCCTGCTGGCGAACGGGGTGCGAGTAACAGCCCGTAGTTTCAAGTACCACCGCCCACGCGGCATTGTCGGACACGGTCCCGAAGAGCCAGGAACGCTTGTGGAGCTGGAAGGCGAGGACGCCTCGGGCAACCGTCCAGCGACTACGGTTCCATTGCGCGAAGGGCTGAACGCACGCTCGGTCAATTGCTGGCCATCGCCCGAGTTTGATCTGGGCGGGATCAATCAATTGATTGGCCGTTTTATTCCTGCGGGCTTCTACTACAAAACTTTCAAATGGCCTAACTGGCATCTGTTTGAACCGTCTATTCGCAAGGCAGCGGGTTTGGCCGCAGCGCCTGCGCACCCGCCGTCATCGGGGCATTTCGAAGCGCGCTACGCTCATGCAGATGTCTTGATTGCAGGTGCAGGTCCCGCTGGCCTGCAAGCTGCACTTGAGGCTGGTCGGGCGGGCAAGCGTGTCTTCCTCGCAGACGAGGGAACCGAAGCGGGCGGCAGCCTCCTGAACCGCACCCTGACCATTGGCGGGCGTCCGGCGATGGATTGGGTGGGCGAAGCGGTTGAAGAACTAAGCCAAATGGCAAACGTCACCCATCTTCAGAACGCGACCGTATGGGCCTATCGCGAACACAACCTACTGATCGTCAATGAACGCGAGCCGGATCAGGCCAGCATTCTAGAACGCAACTGGCGGGTCCGTGTTGCTGAGGTGGTGATCGCCACCGGGGCTACGGAACGGTCGATGGTGTTTGCCAATAATGACAGGCCGGGCGTCATGTTGGCCTCATCCGTGCAGGCCTATGTCAATCGTTGGGGCGTGACACCCGGTCAGAGTGTGGTTCTGTTCACCAACAACAACAGCGCTTACGCAGTGGCCGCCGATCTGGTCGCAGCTGAGGTAACGGTTAACGCGATCCTCGATAGCCGCGACACGGTTCCAAGGGAATCTCTTGATCTGGTGTCGGGGATAACCGTCCATGCCGGAACAGTAGCCGCCGATATCCGAGGGTACAAAAGCATCCGTGCTGTCAAGGCCGTTCCCAAGTCCGGGGGCGCAGGCACCTGGATCGACTGCGACTTGCTGGCTCATTCCGGCGGTTGGAATCCGACGGTGCACCTGTGGTCTCAGTCCCGCAGCACACTTCGGTTTGATGAAGAACTCGCTGCGTTTTTGCCCGATCAACCGATTCAATCCTGTCGGGCCGTCGGCGCGGCGGCGGGGGATCTCACACTGGATCGGATCATCGATGACGGTTCAGAGCTGCCTTATTCGATTGAACCGCTATGGCGCGTAGATGTGCCAGGGCAACGCGGAAAGGCATTCCTGGATATTCAGAACGATGTTGCGGTCAGCGATGTGCATCTGGCGCTGCGTGAAGGATATGACAACGTGGAACATGTCAAACGCTACACCACTGGCGGGATGGGCGTAGATCAGGGCAAGACGGGCAATATCAACATTATTGGCACCGTTGCTTTGCAAAAGGGCGTTCCATTGCAAGATGTTGGCACGACGACATTCCGCTCTCCCTACACGCCAGTCTCATTCGGTGCGATTGGGGGGCTGCGTGAGGACTCGGTGTTGTTCCCCTACCGGCACACGCCGGTGACCCAATGGAACAAGGATTATGGCGCAGTGATGTATGAGGCTGGTGCCCGATGGCGCCGTCCGGGGTTTTTTCCCAAACCCGGTGAGGGCCTGCAAGAGGTGGTGAACCGGGAATGCCGCGCGGTGCGTGAAGGCGTTGGCGTATACGACGGTTCGCCGCTCGGCACGTTCGAGCTTAAAGGGCGCGATGTACCGCGCTTTCTGGATTTTCTGTATTCGAACATCATGTCCAGCCTGAAGCCCGGCGATGGTCGCTATGGTCTTATGTTGTCGGATGACGGTCTGATCATAGATGACGGGGTGGCCTTTCGGCTGGATCAGCGCCGCTGGATAATCTCGACCTCAACGGGCCATGCAGACGCCGTCAACCAGCACATGGAAAAGCTGCTTCAGACCGAGTTTCCTGACTGGCAAGTCATGATCACAACTGTGACAAGCCAGTGGAACAACGCCACCATTTGTGGACCCCGCGCGCGCGATGTCATGCACGCGCTGTGTACGGATATCGATCTGTCGCCCGAGGCATTCCCCTTCATGTCGTTCCGGGACGGTACGGTAGCGGGGTTCCCTGCGCGGGTTGTGCGCGTCAGTTTCACCGGTGAGCTATCCTATGAGGTCAACGTTGCCCCACGCCACATGGCCGCCTTGTGGGACAAGGTGATGGAGGCTGGTGCACCCTTTGATATCCTGCCTGTAGGATCGGAATCCAGCCATGTCTTGCGTGTGGAAAAAGGCTTTCTTTCGCTGGGTCACGAGGTCGATGGTACCGTGGACGCCTATGACCTGGGCATGGGCTGGGCAATGTCGAAGAAAAAGCCCGACTACCTAGGCAAGCGCTCGGTCCACTTGCGCCGTGAAGCGGAAGGGAAACGCCGGGAATTGGTCGGCATCTTGCCCGAAGACCCTGACAAGCAAGTGCCCGAAGGCGCGCCACTGACCCCTAAAGGTCGCAAAGAAGCGACCGAAGGATTGGTTACCGCCTGCGTCTGGAGCGTCGTCAACAATCGCTGGGTTGGCCTGGCGTTGCTGAAGAACGGGCAGGAGCGACACGGGCAAACCGCGCATGTTCGGCTGAAAGACGAGGTGATCCCGGTGACCATCACAAAGCCTGTATTCCATGACCCCGAGGGTCAGCGCCTGAGGTCCTGAGATGAGCTACGACGTCAAGATCGAACGCCAAACCCTGAATGCGCTGTTTGACCTCAAAGGGGATCCCGAGGTCGTTCAAAATTGGGCCGAGTTTTCTCTGCCAAGCCGCCCCAACACAAGGGCGATGCAGGAAGCGGTTGAGGTATATCACATTGGACGCAATCACTGGATTGTACGTGCTTCGCTGGAACTGGAAGATGTGCTGGAAGCGCAGCTCAAACCCACGGACTGCCCTGCAGATATCAGTATCGTTCGGGTTTCGGACACTCTTGCCTTCTTTCGCGTCACCGGCCCTCAAGCCGTGGATGTGGTGACCATTGCCTGTCCGCTTGATCTGCACGCCTCTGCCTTTGATGATGACGCGGTAACGTATTCTGAGCTGTTCGGCCTCAAAGCACTGGTGATGCGATGCGAGGGCGGTTTTGAGTTCGCTGTTGAACAGAGTTTTGGCGATATGGTTCAGGATTATCTGACCCGAGCAACTGCCTGACGTAATTCGAAGCAGGGGCGGTTTACGCTTTATGGCTATTCATTACCTCGCCGGTCTATATGCATATCGTCCGGGAACAGGGTTCAGATAAGGACATAGCGGACTTATCGAAAGTCATTGGCTGGCACAAAATCCTTTGTGAAGTGTTGCTTTTAGACGGGACATCGCGCCACAGGTGCAAGGCTTGCAAGTTCCGATCATTTAGTATACCGCCGCATACAATTAGGATGCTCGGGCGTTCATAACGTCTTTGAGCCCCTGCTAATCGAGCCACATATACCGGAACGAGCCATGAGCCTTTACACCAACTACCTCGACGAAATTGAAGCCCGCAAAGCGCAGGGTCTGCATCCGAAACCGATTGATGACGGCGCGCTTGTCAAAGAGCTTGTTACACAGATCAAGGACGTCGATCATGCGCATCGTGCGGATTCTCTAAACTATTTCATCTATAATACGCTGCCCGGCACGACCAGCGCCGCTGGCGAGAAGGCACGTTTTTTGAAAGAGATCATTCAGGGCGAAGCGCTGGTTGACGAAATTTCAGTACCCTTTGCCTTTGAACTGCTGTCGCACATGAAAGGCGGTCCTTCGGTTGAGGTTCTTCTTGATCTGGCTTTGGGTGGTGATCCCGAGATCGCAGGGCAGGCGGCTGAAGTGCTGAAAACACAGGTCTTCCTATATGAGGCTGATACGGATCGTTTGAAGGAGGCGTTTTCTGCCGGAAATCCGGTCGCACGCGACATTCTTGAAAGCTATGCGCGGGCCGAGTTCTTCACCAAGCTGCCCGATATCGAGGAAGAGATCAAAGTTGTCACGTATATCGCTGCCGAGGGCGATATTTCGACTGACTTGCTGTCGCCGGGCAACCAGGCACACTCGCGCTCGGATCGGGAGCTGCATGGCAAGTGCTTAATCTCGCAGCAAGCGCAAGACGAGATTCAAGAATTACAGCGCCAGCACCCAGATAAACGCGTGATGCTGATTGCTGAGAAAGGGACAATGGGCGTTGGCTCGTCCCGGATGTCGGGTGTCAACAACGTTGCGCTTTGGACAGGCAAGCAGGCCAGCCCATATGTGCCATTCGTAAACATTGCCCCGATCGTGGCCGGCACGAACGGTATCTCTCCGATCTTTCTGACCACCGTTGGTGTGACGGGCGGGATTGGTATCGACCTGAAAAACTGGGTCAAAAAAGTCGATTCCGAGGGGAATCCGATCCTCAACAATGACGACAGCCCTATCCTGGAGCAAAAGTACTCGGTCGAAACCGGGACAGTGCTCACGATCAATACGAAAGACAAAAAGCTTTATGACGCCGATGGTGCCAATGAGCTTGTTGATATTGCCTCGTCCTTCACTCCGCAAAAGCAGGAGTTCATGAAGGCCGGCGGATCCTACGCCATCGTGTTCGGCAAGAAGTTGCAAACATTTGCAGCACAGACACTGGGAGTCGAGCTGAAGTCGGCATTTGCGCAGTCGAAAGAGATCAGCCGAGATGGACAGGGCCTGACCGCGGTTGAAAAGATCTTTAACCGCAACGCTTTGGGAGTAGCGGAAGGCACGGTCTTGCACGCCGGGTCGGACGTACGGGTCAAGGTCAACATCGTAGGATCGCAGGACACCACTGGCCTGATGACCTCGCAAGAGCTTGAGGCGATGGCGGCGACCGTGATTTCTCCAACCGTCGATGGTGCGTATCAGTCCGGTTGCCACACCGCCTCGGTCTGGGACAAGAAGGCGCAAGCCAACATCCCCAAACTGATGGCGTTTATGAACAATTTCGGCCTGATCACAGGGCGCGATCCCAAGGGTGAATATCACTCGATGACTGACGTGATCCACAAGGTTCTGAACGATATCACCGTGGATGATCGCGCCATCATCATTGGGGGCGACTCGCACACGCGCATGTCCAAAGGTGTGGCTTTCGGGGCGGATTCGGGCACCGTTGCCTTGGCACTGGCCACGGGCGAAGCAACCATGCCCATTCCGGAATCCGTGAAGGTGACGTTCAAAGGCAAAATGGCCGATCACATGGATTTCCGCGACGTGGTCCACGCGACACAGGCTCAGATGCTGAAGGCATTCGGCGATAACGTGTTCCAGGGGCGTATTATCGAAGTTCATATCGGAACCCTGCTGGCGGATCAGGCTTTTACCTTCACCGACTGGACGGCCGAGATGAAGGCGAAGGCTTCGATCTGTATTTCCGAAGACGAGACCCTGATCGAGTCACTGGAAATCGCCAAAGGTCGGATTCAGATCATGATCGACAAGGGAATGGAGAATGAGGCACGGACCCTGAAAGGCCTGATCGACAAAGCCGACGCACGTATAGCCGAGATCAGATCCGGCGCAGTTCCAGCCCTGAGGCCGGATGAAAATGCCGAGTATTTTGCCGAGCTGGTCGTTGATCTGGACGAGATCAACGAGCCCATGATCGCCGACCCTGATGTGAACAACGCGGATGTCTCCAAGCGTTATACGCACGATACGATCCGGCCTGTTTCCTACTACAAAGGGGAAAAGAAAGTGGATCTGGGATTTGTCGGATCTTGCATGGTCCACAAGGGTGATCTGATCATCGTATCGCAGATGCTTAAGAACCTTGAGAAGAAGGAGGGCAAGATTGAATTCAAGGCCCCTCTGGTCGTCGCGGCGCCAACCTACAACATCGTTGATGAGTTAAAGGAAGAAGGTGAGTGGAGCATTCTTCAGGAATATTCCGGTTTCGAATTCGACGATCTTTTCCCCAAGACATCAGCGCGAACCGAATATGAAAATACGCTGTATCTTGAGCGTCCGGGCTGCAACCTTTGCATGGGTAATCAGGAAAAGGCTGAGAAAGGTGATACTGTTCTGGCGACATCTACCCGCTTGTTCCAAGGGCGTGTTGTCGAGGACTCGGAAGATAAGAAAGGTGAATCCCTTCTGGCTTCCACACCGGTAGTTGTACTGTCTGCCATCCTCGGGCGAACTCCGAAAATCGAGGAATACAAGGCCGCTGTCCAAGGGATCGATCTGACCCGCTTTGCACCGCCGGTCACCAAGCCCGCAAATTTCAATTCGGCGCATTTCTGATTGGAAAAGGCCGGTCGCCGCTCAGGCGCACCGGCCTTTTGCTGTTTAACAGGATCCACTCTGAGTCGATAAGTTTAGCAATGCTTGTATTGCGGTATGAGATTTTGGCCATTTCAGTAGGGTACACGCCCAGAATCTCAGTTTATGGAAAGCGAATTTTAACGGTTCTACTAGCGACGTAAACCACACGCCCATCGCTTGACGCTTAATAAGATAGACGCCAAAACGCGCAAAATTTGATTTTGAAACATCGCGGGAAATGCTCACGGGTTCAAATAGTCATCTCAGTTCGCTTGGCCAAAGAAAGTTGAAGGCCTGCTCCTTCCGGCTTTCGGGAAATTGGCTTGTATCCTTACAAAAACGCATTTGAACCCTTTAGAAATAAGGCTTTTTTACTCCACTCGGAGGGTATGAGGTCACAACGTCCCAAACAGTTTCTTGCATTGCGCGCGCCGCTTCTTGTCCTGGTGAAACTGCCGCAGAACCATCCCACCTTTTCAGCTTGTGAGATAACCCCACAGGAGATCTGCCATAGAGCACTGCGTAATGTGTCAGAGCAACTAAATAGGCTCCATAATCGTTGAAATGGATATCATCAGAGAACAAATCTTCATGTGTTTGAATGGGCCCTATCCCGTTTTCCTTTTCGACTCGACGGGCAAACGCGGCCATGACTTGACCCACAGGAATAACATAAATGGGATTGTTGACATCTTCATATGCGAGAGCCCTAAGAAGGATCTCACCTTCCCAATAAAGTTCTAAATCTTGATCTAGCCGCGTAAGCCAACCTTCTTCGACATCCAGACCATGCCAGCTTTCATATAGATAAACCCGGGTTTCTGGATTACCTGTCCAAGCAGCGACTGCCCATTTGTGCAGGTATTTCTGTGGATCCTGGTACTTGATTGCGCTGCGAATAGGAAGCGCCTCGGTTAAAACGACCGCATCGTATTCCCCGGAACCCAATGCTTCGTGCGGATCCCGAAATTCCTGATGGGTATTTTCTTGTTCGAAACCGCTTACTGGAACGTCTGGCTCCCAGTGTTCACGCAGATTGGCACCCCAACCCAGCTGGCTATTGTAGCTGTGACCAGTGCCAGCCAATTGCGCGACCATCGCTGGCATGTCCTTGCCAACTAACGAGTGTCCCAAATGGTAGACATTGAGCGGCACCTCCGGCGGCGCGAGAGGCTCTTCATAAAGCGAGTTGAAATCTTCTCGGGCGATTGGATCGGGCAGACCACAGCGAGCAGATAGCCCGCAAGCGGAGACTAGCGTCAAAAGAAGTGCCGTGGATTTGCGTTTGAGACGGTGCAGCATGTTTTGAAACCGTTGTGTGCTTGTAATGACATATCAGTTTGCGCAAGCCTTAGTTTCACTCATCTACCTACAGGCTTGATAAAACTTCAAGCTGTTGCTGGAGCTTACCTCAAACTATGCCCAAACTAATTTCTATCAAAGCGAGCGCCAAAATCTACCCTATTGGGCAGTTGCACTAGCAGAGAAATTTTGTTTTGAGTCAACGGTTTTTAGTATAGGGCATACTAGATGCTATTTACAGAACCTAAATTCTGGGCCTTCTTTGCGATTGTCTCTTTTGCGTATGTGGTGTTGTCGCACAGAGCGCAAAACCGAATGCTTCTAATAGCAAGCTACGTTTTCTATGGTGCGTGGGATTGGCGTTTTCTGAGCCTAATTATGCTCAGCACTGCAGTGGATTATCTGATCGGCCTCAAGATACAGGACACTCTGGAGCAAACCCAACGTCGACGGCTTCTGTTTGTCTCACTAGCAGTCAATCTTGGAATGTTGGGTATTTTTAAATATCTGGGTTTCTTCGTCGATAGTTTTGAGAATCTGCTGGCTGGTATTGGATATAATGCGGATCCATTTACACTGTCGATTGTATTGCCAGTTGGTATTTCATTCTATACCTTTCAGACACTTAGCTACACAATTGACATCTATAGGCGCGATCTAAAACCCGTTAAGAACTTCCTGGACTTTGCGCTGTTTGTGGCATTTTTTCCCCAATTGGTAGCCGGGCCTATTGAACGCGCACGGAACCTACTACCCAACATAACGTCACACCGCGTTTTAAGTTGGGAAAACTTGGGGCGTGGTGCGGTGTTGTGCCTATTGGGGCTTATTAAGAAAGTAGTTATTGCAGATGGTCTCGCCCCTTCAGTAGACGCAATTTATGCCAGTCCAAGCCCGACAAGACTGGATGTTATCTTTGCAACTTGGTTGTTTGCCATACAAATTTACTGCGATTTTTCGGGGTACACGGATATCGCGCGCGGCGTCGCCAAAATGTTGGGCTTCAGTCTGATGCGGAATTTCGCGCAACCCTACTTCGCGGCTGACCCGCAAGAGTTCTGGAGGCGATGGCACATTTCACTTTCAACGTGGTTACGAGACTACCTTTACATTAGTATGGGCGGCAATCGCGGCGGGAAGTGGAAGACCTACCGCAACTTGATGGCGACCATGACCTTGGGGGGATTATGGCATGGTGCAGCGTGGAATTTCGTGGCGTGGGGGGTGTATCAGGGTGGATTGCTTGCGTTTCATCGTGCCTTTGCGGGTCGCCATGATCGAAGTGGAGAAGGTACGCGGCGTTCAGTTCTTGGATGGTTGGTTCGAATAGGCGCGATCGTTCTATTCTTTCAAGTTGTCAGCTATGGTTGGTTGCTGTTTAGAGCCACGTCATTTGAGCAAATCGTGGACTTCACAAGGCGTATCTTCCATGGCCCGCCGGGCCTAACAATACCAGAGCCGCCATTCCCCGCGCTTGTCGGATTGGGTTTCTTGTTGATCTGGGATTTGTGTATCGAACTTTCGGGTAGCGTTAAGTTCTACACACATTGGCATCCGGTTATTCGAGCGGCTCTTTATGCCAGTATGATATACCTTCTTGCATTTGGGGCCACCACCCAGACATCTGCCTTCATCTATTTCCAATTCTGAGGAATGTGCATTGAAAAAAACAGGATTTATGATCGGTCTCACTTTAGCTTTTCTGGCGCTGATTGATCTGGGTGTCCAACAGATTCTGAATCAGGCTGAAACCTCGGGGCGTTTAGGTCGGCTGGTCACGTTTTTTGAGTACGGCCGATCTGTTCCGGGCAAGCTGGCTCGCTGGCAGGACAACCCCGCGATGCGCGGTAATCTTTTCGACGTGTCCTGGCGTTCAGGCATCCTTGCAGAATCTACGTCGCAATTTGCCGAAGATACTACAGAAAACTCGCCGACGATACGTAGTTACGGAATGTCATTTGTGAACAACATCATCACGAAGGCAGTTGAAAAACGTCCAGAGCTTGTCTCTGATTCTCATGCCGGACCCGGCGCTCCTCCTAACTTCACATACGCGCTCTTCGAAGATGATCGGCAAAACAGAAATCCAGGCGACATTGTGGTTTTAGGCATCCTATCATCTTCAGTGCCTGCTATGGCGGCGCTGAGCAACAGGTCATGGGTCTTTGAGCAACCTGCCCCGTTCACATACCCGGTTTATTGGCCTGAGGATAAGGGACTTCGCCGGGTTGAGCCACTGATCAATAGCGCTGACGAAGAGCGCTCACTGACAGGTAATCCAGTGCTGCGCCGGGCATGGGAAGATCAGATCGCGTCTGTTGATCAATTCTATACATACTCAACATTCGGAGCACCTGCCTTTGATGCTTCCCCATTTTTGCGACTCGTCCGTCGGTCGATCGGCACTTCGCACGTGGCGCGGACAGAGGCCGATATCCTGTCAGGGGAACGATATCCCTATGACACTGTTTTGCGCCGAATAGTCTCTGAGTTCGCAAAGATTGCCCGAGAAGACGGCCAGCTACCAATAGTCATGTTAATCCAGTCACGCGACCCCGGAGACGCAGACATACTGTCGATTGTACGCCCAGTATTGGAGGCTGAGAGCATCGCGTATCTCGCAACCGCCGAGCACTTCGCCCCGACAAATTCATCAGGCTTCCTTCCAGATGGACACTACAGACCCCATGTGGACGACTTGTTTGCCGATCGGTTCCTTGATCTAGTACCGTGACCTCATGTGCATAGACGGTCGTGGACGCAGTGCATTGTTTCGATCGCGCACACAATAAGCACCGCTTTGTAGTATTTCCGCCCTATTAAGCTTGCATCATATATGACAAGTACAATGTTAAAGCTTGCAGCGTTGCGAACGGCTAAATTTGATAAGCGATTTTGATAGAGGACTAGTAGTTTTGAGTAAGTTAAAAGTGGCCGTTGTGGGGCTGGGAAAGATGGGTCTCAGTCACTTTGCTATGGTTAACGCGCATCCTGATGTCGACGCTGTTGCCTGTGATGGCGCGGGCTTTTTGGTTGATATACTTAGTAAGAACATCTCGACGCCTATCTTTAAAGACTATGAGGAGATGTTGACGGAATCAGCGATTGATGCGGTGATAATCTCAACCCCATCGCGATTGCATGCCCCCATGGTCGAAGCTGCCCTTAATAGGGGAGTGCATGTATTTTGTGAGAAACCCTTCTGTCTTGACTGGGCTGACAGTGAACGGCTCACGGCGCTGGCAGCAGCAAAGGGATTAGTGGCGCAGGTGGGATACCATTATCGCTACGTGGGTGCTTTTGCCGAGTTGAAACGCTTAGTCGAAGCTGGTGCCATTGGTCGGATCACTCATGTGCTGGCCGAAGCCTATGGACCGGTGGTTCTACGACCTAAACGGGCAACTTGGCGTACGAATAAATCCGAAGGCGGAGGGTGCCTATACGACTATGCAGCACACCCGCTCAATCTATTGAACTGGTTCTTCGGTGCGCCTGATCAGGTGATTGGTTCGCACTTGGGTCAGGTTTTTTCTGATGGAACAGATGACGAAGTGTTCTCTACACTTAGATGGAACGATGGGCCTACGGCACAGCTGTCCGTGAATTGGTCGGACGAGAGTCACCGCAAGATGTCCACTAAGATTAGCCTCTTAGGCACAAATGGCAGGCTCTACGCTGACCGGCAGGAATGCCAGGCGTTTCTGCGAAAACCGGTCGAGGGGCTTGAGGACTATGCTCCAGGTTGGACAGTGAAGTACACCACTGAATTGACCGAAGATCGCTGGTTTTATCTAAGGGGTGAGGAATATTCTGCTCAACTCGACGATTTCATTTCGGCGGTCCGCGATGGCAAAACAGTCGCGGTGGAAAATGGCTTTGCCAGCGCTACTGAGACCGATAAGACCATGCGTATGATCATCGACAACGCCGAATCCGGACAACCGTTGGGCGAGGCGCGTGCTGCCGTCCCTCAAGCGGCAAAGAAACGCAGCTGGTTTGGACGCTGAAGGAGACAGAGATGGACAAGCTTCTGTTTGGCGACAACCAGTTCTTTGGCATCAATCACATGTCCGAAGAAAAGGCACGCGCCCAAGCCATGCGTTTTCAGCGTACCGATGCGGTCATGCAGGTGCTCGACACCGCCTATGATGCGGGGATTCACACCTTCATGTGCACAACGCATGATCGCATCGCCGAAGTGGCCGACCGGATCAAGGCAGAGCCGGCTCGGTACGCGGATTTTCAGTTCTACCCTTGCATGCCCTACGCGCATAAATACGCCAATGCAGTCACTGAGCACGGTATGGTAGGTGCGCTACGGGAATTCATGCCATCAGGCGGCTTGCTGGCTACAGCGCTCACCGGAGCAACGGCCTTAGCGACCAAAGAAGTTGAAGGCATCGCAAAAGTGCTCATCGACATGGAAATGAAGATGTTTGCGGGCACAAAAGCCCCTGTGGTCTTCATCCAGAACGTCTTTACTGATCTTCTGCTGGGTATGGGCTTTACTCGTGCATTTCGTATTTTTGATGATCACATCCGTGAAAAATATGGTGCGGAGCCTGCCTATATCACCATGAACATGCCGATGTTGCTGGAGGCGTTGGAAAAAGAAGGCATCGAAAGGCCTATCATCTGTTCGAACATCAACAAGATTGGCTTTCGGATGTCGGGTGGCTTCGAGTCATATCTGGAGGTGCTTCAATCAGGCCGTGTACGGGCTGTAGCAATGTCGGTCTATGCAAGTGGAGCTATTCCTGCAGACGAGGCGATCCACTGGATTTCCGAATTGCCGGGTGTGGAAGCGATCGTTTTCGGAGCTTCATCCGCGGGGAACATCAATGGTACTAAAGCGCTTGTTGATAAATACATGAGAGGGCCAGCGTAATGGCAGACGGAAGCAACGTGGACATTCTGCCAGGTCTGGGTGAGATGACACGCGTACCCATGCTGAATGCCTGGGTGCATGATGTGGCGATGGACGATATTGTCGAACACTTCCGCGAAGGCGTTATGCTGACCCTGCATGTCGACATGATCATGAAGCTGCAGCAGGACCGAGAATTCTATGATCTTCTGCCTGAGTTCGACGTGATCACATGCGACAGTCAGATTATGTATTTCGCCACGCATTGGTTGAGAAAGCCAGTGCAGGAGAGAGTGTCGGGAAGTGACTATTTTCCGAAGTTCTATACCCGTTATGCGGATGATCCTTCGGTGACCGTGTTTTTATGTGGTGGTAAATCGGGGGTGGCCGAGAAGGCGGCCAAAAACATCAATGCCAAGGTCGGCCGCCAAATGATCGTGGGTACTGACAGTCCTGCATTCGATTTCGACAAAAACCCAGAAGAGATCGAACGTATGATTGCGGCGATTAATGACAGTGGTGCCACCGTCTGCCTTGTGGGCCTGGCTGGTGCGCGGCAAGAAAAGTTTATTCTAGAATACCGTGATCGGATGCCGGGCATTAAGCTGTGGCTTCCGCTTGGTGGGACCATCGACTACGAATCCGGCACCTTTGAACGACCACCGACTTGGATAACCAGTTGGGGATTTGAGTGGCTTTATCGATTGGCAAAAGAGCCGCGAGCGCGCTTTCACCGCTACATCATCCATGAACCGCCCTTCCTGTGGGCCATATTGAAACAAATGCTGGGCATTTATCGTAACCCTTTCCGTTGAACACTCAAGGCAATCGAGCGCCTGCCCTAAGCTAAGACTTCTAAGATGAATTCGTGCCGAATATCAGGGTTTGCATTTGATTTTGTTGGCACGTGGCATCATGGAGAATGACACTAGCAATGCGACTAGTGTGGCCTGCATATACAATTCCAACCACCAGATCTGACCTTTGAACCCGATTATTCTGGGGTTCACCCAGTCCCTCAGATGCGTACCGAAGCCTGACAATTCCAAAGTCACAATCGCAACAAGTACGAGCGTCGGAACAATAAGGTGTACGATGCGAAATCGCAGCGGACGCCCTTGCAGCAAACTCGCAATACCTATCAGAGCCCAAGGTGCGAGTAGTGCAGAAATGCGAATCTCAACAATCCGACCCATTAACAAATGGGTGATCAGCACTAAAATAAACACTATTGGAAGCGTGGCAACCAATCTCTCCAAATAATCTGGCGGACCGCTTTCCTCATCGCAATTCTTCAACTTGAGGCTTTGAAGAGTCATATTATACGTAGATGCGATACGTGTTTTGAGAAGTAAGGTGAACAATCCTACCCAGCCGAATCCAAGAATGAGAAAAATGCTCATCGGGATAGTCAGGGCGGTTTCAAAGTTTTCGTTGCGCAAAACCTGATAGCCTTCAGTGCCCATCAGAATGCGAATTCCAAGCTGTAGCGCTACGGCGCAAATCAATGGAAGCACTCTTTGCGATAAGGGCTTGCAAGAAACTAGAAAGAACACCAACGGCAAAATCAAGAGCGTTTCACGAGTCAGCGCTGCTAGTATTGTCCAAAACAGAACTCCATACAGATCGTTCTTAAGTATTGAACGAATGCCCAAAAAGAAGATGCCATATGCTAAGAAGTCTTCCTTAGTTTGCACTGGCAGAAGAAAGGCATGATGGATCGGAGGAAACAAAAACCAGACGATCAACAAAATCGACCTGAGTGATGGTTTGTAGTTACACTCCCGCAGCAAAAGTTCCAAAGCAACAAGCGAAAAACTGATGCTAATCAGAAGACCAGTTACTAAGGCGTACCAGTAGGTTGTTAGATCTTTCGGAAGAAAGGCCGTAAGGCTATCAGCGAAAAAGTCTACTGAATAGCGAAATAAAATTCGATACTTAAAGGGCTCTGCACTTTTTGACCATGAGCCTTCCCAAGCCCATGAATTGGGAGAAAGTTCCCCGCCGAAATAGGCGTCCATTTTTGCCGGGGATGAATACGTGCTTCCCGGTTGCAGCACTATCGCCAAACCTAAAAGAACCGCTAATGCGCCGATTGCAAATAGGTGTGGCCACGATAGATGTTCCTTATCTTGCATTAAGCTGTCCCAAGCAATTACAATTTGACGCGCCTCAATTCCTGACTCGTGATTTGGTGGGAATTTTCTTCCCGGTGCAGTCTATCCCATTAAATCGTCCGGCCAATAATGAGGTAATTCATGTCTAACGGTTGTTAGAAGCAAAATGGCTAATCTTAATCCTTCTTGTTTTGCCAAAAATGCTTGTTTCGGCGTGTTGAAGTACAATCTGAACGTTGGGATAGATTAGTCGGGTGCGCAACGATCTACGACAACGCACCTGTTAATGAAGGTTAGTTGCAGCTTGCGAGCTTTGAATCATACCTCTTTGGCTAGTTTTCTCAAGAAGTCTCCGTAACGGGACTTGTCAAAAATTTTGGCTTGTTCCAGCAAATCATCTCGGTCTATCCAACCTTGTCGAAATGCAATTTCCTCTGGCGCTGATATCTGGAGCCCCTGCCTGTCCTGAAGGGTGCGCACAAAGTTACCTGCATCAAGCAAGGAGCCGTGAGTCCCGGTGTCTAGCCAGGCGTAGCCACGCCCCATACGTTCGACCGTAAGGTTCCCATCCGCTAGGTATGTGTCCAACAGGGAGGTGATTTCCAACTCCCCCCGGGCTGACGGCTTAACGCTACGTGCGCGTTCTGGTGCGCTGCCATCCAGAAAATAGAGACCTGTGACCGCGTAGTCGGACGCAGGTGTTTCAGGTTTTTCGACAATATCAACTACTTCACCTTTCGCATCGAAGCTTACCACCCCATAGCGTTCTGGGTCAGTTACTTGATATCCAAAAACCGTTCCGCCGATCTGCCTTTCGTTTGCACGTGCAAGAATCTCGGGTAGTCCATGGCCAAAAAAAATGTTGTCGCCCAGCACCATTGCTGACGGTGTTTCAGCAAGAAAATGCTCTGCCAAAAGGTATGCCTGTGCCAAACCGTTCGGTGAAGGTTGCACGATCCAAGTGAAGGAAATGCCCCATTGGCTGCCGTCCCCCAGAAGTCGCTGGAACTGCGCTTGGTCTTCGGGTGTTGTGATTATTGCGATATCACGGATTTCCGATAGCATCAGGACGCTTAGCGGATAGTAGATCATTGGTTTGTCAAAAACGGGAAGTAATTGCTTGGATACCCCCGTGGTAATCGGGTAAAGCCGCGTGCCTGAACCTCCAGCTAAGATAATACCTTTGCGTTTGCTCATGCAGTTAACCTTTCAACAAATTAAACGACGATACTGTAGTACGAAGATATCCGTGTAGAAACTGAATCGGCACTCTCATACAAGATCAGCCACAATTTCTCTGGTTGCTGCTTGCCAATCCGGGCGAGAAATTCCGAATTGTTCATTTAATTTTGAACAATCCAGGCGAGAATTGAGTGGACGAATGGCTTTGGTGGGGTATTCAGCGGTCGAAGTTTCAACGATATCAATATCGCGTCCTGCACAAGCAAAGATTGTGCGAGCGAACCCCGCCCAACTGGTATCTGGTTCTCCTGCCATATGATAGATGCCGGATTTGCCTGGCGTTAGCCGGCGCGCTACTTCTAGACTTGCCAGTGCTATTGCGCTAGCGGGTGTGGGACCGCCGATCTGATCGGCAACAACAGTCAACTTGTCTCGTGTCTCAGATAACCGGAGCATGGTTTTTAAGAAATTGTTGCCATAACTGGAAAAGACCCATGAGGTCCGCAATATCGCATAATTGCCGCCCGCCGATTTGACGGCGGTTTCGCCTGCCAACTTAGACCGGCCGTAGGCACCCAGTGGCGTCGGAGGATCATCAGGGGTGAACGGGAACTTTCCACCGCCATCAAAAACATAGTCAGACGAGATTTGCACAAATGGAATGCCAAGTTGTGAGCAAGCAATCGCCATCGCTCCGGGCGCTTCACCGTTTATTATGGTAGCCAGATCTTCCTCTTGTTCGGCCCTATCTACAAAGGTGTAGGCCGCCGCATTAATTACTGCCTGAGGTGCATATCGTTTGATTGCTGCCGCACAGGCCGCAGGATTCGTTAGATCCGCTCCAGCGCGATCGAGGAACACGGCTCCTGACGCGTAAACCGAGAGGGCCTGCGCAACCTGACCGGTTTTACCAAATACAAGAACAGTCATGACCGTGCACCCAGCCGTTTTCCGACACCCCTTCGCTTCTGTAGCGCACGCCACCAGGGTTCATTGTCTAAGTACCACTTTGCGGTGCGTTGCAAGCCTTCCTCAATAGTGATTGAGGGGCGCCAGCCCAATTCAGTGCGAATGCGTGTTGGGTCGATTGCGTAGCGTGAATCATGACCTGGGCGGTCCGCAACAAATGTGATTTGGTCTACGTAGGAACCCTGTGCCTTGGGGCGCAACTCATCAAGGATCGAACAGAGCGTCTTTACCAAGTCAAGGTTGGAGCGCTCGTTCTCACCGCCGATGTTATAGGATCGGCCTAGTTTACCTTTTTCTAGAACCAGCAAAAGAGCGTCGGCATGGTCTTCGACATAAAGCCAGTCACGTATGTTGAGCCCGTCGCCGTAGATTGGCAGCGGTTTGCCCGCTAAGGCGTTCAGAATGACAACCGGGATCAGCTTTTCGGGAAAATGGTAAGGGCCGTAGTTGTTCGAGCAGTTCGTCAGAACGACTGGTAAACCAAATGTTTCATGCCAAGCGCGCACTAGATGATCTGATGCTGCCTTCGATGCAGAATAAGGGCTGCGCGGAGAATAAGGGGTATCCTCGGTGAAATGACCAGTAGGCCCGAGGGACCCATAGACTTCATCGGTTGAGATGTGGTGGAAGCGGAATGTTTCAGGCCTACCGGCTTCGTTCCAGTACTTTCGGGCGGCTTCTAGCAGGGTGTAGGTCCCAGTAATATTTGTCTCAATAAAGGCTTCGGGCCCATCAATGGAGCGGTCTACATGGCTCTCGGCAGCCAGATGCATGATCGCGTCAGGCGCGTATTTTTTCAAAACTCGATCTAACTTCTCACGGTCGCGTATATCGGCCTCGATGAACGTGTGAAACGGGTTTTCCATAACCTCTGCCACATTTTCAAGGGAGGCAGCATAGGTAAGCGCATCAAGATTGATCACCTCATGGCGTCGTGCTACCGCTAGCCTTACAACAGCAGATCCGATGAAGCCTGCTCCGCCTGTGACAAGAATTTTCATGTTGGGTCCTTGAATTCTATGATGCGCGCAGGCACCCCAACTGCAGTTGCTCCGGCCGGAACATCGTTCAAAACAACAGCATTTGCCCCAATCACTGCGTGTTTGCCAATTTGTACCGGTCCAAGGATACGAGCACCTGGCCCAATATCCACATGCCCACCAATCTGAGGAGCACCCGCTTTGTTACGGTTCACGCCAAGTGTTACCTGCTGAAATATAGTACAGTTCACTCCGATTTTGGTGTCAGGGTGGATTACTATCCCATTGGAATGCGGCAACAACAATCCACCCCCGATGCACGTATTGAGCGGGATATCGGCTCCTGTGACGGTAGACCAGAACCGATAGCGCAATATGGCAATGCGTCGACTTAACATTCCGCCCCTCTGATAAGCGCGAATAGCGCTTAAAAGACCGCGTGATGGATCCCAAGCACTGCGCCGTTGTTCCCTTGCCCAGTCTGGCTCTGTCGCTGAAATGGTCATGTAATTTGAGCCTGAGTATTGAAGTCTGTGGAACCAACCGACACAATTTTGACGTATGGCACAGTGTTTACAGACTTGCAGTGTCGACTGTCTAAGGCTTGAACTGAGCCAAACAAGGCTTTGGTTATTTGTCCAAACAGTCCGATCGCCAATGCCCTCATGCACTGTGCCTTCTTTTAGTCTCTAAAATCTCCAAAATCCTTCCCGATCCAACTGGATAGAGCCACAAAAGACCTTACAAAGCAACATAGCTAAAGCTAAGAATTTGCAATATAGAGGTATAGGGTTAATGCCGGAAGGCGACATATTGGTGAGTGCATAAGGATATAAATTTATGGCGGATTTGCCCGGATCGCCTGCCCCCGACTATTTTCGGTGGATTGATGGAATGCGTGGTGCCGCAGCGCTAGTCATTGTTATATTTCACTATCACCACTTCTATCTGGCCGATTACACTGGGCGATCATCGCTGCCCAGCACCGAAGACTTTCCCTTCGCCGGTGTTTTCCAGATCTTTTTTGACTACGGATATTGGGCCGTGGAGCTTTTCTGGGTGATCTCTGGATTTGTGTTTGCCCATGTATATCTTCCACGCAGAGCAACTTTGCGCGAATATGTTACTGCGCGTGTCGCAAGACTTTATCCTCTTCACGCAATTACTTTGATTTATGTTGCTACTATTCAAGTTGTTTCCCTTTATGCTGTGGGTCATTGGCAGGTCTATGGAAACAATGATCTGCGTCACTTTCTACTGAACATATTTATGGCAACAAACCTGACCACTCAAAGTAGGGGATTAAGCTTTAATGGACCAATCTGGTCAGTCTCAATGGAATTGGCGGCATACGCGATCTTCTTTGTTGCGCTCACCGCCATTCGGCGCTTTCCTGTGCTGGCTCCATTGATGTGTTCCATCATGGGATTTGCAATAAGCTCTTTGGAACCAGACTTACCCGTGGTTCGGCTCGCCATATTTAGCTGCGCCGCATACTTCTTTGTTGGAACATTCCTTTATGGCCTATGCGCACGGTTGGATTGGAATGTTCGATACTTGTTTTGGCTTTCAATAGTTACGAGCGGAACAGTCGTTGTTGCATGGGGGTCGTTGGACGTTCCTGTGCGTGCGATCCTCGTCAGTGCTTCTATAATTGTTTTCTTAGCAGTGTGTGATCTTAGCCTGCCGTCTATTGGGGCGCACCTGCGCGTGTTGGGGGATATCAGTTACTCCGTTTATCTGGTTCATGTTCCCTTGCAGATCACACTGCTCGTCGTAGCAGACTTGTTATTAAACGGCAGCCGTGAGTTTGCGAACAGTGTTTGGCTGATGCCACTATACATAGTCGCCAGCGTTGGTTTGGCACTGGCAACTCATCGGCTGATCGAGAAACCCGCCAGTTCGTGGATACGCGCCAGGCTATCGAGAAAATCGCACTAAAAAGGACTCTCAAACTCCGAGAACAAGGGCGCAACCGCGTCTTTTTCCGAGAGCACTGGTAGGGAACCACCAAGCTTCCAGTCAATACCACAACTGTCCCATCTGACCGCCCCCTCTGACTCAGGAGAGTAGTACTCAGAACACTTGTAGATAATTTCTGTATCCGGCTGCAGAGTTATGAAGCCATGCAAGAAACCACCCGGCACCAAGAGTTGCTGACCATTTTCAAAGCTTAGTTCCACGCTCAACCATTGTCCGTAGGTTGCGGAGTTTCTTCGAATATCCACGACTACATCCAAAAAACTTCCGCGACCGCAACGAACCAACTTAGTTTGGGCATGTGGTGGAGCTTGATAGTGAAGGCCCCGGATTGTGCCTGGTGCAGCCGTCAGAGAGTGATTATCCTGTACCCAATCTATGTCAAGACCTGCCTCTGCCATCTGATGGCGATTCCAACTTTCAGAGAAAAACCCACGGTTGTCGCAATGACGCCGTGGTGTCAGAACCAAGATGCCAGGAAGGCTAGTATCATCGATGTTCATTTTTAGCATCACCGTAGTGGGTCAGAATCCTATTCGCCTCAGACGCGGGGCTATGCGGCGATGTAAAACCGGTGGCAGGACATCGTGCAGCAAGCGTCTTCGGCGATCTCTCTTGTCCGAGGCGTCGTTAGATCCAGGCCGTGGTTTGAAAATAGTGCCGTGTGACACCCGCGTATCGTCCCAGGTTGCAGTGTAATAATAAAGCGCAATTGACTGACGCGGTAAGCCATCGGGATGGTTCACGGGCTCCGGGTTCCCATGAAATGTGCTTGATCCTGTAGAAAAGCACACCATTCGATTTTCAGTGGGTGTAAAACTCGCCATTTTTCGAGTCATGTCATTGTCCCAAATCTCAAAAGATCCCCCCCATTCTTCCTTCCATGGTGGGTTAAGATAGATCAACACATTTAGGCGCCGCTCCACGTTCATATGTGAATGAAGATTAAAGTCGGCATGAATGTTAAGATGGCCCCCATTCAATGTTTTATGAATTCCAGCCCCCATGAAATAGGGGTCGGGAATGAGCTTCTTGATCCCGGTCATTTCCTCCAGAAACAATAAAAAGGGGCGTGAGTTGAAGGCCTGAAACAGATGCCTTGTGTATTCCGGCAAACGGTCTGGATTGTATTGCGACTTGAGCTTCTCCTCTGCGTTGTCGAACGCTAGGTCGGCGTCCGGTAGCGAGGCGAGATCTTCGCGTACCTTTTCAACAACATCCATCGGCAAGAAGTTATCGATACAAATATGGTGATATGGTTCACCGGATTGGTATTCATCCGCATAACGAGAGCCAATTTCTTTTGCTGTAGCAGTCGGGATGATAAGAGCTGCGGAGTCTATGGGAAACGCACTGTCGGACATGTCTGGTGTTCTCACTATTACAATTTTGACGTCGAATAGGCAGTTATTCAAAGTCATACACTTGGTAGTTAGTTGTAGCTTTGCTATTCGGATAAATCGATACAAGCCCTAACGAGGTCATAGTCCCATGTAGATGCGTCTCGGTCCACCCGTTTTGACAACAACTTTTTTGAGTGAGCAGATGAACCTGACTGCCAATAAGTTTATTATAAGTTTTGGCGATGCAAGTTGGCGTAGGATTAGTATCGATCTCAAGAACTCGACGGCCGGAGTCGATTTGGAGTTCGACTAGAGTTCGTTGGACATTAGGCGTATCGGATAGTCTTCATGTTGTGCAATCAAAAGGGGCGTAGGCGCGCATCCGTTCGTTTATCAGCGTTTCCGTGAGCCAATCCGCTTCAAGTATTCAGTATCTAAGTTGACATTCGCATAATGCTTGGAATGCGGGAGATACATCAACCTAGGCGCTTTTCGAATCTTAGTATCACTGCAAGCAATCCGAGAACGGCAATACCGATCATCCAAAGGATCTCCCAACGGAGTTCATATGGCAATACGCCGCTTAGAACGACGCCTCGGACCATATCCATGAAATGTGTCGCCGTAATACCTGCGCCATTACTTGGACTGGTTGCGGCATGCCATTTGAAGCGAACATGAAACCGAACATCAGGATAGAAGTAGCAGGACAAAGATGGTCATTTGCATCGATTTTAGTTGGTTTTGGGCAAACGTTAAGATGACCAATCCAAGCGACAGGCTGGCTACGATGAACAGCAACTTCACCACCAAAAGCACACCCAAGGCACCATCCATTGAAACATCGAACAGGACGTGCCCAAGGCCGAGGATGATCGCGACTTGAATCAGGCCCAGAAAGATATAGTGGATAGTCTTGCCGACCATCAGCTCGATCGACCGAATCGGGGTATTGATTAACATCTCCATATTGCCCCGGTCGCGTTTGCGGACGATGGCGGCCGAGGTGAAAAGAATCATCGTCATGGTCAGGATGATTCCGACGAGCCCGGGCATGATATTCACCGCTGGTCGTTGTTCTGGATTGAAGTAGAGTGTCACCTCGAATTGTGGCATTTGCTGATTTGGCGGCTTTTCAGCAATTCGGTCAAGGGCATCATCCGTAGGGATTTGATCGCGCTTGCGACCATCGTGTCGGAGCTATCGACGATCCAATGGGCGACGGGCCAACTGCTGGTCAGGTCCGTAGAGTTGGGAAGACCAAGCCCGACAGACGGGCTGCGGGCAAGACGTTGGCTCGTGTCCTGAGGGATGACCAACGCGGCACACACGCGGGACTCGGTGATCGAACGCTTGGCTTCTTGCGGGTGGTCAGCTCTTCGGTGATTGTAACGACCTGCGTGGCCTGAACGATCTGTGAAAATTTGCGGGACAGTTCGGTTCGGGACTTATCCACTAACCCGACGCGCACATGGCGCAGGTTGGATTTGAACGCGTCGCCAAACAGCCGCAGCTGGATCATGATGATTATTGAAAAGGTCAACCTGTCCCGGCGAAGTTGCAGCAGTTCTTTTTTCAGCACAGGTGCGATGCGGTGTGGCGAGATCATTGCTCCGGATCCAGCGTTGCATTGCCGAACACATCTCCCAGAGTCGGGCGTTCCGGTGAAAGTGACAAGTCAAGAAATGTATCTAGCTACGCACACATCATGTTCACGGGCTGTGGGTCAGACTTGTCGATAAGCACGCGCGGCCGCGACCCGACCTGAGCGGTAGATAGGACTTTGGGTTTTCCATCCAACTCGTGTTTGACCTTTTGCAGGCCTGGCCCTTCGATCTCTACAACATCAGTCAGCAGATCATCCATCTACCGTCGCGGAGAACCTTCCACCTTTTTGCCCAGTGCTAGAGGATGGCCGGCCGGTGACAGCGCTCGGCCTTGTCCAAGAAATGGGTCGATACGATCATCGTCGCATACAGATCGACCAGATAAATAAATGCTCCCAGAGTGTTCGGCGAATTTCTGGATCAACGGCCGAGGTTGGTTCATCCAGAAACAGCTGTTTTGGCCGATGCATGACCGTCGCTACAAGTGTCAGCTATTGTCGTTGTCCGCCGCTCATGCTACCGCTGAACTTATGCACATTGGTCGTTAGGTTATTGGTGCGCACTAGCTCGCCGACCCGGCCTTGAGCCGATTTAGCCCGAATACCGCAGATTTCAGCCGCAAACCGAAGCTTTTCCAGAGCAGTCGCATCTGGGTAGTACGAGAAGATCTGGATCATAAATCCGATTTCGTTCTTCAATGGCTCTGCCATTTTGGGCATCGACCGACCTAAAACTAATATCGTACTACTACTTGGTGTCAGCAAACCGGCTGGCATGTGCATGGTCGTGGTCTTGCCGCAGCTATTGGGGCCGAGAAATCCGTAAATCTGGCCTGTGTTGATCTCTAGATCCAGATTGTTGACTGCTGTTTTTTCCCCGAACCAACGGGTCAAGCCCTTTGTCCAGACAACGACATCGCTCGTGCCATTGGGACTTGCGCGGGTACTCTAGCAGGCAAGTCCGGCGATGCTGTGGGCAGGTCAATCTCTGCCAGATAGACAAGCCGCGTCCGGTCATCCTCGTTCAATCGCTAATAAGCCGTGAACGACATATCGTGGCTGATCCATCGGATCAGCAGGCCCGTCAACGCGTACTTCCAGCGCGCCGACCGGATTTAGACTGACGCCATGTGGCTCGGGCACATTTGCGCGCGCACAAGGTGTTTGTCTTGTGATCATGACGGCAACAGGGTTGCCGGATTTTACACGCTCGCCCAGATTCTAGGGCAGTGAAACCAGCACACCGTCACGGGTTGCAGTGACTGTCAGTTCATCCAACATGGTTTGTTCGGTGACGACCGAGACTTCCACCGCGCGCACGTTGGCCTCTGCGACAGCAAGATCTTCAAGACGGGTGCCGTTTTGCAACTCCTTCAGCGATTGCTCTAAGCTGGCCAAGTCGGCCCGCGCGAAATCTCGCAAGGCCAAGTCATTTGCCACTGGGCTTCTGTCACGATCGAGTTTTTGACTAGTTTGGCGTATTGTTCTTAAACGGCTTCGGCATCAGCCCGCTGAGCAACAGCGCCTGCGACTTTGGCTTCGGCAATCGCAATCTCTTCCTCTCGTGGCCCAACCTAAAATTTTTGGAAAAGCGTGGCCTGTGCCTTTTCAAGCCTGGCCTGTGCCAGAGCCAGCTTTGCGCTCTGCAGCGTTGGAACAAGCTGAACCTATGTGTCGCCTGCCTTCACAACGGTCCTTTCGGCGATGGGTAAATCGACTACAATTTCGCTGGCCATTGCGGCCAAGGCCACCCGGTCGCACACCAAAACCCCCAAGGCCACGCTGGCGCTAGAGCCAGAGCAGCGATCCAGAAAAGCCGGCATTGCCGCCGCTAGTATCAACGTTATGAGAATTGTCATGTTCAACAAAGTTACCCATCGGTTTATGGTCCTTGTTTGGGTTGGGCTGGTGGTTGAACCATGTAATCAGGGATTCTAATTTGTATATATCGTCCAACTGCTGCGCGCAGCTGTAACGTGTCATGCGAGCAGGCGAGACAACCAATCCGCCAGTCCTTGTCCGATCAGATGGGCGCTACTTTCTTCGTGCCGGAGGTGAATGCCCAATGCAGATATCAAACACTTCGAGATTTTGGGTGGTCTGACGGCACCATTCAACCTTTTATGCCAAAGGTACCTCAAGGTGTGCCTTTAACATGAGGATCGGCGTACGGGTTTCACCCAGCCAACAGCTATAAGAAATGGCAATGTCATGCACCTCCGTCGGCCCTACTCTGATCGGAATTTAGCACGGCCACACCCGAACAGCTTTTCGGCTGCGCGCCGATGAGTAGGGTGCATGATACTGTGCCATTTCTTGCGCAGTCGAGTGCCAATCGTATTGTTTGGAATTGATCACCAGAAAATCCCAGTTGGCGCGAGATTATCGAGGGGACCACATCGAAGGGAACGATTCCGTCGAGCCGCGCTAAAAGCAAAAAAGGAAAGTATGCGCTGACTGCGTATTGATCTTACTCAAGTCAATTTCTACTTTGGTAAATTCATTTAATGCGTTCACTGATAGCTTTGCGCTGGAGACAAGTCTGAGACGGATGTCAAGCAAATGTTAAACCTATCCCATTTCGCGATTTTTACCTGATCAAGGCGTGCACGGCAGACTGGAGACAAACCGACAGGATACCGCTATTCAGCGAAGCGAATAATCCGCAATCGCGCATCGCATTTCTAGCAAAGAAAGTACTGTCGTCGCAGCATTTACCAGCCCGCGGATATTTCGATCCCAAGGCACTTTCCATTAAAAAGCCCTGTGCATTTCACGTCCTCGCGGCGCCATGGAAGTTCTCTGCTTCCGCGTTTGCAGCGCGAAGCATGAAGGCGTGTTCTGAAGCGACGAAGATCATGGTCACCCCATAGTCGCGCAGCTTGTGTCCGGCTTCTGCGCTGGCTGCAAAGGTCATCAGCGTCTTTCCATGTGCTTTGGCTGCATCGCCCGAGCGTCGCATTGCATCAAGAACCTGTGGGTCGGACTGATCAGTCACGCCGTAGCACACCGCAAGATCCGCAGGCCCTACAAAAACCCCGTCGATGCCCTCGGTCGCGGCGATATCATCGACTTCTGCGACGCCTTCTGGTTCTTCGATTTGGGCAATGATAATTGTCTCTTCTTCGCTTTGCTTGAGGACATCAGCCATGGATCGAGTCGCAAACCCTGCCCACCGGGTTGATCCGGCATAGCCGCGACCACCATGGCCAAAACGACCCTCGCGCGCAATGCGACGGGCCTTTTCGGCGCTGTCAACATGCGGCACAACAATACCTGTCGCGCCACTGTCGAGCGCCTTGAGAATCTCGTCCGCCGACCCAGTCGGCACCCGCACCAACGTCGGCAACCCCAGAGCCCGGGCGACGGCGAGGCAAACATCCAACCGACCCCGGTCAAAGGGTGCGTGTTCCGCATCCAGGCACAAGAAGTCCAGTTTTGACTTGGCAATTATCTCGACCAGTTCATGGGCTGGTGTCTTGAGAAACGTTCCGACGAGAGGCTCGCCAGAAAGCATGCGTTGTTTGAAATTCATGGGAAAGTCCTGACGGTTTTGTTTGGGCGGCACATGGCAATTGGCAGCCAAGCGGTTTGGAAACATCGGCCATAGCGTAGAGCATTGACGTTGGCAGGGCCAGACTATCGAACAGTCGTTATTGCGTTTTCACCCGAAACGCTGTTCTTGTCGAGGCTTGCCGGTAGTGTTGGCAGGCGCAACTCTGAAAAGGTGTTCTCATGGTATTCGATATCCGTTCCAAACGCTTCACAGATCTGGTGCACCCTGACGCTCAACTGGAAGAAATCGCTAGCGGTCTGGGGTTTACCGAAGGGCCAATATGGCACCCCGAAGAGCATTGGCTGGTATTCTCGGACATTCAGGAGAGTCATCAATACAAGTGGAGCGAGGGTGAGGGAGTTCGCGTTTTTCGCACCCCATCCAACCAAGCAAACGGAAATTGCTTCGACAAAAGCGGGGCAGTGATCTCTTGCGAGCACGCCAGTTCGCATTTGGTACGCCATGATCACGGCGGCAAGCGGGTTACTTCGATCGCCACGCATTTTGATGGCAAAGAACTCAACAGCCCCAACGATGTTATCTGCGACTCGCACGGTCGGATTTGGTTCACTGATCCCAGTTTTGGTCGTATCCGAGAGGATCTTGGCATTCTGAGAGAGCAGGAACTGCCGGTGCAAGGCGTGTTCCGGCTGGATCCCGACGGCACGTTACACCTTGTCGCGGATGATTTTCAGCAACCCAACGGGTTGTGTTTGTCAGCTGACGAAACAAGGCTGTTTGTCAATGACAGTTGGGGTGGCCATATCCGCATCTTTGATGTCGCCGCTGATGGCTCACTGACCGGTGGGGTGGTCTGGGCCGATGTTGTTGGCGATGGGGAAGGGGTACCGGACGGTATGAAGTGCACCCGCGACGGCCAGATTTTGTGCAATGGTCCCGGCGGTGTACATCTGTTTGATGCCCAAGCGCACTGCCTTGGTGTCATTCTGACGCCGCAGAAATCTACCAACTTCTGCTTTGGTGGGGCCGGGTTCAGCATGCTGTACATCACTGCCTGCACGTCCGTTTACCGTATTCCGACCAACATGACGGGTCTGGCCATGATCTAAAGGCCCACTCGCGCCATGCGGTCCAGAATATCGACACCCTGTTGCTTCCAGAAATGAAGCAGATCGATGAAAATCCAGTTCTCGGCCAGTTTATCACCTTTGCGACGATAAATGTCTATCACCCGGAACTCACCGGCTTTGTCAGTGGCAGGCATTCCCATGAACCCGCCGGTTGGTCGGGCGGTAAAGTTCGGCCAGCCAAAAAAGCCGCCATAGTGGCCCTCGGCCATGCGGCAGATATGGTTGGTTTTTGACCGGTCGGCAAACCCAGCACGGAACGGGCCAGCGTGTTGTTTGGCGTAACGTTCGATTGTGTAGGTCGCACCGATACCGGATGGCCCCCACCAGATCATGTCTTCGCACCATGTGCGGCGCAACTCATCTTCAAGGCTGAGCCCGCTGTCCCACCGCCCAAGATCGGAGATCATCGCGTTGATAGCGGCCAATGTCTTTTGGCCGTCTTCGGCGGGTTGAGGCGTGAACATCAGGCCGTCATGGGTCATGGGCCCGGGCTGGACAAGTTGTGCGGCGGTCTGCGGCGGGAAGGGCTGCAACCCGGCCTGAATCATGAAATGCGGGATGTCGAAATACATCGCGGTTTCGACAATCTTACCTTTCTCAATCCTGTTGAACTCGCAATAGCGCAGTAAGGCCATTTTTCCGGTTGGCGCAATGCCCAGCCAGTCCTTGTCGAACAGCCCCATGAGATGGCCCATCGAAACAACCCAGACTGAATTGAACCCGTCGATTTCATTTTGACCAGCCATGAACACGTCCATCCGACGCTGCAAGTTAGTTAGGCTGTGATTCAGCGGCTGCCAGAATTTTTGCGCCACGTTGCTAGCGCCACGCAGCTCGTTGAACGGGTGAAAGCCGCGCCACAGGAGGTCCTCGGCGCAATACTCAGCGATCACATCAGAGTGGGCTGATTCCTCTGCATCGCTCAGAGCTTTGTAGAAGTTCAGGACAATTTCTTTCTCGGCTTCGTAAGACATATCTTTTACTTTCAATGCTTTGCCCGGAGGGAAGCGTCAGTCTTTAGCAAGATTGCGGGCGCTTTTGCATTCGCTTGCAAAAAATACTTGCCAGATGTTCCTTTGGATGTCTATGCTTTTGCAAACGTATGCACTCAGGTGCAACTGGGAGGACAGTATGGCCGAGATTCAACTGCGCAATGTTGGAAAACGTTGGGGTTCGTTTGTTGGAGTGGACAATTTCGACCTGACAATATCCGACAAGGAATTTCTGGTGCTCCTCGGCCCGTCGGGTTGTGGCAAGACCACGACGATGCGCATGATCGCAGGTTTGGAAGACGCAAGCGAGGGTGATATTCTGATCGACGGTACCCGCGTCAACGATATGGAGCCAAAAGACCGCGACGTCGCGATGGTGTTCCAGTCTTACGCTTTGTATCCGAACATGAATGTCTACGAGAACATTCGTTTCCCGCTGAGGGTACGTGGCATCGACGCTTCCACCCATGACGAAAAAGTGCGCCGTGCGTCGGCGATGGTAGAGTTGGACGACTTTCTGCATCGTAAGCCGGCAGAGCTGTCAGGTGGGCAACGTCAACGGGTGGCTCTGGCGCGTGCGATTGTACGCGAGCCCAACGTGTTCCTGATGGATGAGCCGTTGTCCAACCTTGACGCAAAACTGCGTGTTTCGACTCGCGCGCAGATCAAGAACCTTAGCCATGAACTGGCGGTGACTACGATTTATGTGACACATGACCAGATCGAGGCGATGACACTGGCCGATCGCGTGGTGATCATGAAGCAGGGTGTTGTCCAACAGGTTGGCTCTCCGACGGCGATCTACGACGAGCCTGCGAACACGTTTGTCGCCAGCTTTATCGGCAACCCGGCGATGAACCTGGTTGATGGCGATGTTCAGGGCGGTGTGTTCCGCGCGCAGAATACCGAAGTGCATGGTCTGAATGCTCCGGATGGCCCAATAACTTTGGGTTTCCGCGCCGAGGACGCCAATGTCGTAGAAAGCGGGGGCGAGATTAACGCGCCCATCTATACGCAGGAATTGCTGGGCGATAGCACCATGGTCTCGGTTCGGATCGGCGGAGCGCTGGTCTCGGTCAAGGCCGACAAAACCTATCGTGCTGAAATCGACGATCAGGTGTCGATTCATATCCATACCGATCACTGTCACCTGTTCGATGCGCAAACCGGCGCGCGCCTTGAGATCTGAGAGACGAAAACCAATCCCGCAATGACGGGACAATCTCGGGTGCAGGCTTCGAAGATGCACCCAATCACCTAGGGAGGAATCAAAATGTTTCTAAAGAAAATCGCATTGGCCGGGTCACTGACCGCCTTTGCTTCGAGCGCGGGTTATGCCTGCGAGATCACGGATCGGGTCAACATCGTCGGCAACGAATTTGCCGCCATTCAGGCTGTGGCCGCTGCTGCAAAGGAATGCACGGGCGCATCTGTTGAATCCAACCTGACATCCGAACACCAAACCATCAACGTCGCCGGTCTGTCGGGTAATCCGTCGGAATACACCTCAGCCATCATCGCCAACAGCTCGATTGTGGCGTTGATGAATGAAGACGTTATCCGACCGCTCAATGACCTGGTCGAAAAACATGGTCAGAACCTGCAGCCGGGACAATTGATCAAGATCGGCGATGACATCATGGCCATCGCCTTCATGGCCAATGCTCAGCACCTGATGTACCGCAAGGACGTTCTGGAACAGGCAGGCGTCGAAGTGCCAACCACGTATGAAGAACTGCTCGAGGCGGCCGAAGCCATTCGCGCGCAGGGCATAATGCAAAACCCGGTTGGTGGTGCTTACGCTGCGGGATGGAATCTGGCGCAGGAATTCAACAACATGTTCCTTGGCTATGGAGGTACTCATTTCAAGCCCGGCAGCGCAGAGCCCAACGTCAATACCGAGGCCGGTGTCAAAGCGCTGAACATGATGAAGGCTTTGTCCGAGTATATGAACCCCGACTTTCTAACCCATGATTCCAATGCCACCAACGCGGAATACCGCGCGGGCAATGTGGCGATCATGAATATGTGGGGGTCACGGGCGTCACAGCAGACCACAACCGAAGGTGTCTTGCAGGAAGTAATTGATGGCCATGCAATTGCAGCGCCGCTGACCGTGGGTGGCGGCACGACTCCGGCCTCGACCCTTTGGTGGGACGGATGGACCGTCGGCAAGAACATCTCGGATGAAGAGGCTGAGGCGACTTTTGTCGCGATGACGCATGGCGTCCGCCCCGAAATGTTGAACGATGAAACCACGCCGCTGGCAGTCTGGTTGATCGAAGGGTACGAACCTGCAGACGACGCGCAGGGTGTATTTGACGCTGCCAAAATGGGCACGACGCCTTATCCGATGCTGCCCTACATGGGTTTGATGCACAGTGCACTCGGCAATGAACTTGCCGATTTCATGCAGGGCAAGGAAAGCGCTGAACAGGCGCTGGCCGATGTCGAGGCCGCCTATCGCGCCGCGGCAATCGAACAGGGCTTCCTACAGTAAAACGCCCCTCGCGGGTGCCCAATTCGGGCACCCGCCCAATCAAGCCGACACGGGAATTGCGACATGCGCCATAAGACATTCCTTTGGTTTTTCCTGCCCACAGGACTTGCAATGCTGCTGTTCATTGCAATGCCCATCGTCTCGGTGGTGATCCAATCCATTTATGCCCCACACCCGGCGGTTCTGGTGGAAGTCGAAAACTGTACTCCGCTTGTCGGATGCACAACCGAGACCACCATCGATCAGGAAGCCACCGCAGCGCTTCGCGCCGAACAACCATTGGGCAGATTTGTCGGGCTAGATATCTACTTTGATCGCGGCCACCTGGCGATACAGGAGGTTGGCGAAATCTGGGCGGCGAGCGATACGTGGGGCGACCTTTTCTCAGAGGTCGGAAACCTGCCCTTCTATCGTGCCATGGCCTTTACGCTGACCTTCACATTCATTGTGACACCCCTCACGATCATTCTGGGGCTGGTGATTGCGCTGGCGGTCAACTCACTGCATCGGCACCTCAAGGGTTTGATGATCTTCTTCTCGCTCTTGCCCATGATTGTGACACCGCTGATCGGCTCGCTCATTCTGTTTTGGATGATTGACAGTCGTGGCGTCATCGGCAACGCCCTTGTAAACTTGGCCGGAGATCCGGATTTCAGTCTAAAGGCTTCGACCGGGCTGATGTGGGTGGCGCTGATGGTTTATGGCGTCTGGAGCTCGGCCCCCTTTGCCTTCGTGGTGTTCTACGCCGGTTTGCAAACTTTACCCAAAGATCAGATCGAGGCTGCCCAGATCGATGGGGCAACCCGCTGGCAACAGGTTAAATTCGTGGTTGTTCCCCATCTCATGCCACTGGTTACGTTTGTTGCGCTGATCCAGTTGATGGATAATTTCAAAGTGTTCGAACCGATTATCGGCTTCAGCGCCGGTGCCCATGCGCAATCGCTCAGCACTTTCATCTTCAACGACCTCGGCGGTGAAACGCGACAGCTGTCCTCTGCAGCCGCTACGTCTGTGATCACGATTATCGGGGTCGCCATTCTGTTGTCGCCCGTGCTTGTCCGCACCTGGCGTGACTTCAAAGGAGCAAGATAACATGGCCAGTCGTGCGCAAAGAATGCCCAAAAGCCTTCGGATTGCTTCGTCGCTTTTTGTGATCCTTTGGTTCATCCTGGCCGCTTTCCCGTTCCTCTGGACGGTTTGGGGGTCGTTCAAGGTAGAGCTGGATTTCTTCTCGATCGCCGATTGGACCAACGCTCTAACCGGCGCGCGGACCGAGGCAGTTTATGGCTCACCCTTTACCACCACCGGTTACGAAGGGGCTTGGATTCAGGAAGAATTTTGGCGGAATGTTCTGAACACGGGGATCGTTTGCGTCTTTGTGGTAGCCATCTCGCTGACCATCGGAACGCTGGGTGGCTATGCGCTTTCGCGGTCGAGCTATAACTACACATTCTGGCTTTTGATCACGGCGCTGATCTTCCGCGCAATGCCGCCGATCACGTTGGTTTCGGGTTATCTGTTGCCCTTCTTTGAATGGAATATCTGGGGGATACTTCCGACGACAATTATCGTACTTGTCGCGATCAATCAGCCGTTCACCCTGTGGATGCTACACGCCTTCTTCAAGAACATCCCCAGCGAGCTTGACGAAAGCGCAAAGGTCGACGGCTGCAACCAGTTTCAGGCCTTCCGCCGCGTGATCATTCCGGTGATGTGGCCGGGTGTGATCACCACGGGGCTGTTCTCGTTTCTTCTGGCCTATAACGACTTTGCCGTTGGGGCGATGCTGTTGTCAGAAAGCAACCGCACAATGGTTCCAGCCATCGCCGCGTTCCTTGGTACGACGCAAACCGAGGGCAACGTAATGTTCGCCGTTGCGGCCGTGGTTTCTGCGACGGTTCCGCTGTTCATCTTGGTGATGTTCTTCCAGCGTCAGATTGTGGGCGGTTTGACCGCCGGGGCTGTGAAAGGCTGACGCTGATGGGACGCACGCATCCTCAGTCCGTATTTGCCCATGCGCACGCCGCCAGCCTGAATATGGCTGCGTGCCGGGCAAGGCGACCAGGGCGAATTCCTTTTGCTTTGATGCGCGCAGGGCCTTGCGGGACGTTTCTCCGCAGACGCCTTGAACAGATCCTACAGAGACAAAGTTAATGGAACGCCTCGACCGTAAACCCTTTCTGAATTTCATCGCCGCGCAACGCCATCCAGGCAATTTCCGGCCAGCCTATGAGGGGTTCTTCGCCCCCGGTGCACATGTCAACGTGGTGCATCCTTTCAACGAGGTCGCGGGTGGCCTCGGGCTGCACGATCACGTCATCGCCCCGCTCGCAGCCTCCTTCGATGGGCTTTTTCGGCGCGACGATATCGTCATGGCCGGTATATCTGATGGACAGGGCTGGATCAGCGCCACCGGCTATTTCGTCGGTCGGTTTTCGCGCGACTGGCTTGGTATCCGCGCCACAGGTGAGCTTGCCTATCTGCGCTTCGGCGAGTTCCACCGCATGCAGGATGGCAAGGCGGTGGAGAGCTATATCTTCTTCGATATTCCAGAACTGATGCTGGCTGCAGGGCAATGGCCGATCACCGATAGCCCGGGCAAGACCCGTGGCTTCACCGGGATGATTCAGGGTCCAGCAAGCCATGATGGCATCTTGACCACGCCGCAAGACCCAGTCGAGGGGGCCAAGAGCTATCGTATGGTCACAGAAATGCTGGCCAAGCTTGCCACCAAGAACGAGGCCTGGCGCCCGTTCTGGCATGACAACATGGTCTGGTACGGCCCCGGCGCCTTCGGTTCTTTCGTCGGGCTCGAGAGTTTTGCAAGCTTCCAGGTGCCTTTCGAGGCCACCTTCGAAGGTTGGTCCGGAGGTAGTACGGGAAATGGCATGACTACGCATTTCACCCGCTTCGGCGAAGGCAATTACGTATGCTCGGGTGGCTGGCCTTCCTTGACTGGTGTCCAGGTGAAACCCTTCCTCGACCAGCCCGCAAGCGGAAAACGCGTCTTCATGCGGGTCTGCGACTGGTGGCGTCGAGAGGACGATCTGTTGGTCGAAAACTGGGTTTTCGTCGACATCCCGCATGTGTTGTTGCAGCTGGGATATGACCTTTTTGTCGACATCGCCGAGCAAGCCGCATGAGCAGCTCTGCAAGACATAACGCCGTTGGCCGCCACCCGGCGCTCAACCGGATGCCGAGGGATTTTCTGTCAGCTGATTGAGCTACCCGATGAAGACAGAATTTCTATTGGCACCAATACAAGGATGAGAAAGATGAAGGGTTCCCGCCCGGAACAGGCCGTGCTGACACGTGATACGGACCTCGACAAAACAGAAGACACCCGCCGTGTGATTGAAACCATGGTGGATGGTCTGAACGATCACCGCATAGATGACATCGGCGAATTCTTCTCGGAAGGCTTCCGCTGGATGGGCAATGAGGGCTGTGGCACAAAAACTGGCCTGAAAGAGTTTCAGGACAATTGGCAACGCCCGTTTCAGGCGGCTTTTTCGGACAAGACCTGCATCGACGAAGCGCGCCTTTACATGGGCGAATGGGCGGCTGCGTTTGGTCGACAGGAAGCAACCCATTCGGGTGAGTTCCTGGGGATCGCCCCCACCGGAAAGCGGGTCGAGATCCGATATATGGATTTCTGGAAAGTGGTCGACGGCAAGATCGTCGACAATTGGGTGAATGTCGATTTCGCGCATGTAGCGGCACAGCTGGGTGTCGATCTGTTTAACGGCGAAGGCTGGGAAGCATTTGACCGGGGTGAGAAGTCTCCGCCCCGGCCTGAAACTAAGGATTAGGACAATGACAATCGAGTATCTGAAACGTGGTAAGTCCGATGCTGACCGAGCCGAGGATGACGCCAAAACACGCGCTGTCGTCGAAGCGACACTGAAAGACATCGAAACACGTGGCGATGCTGCGGTACGCGAGCTAAGCGAGAAGTTCGATAACTATTCGCCAGCATCGTTTCGGTTGTCTCAAGACCAGATCGACGACCTGATCAATCAGCTGACGGATCGAGAGCTGGCGGACATCAAATTCGCGCAGGAACAAGTGCGCAACTTTGCACAAGCTCAGCGCGACTCGATGCTGGATATCGAAGTTGAGACTCTGCCGGGCGTCATTTTGGGCCACAAGAACATCCCCGTACAATCGGTGGGCTGTTATGTGCCCGGCGGCAAATTCCCGATGGTGGCCTCGGCGCATATGTCGGTGGCGACGGCCTCGGTGGCGGGCGTGCCGCGCATCATCGCCTGCACCCCTCCGTTTCAGGGCAAACCCAATGCAGCGGTGATCGCCGCCATGTATTTGGGTGGGGCGCATGAGATTTACGTGATGGGCGGCATTCAGGCTATCGGCGCCATGGCGTTGGGAACCGAGACGATTGATCCAGTCCACATGCTTGTCGGTCCGGGCAACGCGTTTGTCGCAGAAGCCAAGCGACAGCTTTTCGGCCGCGTCGGTATCGACCTGTTCGCCGGCCCGACCGAGACCATGGTAATCGCAGATGAGACCGCCGCAGACGCAGAGCTGTGCGCGACCGATCTTCTGGGTCAGGCCGAACATGGTTATAACAGCCCCTGCGTTTTGCTGACCAACTCGCGCAAACTGGCCGAGGACACGATGGCCGAGGTCGACCGGCTGCTGGGCATTCTGCCGACCGCGGGCACCGCAAAAGTATCGTGGGAGGAATATGGCGAAGTGATCGTCTGCGACACGTATGATGAGATGCTGCGGGTTGCTGATGACATTGCATCTGAACATGTGCAGGTCATGACCGATCGCGACGACTGGTTCCTTGAGAACATGACTTGTTACGGCGCACTGTTCCTTGGCCCGCGTACCAATGTCTCGAACGGTGATAAGGTAATTGGCACCAATCACACGCTACCTACCAAAAAAGCTGGCCGCTATACTGGTGGTCTATGGGTGGGTAAATATCTGAAAACACATAGCTATCAAAAGGTTATGACTGATGAGGCGGCAACCTTGATCGGCGAATATGGCTCGCGCCTATGTATGCTCGAAGGTTTTGTGGGGCACGCCGAGCAATGTAACGTCCGCGTACGGCGTTACGGCGGCATCAATGTCCCCTACGGCGCGCCTGCACCTTATAGGGACGCCGCAGAATGAGTGACAGGCATACTGAGCACAAGACCCTGATCGCACAGGTCAGGGCTGCGATGTATGACTTTACCGAAGCCGGTGTCCGGCAGGCGTTGGATCAGATTTGTTCTCCCGACGCTGTGTTCCATCTGAGCTATCCGTTTGGCGACACCAATGGGAGTAGTGCTTATTACGATTGTTGCTATCGCGATCTTCTGACCGCATGGCCCGATCTTGAGCGCCGCGATTATATCGTCATGGCTGGACCTGATGAATTCGGGGCTGATTGGGTTGGATGCGGCGGGTACTATACCGGCACTTTCGCGGGGCCATGGCTGGAGATTCCGCCGACAGGCCATCAGGTCACCATGCGGTTTCACGAGTTTTACCGGATCGAAAATGGCAAAGTCGCCGAGGTGCAGGCGCTTTGGGATATCCCCGAAGTGATGATGCAAGCGCAGGCCTGGCCCATGGCACCCGGTTTGGGGCGGGAATGGCATGTTCCGGGACCAGCGACGCAGGACGGGCTGGTGCCCGGCCCGTATGACAAGGCCAAGGGCAAAGAGACCTGCCAGCACATTGTCGACATGCTAGATCATCTGACCAAACATCCCGTAGAAGGTGGTCCGGAGGTGATGGAGTTGGAGCGGTTCTGGCATCCTCGGATGAACTGGTACGGCCCCTCGGGGATCGGCACAGGGCGGGGTATCGCGGGGTTCCGTAATTGGCATCAGATTCCATTCCTCAACGCAATGCCGGATCGCGGGCAGGATGTAGATGACATCACCTGTCATTTCTTTGGCGACGGTGACTATGCGGCTGTTACGGGTTGGCCCAACATGATCCAGACTGTCACCAATGATGGCTGGATGGGGATTGCACCGTCGGGCAAGAAGATCACGCTGCGCAGCCTCGATTTCTGGCGGCTTGAAAATGGCAAGATTCGCGAGAACTGGGTTTTAGTTGATCTGCTGGATACCTATCGCCAGCTGGGTGTTGACGTCTTTGCCCGTTTGCGAGAGTTCAACAAGGCGCGCGTTCCGGGCCGCATTCCATTTCCGGTTGGCGAGGTCTGATATGTCCCAATTTCCCAGCACCCCAAGTTTCAATCTTAACGGCAAACGCGCATTGGTCGCGGGCGCGTCGTCCGGTATCGGCATGGCCTGTGCCGTAGCACTGGCAGAGCATGGTGCCGAAGTGACACTGGCGGCGCGGCGCAAGGATGCGTTGCAGGATCTGGCAACAGAGATGAACGCTCGGGGATGGTTGGCGAATATACTTGAACTGGATGTTTCTGACGTTGCAGGCACTGCTGATGCTGTGGCGCAAAACGGGCCATTTGATATCCTGCTGAACTCAGCCGGTCTGGCCCGACACAGCAGGGCCGTAGACACACGGCCCGAGGATTTTGATGCGGTAATGGATGTCAATGTCCGAGGGGCCTATTTTCTGACCCAAGCGGTGGCGAAAGGACTGTTAGAAGCTGGGCGCCCCGGATCGCTGATGAACATCTCCAGCCAGATGGGCCATGTAGGCGGGCGGGAAAGGGCCGTCTATTGCGCGTCAAAATTCGCAGTCGAAGGCTTTTCCAAGGCGATGGCGTTGGAGTTCGGTCCTGCAAAAATTCGGGTCAACACGATCTGCCCAACTTTTATTCTGACCGATTTGACCAAGTCGACTTTTGATGACCCGGACAAGCGCGCATGGATATTGGACAAGATCAAGTTGGGCCGCCCGGGCGAGATCGAAGACATCATGGGGGCAGTGGTTTATCTTGCCTCGGATGCATCGGCTTTGGTGACGGGCACCGCGTTGATGATAGACGGAGGTTGGACAGCAGACTGATGGCGGCGCAAAAAGTTACATCCATGGAGGTCGCCCGCCTCGCCGGGGTCAGCCAGTCTGCCGTTAGCCGTGTGTTCACTCCGGGGGCGTCAGCCTCGAAGAAGACGATTGAAAAGGTGCGTCAGGCCGCCAAGCAACTGGGCTATCGGCCGAACGTCCTTGCGCGTGCCGTAGTGTCCGGCAAAAGCCGGATCATTGGGCTTGTTGTGGCGTATCTGAATAATCAGTTTTATCCTGAAGCACTGGAAAGGTTGACGAACACGCTGCAGGAGCGCGGCTACCATGTGATGATATTCATGGCGTCGAACCAAGCCGAAAACGTCGATAGCGTGGTCGAGGAATTGCTCGACTTTCAAGTCGACGGCATAATCGCGGCATCGGTGGCCCTGTCGTCGACCTTGTATGAACGTTGTCGGACCGTTGGCGTACCGATGGTGTTGTTCAATCGGGCACAGGATGACCTCACTATGTCATCGGTTACATCCGACAATGTCGCCGGTGGCCGAAAGGCAGCCGAGTTTCTGCTGGCTGGCGGTCATGAGAAGATCGGATATATCGCCGGATGGGAGGGCGCTTCGACCCAACGCGATCGCGAAGCGGGATTCGTATCGGCCCTGCAAGAGGCGGGTGTCAAACTGCACGCCCGTGGAGCCGGGAACTTCATCGCTGAACAGGCGCGTGAGGCAACGCTACGCATGTTCGCGTCCGATCCACCGGACGCTGTGTTCGTGGCCAATGATCACATGGCGATCTCTGTGATGGACACGCTGCGGTTCGAGTTGGGCCTGCAAATTCCGGCCGATGTCTCGGTTCTGGGATATGACGATGTCGCCGTTGCCTCTTGGCCAGCCTACAATCTGACAACTATTCGTCAGCCTGCCAATCGGATGGTTGCCGAAACCGTCGATATTCTACTTAGCAAGATCGAAAATCCCGCTGCTGCGCCGCGCCGCACCGAGATTGACGGACCTTTGATCGTTCGCGGCTCCGCCCGCATACCTGAAGGATGGAAGACATGAAGGGATTTGATCCCAAATTCAAAGATTTCCCGGATTATATCATCGGCATCACCAAAGAGATTTGGGAAGACCGTGGCATTGCGACTCTGCATCAATATTACAGCCCAGACATCGTCGTCCGCTCGCCCGGTTCGGTTGTGTTGGGTAACCAGAATGTCATTGGTGCAACAATGGCCACGTTGGCCGAGTTCCCCGACCGTCAGCTGCTGGGCGAGGATGTGATCTGGTCGGGCACCCCGGAAGAAGGCATGCTGAGCTCGCATCGTATCCTGTCGACCGCCACGCATCGGGGCAATGGTGTCTATGGCAAAGCCACCGGAACACGCTTGCGATACCGAATTCTGGCCGACTGCCACGCCATCGACAACATGATCGATGACGAATGGCTGATCCGAGATCAGGGTGCGATTGTCCGGCAAATGGGCTGGGATCCCAAGGAATATGCCGCCGATCTGATAGCGCGTGAAGGTGGGGCCGAGGCCAGTGTGAAGCCTCTGTCACCCAAGAACGACATCGAAGGCCCCTACAAGGGGTACGGCAATGACAATGAATGGGGACACCGCCACGCGGATCTGCTGACACGGATAATGAATGCAGATATGGGCGCGATTGAACGAGAGTATGACCGAGGCGTGCAGACCGAATATCCCGGCGGTGTCACTGGCCATGGCTGGGATTCGGCTGATCGGTTCTGGATGTCTTTGCGTGCAGCCATGCCAAGCGCAACCTTCACCATCCATCATCAGATCGGGCGCGATGATCCGAATATGCCGCCCCGCTCGGCCCTGCGCTGGAGCTTGCATGGCAAGCATGACGGTTGGGGCGTGTTCGGGAAACCAACAGGTGCTGAGTTGTATGTGCTCGGGATCAGCCATGCCGAATGGGGCGAGTTGGTTGGAGGCGACATCAGGCTGCGACGCGAATGGACCTTGTTCGATGAAACCGCGGTCTGGAAACAGCTTCTGTTGGAAACCGGGGATCTCTGATGCCTCAAACGCGCGTCGCATTGGATGCCAGTGAAGGAACCCGGCGGTACCATGGCCACCGGGCGTCCTTGCGGGCGCGGCGGCTGAATAATCGCCCTCCGGGTGCATGAGGATCGAGACCTCTTGTACCAATTCAATGAACGGAGACTATTATGAGCACGATCCAACAACGCATTGTCCGCTACGGCGAACTGCAGCCTTGTAAAACCGCATTTATTGACGCGCACACGCCCGGTTCGGACCAGAAGGAAAACTTTACCATCGTAGGCGGTGGCGTATCCGAAAGCCCCGATCAGCATGTCCACATCACCGACAAAATCGGCTTCAATATTGGCGCGGCGGGGCAACCTCCGAAATGCCGGAATTCGCTGCACAGCCACACCACGGCCGAGGTGTTCTTTGTCGCCAAAGGACGTTGGCGGTTCTTTTGGGGTCGCTATGGCACTGCGGGTGAGTTTATTGCCGAGGAAGGTGACATATTTAACATTCCAACTGGCATCTTTCGCGGTTTCGAAAATGTCGGGCAGGATTATGGGATGATCATGTCGATCCTGGGCGGCGATGATGCGGGTGGCGGTGTCACCTGGGCACCACAGGTGATCGAAGACGCGCAGGCGCATGGGCTGATGCTGGGCGACAATGGCGTGCTGTATGACAGCAAGAAGGGTCAGGAACTGCCCCACAACGTGCGCCCCATGCCGCTGCTGACCGAAGAAGAGCTTAAGAGCTATCCGGAAGTTCCGGTCGAAGATGTTATCGGCAAATATGTGGCACGCTATTGGGATCTGATGGCGCTTTCCGCTAAAAAGCCAGCCAAAGTTATTGGCGAAGATGCCCTGATCAAGGATAAGCCGGGGTTTGAGGTCGATTTCCTCGGGCGCGGCTCTTGTTTGAACGAACCCGTCGCGGCGCATATGCCCGTCGTCCTCATGCCTGCGAGTGGTCATTGGCGGATTACAGTCGATGGCTATGAAACAACTTTGTCCGCAGGCGATACAGCGCTGGTTCTGTCAAGTGAAAGCTACAGTATCGTGCCCTCAATGACCGGAGAGGCCGGTCTGTATCGTATCACGGCAACGGACGATCCCGCCGGTGCTACCTGGACCGGTGCATAAAGGCAAAGTTGCGCGCTCCGATCTCCTTCGGGGCGCGCAGTATGTGACCCGTTCTTCACTTTGGACTCGGCACAGGGAAGTAATTGAATTGGAGATGACATGATGACCCGAATTTCAACCACCCACGTGGGGAGTCTGCCGCGTAGTCAGGAAGTCGTCGATTTCATCTTCGCGCGCGAGCGGGGGGAATCGTTCGATCAGACAGATTTTGATGCCTGCATGACGAACGCGGTGTCCGAAACCGTAGGCAAACAGGCTGCAGCGGGGATCGATATTGTATCAGATGGCGAGACTTCGAAAATCTCTTACGCGACCTACGTCAAGGACCGCTACACCGGGTTTGCAGGCGACAGCCCGCGCAACGCCCCGGCTGATCTGAAGATGTTTCCGGGCTTTCTTCAACGTTTGGCGAATGATGGCGGAACTCCGCAATACGCGCGGCCCATGTGCGTAGGCGACGTGCGCTCGAAAGGGCAGGGCGAGTTGCAGAAGGATATCGACAACCTCAAAAGAGCCATGGCTGAGCACGGGATTGAGCGCGGATTTATGAATGCTGCCAGCCCGGGTGTGATCTCTCTTTTTCTGCAGAACGACTATTACCCGACGCGCGAGGCGTATTTGGCCGCGCTGGCCGATGCGATGAAATCCGAATATGAAACCATCGTCGCGGCGGGCCTGGATCTTCAATTGGATTGCCCCGATCTTGCCCTGTCGCGCCATATGCTGTTCACCGACCTTTCTGACGAGGAATTTGTCAGTATTGCCGAAATGCATGTCGAAGCGCTGAACCATGCATTGCAGGATGTGCCCGCCGACAAGGTTCGGGTTCACATCTGCTGGGGCAATTACGAAGGTCCGCATTGCTGCGATATCGGAATGGACAAGGTGTTCTCGACTTTGATGTCAACCAAGTCGCGCTATGTGCTGTTTGAAACCTCGAACCCGCGCCATGCACATGAATGGACGGTGTTCCGCGACCGCAAGTCCGAGATACCCGATGACAAGGTACTTGTGCCGGGTGTGGTCGATACCACCACAAACTTTGTCGAACACCCCGAACTGGTCGTGCAACGTCTTGAGCGGTTCGTGAACATCGTGGGAGCGGAGCGGGTGATTGGCGGATCGGATTGCGGTTTTGGCACTTTTGCGGGGTTTGGCGCTGTCGATCCTGATATCGCCTATGCCAAACTGAGTGCGCTGGCCGAAGGGGCTGCTCTGGTCAAATGACACCACTTGTCCTTTTGCCGGGCATGATGTGCGATGCTCGGCTATTCTCGCCGCAAATTGGTGCATTGTCTGGCAGATATCCGATACTTGTCGCCCCCATTGGTGCGCATGATACGATGCAGGCTCTGGCCGCCGAGGTTTTAAAACACGCGCCCGACCGGTTCGCATTGGCCGGTCTTTCCATGGGAGGCATTGTTGCGATGGAAATGCTGCGGCAAGCACCGGGGCGTGTAGCGGGGATGGCGTTGATGGACACCAACCCGCTGGCAGAGGTGGATCAGGTCAAGGCGAGGCGTGAGCCCCAGATAGAGGCGGTTAAAAACGGTCGGCTAAGCGATGTGATGGCCGAGGAAATGAAGCCCAACTATCTGACCGATGGCCCTGATCGACAGGCAATTCTGGACCTATGCATGGATATGGCTATGGCCTTGGGGCCGGAGATTTTTGTTAACCAATCCAAGGCCCTACGAGATCGCCCGGACCAAAGTCACACATTGCGCGCTTTCAAGGGAGCTGCGTTGGTCCTTTGCGGCCGTCATGACGCGTTATGCCCAGTCGAACGCCACGAATTGATGCATGACCTGTTGCCGCGAAGCCGGTTGGAAGTCATCGAACACGCGGGCCATTTGCCAACTCTGGAACAACCGCGGCAAACCACGGCGGCGCTGCTGCGCTGGCTGGAGACAATCGAAGCAATCTAAGCCGGATTTCCGCAAGGCCGTAGATAGCTCTGGTGGAAACTGACTACGATATTACTCTGTCGGACTTGGAGCCTCTTTCGTAGCGTGGATGCAGCAGTAACATTTAAGGGTTTCAGAAGCACCCAAATCTTGTTCAGAGCCTACTGTCGTGATCAAAACTGCACTTAAGTCAGGGTGCACGCGATACACCAAATACAAGGCCTGCTACCAAGTCTCTGACGACGATTGCTTCGTTGCACTCAGCCACCTGCGGAATGTGGTGGAAGAGGGAGAAATTTGCTGTTCGGCGTAACAAACTTTTTAATCGTCCGGAATGCGCCAATCGATGATTGTCTGGTCTAGCCATGAGTGGCGATTGCGGTCGCTGCATACCGGACAGTTTGATCGTTCTCTGCAACATTGACAGCTTCGAATAGCAAATGTTGTTATCGTAACGACAGGCATCGTCCCGAGGAGAAGAGCTATGCAAGACGTCGCGGATCAATCCGCTGGCTATGATGAGCACATTCTGATTTGTGACGATGACATCGAGTTTGCTCAGGGTGTTTGTGCATTTCTGACTGACAAAGGGTACAAAATCGAACATGCGCAAGATGTACCCGCTGCGCGGTTGATGATGGCTGATGAAACCTACAGCTTGTTTCTGCTGGACCTCGTGATGCCAGGAACTAGTGGTAAGGTGTTATGTCACGAGATCGCTTCGCGCATAGATGCCGGGATCATCATGATCAGTTCGATTGATGACGACGCCGAGCGGATTTCCCTGCTGGAACTGGGCGCGGATGATTACATCATTAAACCATTCAACGAGTTGGAACTCCTCGCGCGCGTGCGTGCTGTGCTGCGCAGGCGTGCTGGTGGAACGCAGGGAAAATCCCGGGTTACCCGGTTCGGAGAATGGGAGCTTGTTGAAAACGAGCGACATCTCAAAAGTGAAGATGGTCGTCTCATCACACTCACCTCAAGCGAAGTGCGGGTTATGCGCTTCTTTGCTGAAAACCCGGACGTGTTGTGTACCCGAGAAGACCTTCTTGCCGTTGCCCGGACCCGACAGCATGGCGGTGCAGGAGACAGAAGCGTTGATGCTCTGATCAAACGGTTGCGATCGAAGATTGAGAGCGACCCTTCAAATCCGGAATATATTCGAACGGTCTGGGGGCAGGGTTACATCTTTCGTCCCGGCTGAACTCCGGTATCAAGCGGCAACAGCACATTTGCCCTAAGGCCTCCGCTCAGGCGGTTCTCAAGCGTTACAGTGCCCCCCTGATCAACCACAATCGCCCGGACTATGGCGAGGCCGAGGCCCGTTCCGGGTTCGGTGGCTCCTAGTCTCTGGAAAGGCTCAAATGCTGTTTCAAGTTGTTCGGTTGGGATACCTGGTCCTTCATCGTCTATGTGAATTGCGGCCATATCGTTCGACGCGGTCAAAGAGACATTTGTTCGACCCCCGTATTTGACCGCATTCTCCAACAAGTTTCTAAGAACCCGGGTAAGCGCGTTATGTCTTCCTTTGACCACCGCAGATTGTTCGATTGTGCAGGTCACATCGCGACCCGCCTCAACCTGTTCATCTACAAGCGCCTCAACCAGTGAGCGCAAATCCAGGCGTGCAAGCTCTCCATCGTGATGCGTTTCGCGGTTGAGGTTGGTGACGGAGTTTACAATATCGCTGATGGTTTCCAACCGCTTGAGCAGTTGCTCTTTGGGTGCTGTTGGTTCCAATTTCTGGATCGCATCGTGCATCCGTGCAATCGGTCCCTTCAGGTCATGCCCGAGGCTACGAAGCAAGGTTGTCTTGTACTCAAGCGCCAGAACAATCCGGGCTTCCATTCGATTGAACGCAATAATTGTGTGGCGGATATCAATGGCACCCGCCTCGACGAGTGGGCCGACTTCTTCACCCCGGCCGATCAACTCGGCATTGACGGCCATCGCGCTCAGCGGTCGCATCACTTTCTGAATAAGAAACGCAAGTGCGCAAAGCAGGGTAAGCGCGACCAGACTGTCGATTGAGCCAACGATGACCAAAGGTACAATGTTCTTGTTTTTCATGAGCAAATAGCAGTTCAGCCATTCGTCATCATCCTTGAGCCGGACCGAAAAAACGCTCACCAGAAACGCGTCAACGCTTTCTGCATCGATAGGTTCGCCCGAGTGGCTCTTGAACAGTTGCAACAGCGCGCTTTGGTCGTGTTTGGCGTCAACGACCGTGTCTGCCACGGACAGTTCCGCGACGGCGATCCCGCGGTGTTCCAGCCGCGCCGTCAGCCAGTTAGCCAGATTCGGGCGGTCGCGGCCATTGGCCAAAGCGGTTGCTGCATCCTGCGTGCCGACCCTGACACTCCATTCTGCAGGAAAGAAACCAAGCGCTGCTTCGGAGCGGCTGTCAGGAGGCACGCGGGCCAGGGTTGAAACCACCTGCGCAAGAAAGGCATCGCCCCTGTTTCGGATCTCTTCAGCGCGAGAGTTTCGGATCTGAACCACATCGGTGACTACCGAGAACACGCCGACAATCGTCCAGCTGATAAGCACGATGCTCATAACTTGTGTTCGAAGTGTCAGATCATTCCAGCGCATTGCGCGTAGGCTCCCTGTCCCATCCCCCTGACTTGGGACGCTAATTCAAATACCGCCGCATTCCCAAGCGGAAATTGCAACCGCCATGCCGCTGATGATGCAAAGGGGTTTCACCCACCGGTACCGCACTTCCGGGCACCCGGTTTCGTCAGCTCGGTAAAAAACCGGCCAAATTCGTCAATTGAATCAAAGTGTGACAAGCCCTTGGGGCATCGGCGGCTGGTCTCCAAGTATCACCCACAGAGTTTTTATTGGGAGCCAGCTATGTCAAAGCATTCATCCGTTCATCCACAACTTGCCAGCGCCCGGCGCGCGCTGAAGGGCAATCTGATTGCCACCGGCGTTTTCAGCGGTGTTGTGAACCTATTGATGCTGACAGGGCCGATTTTCATGCTTCAGATCTATGATCGCGTGATGTCTAGCCAAAGCGTGAATACGCTTGTCGCGCTCAGCACACTTGTCGCCGGTCTGTACTTGTTCATGGCCTTGATTGACGGCGCGCGGACCCGTGTGCTGGTTGCCATGGGGCATCGCTTTGAACAAAGGCTCACCCGAACAGCGTTTGATTGCACTTTGTCCGAGCCGTCGCGCAACCGTCCGGGTGGCAACCCTGCGGCGGCAATTCAAGATGTCGAAAAAATTCGCGGTTTCCTGTCGGGTCAGGGTGCCGGAGCTTTGTTCGATCTGCCGTGGATCCCGGTCTATCTGGGATTGGTTTTTGCCATGCACATGTGGCTGGGTATGGTCGGTGTAATTGGCGCGCTGGCATTGGTTGCCATTGCCATCGTTACGGATATCAAGGTCCGCGCTGCCGCGTGCGTTCAGTCTGAGCATTCAGCCAAGCGCAATCGTCTGGCAGAAGCCGGCCGCCGGAATGCCGAAATGGTTCGCGCGATGGGGATGCAGTCCAATCTGGGCAAGACCTGGCAAGATGTGAATGATCTCCACCTTGGTGCGAGTGCTAAGGCGGCCACTACTGTCGGAGTGTCTGGTAGCTTTACCAAGGTGTTCCGCCTGGCACTTCAGTCCGCCGTTCTTGCGGTCGCCGCTTATCTTGCCATCCATGGACATATATCGGCTGGCTCAATCGTTGCGGCATCGGTCATCATGTCCCGTGGCTTGCAGCCTATCGAGACTCTGGTCGGTAGTTGGCGCAATCTGGTTGCTGCCCGGCAAGCATGGGCTCAGCTGAAGCAAACTCTTTCTGGTGACGAAGCTGACCGTCGTATTTCCATGCCCAAGGCACAGAAGTCGCTGACCGTTGACGGCCTGATCGCTGCCCCTCCGATGGCCACTGCCGCTGTTCTCAAAGGTGTTGGTTTCGATATGAAAGCAGGCGAGGCACTGGCTGTGATTGGGACGACCGGCAGCGGAAAATCAACCTTGGCGCGCACACTTGTTGGTGCATGGTCGGCGGCCAAAGGCAGCATCAGCCTCGACGCTGTGCCAATCGACCAGTACCTGCCAGAGGAGCTTGGCCCCCAGATCGGTTTTTTGCCGCAGGATGTTGAGCTCTTTGACGGAACGATCGCCCAGAACATCGCGCGTTTTGATCCCGAGGCGACGGACGAGATGGTGATTGCCGCCGCCAAGGCAGCGGGTGTTCACGAACTGATCGCTAGCTTCAAAGACGGCTATGCCACCTCGGTTGGCGAGCGTGGCGCGGCCTTGTCCGGTGGTCAGCGACAGCGTGTTGCCCTTGCACGAGCGCTTTATGGTGATCCATTTCTGGTGGTTCTGGACGAGCCCAACTCGAATCTGGATGCCGTGGGTGAGGCCGCACTGAACCATGCCATTCTCGCCGCCAAGGCACGCGGGGCGATTGTGATCGTCATCGCGCACCGGGCGAGCGTGCTGGGTTCAGTCGACAAGATTCTGATTATGGAAGACGGTCGCGCCGGAGATTTTGGTCCTCGTACAGAAGTGATGGAACGGTTGCGTCAACGCAATCAGGCCGCCGCCGGAGCTGCACAGCCTGCTGCTGAACAGAAGACCGTCGAACAACCCCAACAAACAGAAATCGTTGCCGCCACGGGCTGACCCAGTCCCGCGCTGTAAACAGAATGAATGGAGGAAGTCATGAATACCAACAAGAATTCCAGCACGAACAACAAAGGGTTTAGGGATTGTTCTGCCCAATCCATCGGCTTTGGTCTGGTCGCAATTGCTGTGCTCGCCATAGGATTCGGTGGTTGGGCGATGAAAGCCCCGATGTCCGGGGCGGTCGTGACGGCTGGTAGTGTGGTGGTCTCGTCCGACCTCAGAGCTGTGCAACATCCCGACGGAGGTATTGTCGGCACCATTCACGTCAAAAACGGAGATAGGGTTGAGGCTGGCGATGTTGTTCTGACACTTGATGATCAGCTGTTGTCAGGCAGCCAAGCCTTGGTCGATGACAGGCTCGTGGCGCTTGAAGCGCAGTTAGTTCGTTTGACGGCCGAGCGCGATGGTCTGGACGATCTCGTACTGTCCGAGGAGCTTGCGTCTCGGAAAGACGAAGACAAAATTGACCGCGCACTCGCAACGCAGCGCGCGGTGATGGAAGCACGTCGTCTGTCGCAGGATGGTCAGGTCGCGGCCTTGGAAGAGAAAATCGAACAGGCAGAGCAGGAAATTGTGGGCCTGGAGGCGCAGCGCGAAGCTTCCGAAGAAGAGATCAAACTGATCGACAGCGAATTGGAGGGTCTGACGCAGCTCTTTGAAAAGGGTTTAGTGCCTGGTACCCGGGTGACGACTCTGCAGCGTCAAAGAAGCAGTCTTGTCGGTAATAGTGGCGGCCTGACCTCTCGGATTGCAGTCGCCCGTGGTCGTATCAGTGAGACGCGTATCCATATCCTGCAACTGGAAAAGACTTTCCGCGAGCAGGTGATGAACGAGATCTCCTCGCTGGAGGTCGAACTGGATGGCTTGAAAGAACGTCGGAGCGCGGCCGCGTTGCAGCTGGCGCGGGTTGACCTTCGGGCTCCGGCGGATGGCATCGTGCATGAATTGGGTGTACATACAATCGGCGGCGTGGTGTCTCCGGGCGAAACGCTGATGCAGATCGTGCCCGAGGATGACGGGTTGGTGGTGACCGCTAGTGTCATGCCACAGGACATCAACAATGTCGCCTTGGGCCAGGCTGCGAGCGTGATAATCGGGGCGTTCGATCAACATGTTGCCCCTCGGTTGGATGGGCACGTTGAGTTTGTCTCGGCTGATTTGAAAACAGATCAGATGACTGGCTTACCCTACTACGAGGCGCGGATTGCTCTTAGCGAGGAGGCTGTCGGACTTTTGTCTGACCGCCAGTTGAGCCTGCTGCCGGGTATGCCGGCTGACGTCTTCATCGAAACCGGCGAACGTACCCTGTTCCAGTACCTTCTTGATCCTCTCAGTAAACAAATCCGGTCCACGTTCCGGGAGGTCTGATCGACCGCATGATGTGAGCTGCCCAATAGGAAGAAACAGCTAAAACCAGCGCCAGAAATGGCGCTGGTTTTTTCGATCCTGAAGGCGAGGAGGGGCGAAGGTGGTACCTGAGCGGGTGCTGGTCCACATCTTGGAAGCGCGTCCTGTCTGAAAAGAGATGATCCCCGGCTTAAGAGCCTATTTTTGTCATACTTTGTAACAATTTAGCCCCCTTTTTCGCGTTGTAATGAAGGGGCCGGATAACCACCTTTTTGTTATACCCGAGGAGGAAGTTTCTAAGATTTTTTTGGGTGCAAAACAAAGTGTGTAACAAGGAGAAATACAATGAAACATGTAACCACTACGAGCTTCGAGAAAGCCAACGACGATGTCATCGCCGTGCCCCCGATTCAGCCTTTTCCAAAGTGCGGAACCGAGGTGCCAAATGATGGTGAAGACCTGGTGGCTGTAAATCCGTTGCCGATTGATCCGCTGGTTGCCGATCCCATCGAAGATCTGGTTGCCGTGAACCCGCTGCCTTTTGGTGCGGTTCCTGCCGGTGAAGGTGACGACGTCACCGCAGTTTCCCCGATCATGCCTGACCCCCGGTGTGGTACCGAGGTTCCGCAGGATGGTGAAGACCTGATCGCAGTAGCCCCGCTGCCTTATGGTGCGGTTCCTGCTGGTGAAGGTGACGATTTGACCGCAGTTTCGCCGATCATGCCTGATCCCCGTTGCGGCACCGAAGTGCCTCAGGACGGTGAAGATCTGGTTGCAGTGAACCCGCTGCCCTTTGATCCGATCGTTCTGGATCAGGGTGATGACGTCATCGCTGTACCCCCGATCCTGCCGCTGCCCAAATGCGGCACCGAAGTACCGGAGGATGAGTATGACCTGACGGAAATGGCGCCTCCGCCGCTGTGCGAAATCGTACCGACTGCAGGCGGCGAAGACATCTGCGGAACCCCCGTTCCGACCGACAGCTTCTTTGTCGATATGGTCGCCTAAGTGGGGCGAAAACTCAGCGATCATCTATCGCTGCACAACCAAAATCCGGGCGTCTTAGTTCCTGTTGAAACGGACGCCCGGGCAAACAAAGGGAAAACCAAACTCACCGGCTGGGGCCTGCAACAGGCGCCAGCCGGATCGCTGGTTTTCTCAGGCCGTGGATTCCATTTTTGTCATACTTTGTAACAACTTAACTGGCTTTCGCCTGTTGAGATCAACAGGCTGAAAAACCACATCTTTCCTATGATCTGTGATGCGTATGGGCCCGAACCTCGGGTGTCGACCATCCAGGAAACAGGAGGAAAGACATGAAACATGTTAGCAAATCAAAATTCCAGCCCAACTCGGCGAGCACGCTCAACATATCGGTTGGTCTTGGTGAAACGGATGACGATCCTATCGTGATCCCGCCGGTTAGTCTGCTGTCGGAAGAAATCAGCGAATTGCAGGACTACGTCTGGGAAGATTCAGCCTCGGACGACGAGACTGTGGCCAGCAACAAACCTGATATTCCCGTCTGGATCGGTGGTAAATCACCTGGCGATGGCCACAGCGGTTGGTGGGATAAATATGGGACCCATCTGCATGACACCAGCGGCACCTATGTCGGCCGCGATGTCAAAGCCCGTGGTGAATACAATATGGCCGATGGTGAGGTGAGCTTTGAAAACCTGATGCACCGTCTCTCAAGTGGGCAAAGCAAGGGGACATATCTTTACACCCGTATCGAAGGGAATGACGGGGATAACGTCATCCACGGTTGGAACCCCGAAAACTGGGATAACTATGATGGCGGCACCTCGATCAAGAATTACTATTCCAACTATCATCATCGGGACAATATCTCGGGCGGTGACGGAGATGACATCATCATCGCCTACCGTGGGAACGACCAGTTGTTCGGTGATGGCGGTAATGATGTCATCTATGGTGGCGGTGGCCACGATTACATCGATGGAGGTGAAGGTGATGATCAGCTGTTCGGCGAATCCGGCAACGACAAGATCATTGGCGGCGGAGGCAAGAACATCCTTGTTGGCGGCGAGGGCGATGACATCCTGATTGCCGGGAATGAAGGCGACAAACTGTACGGTGGTACTGGTAACGACCTTCTTGTCGGCGGTGACGGTGATGATGTCCTGTTTACCGGGCATATCGACGAAACCTCTGCCGACACGCTTTACGGTGGAAAAGGGGCCGACACGTTCGTTATTGGCTCTGTGCCTGAACCAACAACTCATGATCCCAACCATAACCAATCGAATGGTCTGGGCGAAGAGTGGCTGGAAGAGGCAGGTAATCTGGCACTCGCCAAGATGCTGCCGGGCGCGAAGCTGTTCATCAACCTTGCCAGAGGCCTGATCGACGGGATCAAGAACATGTTCAAGACAGAGGAGCAGGTTGTCGAAACCGTCAACCCGCCAAAGGTGTCTCTGGTCGAGATCCTCGACTTCAACCCGCTTGAAGACAAGATCATTGTACCAGTCAACGTGGAGGGGCCAGTAACGCTGGACCTGCAGGCATCGATCGTTGATGGCGCGGCATTCGATCTGGTCGCGCTTGATCCGGCCGACAACAAGTTCAAGGTGATTACAACCTTCTATTGGGATGAGGCGTCGAACATCTTTCCGGGCGCAACAAGTATCTCGCAGCAGAACACAGATGCCTTCATTCAACGGTTGAAAGAAACCGCTCTGATCACGGGGCCGGATGGTGCGCATTATGGCTTGGGCCAAAAGATCGACCTTGGCCTGAGCAGTGAAGACCTTGCAGGTCTTGGAACCAGCAAGTTCGTCACATTCGGGGCGTTCGGCGGTGTTTCGATGGTCGGCTTTCATGACGAGGATCGTCAGTTGGGAACAAACCACAACGACGTTCTGCAAGCCTATACGTCCGAGCGCGATACCCACGGCGGAAACGAGGCCGAAATCCGCAATGACGGCAATGATGTTCTCTACGGCTTTGGCGGTGACGATATCATGGCTGGCGGTGGCGGCTTTAATAAGCTGTATGGTGGAGAAGGCAATGACACGGCCTGGTATGGTGACAGCCTGAGCGGCATCTATGTCGACATGAACAACAAGGCGGAAGATGCCAGCGGTGAGTATTACTGGGCCTGGCATGGCAACAGCGCCAATCCGTTCGATCTCAATGACGAGATTCGCGACAAGGAAGGCTATGATCTGCTCTGGAGCGTCGAGAACATCTATGGCAGCGACCATGATGATGTGATCATCGGCGACGACGGCGATAACGTCTTCACCTCAGGTGATGGTAAAGACGTGCTGACCGGTAACGGAGGAGCTGACACCTTCATTCTGAACGGCGGCGAGAACACGATCACCGATTTCGATGCCAATGAAGGCGACCGTATCGAGATTGACCTCGACGCCTACGGGATGACCGGCTGGTTCGATCTGGATCACCGCATTGAAAACGGCCAGATCGTGCTGTTCAACAAGCTGACAGACGAGATCATCGTGCGCTATGACGATGACGGGAACGGATTTGACCCGTCATACATCGACCTGCGCAGCTTGGTTGGCAACGATGAAGAAGGCTATCAGGTTGTCTACGAACCGCCCTTTGGTGCAAACACGCTGGAGTGGTTCGAGAAGTATGGCAACCGGATTGACGCCGAGGTCGGCGAAGAGCTCGTTACCGTAGATGGCACCGATAGTTGGGACTACATGATCGGCGACACCGGCAGTGGTGGATTGACCCTGAATGGTGGTGCTGGTGATGACTACATTGTTGGCGGTGCGCTCAATCAGTTCGCTACTCTGAACGGCGGCGACGGCAATGACACCATCGTGATCCGCAAAGGCGCGATGATCACCAATGCAAATGGTGGAGACGGCGACGACGTCATCATCCTTGATGCAGACCAGTCTTCAGAAGCCGGGTTTGCCAATATGTTCGGTGGCGAAGGCAGCGATACTTTTGTCATCACCGGCCCGGGCAGCCAGTATGGTGGTCAGGTGATCCGGGATTTTGAGGCTGACGACTCGATTGTTATCGATCTGGAAGGGTTCGGGATCTCGTCTCTGGATCAACTTCAGATCGAATGGCGTTCCAGCACTCACTGGGTCACGGCAAATGGCCAAAAGGTGATCAGCGTACAGGGTGTTGATGAGCATTTCGATGTCATGCAGCACATCAGCGAGCTGACGGCTCAACAATCACAGGATTGGGGTCTCTGATCATCGCCTGATTACCAAAAAAACGCCTCAGCCGGTCTGGATCGGCTGAGGCTTTCTTAACAGTTCGATCTGGCAATAATGCAAAGTTAATTATTGCGACATTCCAAATTTGGCGAAGACTCGCGCAACTGCACCGATCTTTTGCTCAAACCCCGCTATAACCCACTGACGTACAGCGTTTTTTAGCGCATCAAAAGGTTGGCCTAGGCCCGCATCCGCTCAGATTAATTCGTTAATGAACTCTTAACGTGTCCTGAACTTCTGACTTGTTACGCAAGTTGGGCCTGAATTCATCAGGCTAATAAAGCCGAAACACTTGGGCTGAAACAACGACAAGATGGGAGTCTGTTTCAAGATGAGTAATGGAACATATGAAGAATTTCGCGACGCTTTGCGTGCATTTGAATCTGGTTGGGATCGAGATCGATACGACGCAGGAATCATTCAGGATTGGCAGCTGAACCAATGGGCCGGAGGGGCCGTTGCTGACTTCTATCCAGGCTATTCCAGCTGGTCTGATCTAAGCAGTGATGAATGGGACGCGATGTCCTATCGCTCGATGAACTCGCTTGGTTTTGTTGGATATCAGTTCGGCGAGGCGCTGTTAATTGACCTCGGGTATTACACCGATGATGTCTATTATGGGAATGGCGCGGCTTCGAACACCTGGGATGGCACATGGACCGGTAAGAACGGGGTGAATTCGCTGGCAGAGTTCACAACCGCCGAAGCGCAGGAGCGCGCGATTCAAGAAGCGTTTGGCTACAATCTTCAAGTCATCGAAACCGGGCTGGGCTATCAGGGAGAGAGCCTGTCCGACTATCTCGGCACGACACGCACCTATCTGGACAATGGACAGGCCGTCTCTGTCACGCTCAGTCTCACTGGCATAATGGCCGCCGCGCACCTGCGGGGGGCATGGGGTACGTTGGCTCTGCTTCAGGGTGGAAGTGTATCCACCGATGAATTCGGTACTTCGATCCTGCGGTATGTCTCGCAATTCGGCGGTTATGACGCGCCGAGTATCGAAGACGCTATCAAGGTATACACCGACGGTGTCTTGCCCACGGATACAAATGGCGGCACCGATAACGGGAATACGTCGCCGCCCGTTGTCCCACCGGTTATACATCCGGAACCCACGGAACCGACCGGCAACGGGACTGCTGACACCACAGAAGATACTGCGGATGTGGTGATTAACTGGGCTTGGGGCACGAATGCAACGATCTCGGATTTCGACCCTACGACAGATACGATCTTCATCGCATGGGTCGGTGCAGACGCGTTGGAGGTTGCCGAGGTTGATGGCGCGGTTGTGTTCTCGATCCCGTCCAATAACCAGGCCACGACCCTCAGCGGTGTGACACTTGCTGAGCTGAGCCCGGCAAACTTCGCTATTCTGGACAATACCGCCGCAGCTGAAGTGCTTGGGCTGATAGGCACTGATGGTTCAATGCCGACCAGCGGTGGCGATGGTGGCGGAGATGGTGGTGGCGGTGGCCATAGCCACCAACATATGCACGTCATGCTGGGCCTTGCCAGCGAGGCACAGACGGTCGAAGGCTTCCTGCCCGCGATGGGAGATGTCATTGAAATCGGACCGGACATTGGGACTGATAACTTCTCGATTTTCGAAGAGAGTGGGGACGCTCTGGGGCAGACCGTTAGAATTGAGCTGACCTCGGGCAATGTAACCAAGCAGATCGTATTCACTGGCTTTGGCCTGTCCGATCTTTCGCTCAGCAATTTCTCTATCACGGATCAGACGGTGTTGAACGAAGTGTCCACAGCTTTGGGGCAAGTTATCGTCTCGCCGGGAGACGGAGAGGGCTATGACCTCAGTTATGATGCAGACGGGTCAAACCCGCCCGCGATCACCGGCAATACAGACACGGGCGGGGTGAAATACCGGGCCGATAGCAACGCTGACGACATAACCGGATTCCGCCCCGGTGTGGACGAGTTGGACTTTGGCGGTACGTCGGTTCACGGCATGATCGTCACCAAATCCAAGGCCGGCGAGATTGTTATCGACAGCCCATGGTCGGACGCGGCGCAAATCGTGCAAGGTGTCACCTTCCAGGACGTGACCATCGACAGCTTTGGTGTGGTCGGCAACGAACACCTCCGTCAGGATATGGGCGGCGTTCTTAGTTGGGAGCAGGGCGTAGGACCTCGCGATGCTGACACAGTCTATGTTCGCAGCCACGAATATGGCGTGCACGAAGTTATTGACGGCTTTGATCCTTCAACGATGAAGATCAGCTTTCTGTATTTCGGAACCCGCGAGCGGCTTAGCGTCGAGGACAGTGGCGATGGTCTGGTGATCTCATCCTTGCCGACCGGACAAAGCATCACGCTGACCGGCGTGACCAAGGCTGACCTGATCCCGGGTCTGGTCGAATTCCATTTTGATCAGGTGATGGAAGACAATCTCGAGGTACCATTTGGCTTTGACCAGAACGATGTGACGTTGGTTGATCGCACCATACTGCTGACCCCACAGGCTCCTGTCGGGGCGACGACAGACGGTTATCAGACACGGGTCGGAGATCTGATAGGGGGATCGACCCAACCAGATATCGGTAGTGGAACCAACGAACCCGGAAACAGCCAAACCCCAGGAGTTGTGACCTTCGGCGCTGAAGCGGATGTGGCAGAGCTTACCTGGAACTGGGGGGTAAAGACCCAGATTATCGGTTTTAATGCCGATGAAGATATCATCGATTTCAACGCTTTGAGCGAAAGCGATGTGTCGGTCACCGAAATTGATGGCGATCTTATCTTTGAAGTTGTCGGAAATGGCGGCCATACCGTTACACTTCAGGATATTCAGGCCGAGGATCTAGATCTTGGCAACCTGACGGCTGATGACTGGAACAGTGTTGCCGAAGCAGAAAGCGCCCTGACAGTCCAACTTGAAGCGCTCGGCATGTCCATCGCCTGAAGCACTCCAATAAGTGGTTCCCGGTCTGCGCTAGGCCGGGAACGAAAACAAACACATGAAAATCGATGGGCACTGGCCTCGTTTCCGGTTCGGTTCCGTGATCAAGCCATGCGACCATAATATTAATGCTCGGATCGCTTGCGCTAGGTTCTCGTGGCTGGCTTTCTTATCGTTTGTCCTTCCGGCTCTACTTAAACATTACTCCAATAGGCTGCCGGACGGAGCGTTTAGCATATCAATTTGCTAAGCCGAACTAATCGGATGTCTTTGACAGAATTTGGCCACCGCTGCAGAGTCGGGTTGCAGGTGTTTCCAATGCGGAAGAAATCCATGATCGCGACCGTTAGAAGTGTGAATCCGATTAAAGCCTTCTTTTTGTTCGTTTTGTCCTTCGCTTGTTTTTGCGCTACAAGCGCTTTGTCCCAAAACTCAGTGCCGCAAGTCGTTCTAACGGATGAGATCGTCCAGCGCATAGAAACACAGCGCGCAGCCGATCAGGTATTCGCGGCTGACTATCAGGCATTGATTGACAGTGCAGAAGCGCATTTGCAGTCGCCTACTATTGTTGAGGCAGTTCGGAATGGAGAAGGTCAGCTTCACGAAGCTTTTCGTGGATTTGGACAACGTCCGGTCGAACGCCTCACCACACTGGCTTTGGCTTGGCGTTTGACCGGTGACAGTCGATATGTTGATCGCGCCAGAACCGAGCTCTTGCAGTTTTCGGAACTGGAAACATGGCAGCCCGCACACTTTCTGGGATTAAGCCGTGTCACATTGGCGGTGTCGCTCGGATACAGTTGGATTAGTGACAATCTGGACGAAGAGGATCATCAGACTATTCGATCGGCACTTGTCGAGAAGGGGTTGAAAGAAGCCGCAAAAATCTACGATCTGGATACGCTTTATTATGACAAGGGTTGGGTCGCCCCCCAACGCTGGGTGAATCCAGTATCTGTTCCCGCGTCGCTTCCTGATGGGACGGCTACTGCGGATATCGCCTGGCCCGTTGCATCCTTCAACTGGAACATCGTTTGTAATGTGGGAATGATCGTCGCTGCTCTGGTTGTGTCAGAAACAGAACCGGAACTGGCTGATCATATTATTGAGCAGGCTCAGGTTTCACTTAGAAATGGGTTGGCAATGTTTGCTCCGGATGGGGCTTGGCCAGAAGGACCGATGTACGGGGCTTTGTCCGCCCGGGACGCGGCGGTGGCGTTTGATGCGCTTGTTTCCGTCCTCGGGCATGATTTTGATCTCTCTAGAATGGTAGGGTTGGAGGATTTTGGGGAGTTCCTGATCCATGCATCTGGGCCAACTGGCATGCTGTTTAACTTTGGAGACAGCGATACAAGCACTGACCTTGTTGTGTTGACCTGGTTGGCGTCGCGGTTCAATCGTCCGGGCTATGGCACTAAGATAAATAGCAAAATGCGGTCTTCCCATCCAGCATTTGAGCTGATCTGGCAGCAGCGTCGCAATAGTGAACCAATCACTGCCCGATCAACATCCTATTGGTCTGGAGGGCTTGGGATCGTAACCATGCGGTCTGGTTGGAATGACCCTAAGGCCAGCTATATCGGCCTCAAGGCTGGGCCGCTTAGCAGCCATCACAATGACCTTGATGCGGGCACCTTTGTGCTTGAAGCCGACGGTGTACGTTGGGGGGTGGATCTTGGGCTCGGAAATTACCAATTGCCCGGCTACTTTACTGACAAACGTTTTGACTATTATCGAACGGCCACGATCGGGCAGAATACACTGACCTTTGACATGGCAAATCAAATCGAAACGGGGCGGGCCTATGTTGAGGAGTTGGCGCAGTTTCCGGGTTTCGATTTTGCAATCGCCGATCTTTCAGACGCCTATGGAAAGCCAAAGGGAACGGTCAGACGAGGCATAGCTATTGTCGATGGAACGACAGTGTTGGTTCAGGATGAAATTAGCCCTGATCAACGGGGGCGGGTGGCGTGGACAATGCATACCGAAGCGCAGGTAACAGTTGATGGCTCCAAGGCCACATTGCGTCAGGATGGGAAAGAACTAACCGCGCGCATACTGTCGCCGCCAAACGCCACCTTCTCTCAACTTTCAGCCAATCCTTGCGAAACGGCATTCAATTCTGAATGTGCGATGCAGAATCCGAATTCAAACGTTACAAGGCTCATGATCCAACTTGATCTTGATGAAAGCGACAAGCGTGAAACCATTGTTGTTACTTTTGAACCTGATGCACAGGCCGCAAACAAGCCGGTCATCCCGTTAGGTGAGTGGCGACTGAACGCGACCCTCTCGAACGATGTTGTGAAAAAGCACATTGATCGGTTGCCTGCTGAAAACTCACGATAGGTTTGGGTCAAATTTGAACGACCTCAACCCTGGCTTTGGGCGATGCTGGGTGCGCTCAAGGAATGTAGTACGCACCAGAAGTCGCACTATGTTTGGAAACGAATAGAAGACGGCACCCTAGCGCCTGAGGCAGCGCATGGCGACCTTCAGATACGATAGACTCCGATTCAAGTTGTCTGGCTGACCCGATCCAAATTAATAAGCCTATACAGCTTCGTGCTCACCACTGCTTAGATATCGGCGCAGGGTTACGCCAAGCCCAAACACAGCTACATCCCCCAGAACCGAGATCGCGCGATGCGCGATCGCAGCGCTTAGACCGACTCCCTGATCAGTGAAAAGGCCAAGTCCGAGAGCAATAATTCCGTCTCGAATACCGATACCACCGGGTGCGCCCGGCATCAGAAAACCGATGACCCAGGCTGTCGAAAAGATTGCGATGCATTGCAATATACCGGCACCACCCTGAGGGTAGATCGCCCGTGCGACACACCAAAGTGACAAACCCAGCATCAAAAAGTTGAAGCTATGCAGAAACAATAGGATCAGGCATTTTGAAAATGTAAGTTTCGGTTTTCCCGCTTTGCGCCAAATCACAATCTGGCCAATCACTATGCAGGCCAGAATTCCGAAGAAGATGATTGTCATCTGTCCATCGAGCCAGGATCCTGGAAGGTCTGCAATTACTGCGGCGACAAGATCGGGCATGGTCAGGAGCACAATTCCGACGACCAGAGCACCGCTGGCGAGCAGAAAACCGATCTCGAGCAACAGAGATGACGCAATAATTGCGGATGGCACTCCATCACTCCTTGCGAGGGCGAAACGTCCCAAAAGGTGGGCAACATTGCCGGGGATGTATTTCCCGATCTGCGATACCATTAACTGACTTTCAGCGCGTGTGCGCGGTAGGGCAACGTCATAGATGTTTAGCGTCACCCCCCAAGCCAAAGCACCTACGAGCTGCGACAGCACATAAAGGGTAAACCCACCTAGCAGTGCATAACGGGCGCGCCCTGAACCGAGGTCGAGCACTGCAATGTCTCCTGCGTGTCGAACCAGAATGATTCCTATGAAGATCAGGGCAGCAGCGGTGCCGATATAGCGCAGGGCGGTAGCCATGTGTTTAAGTTTTGCGCGCCACTACAAGAAAACCATTTCCAAATTCGGTGTTAAGGAACGGGCGTTGTAGCTGGAAAAAAAGCCGCATGACCGTGACTGCGGGTATGGAAGAAAACACAGGCCAGAAGCGCCGCTCAATGGAACGATCGCTACCGCTCTCGTTGGTAAGGTCGTTCGCTGTTTTACCAGATTTGGCGTTGGTTTCTAATATCTGCCCATAGGCCCGAGCACGCCAATACTCCATAATATTGGCCAAAGGAAAACCGTAGCACTCAACAGTTTCGACGGTGAAGCCGGCGTCCTGAACCGAATGTACTAAAAGTTCTTTACTGTAGCGTCGAACATGCCCTGCCCAAACGTCGGCCGCATTCCAGCGGGATGAGTGCGCAGGCGTCGACAAGATCATTGTTCCACCGGGTTTCAGATAAGTTTGCCATTCTCTCATGGCCTCAATATCTTGCTCCAAGTGCTCAATCACTTCAAATGACATGATCAGGTCGAAGGAGTTTTTCCAATCCGGGTCAAGCTCGGCCAAGAGTGTCATAGGGCTGGCTTGAGTGTTGAGCTTATCTGCCAGTTCAAGGGCTTGCTGCGAACGATCTACGCCATAAGCTTCAAAACCCTGTTCTGCCAGTTCTGACAATAGCGCAGCCGGTCCGCACCCGATGTCAAGCACTCTGCAAGGCTTCAGATTTTTGAGATGCCGCATAACCCGATCACGCCTTAGAAGATACCGCGGCGCAGGCACCCAATTGGATTGCGGCAGGGCCGGGCCAAAGTGCCTGTGATAGATGGCAGAAGCACTATGCTCTGCGGAATTAATGGCGGTATCAGTCATGTCGACCACAGTTTTATCCGGCTTGAGGTGCACAATGAAACAAGTATCCGCAAAGAGTCCGCGCAATCTCATGCGGCTGGGCCATTTTCAGTTTGTCTTCAGGCATTACCGGATAGCCCTCGTGCCTCAATTCAGCGATGGCATCCAGCAGCGCTTCGGGATTTGAATGAGGGATAAGCTTCACCCCGAGAGCTTCGGTGCCGAATGTTTCGATCATGGCAGGTGAGCTTCGGGTGATCACTGAACGCCCTGACAACAGCGTCTGATAAACCTTGTTCGGCACCACTGACGCAGCCTTGCCAGAGGCGCCAAAAATGCCGAGGCAGATGTCGGCATTTGAAATTGCCTCAGTCAGTTCCTCATAGGGAACCCACTTCTGCCAGGAGATATGCTTATGCTCCGCATCCACCAGAGCTGTCTCGAGCAATAGGCGCTCTTGCCCGGTGCCAATCAGGTGCCAATTGATATCGCGACCTCGATCCGAGGTAGCTGCCGTCAATATCGTTTTAAGCCCATGCAGCGGGATGAGCTGTCCATAAAACAACACTCTAGTGGGACCGTCGTGGCGCGCAGGAGGAGGCAGACGCTGGAAGGATCCCGGCTCAGCTCCCACCGGCACTGCTCCAATCCTGGATTCAGGCAAATTGAAGATCCGTGCAATATGCTCGGCATGCGCCTTCGTATCGAGCAAGACATGATGCGCTGCCCGGCAGGCCAGCCATTCAGTGACCCAAAGCATCCGGCCCGGCAGTGACTTGGCCCCAACCATACTTCGATCGTTAACGACAGTGTCGTAAAGCGAAAGGAACATGTCCCAGGTGATCTGCCGCCGACGTAGCAGGGCAAAGGGCCACAACACCAATGTATCGAGCGCGCCAAGATAGGGAACCATCACTGAATCATGACGAGGCGCACGCAAATAATGCAGGATCAGAAGCGGATAGGCCAAGAGCGCGCTGAACAACACTCGGATCATCACAGCCATGTTCAACTGGCTTTTATCCGCGTGTTTGGGCCAAATCTCTGCGTGGATTTCAATTACTTCTACGCCGAGCTCTTGCAATCCAGTTCGGAGAATTCGAGTACGCGGTTTGCTAAGATCATATGTTCCCCAAAAAATCACCCGCTTGTTGCCGGGCTCAGATGGTATCGGAGTGGTGCTGACCACCGGAGGGGAAAGAGGCATATCGGTATTCATGGCGAAAGCATCCGGAAGCCGGTATAAACCTCTCGATCCAAGCTTTCTGGCGCGACCGGAGCCACACCAGTATCCCAGATCAGCCTGACAGCAACACCTTTCGGTCCGTTGATTGTTACTGCCTCTGCGCCAATGCTAAGAATGTCTCCAGATGCGACGGCACTTGTATCAATCTGTACTGGCTGGCTGGTTTCGACCCGATATCGTCCGGGGAACGGAAGTGCCAATTCAACCGGTTCGTCGGTCAGCGTCACTGATCCTCCGGCAAGCCAGATCGATCCCGAATAGTGCACATATGACTCGCGTAGTATCTTGTGGTCCTCAGGCAGCAGCACAGGCTCGGCTCCATTGGCCGAACTTGGGTCCATCGTCAGCGTCAGAGCAGTTTTGTTGGCGATAAGTAGAGGTGGCTGCTGTTCTGCGATGATTCTGGCAAATACGGGCTGGCCCGCCGCCTGATAGCGTGCAACGCCCCAGCCTGACATGAAGAAACCAGGATTCGGGAAACTTGCGATCATGTGGCTGTCATCAATATAGGCGACCTGATCTGGGAACAGGCGATGAATTTCCGCAATAGTGGCGCGTTGGTTTCCTGCACGATCTTGCAGTGCTAGGGCTGCCTGGACAAAAAGCCCCGCAAGCATCACCATCACCAGTTGTGCCGAGCGTCGTGAAGATCCAAGCCTCTGTGCTCCGATCGCGACGGCTGCCATCAGGAGTGGGGTAGCGAAGGGGTAAAAATAGACAAAGGCATTGCGATAGATCACCACCGAGAGGAGCGGTGCAGCAAAGAGCGCAATCAACAGAACCCGCCGAGCATTCCGACCGGCACACAGTCCGATCCCCACAAGAATGATCTGTGGGAGACTGAGCATAGCCCAACTCATGAATTCAGTTGATCGTGGGAATATGCCGCTTTTCAACAGCGTCGTATTCAGCGCGTCCTTTGCATTGTTTGCCGTCTGGTTGCCTTCGGCGACGCGAAGGCCAGACGCATGCCAGAGGTAGAATGACACGCAAATGCCAGCCGCCAAGATACCCGTGATAGTGATGCGCCGTACCGCTATTCGATCTTCGATCCTCCATATCAGCACGGCCAGAAATGCGGGCAGATAGAGTGCCGATTTGATCGTAACCAGTACGGCTAGAGCGCTCAGAAGCGCTGCTGCCAGTGTTTGCCAGACAGACAGGCGCGTGGTCAGCAAGATTGCAATCGAAGAAGTCAGTAACGCCGCAGCAATGGGATCGGCACGGAAACTGGCGCCATAGGCCAAAACGTAGCCTGAAGTCAGGAAACCCAGAGCAGCGATATCGGCAAATCGCTGTTCGGTAAAATACAGGGCGATACGGTGCACAGAAATTGTGGTCAGCCCGACGCATGCAACCATCACAAGCCGGGCTGCAAATATCTGTTCCATCTCATGACCCCGCAGCGCATCGAGCCATGTGAAACCATGCACGAAGAAGGTCTGCATTGGACGGTCCAATCGACCGTCGAGGAAGGCATGGACATGTGACAGGAAATAGAATTCGTCCCAATTCACATTATGAGTATACGCCAGCACCAGCATAAACACGAAGACAACGACAATGCTCGCACGTACCACTCGATCAAGAGTGATAGCCCCTACCAATCCGGCGTTTCGCTGATCGCCTAGCGCCGGATTATCCATTCTCTACCGCCCTGACCGGGTCGAGGGAAATTACTTCAGTAGGTCTAATCGGCGCGCGCAGCAACTCTCGGGCCCGGATGTCTTCCAGCAGACTACGGTTGGTGGCGATAAGATCGGCCAGGATACCAACGGCGAACAGTATCGTGGCCATTGCCAGCAGCACACCGGACAGAACCAGCGACTGAACATGCCCAGCCCCCCCGTCTGTCGCGTAATAATAGAGAAATCGCCCAACCCCGATTAAGCCAGGCAAGGCGAATACTGCCGAAAGCGTCAGGAAGAACTTCAATGGTGCATAGATCACAAAAACGCGCAGAATAGTTCTTGCGGAGCGGGTGACATACTCTCCGATACCTCTGAACAGACGAGACGGGCGTGTTACCTTGTTGACCCGAACAGGCACCGAGGTCATCGGGATATGTTTGCGTCCGGCCTGAATGATGGTTTCCAGAGTGTAGGTATAAGTGTTGACAACACAGAGTCGGGCAGCGGCATCTCGGGAATAGGCGCGAAATCCGCTGGGCGCATCAGGGATTTCTGACTTGCTAGCCAGTCGCACGACCCAACTGCCCAGCCGTTGAAGGGTTTTCTTCAACGGCGAGAAGCCCTCGATCTCTCTGATCGGGCGAGCGCCGACCACGATTTGTGCCTTACGCTTCAGTATCGGATCAATCAGGGCCGGAATGTCGTCAGCGCAATACTGATTGTCTGCATCGGTGTTGACGATCACATCCGCGCCCAATGAAAGTGCATACTCGATGCCGGCACTGAACGCACGGGCGAGGCCGACATGGCTGCTCATTTCCAGAACGTGATCAGCTTTGGCGTTCCAGGCGACTTCAACGGTCCGATCGGTGGAGCCGTCGTCGATGACCAGTACTTCAACTTTACTGACGCCAGGAATCGATCGGGGAATTGCCGCGATCGCTTCGGCAAGGGTTTCCTCCTCGTTAAGCGCCGGTATTTGGACGACAAGCATCATGATCATGCCACATTGATAACTATTGAGTGCAATTACATTTTATTTTGGGACAAAATTGTGTCCAAAAGGGGTAATTGTTGAGCCATCTGAAACGGTTGAAACGCTCCTTTGAAACAATTCGTATGAATACTCGATGGTTGGTGCGTCATCGGTGTCGACCGAAAACTGCGTTACTCTAAATCCGTGAATTGCGACCAGCCGCCTTTCTTCTCAAATCAACTTGACGCTGTAAATCGCTTCGAGCGATCAAGAGATCAACTCATTGGGGCCGATCAGTTTTACTCACGCCCGGCCTGGAAGATCCATTCTGTGTGAGGATTCGCCTTCACGTCTTCCAACATTTTTAAGACCTCGCCTTTCCATCCAGCTTTGATCTTTAAAGCCAGTTGAGACGGCGGCCGGTGATTGGGTTCAAGGATCGCGTATTCATATCTGAGCGGTTTCTTGAATGGCAAAAAAGCGACCTTTCCGTCGGACAGGTTCAATTCTTGCTCGGTCACGACGGTCAGCGGATCAACGATGCTGCAACATTGCCCGGAGCTGACGAAGGGGATGAGCGGCTGAAAATACTGGCAGGTCACTGTCGGATTGTACTCAGCACCGACCTCCTCGAATTCCTGCCGGATTTTGCGCTGGAATGGGTGTGACGCATGCAAGCCGCCCATGGGCGTATCGTTCAGATCAGACAGTGTCAGGCTCTTACGCGAAGCAAGTGGGTGGGTGCGGTCAATGGCACAGAAGCAATCTGCTTTGATTAGTTCGGCAGAGTACTGCGGTTCTTTGCCCGCTGAATGTTCGAAATCAGCAAATCCGAAGTCGATGTTCTGGGTCCCTGCAAGCTCCATAATCTGAGGTGAACTGCGGGTGGAAAGAGTGATGCGAATATCGGGGTTTTCTCCGACCGACTGGCTGATGAAACGCGGGAACAAAAAGGCGGACGGTCCGGGCATCGTTGCGATGTTCAGGCTGCCTGCATGCCCTTTGATCAACCCTTCCATTGTGCTGGAGATGGTGGCGAGACGGTCCAGAATGCCTGTGGTTTCGGCCAGAAGGTAGTGCGCTTCAGGAACCGGAACCAGGCGTCTTCCCTTGCGTTCAAACAGGGTCAGTCCCAGCGTTTTTTCCAAGTTTTTCAACGCAAGGCTAATCGCCGGCTGAGTGCGATTCAGTTTCTTGGCAGTTTGCGAGATAGAGCCGGTCTCCATCACTTCGCGAAACACTGTGAGCTGCATAAGGTTCATGGTTAATGTATAAATAAAACCTTAGTTTTGTGAAGTATAAAAAATTTGCATTTATGCGAATCGTCTCTACGCTGAGAAGATCGAATTCGGGAAAACCGAATCCAGCGATCCAACAACGGAGATGATTATGAAATTCGTGAAATGTTTGACCGGACTGGCCTTGGCAGGCGCGCTTGCCGCCCCTGCGCTGGCGCAGGATCCAACATTCTTCCGCATCGGGACCGGTGGCGCAGGCGGAACCTACTTCCCCATCGGCGGCACCATCGCCAACGGAATTTCTGCCCCTCCGGGATCTCGCCCGTGCGAAGAAGGTGGCCAATGTGGCGTCCCGGGCCTGATCGCAATCGCGCAATCCACGACAGCGTCGGTGTTCAACAATGCCGCAGTGCAGAATGGTGAGCTTGAGGCCGGTCTGGCCGCAGCCGATGTGACCCGTTCAATGTATCTGGGCGAAGGCAAGTTCGAGGGTAAACCTCATCCTAACCTTCGCATCGTAGCAAATCTGTTCCCCGAGGACCTGCATCTCGTGCTCCCCGCCGGTCAGACGATCAACAACCTGGGTGATCTGGAAGGCAAGCGCGTCGGCATTGCACAGGCCGGATCGGGTACGCAGGTTGCTGTTCTGCAGATGCTCGACGCCTGGGGCGTGAACCGCGACAATATGGATGAAGCCGAACTGAACAACAGTCAAAGCGCCGAGCGTTTGGCTGACGGTCAGTTAGACGCCTATTTCTACGCTGCGGGCTGGCCAGTTGCTGCGATGGTACAACTGTCGTCGACCAAAGGCATGAACCTGCATTCGTTCAGCGATGAAGATCTGGCCAAGATCAACGAGATCATTCCGGCCTATATCCCTTCGGCCATTCCGGGTGGTGTCTATGAAGGCATAGACGCGGAAACCAAGACCCCTGCGGTCAGTGCTATGCTGGTTGTGTCCTCGGATCTGTCGGAAGATCTGGTCTATCAGCTGACCAAAGCGCTGTGGAACGACAACACCCGCAAGCTATTGGACAATGGCCATGCCAAGGGTAAGCAGATCACGCCCGATACCGCGCTGGATGGTGTAGAGGCGCTGGGTGTTCCACTGCATCCGGGTGCCGAGAAGTTCTACAAAGAAGCCGGACTTCTTCAGTAAACGTAACAGACTGAACTGTATCGTCGGTGCCCCTATGTGGGGCACCGCACACCGGAACTATGCGAAATCGGGAGGCCATCATGTCCGAGACCCAGAAACTTGATGACCACGAACTGACAGCCGAGGAACTAGCGGCCATCGAAGAACAGTTCGATGAAGGGGCCGCGGTCCGGCAGGTGACGCCCACCACAGGAAAAGTTCTCCGTGTTGTGGCCCTGATTTTAGCATTTTACGAATTCTTCACGGCCGGATTCGGCCTGCCCGCAGACCACTGGCACATGGGCATCTACCTCGCCCTGCTGTTCATTCTGGTCTATGCCACAATCCCGATTGTCGGGGCCAAAAGCCTTTATGCCCTTAAGGTCAGCCGGTTCCGCATCGGTAACATCCCATTATATGACCTGGTTTTCATGGCGCTTGGCATCGTTGCCGCGCTCTATGTTGGCGTAGCCTGGCGCGGCATTCCGTTCCTTGGGATCGAGGAACAAACGTTCCGGATGGGCAACCCCAACAACTATGATGTATTTCTGGGCGTCGTCATCATCCTTTTGGTGCTGGACATTGCGCGGCGCACGCTGGGCTGGGTGCTGCCCCTTATCATCTGTGTTTTCATCTCATACGCCCTGCTGGGGCCGTACTTCCCCGGACTGCTGCAGCATCCCGGCGTGAATTTCAAAACCTTCGTATCGTCGATGTATTTTCCGCAGGAAGGTATCTACGGCGTCACGCTCTGGGTAGTTTCGACTATCGTCTTTCACTTTGTTTTGTTCGGCGTCATAGCGCAACGCACCGGTCTGGGGCAGCTGTTCATCGACAACGCGACTATACTTGCGGGCCGCTATACTGGCGGTCCGGCAAAGGTATCAGTGGTGTCCTCGGCTTTCTTTGGCACGATCTCGGGCTCATCGGTGGCCAACACCGTATCGACCGGAGCATTGACTATCCCCAATATGAAGCGCCTCGGATACCCTGGCCATTTTGCGGGCGGGGTTGAGGCTGCGTCTTCTGCTGGTGGCCAAATCACTCCGCCGATCATGGGCGCTGCAGCCTTCATCATGGCCGAGTTCCTTGAGGTCCCCTACACCACCATTGTGATCGCGGCGATCTTCCCAGCAATACTGCACTATGTCGGCGTCTTCGCTGTGGTGCACCTGATGGCCCGCAAGCTGAACCTGAAAGGTCTGGCGAAAGAGCAGCTGCCGCAACTCAAAGCCGTTTGGGCGGAAGGCTGGGCCAATATCGTGCCGCTAATCGGTCTGCTGGTGGTGCTGTTTACGGGCTACACGCCGTTCATGTCCGCTTTCTGCGGTATTTCGCTGGCGGTCATCGCGGGCATGTCGCGGATCAAACAGCCACCAACGCTGATCTATGCCGCGGCTTTCCTGGCTTTTGTGTTTTGGAAATACTCAGATGGCGGGTTCGACCTGACGATGACCGCAATCCTCTGTGGCCTGTCGTTTATCGCCACGCTTAATCCACAGAAACGGATTGAAGTGCCCGAGATGCTGCAGGCGGTCGAGCTGGGCGTGAAATACTCGCTGGCCGTTGGTGCGGCAGCGGCTGCGGTCGGCATCGTGGTCGGTGTGATCAACACAACTGGCATCGGCTTTCGCATCGGCTTCATGGTGACACAGGGCGCAGGCAATCTGGCGTCTGACCTCTACAACATGATCTCGTTTGGCAGCTTCCAGCTGTTTGCCATGGAAGACCTGCAGCTGTTCATCTCGCTGGTCTTCATCGCCATCGTCTGCATCCTGATGGGCGCGGGCATTCCGACCACGGCGCTGTACATCATGCTGGTATCGGTCGCACAGCCTGCTTTGGCGCAGCTCGGCGTTCCTCCCATCGCCAGCCACCTGTTCGTGCTCTATTACGGCGTGGTGTCAGAAATCACACCCCCGGTCTGTACGTCGGCCTACGCGGCTGCTGCAATTGCCAACTCGAATCCGTTCCGCACTGGCCTGTCGGCATTCACTCTTGGATTGGGCAAGGTGATTGCGCCGATGGCTTTCGTATATGCGCCAGTTCTGCTGTTCGTATCCTCAACCGGCTTCAATTTCTGGGAGTTCACTTACACCGCCGCCAGCTGTATCGCCGGGGTCATCGCCCTGTCGGCTGCGGTTGTGGGCTACTGGCTGAAACCGATGAATGTTGCGGCGAGGATTCTGATGGCCCTTGCGGGGATTATCTTTGTCGCGCCCAGCCTGACGGCAGACCTGATCGCGCTGGCCGTTGCCTCGCCTGTCATCGTCACCCAATTGATCGCGCGCAACCGCAGTCAATCTCCGGCCTGAACTGATGACAGAACAAGTGACCATCATCGGCGCAGGAATCGTCGGCATCTGTTGCGCTTTGTCGCTGCAGGAACGGGGCATTCAGGTTCGGCTGATCGATCGAGGTGAGCCGGGTCAGGAAACCTCGTTCGGGAATGCTGGTGTGGTTTCGCCTTGGTCGATCATTCCGCAAGCAATGCCCGGTATCTGGAAAATGCTGCCCAAAATGCTGCTAGACCCAAAGAGCGCGCTGTCAGTCAGGCCCAGCTTCTGGCCCAAAATGATTCCTTGGGGGTTGCGATTTCTCGGAAACTCAGGAGAAAAAACTGTTCGCGAAGTCTCGGACGCGATGGAGGTTCTTTGTCGCCCCTCCGTCGATCTGTACCGGCGTCATTTACATGGTACCGGGCACGAGAACCTGATCACCGATAGCTATTACATCCACGCCTTTCGCCGACCAGAACAGGCTGATCTGGACGGGCTTGGATATCTTATCCGCCGAGAAAAAGGCGGCGATCTGGAACGCGTCGACGGTGACGAACTGCGCCGATTGGAGCCCGCTATGTCCGAAGCGTTCAAAGGTGCGATCGTGATCAAAGGGCAAGCGCGTGTAACCGCTCCGGGACGTGTGGGAGCGGTTTTGGCCGAAAAGGCGCAAGTGCAAGGTGCTGAGATTGTGCAAACCGAAGTCACCAAGCTTACCCCCGCAGAAGAGGGTGGTTGGCAGATTGCAACTGCGCAGGATACGCTAACCGCCAGCCATGTTGTTCTTGCGGCAGGCGTATGGTCTGCCGACCTGTTGAAACCATTGAGATTGCCTATGCCTCTCGTGGCCGAAAGGGGCTATCATGTCGAATTCCCAACCCCTGCGGTCGAACTGAACAACTCGGTCATGGATGTGGATGCAAAGGTGGTCGCAAGTTCGATGCTTGGGGGGCTTAGGGTCGCCGGTACAGCCGAATTCGGCAGCGCCGATGCACCCGCTGATCCACGGAAGAAGCAAATCCTGTCCCAACAGGCCAAGGCCATGATGCCCGAGCTTGATACAGGTGAGGCGCGGTTTTGGATGGGTCGGCGCCCGTCGTTCCCGGACAGCTTGCCCGCAATCGGGCAAGTAAAAGACCAAGAGGGACTCTATGCAGCGTTCGGGCATTCTCATTACGGGCTGATGATGGCCCCGAAAACCGGCGAGCTAGTTGCGGATATCGTCTCGGATCGCATCCCGAATATCGATCTAGCACCGTATACACCAACCCGGTTTTGAACTTTCAAATCAAAAAAGGACCTGATGACAATGCCAATTTATCAAGGCGGCCAGAATATCTGCGGGGCCTCAATCGGTGTGCTTTGCCTTGAAAGCTATTTCCCAAAGCCACCGGGCCATATCAAGAACCCGTCCAGCCTGCCATTTCCGGTTCTGTATGAAATGATCGACGGGGTGACTGTCCCGACACTTCTGAACAACCCTACGCCGGAATTGCTTGAACCCTTCATCGAAGGTGCCAAACGGCTTGAGGCCGAAGGCGTGCGCGCCATTACCGGCAGCTGTGGCTTTCTTGCGCTGTTTCAAAAAGAACTGGCTGCAGCGGTTTCAGTTCCGGTGTTTGCTTCCAGCCTGATCCAGGTGCCGCTGGCTTATCACATGACCGGCGCGAACGCTCCGGTGGGTGTTTTGACTGCAGACGCGTCTGCTTTGACCGCCCGGCATTTTGAAGGCGTCGGTGCCGCCGGTGTTCCGGTGGCGGTGAAGGGACTGGAGGACACTAGTGAATTTGCAGAAGTGATCTTGCGGAATACCCGCACCCGTATGGACACAGACCTGATCGAGGCCGAGGTCCTGAACGCAGCCCGTAGCCTGATGCTTGAGGCCCCTGATATCCGCTCACTGGTTTTGGAGTGTACAGACCTGCCGCCCTACGCATCGCGCCTTCAGGAAGAACTGCGCCTTCCCGTGTATGATCTGACGACACTTGCGCAAATGGCACATTCCGTAGCGGCCCGCGAGCTATACTCTGGATTGATGCCCTGGCAGCGTTAGTGCGTGCCAATCAATTCGAATGAAGGAATGACATGGACCATGGCCGTAACCTCAGGATATCTGAGGTCTTGCAACAATGCCAAAGCTGCAGGAGTGCTATGTGACCATTGATCTGTCTATTTTGATGGCCGCCATTTGCCTCGGGGCAATGCTGCAGGTTGGCGTGGGCATCGGTTTCAGTATCATCGCGGGTCCCCCGATGATGATCCTGCTCGGCACCTCGACGGCAGTTCCCATATTGCTGTTGCTGAATACCCTTGTGTCAGTAGTCGCGACGGACCGTCATGTACTGAAGAACAACAAGCCACTCATTCTTAATGCTATCATCGCATGTTGTGTCGGTGTAGTTGCCGGTCTTACTGTTTATCCGTTGTTGAACGAGGCGTTTGTTCTGGCCTTGACGGCCTGCTTGTTGTTGATCGGCTTGATCACCACCCTGCTTCCCTTGCGCGGCACAATCGGGCGTTTTGGGTTTTCAGCCATTACAGGACTGTCCGGGCTTGCAACCGTCTGGGCGGCAACACCGGGCCCACTTATGGTGTTTGGTTTGATCGCAAAGGGCCGTTCAGCCAAAGAGGTGGCCAAGCTGGTGCAACCCATCGCGCTGGTGGCTTATGGCATTGCATTCCTGTTGCACAGCCTGTCCGAAACGCAGGCGATCACATACGGGCCGCAACTGCTCGGCTTTGTCATTATCACACTGGTAGGCAGCCTGCTTGGACGGGCAGGAGGCCCTTACTTGCCGCAGTCGGTCGTCATAGCCGCGATCCGCGTGGTTTCTTTCATCGCCTGCTGTGTCCTGTTCCAGCGCGCCTATATGATTGCATAATCCCGGGAGGTACACGATGCAACGAAGCGACAATCTGGAGAGATTTCCTCGCGCCCGGCTTATGTCGGGCCCGACACCTCTGGAACGGTTAGACAGGTTGTCGGCGGAATTGGGGATCGATCTCTGGCTCAAGCGCGATGATCTGACGGAGCTTGTGTTTGGCGGTAATAAAACACGGCAGCTCGAATTCTACCTCGGCGATGCTCAGCAACAAGGTGCCGATACCATTCTAATCACCGGTGCTGTTCAGTCCAATTTTGTCCGATCTGCAGCCGCGGCGGCCGCTAAGCTGGGCATGCAATCCGTGCTTCAATTAGAAGAGCGTGTCCCAGATATGGACGAAGAGTATTACAGGTCCGGGAACGTATTTTTGGCACAGATTCTGGGTGCCGAGCATATGAGCTATCCCGAGGGCGAAGACGAAGCTGGGGCCGACGCGGCATTGCACGCGCGTGCTGACGAATTGAAGGCCCAAGGCCGCACGCCATACGTCATTCATCTGGGCTTGAATCATCCACCTCTGGGGGCGTTGGGCTATGTCGTTGGCGGACAGGAATTGTGCGCCCAGATGCCCAATTTCGATGCGGTGGTTGTGCCGTCAGGCAGTGGTGCTACGCATGGCGGTTTGCTAACCGGTCTAGCACTGGAAGGCAGCACGGCCCCGGTATTTGGAATATGCGTGCGCAGAGATCGCGAGAAGCAACACGCCCGCATGATGATCGTTCTACAGAAACTTGCAAACTTGCTGGATGTTGATGCCGCTCAATTGCAGGCGCGGATCGATGTCTATGACGATGCATTGCCGCCAGGTTACGGCAAAGTGAACGCGAGAACGCGTGCCGCACTGGAAAAAATGGCACGGACCGAAGGGGTTTTCCTCGACCCGGTTTATTCCGCCAAGACATTCGCCGGTTTGATGCATCTGGTTGAAAGCCAGAAGATTAAACCGGGTCAGAAGGTCATTCTGCTGCACACCGGCGGGCTGCCGGCCCTTTTTGGATATCAAAATGAACTGGCGGACAATCTGACTTGAATGAACCTCGGCCTCGTAATGCCGGCTTCTGATCTATGGCTCCCATTGGCATTTCAACGCTTGTGCCGTGGGCAGCTCAAATCACTGCTAAATTCAACAATGAGAAAGTACAAGTTATGACAATCACCCGCATCGAAACCGGTCAGCGCATGAGCCGGATCGTCAAACACAACGGCGTTGCCTACCTGTGCGGTCAGACTTCGGACGCGCCGACCGTGGCAGATCAGACGCAGGACATTCTGGCCAAGGTTGAGGATCTTTTGCAAAAGGCGGGCAGCGACAAGACCCGCATCCTAAAATGCGAAATCTGGTTGGCGGATATGGCAGACTTTGCCGAGATGAATGCCGTTTGGGACGCTTGGGTGCCCGAAGGCCACGCGCCCGCCCGCGCCTGCGGAGAATCCAAGCTCGCCCGTGATGTATTGAAGGTCGAAATGATCGTGACGGCAGCTTACGACTGAGCGGCGGCTGATTGCGGTTAATAGGGTAGGTTTTCTGGACCTTTGCAAGTCCAGTCCCTCGGAGATTGAGCTATTCACGGTCCAGAAAACACCCTAGGTCTTCGCTTCTGCGTTCGCGTGCCCACATTTGCGTCTCTGAAAGCGATTGCTGACGGGAGATGACGGCGATGCGTTAGTTTCGCAGTTTCACCACCAACTGGCATGTGATGCACGCCCGGTGGGTTCATATCGATTGACCGAAGTCATCGTCGTGGAATCAAATCCTCACGCATCCTGGGTGAGTCAAGAAACAACGCACGATAAATAGCGCTATTCGAGTGCTAACTCAGATCATTTTGGCCGATTCAGGACTGCGCTATGCTGCTGTTAATACAGCAAATTATTGCTTTCCGAATTTGACCAAATAGCTGCGGCGCGTATTCATCGACTTGCAACGAAACGAGCGATCAACTCTTTGTCTTTGCAAGATACGTCCAGGTTGGCCCGGCAGTTTCCCCTGATCCATCCGGCAAAGGAATACGCATCAATTTCTGCGCCAGAGACTTGATGTCATACATTGCTGGGACCAATGACCTTAGCGCAGTCTTGTCCGTGTTGAACGCAATGTGCAGACCATCAAGCAGGCCGGACCAGGCCGCGTTAAATTCGGCAGATATTTCTGCGATCTCTGGCGCGTTCTTGAAGTCCTTTTCGGACGGATCATCCCGCATCGGGGATACCGCGCTCCAATCGACGATTAGGTCGCCACCGGTGGGCGGGCCGTCTATGCTATCATCTGGCTTATAATACCGGCTGTGCAGGATTTCGTTGAACTTGAAATAGTGCGCAACATCCTCGCGGTGGTCAGGGCCAGGGATGATGTCTTTGTCGCCAGCTCTGTGACCAAGGTCTGCGCCTTCCCCTTCATCCATGATTTTCTTTATCGCCTTCAGCGCGGCCTTACGGCGCTGCGACGGGGTACCAATCACCTCGATCACCTCACCTCCAGCTCCGAAATAGTCGGCGTTGGTGATTTGTCGTACCTCATTACCGGTAAAAATCGCGGCATCCCCATAAGTATCACAGGCTTTGCGCAACCTTTCCCGGATGTAGATGTAAAAACCTCCGATCGTATGATAATCACCGCTCTTCGCAGCTCTTTCATCTTTTGGTGCCGTTTCAACCGCACGAAAGCTCTTGATTTGGTCTGGCGTAAACCTGCGCAGATAAACAGTTGGACCGCGGCCGTTTAGCAGTGGCTGGGGGTATTTGGGCAGCAGCTTAGGATTGTTCAGCTCCGGAGTTCCGCCAATTGAATTCATGACATTCGCCGCAAGAACCATGTGGAGCATTTCTTCGACCATAACCTGCCGGATCACTTCGATGGGTTCGGCGTTTACGATTGTTGGCTCAGACCGGTCATACTGGCCTTGTTCGAGGATCGAATAACACGCAGTCGCATAGGGAGGAATGGTAGTGAGTTCAAGAATAAGCGCGTCCTGAAACAGTTTACACAGTGTCGCGCGCTCTTTCTCCAGTTTGTCTTTCGAGGTCATTTTGCCCCCCCTTTCCGAACAGCATCCGATATTGCTCTGGAGGCTCGGTAAGCCATTGCCGACATCGTGAGTGTCGGGTTCGATGTTGCGATTGTTGGCATCGATCCGGCGCCTACCATCCACAAATTGTCGTGATCCCAGGTTCGCATTACGTCATTAGTCACCGAATTGCGCGGGTGCGTTCCGATCCGATGGGTTCCGACAAGATGACCTGCGCCAAAGAACGTATATCCCCGGCCGTCATAGGTGAAATATCCGGCGTCAGACGGATTGTAGGCCGTGTGGTTTCGAATACCCAGGCGCTGAAAAATCTGCGTACAGGTGTCGTACGCCGTCGCCAAACCGGCCCGCGAATAGTCATCCAGATCATAGCTGATCACAGGGCGATATTCACCCATCGGTGTGCGATAGGCGGGATCAATCGTGACTCGGTTGGTCGAGCGGGGCAGTTGTTCGACCATCGTACCGATGCGAACCTGTCTTTGAACATCGTGATATAATTTGTCACGAAGCGCTTTGCCAAAGAGGTTCTCCTGTTCAACAAAGCGCGCCACATCCGTGTTTGGGGCCCCGGTGGCAAAGTTCCAGCCCCAGTTTCCGATCTCAAGCCTATGGGCGGCAGTTCTGTCACGAAAGGTCCCGTCCCGGAAATTGGCGTAGCTTGACGTCGATCCCGGCCCACGAAACGGACCAACCGGCTCGGGCGCGGAACCCCAAGTCATCATGTAGGGATGATCCATCAGGTTGCGGCCCAGTTCGCCGCTGGTCCGACAAATCTCGGAAGCCAGCGCAAGAGTTACGTTTTCCACCGCTCCACCAGCAAGGACGTATTGTTTGCCCTTGGCACGGCGCAGTTCGTATTGCGCAACACCGGAGAACGAGTATTTCTTGTACACGATACCCGAAACCCGACCGCTTTCGGCAAGCTCGACCTTGGACGCCACGGCTTGCGTGATTGTTTTCATGTGATGTTTGCGAATGTGCTTGGCATCTTCCAGCGTCTTCATCGCATTGTATTTTGCCTGAATTGGGCAGATCGGAATGCAGCTTGAGTTGCCCTCGCACCGCTGGCCCATATAGGCAAATGGACCGGTCGATCCTCGCGGGCGAAACTGATACCGCATTTTGCGACCCACGGGTATACCATTGGCATTCTTTGGCTTACGCGGGGTTGAGTTGCGGCCTTGCGGCGTGCGTGAGACTTTCAGTTTGACCGTGTCTTTAGGGTCTTCGCCAATTTCAATGGGCATGCCGTCTGCCCGGGCAAAGAACCCGTCGATATAAGACGAGGGTATCGAGTGCATGGGGAAGTCATATCCTTTGGCAAAGTACCCACGGTTATCATGCTTGCCTGAAGTCTTTATTCCCAGCGCTCTGGGTGTCTGTTCCTCGGCGTCTGCTGAGACGCCGATTTCCCACTCGGCTCTTTCATAGTCGGATCTAATATCCTTGTAGCCAAATGGCCAATCGACCCCCTGGCCGAACCTGCTCTGCATTTCGAAATCTGCGGGCATCATCCGAAGACTGGTGCCCAGCCAGTGCAAGGAGGTCCCGCCATAGGCACGCAGATAGTTGCTGCCAAACGGCAGCGGCCCGCGCTGAACAAAATACCCGTTTGTGTCCGGTTCGGTGCCGCGAACCGCCGTGATGTCCAGCACCGAGGGTGACGGCAAAGTCGGTAGATCCGGATAGGGTGAGTTCGGTGTTTTCGCCAACGAGAGGTAGTACTGATCCAGATAGGATCGGTAGGTCTCCCACGTTTTGCCATGATCCGCACCGGCCTCGAGGATCAGAACAGTGTGCCCTGCTGACACAAGCTCTTTCGCCAGAATGGCACCGGAAAATCCTGCCCCTACAATGACCACATCATAGGTTCTGTCGTCGTCTGTAATCGCGTTCATTGGCCCGCCTCCCGTTTCCGAGGAGGTTCAAGCGCCCAAGCACCAAAACCCTGCTGCTTTGCCCCCATGGGATGGGCACCGATGGCGTCCCAGACCAACCCTTCCTTGTACGAGCGTGTCGAGATGATCTTGACCACATCAAAGCGAGAAGCGCCGTAGCTTTCGCGCCATTCTTGCGAAAGCGGGACCCACTGACCCGTGTACCAAAGCTGAATCAGCGAACGTGCAATCGGGCCAAGGCACCTGTCCGACAGGTATGTTTGGCGGATAATCTGATCATCGTCCCCTTGGCCGAGGGATTGAGCGTGAGACAGAAACCGGCTCAAAACCTCTTCTGGTAGAACCTGTCGGAATTGATGCCAGTATTCCCCGGTGCACCCGGTCCCTTGCAACTCGGCACTATTGTAACCCGTCAATGCCGCGCTGACCGTCAGGAAGGCCTGATGGGCGGGACTGTTGTCATGCTGTGTCATGGCGGTCTCCATCAATGGCATCCACGTAGAACCCGCGCGGCTCGAAGCAGGCGGGGGGGCTTTCAAAAACCTGTACGGCGACAGGGGTGAAGTCGGTGAACAACCGATGCATGTCCCGTGTCATCGGGAAATCGTTGTTGCCGAGTTTCAGTTTGAATGTCTTGGCGATGCGCTTGCCGTCCTTGTTGTTCAGCATTGCAGTTTCGAAGAGGCCCGAGATTGTCCAGCGGGTCCAAACAGTGCGGCCAAGACCGGTCGCGAATTCTGGGATCGGAGTGCAATTTGTTGTCGTCCACTGATTACCACTGAGCTTTCCCAAATCGGCGGTCAAATCGTAGACGATGGTTTGCGGGTCGTCGGGGTTGACCAATTGAATCCACCAGGATTTCGGAGAGATTGGCGGATGGCCTTTCATCTTGGCGTTCAGCGACGGCACTTTGTAATTGAACTGCCCCAGAAACTTGGGCTCGCCAAAGGCCTGACGCCCAGCCTTGACAGCAACCGCATTGTCTGCGGCTACGTGTATTCGCAGATGCCCGATGGTCTTGGTCTGATCGCGGCCGTGCAGATACTCGGTCAGGGACATCTTCGGAACGCCGGGCACCCGGTTCGAAGGGTAAGCCAGAAGGTTAAATTCAACCTCGTTCACAAAGCCCAAGGAATTGTCATAGTGGGCGGTGTAGCGTTGAAAATTCAATAGAATGACAGCTTTGTTCTTTCCATTTTCATCGGGGAACTCCGCCACGCACAATCCTGTACCCTTGACGAAGGGTTTGGCGGCTTCGACCGAGGTATACCAATACATCCATTGGCATTGCAGAGAGGCATAATAGAAGGGAAACGTATCAAACTGCTTGGGCAGTTTTGGCATGACACCGGTGACATTCGTCTGATGGCAGCGGTCACCTTTTGATTTCTTCTTAGTCATAATGGCTATGTCCTCCCGACTGGCTTTGACTATCTCGTATTTTTCAAATGTCCTGTGATGAGCTCTCCGTTTTTGCAGTTCCAAGTTTATTCAGAATAGCGCGTGTCTCGGCCAAATCCGGACCATCGAACCCGGCGACTTCTTCAACCGCTTTTTTGATCCGGTTCAGGCAATCGGGGGGTGGATCAAGCTTTGCCAGCTCTTTGATCGTACGCAGCAGTGGACCAAAATGCCCGCGGTCCAGCGCCAAACTGACAGCCTGCTCGAAATGATCGATACACGCTTCTTCATGACCTTGGGCAAGCGACAGACGTCCTCTTAGCCGGGTCAAACCGACAATCCAGAATTGTTCCCCCCCACCCAACGTGATCTGCTCGGCTTCGTCCAAAAGCTCTTCTGCGAGTTCGAGATGTCCGTGCAGGATGGCCGCGTCTGCATAAAGATACAGAAAGAAACTCAACCCCAGCCGGCAGCCGGTATCCCGCCATTCCTGAAGACCAAGTTCGATTTCCTTCAGCGCGCCGTCGCCCAACTCGTTCCGGCGTGCCCATCCGTTCATGATCCGCGCCCATCCACGCCAGAACTGAAACGAGTACTCCTCTGACAGCGCAATCAGATTGGCCGAGCTTTCCAGTACAAGGTCTTCATCGCCGCGGAACTGCGAGATCCAACCCAGAAATGCATTTGCGAAGGATTGACTGAAGGGATGCGCTGTTTCTTCAGCGTGAAGCACGGCCTTTTCGATCGCTTCCAAAGCGCTTTTCGTGTCGCCCGACAACCAGCAAGACAGCGCACGATATCCCTGAAGCGCGACGGATAGATCAACGACGTCAAAATCCAGCCCCATGAACCGGTGCTCAAGCGACAGATTGACATCAATCCCTGCCTGCAGATGCGTTAGGGCGTCCTGCGGCTGGCCAAGATATGTCTGCAGCGAGCCAAGTGATCTCTCGGCGGATACAATGGCAAGAGGGCTTTTCAGATCCTGACAAAGCGACACCAGGCGATCCGCATTCTGTTTCGATACAGCATATTCGCCCCCCAGCATTGTCGATCGGAACTGGCCATAGACGACTTTGAACAACCGCTCTGTTTCGCCGTATTCACGACACAAATTTTGTGCCCGGGCATAGGCGGAAAGGACCGAATTGTGTGCGTATCCTCGTACAAACGCCAACGGAACCGCGATGGTGATTTGCAGATCAATCTCGCGCCGGTCGCGGTCTTGCGAAGCAGGCAGTTCCTGCAGACATTCCAGGGCATGTTGCAGATGGGTGATGGCCTCAACATTTGCAGAATGATCCAATGCCTGGCGCGCGGCCCGCATAAGGTTGAGCTCGGCCGCCAAATAATCACCGGCCCGCCAATAGTGATGGCCCAGAATCTCTGGCTCGTGTTTAACAATTTCCTTGTAGTTCTCTTCAAGAACCGCCGCGATTTGACCGTGCCATCTGGACGCTGTCGAACGCAGCATGGATTGATACGCCGCATCCTGTACCAAGGCGTGACGGAACCGGTATGTGTCTTCCACGCCTCTTAGCCCGGCGGGAACAATCAACTCTGTTTCAAGTAGCTGCTCCAGCGCTCTGGTGATTTCCTGGTCGCTCCATTTCAAAACGTAGCTAAGCAGGTTTCTTTCAAAGTTGCGCCCGATTGCAGCAGCGACCTGCACGATCTCGCGGCTGGCGGATAATCGGTCCAGCCTGGCCATCAAGGAATCCTGCAGAGACTCCGGAATCGCCATGGACAACTCGGCCTTACTTTGCCCCCGGCTTACCAGCAGACCGGATTCCATCGCCATTTTGGTCAGTTCTTCGACAAACAGCGGCACGCCATCGGTTCGGTCTGCCAACTGGCTCAGAACCTCATCCGAAGGGCGGATTCCCGAAATGCTTTCAACCAGTTTGAAGATATCGCGCCGGACCAGACGGTTCAGCTCCAAGGTGGTGACATGTGACTGGTTTCGCCAGGGTGACTGGAATTCACTGCGGGCGGTCATCAAGACCAGGCAGCGTCTACTTGATAGTTGTTCAACCCATCCGTCGACAAACTCAAGCGTGGAAGCATCGAACCAATGTACGTCGTCCAGCAACAACATCAGCGGTGAAGATTGTTCTAATCCTGCGCAAAGCCGCAGCAACGCTTCGATCAACGCACCCTTTTCCCGTTCAGGCGCCATTGGTTCAGCCGGGATTGAAGTGTCTTCCAGCGCCACTAGGCGCAGAATGGGCATAACACAGTCAGGATCATCGAGACCGAGTTCAGACAAAAACCCGATGATCTTAGCTCGGTTCTGTTCTGGAGTCTCATCAGGTGTCATTCCGGTCAACGCCGTAAGCGCGTTTTTTATCGGGTAAAATGCGCTGCTTTGATGAAGCGGTGAGCCGAACAGAATGAATTGCGACGCATCTTCTTCGGCCAGATCATCGCTCAACCCAAAGGCGATCTTAGACTTCCCGACACCCGCATCGCCGGTCAGCAACAGCACTTGCCCTTCACCTTCCAGCGCACCCTCCCACCGAGATCGGACCAAGGCGATTTCCGCGGTCCGACCGATGGTTGGTGTTTTATCGTGTGAAAAGTCTTTGCGCGCGGTTTCGAACCCCAAAACCTTCTGCCGGGCCTCAAACAGCTCTAGCGGAGCGCTAATCCCTGCCAATTGCGGCGCGCCCAAAGACACAAAGTCAAGCCGTTCACCAATCAGGCGTCGCGTCACCTCGGAGATCACGACTTGCCCGACCTCGGCAACGGACTGAATACGGGCCGCCACGTTTGGTGTGTCTCCGAACAGCCACATCTTTTCGTCCAATGACGAGCTGTTGGCGGTGCCAACAACAACGGGTCCAGTGTGCATTCCGATACGAACGTTGGTCGCAACCGGCTGGCTGGAAAATCCAACTTCAATACCCTCTGCCATCTGGGTAATTTCAAGCGCGCACAGCGCGGCCGAGTAGTGACTCGCCTCTTGCGCGACGGGGTAACCAAAGACAGCCACAACACCATCACCCGCATAGTTTGCGATCTCACCGCCGAATTTCGCAACCGTGCTACCGACCAGATCGCGATATTGGGTGATAAGCTCACGATAGTCTTCGGGATCAAATTTTTCGGACAACGCGGTAGAACCAACCAGATCGCAGAACATGACGGTCAGTTGCCGCCGTTCCGCAACATTTTCGGGTGCGGGCGTTAGTGGCGGTGAATTGTCTGGCTCTGAGTTTTTGACCGACGCTGATCCGACCAAAGACGCACCGCAGGCCGTGCAGAACTTTGCCTTTTGCAAAGCTGGGGCTCCGCACGCTGTACACGTAAGGGACAGGGCGTTTCCACAGCTTTGGCAATATTTCGATCCGGCAGGATTGGCCGAACCACAATTTGGGCAATTAACGTCAGGACTTACCAAAATGGTCGCCTTCGTAAGTTTAGATAGATCAGGTCAAAATTAGAAACGATAGAACGAAATCACGGCTTCTTATAACATAATATCAACAATGCGTCGCCCAACAATTCCTGATGGATGAACCAGGCTGCAACTTTACCCGGCGCAAAGCCCCGTGGATCAACAAAATTACAGGGTTTCCTTGGGGCGGCCGGGATCGCCCGACCTACCTTTAGCCGTTGCTCGACCCAGCTTCGGGGCGTACGAATCCCTGAATGCGATCAACGTTCATGACCTGAAAGAATGGGCTCTCGCTCCCTGGGGCCGAAAGAAAAAGGTGACCACTTTTTTTCAGGAACTTCGAAAAATCCGATCCTTTGCTCAGGTGTTTTTTGAATGCCTTTTCGTTTTTGTAGATTTCCACGAACACAATCTTATCGTCATCGCATGGCGGGACCGAGTCAGCGCCACCTGAGTGCACAAGGTAACCCCAGGTATCAGGTTCGTTTTTCTTGACGTCCCTAGCAAGCCGCCGGAGTGCAGCAATACCTTCGGACCGGGTTTCTGGGTTCAGATACCAAATCGCAATCGTGGTTAGCATTTCCTCGCTCCTTTCATGGGTTGGACCGATCGTCTAAATGCGCGTCCAACGGTTTGGTTGCCGCTCAATATTGGCAACGTCACCGGCGGAACGGGTCGCTAATCCTGGGCATTTGTCGAGTTCAATTCTTCACTTACTGCGCAGGTCTTTGGCCACCTTGAACCGGTGACACGGTTCCGCCGAAAAATAGTCTTTAACAAGTATCCAAGCGGTGATGGTTATGCATCCCACTGCAAGTCGGCCGCACGTGGAAGAATGCGCCCGAACTCACCGCCACCGAGGCTGTGTTTGACCTGCGTGTCTATCATAAAGACGGGCGTAAATCCCGAATTTATGTTGCGACCACGCCTTCTGCGACCCATTCATCGAACTGGGCCAATACATGATCGCAAAACGCGGCATCGTTGATATGTGCGTCTATTTCGGTCATAGGAACGCGCCCGGGCATGACTTTACGGGCCTCATCCATCATCTCGGCCAGGGCTTTGGGATCATACGCCTCTTCACCCTCCTTGTCCCAGGCTTCGACCCCGTGAACGGGCAGAAAAAAGTGAACCGGGCCAGTTGAGGCCTCCAATCGGTTGGTGAGCTCCCGCACCCAGGCACGGCGTTCATCGCCATTGAAGACCGAGCTTTTTATCAGGCGGTTGTGTTCATGAAATGGACGGTCGGCATACTGGTCAGGGATGTCCTGCCATCCGGCAAAGTCCAAAAGGTCCAGCGCGCCTGGCGCAACCAGCTGTGGTGTGCCCACACGCCCGGCATTTGTCACGCGATCCTCACCGCTGGAGACCACGGAACCCGCCATCAGGTTCCCGAATTCCTGCATGCAGAAGTCCATGACGCAGGCAAACGCCCCTTCACCCGCCAGTTTTTCGAAAGCCATGCCGCCCATTCCGGTGGAATGAAAAACGGCAACCTCGAACCCGCGCTCTTCCAGCGCTGGTTTGAGCGTTTTCATGTAGCGCAAACACGAGGATCCAAGACTGGTCATCCCAATCAGCGGTTTGCTGCGATCCGGTATTGTGGCAGCCTTTGTGGCACCAACAACAGCGCCGGCCGCTTGCGCAAGCGAAGACTGGCAGATCGAATTCATACCATAGAGCCCCCCGGCCCACAGGATCATCTGAATGTCCGGAGCCAGTCGGTGCGGCGGGATCAGCGGAGAAAAACTGACGGTCGACACGATGTATTTAGGCACCCCCATGGGCAAGGCCTGTGCACAGTCCAGGGCCAGATCGGTGCCCATAGTGCCCCCGGTCGCCAGCATCCCGTCAAATCGCCCATCCGCATAGGCTTGGGTAACGGCCTTTGAGGCACCGTCTGACATCACGCGAAAGGCTTTGTTCTCGTCCCCTTGTGCGATGACATCTTCGATGGTCATTCCAGCCGCTTGGGCGACGTCGTGCTTGGAGATGTCGGTTGGCTCCAAAGGGTCGCCCAATACCGAGACATCCATCGTCAACACATCCGCGCCCTGCGCCTTGATCGCCTGTTCGATGAACCGCATCTCGGGTTCCTTCGTGTCGTAGGTCCCAATCAGCAGGATTGTCTTTGTGGTCATTGGTTCCTCCTATTCATGCGACCTATGGGCCTCAGACAAAGCGGTGAAGACATGTCGTTCAGACGCCCCGCAGTCAGAGCTTTATCCAGGCGGTTTTCAATTCAAAGTACTTCTCAAGCGCGTGCAAAGATTTGTCATGCCCATTCCCGGATTGACCCACGCCCCCAAGCGGAACGGTCAGGTCCGAGCCGCCATAGGTGTTCACATGCATGACCCCGGTCCGCACTTCGGCCACCATGCGATGCGCGCGACTGAGGTTCGAGGTCCAGACTGCGCCTGCGAGCCCATAGACTGTGGCATTGGCAAGCCGGATCGCCTCGGCTTCGTCATTGAACGGGGTCACGGCCAAGACTGGGCCGAAGACTTCGTTCTGAAACAGATGATCCGTTTCTTTGACACCTGCCATAACTGTGGGGGACATATAGTAGCCCCCGGTTTCGGTCAGAATGCGGTTTCCGCCCGTACGACGTTCGGCACCTTCAGCTTCGGCCTTGGTAACGAACTCCAAATTGGCCTCTAACTCGGGCAGGCTGTGCACGGCACCAATCTGGCTGTTCAGGTTCAACGGATCACCAACGCGAAAGGCTGCGGCGTAGCGCGTGATCTCGGCGACAAAATCCTCGTAGATGTCCTGCTGCACCAGCAGGCGCGAGCCCGCGATACAGACCTGTCCGGAGTTGCGGAAAATCCCGGCAGCCGAGACCTTTGCAGCTTCCGCCAAATCGGGCGCGTCAGCGAAAACAATATTCGGAGACTTGCCACCCAATTCCAGATAGCAGCGTTTCAGATTGGACCGCGCCGAGTATTCCAGCAGTCGCCGACCTGTCGCGCCGGATCCTGTGAAGACCATGATGTCCACATCCATCGACAAGGCCAAAGTTTCCCCCACGACCGACCCGCGCCCGGTCACCACGTTGAAGACGCCATCCGGAACTCCGGCTTCGGCAGCCAGCTCAGCGATTTTCAACAGGCTGAGCGATGCGCTTTCTGCAGGCTTCAAGACGATGGAGTTGCCCGCCGCAAGGGCAGGGGCGATTTTCCAACTGCCGATCATCAACGGGAAATTCCAAGGCACAATCGCCCCGACAACTCCGACAGGCGCATGATGTACGAGGCCAAGAACATCGTTGCTCGTCGGGGCAATCTGCCCGTAAATCTTGTCGATGGCTTCGGCATAGTAGCGGAAAGTGGCCGCAGCCGAGAGCGCCTCGGCCTTATAGGCCATATTGATCTCGGTTCCGTTGTCGCGTACGCCCAGCACCGCGATCTCAAGCGCGCGGGATTCGATCAGATCCGCCAGTTTCAGCAGAACCTTCTTGCGTCCTGCTGGAGCCATGCGCGACCACCGGCCATCCTCAAACGCTGCCCGCGCGGCATGTACCGCTGCATTAATATCCGCCGGGTTGCCCTCGGCGATTTGAGCGAGAGGCTGGCCGTCGATGGGCGACAGCACCTCATGCAGGGCGCCAGTTTCACCGGCACGGAAATCGCCATTGATAAAGTGTCCGCGTGTGGCAATCTCCTGCACGCGCAAGGCATCGATGGAAGACTGATCCATGAAAGCTATCCTTGTTGGTTCGGGTGGTCGGAATCCACGGCTGGGACATGGGGTTCGGGGCGCAGCTTGTTTTTGAACTCGTAGTACAGCGTGCGGAAATGCAGGATCAGGATCAGCACAATCAGGCCGAACAGAATGGCTGCGATGGGCCGGTCGATGAAGTCCAGCGGCGTCTTGACCCGAGCCATTGCGCTGCGAAGCTTGGTTTCCATGATTCCACCCAATACCATGCCCAGGATGATCGGGACGATCGGCAGATCAAGCCGTTTGAGGATCAGACCAAAGACGCCAAACCCCGCAGCGATCGCGCAATCGGTGATCGAATTGCGCAGGCTGTATACTCCGACAAAAGCAAGGATCAGGATCATCACGCCGAGGAAGCGTGTGGGGATTTGAATGATCTTTAACAGCAGGTTTGTCGAAAACAGCAGAAAGACCAGAACGATCACATTCAGCAGGATCAGCGCCATATATAGGGCCATGACGAAATCCATCTGGTTCTCAAACAGTTGCGGGCCGGGGATCACGTTGTGAACATAGAAGACCGACAGCATCATCGCCGTAAGCGCTTCGCCGGGTATACCGAGGGCGAGTAGGGGGATCATCGCTGCCCCCGGCACGGCGTTGTTCGCGGCTTCGGATGCCACCAACCCTTCGGGCGAGCCATCGCCGAATTTGTCGGGATTTTTCGAGCTTTTCTGAGCATAGGTGTAGGACAGAAACTGCGAAGTGAACTCACCCGTTCCCGGCACCATGCCCATGAATACCCCGATGCTTGAAGAAACGGTAGCGATCCGTTTCAGGCCCAACAGTTCCTTCAAACCTGCAAAGATATTCCCGCTGACATGGGTGTCCTCTGGAGCGTGGTTCTTTTCCAACAGCAAAAGAAAAGCCTGGCTGAGCGCAAACAGGCCCAGCACAACCACGATCAGGTCAACGCCTGACGCCAGCCAACTTTGATCGAATGTATAGCGGCGCGTATATTTGACGGGTTCCAGTCCGACCGTGTTCAAAAAGACGCCAAATGCAGCAAGCATACCTGCTGCAAAGATCTGTCCTCGATGGGCTAAAACGACCAGAACAATACCTAGCAACGCGGCCAAAAAAATCTCGCGGCTGCCAAAATGCGGGGCGATCATGGCCAACACGGGCGAGAGGACCATCAGGCAGATGATGGCAAAGACCCCCCCGAAGAATGAAGCTGAATAAGCCAGCGATAACGCCCTGTGGCCTTGGCCGCGCTTGGTCATTGGATAGCCATCATAGGTCGTCAGCGCATTGACCGCCGTGCCGGGCGTGTTGATCAGGATGGCCGGGATCGCGCCGCCATACATGGATGATCCGTAAATCCCCAACAACAAGGTCAGACCGACGATGGGCTCAAAGGCAAAGGTTGCGGGCAACAGGATGGCGATGGCAACGGCAGCGCCCACACCGGGCAGCGCGCCGATGATGACACCACCGATCGAGCCGATGAACAAGGCCACGATGACCTGCCATTGCAGCAGGATTGAAACACCGGACAGAAGGGTATCCATGCGTGCCTCCCTACAAATATGTCAGCGCAAAGGCGCGGATCGAGTCGGGAAGGTATTCATAGACAGCCCCTGCCGGGATTTTGACTTGCAGAAACGCTCGGAACACGATGGTGACGACGAAGCCGAACAGGGCTGCGATGCCGATCGCGCCCGAGCCTCGAAACCCTGAGCGCAGCGTCAGAAACACCGCGAACAACATGGTGGACGGCAGATAGCCAAGCTGTGGCACCAGTAGGACATAAATCAGGAAATAAGCCACATATTCCAGAGACCGGACCCAAAACCCGACCTCGGCCCAACGACCATCTATCCGATCGGATAAGGCAGAGCTGAGCCAATGCAAAAAGCTGAACAAGACCATGCACCACACGGCAACGGTGGGCCACAGACCGGGTTGAGCAAACCATTTGGTCCGTTTGACGACCTGCGTCTGCTCCCCAAGCTGAGACAGTAGAAACACCGAGAAAGCCAGGAACAATACGGCAAAGACAATATCACCCGGACGGCGATACCGTTTGAACATGTCCTGAAGCGTTCTTGCGATCATTTCATCCTCCCAGCCCTATGAAGAAGGCGCGGAAATCACTGCCCGCGCCTCGATCCGGGGTGTTACTCGCCTAGAATTTCTTCTATTTTGGCGAATGACGCTTTATCTTGCTCGATCTGTGCATTCGAAGCATCGGGATCCTGCCAATAGATCAGCGCACCGGTTTCTTCGGCAAGCTTTTTAGCCTTGTCCGATTGCAGTGCTTTTTGGGCTGCGGCGGTGATTTTTTCGCGAGCCTCGGGCGGCGTGTCTTTGTGAACAAACAATCCGTTCCACAGCGCCAATGGCAGGTCTGGGTTAAGCTCAACCACTGTCGGCGTATCCGGTACCAGAGCGATCCGGTCGCCGCCGATGCTGGCCAGCACGTTCACTTCATCCAGACAGGGCAGAATAAGCTGGAGCGTGGTGTTGATGACATCAACGTCACCGGACGCCAAGGTGTTGCAGTCCAGCGCATCGAACGCGGCTTCGCTGGCAAAGTCGAAACCGCTGCTGACAGCGGCGGCAAAAGTAACCTGCGTGGGTGGCAGAACCGAGCCAAAGTGGCCGAGTGCCACGTCGTTTGACTTGCCGTGTTCCACCAACTCATCCCAGCTTTGGAACGGGGCGTCTTTGCTCGACGCGATTACGAACGGGTAGGTCAGGAAGATGCCGATCGGTTCAAATGGGTTCGGGTTCAATTCAGGAATACCAATCTCGGGCCCGATGACTGGAACACCAATCACAAACGACCCGATCGTATAGCCATCCGCCGGTGCTGTGGCGACTTCGACTGCGCCGGGGAAAGGACCACCACCGCCGCCGGGCTTGTTCACAACAGCTGCCGGTACCCCGTACATCGCCTGAAATTCATCTGCGATCATTCTGGTCAGGACATCTTCAAGATCACCCGGAGGCCAAGGAACCACAAAGGATACCGGCTTTTCGGGGTATTCTGCCAAAGCGGCCGTTGCAGAGGCGACCATCACGGCTGCCGCAATAAACTTTTTCATTTACACCTCCCAGTGAATGGTTCATTATTTGAACCGTGTTAACAATAATAATCTTGCTTTGTTAAGTTCATTCTGTCAAGGATAACCTCAGCGGAAGGAGGCAAAACACATGGGTGCCGCACTTAATGCGCTAAAAATGCTGGACTTATTCTCAAACACGATGGCCGAAATCGGCCTGAGTCAGGCCGCGCGCCTGTCAGGGTTGAATAAGGCGACAGCCCTGCGTCACCTACGAGCGCTTGAAGAATTCGGGTTGATCGAACAAAACCCGCAGTCAAAGACCTATACCATCGGACCAGCTGCGCTGCGGCTTGCGGCACTGCGCGAGATTGCCAAACCCGGCCTTGAAGGCGCGCGCCAAAAAATGCACTTGGCCATGCAGGAGGTTGGCGAAAGCCTGCACCTAACGCTGCTGGAACAGGGCAGCCTGCAAACCGCCATCGTGGTTGAGACAACCAAGCACAGCGTTCGCGTCAGCCTTGATCCAAGCGAGATCATCCCGGTCAACGCGACTGCGGCGGGTCTATGTATGCTCAGCTTTGGCCCACCTTTCCTGCTGGATCGTCTGGATCAGGAAGCGCAGGTACGTTTCACCGAATCCACCCTGACAGACCCGGATCTGATCAAGGAAAAAGTTGCTCTGATCCAGCGGGCTGGCTGGGCCAACAGCAATGGTAGCTATGAAGAGGGCGTTTTCGGATTTGCGACCCCAATCTTTGGCATCGACCAAGTCGCCCTTGGGACCATTTCGATCGCGGTCCCAGAAATCAGAGCTACCCGTGAACGCCTGCCCTTGATTCTGAAATCCCTTCAATCCCTCTCGCGCGATCTGACCGCAAATTTCGGCGGCCAAATGCCCGAGGCCTTTCCAACCGAGTTCCACCCATGAGCGAAAGTGGACAACCCCGGAGAACCGCAACATGAAAGACTCCAACTTTCTTAAGGAGAACAACGCCCGCCATTTCTGGCATCCGATGGCGCACCCGGCCGACAGCCGGAACAACCCTCCGACCATTCTGACCGGCGGGGAAGGGGTTAGCATCATCGATGTGGACGGGCACAAGGCCATCGACGCCGTGGGTGGCCTTTGGAACGTCAATCTGGGCTATTCCTGCGATCCGGTGAAACGGGCGATCACTGATCAGCTGAATGCGCTGCCGTATTATTCGACCTTCCGGGGCACGAGCAATGACAAGGCGATCGAGCTGTCTTACGAACTGGCGCAGTTCTTTGCTCCTGATGGGCTGACACGCGCCTTTTTCACCTCGGGCGGATCGGATTCGGTGGAAATCGCATTAAAGCTTGCGCGTCAGTTCCACAAAGTCCGGGGCGAGCCTGGTCGCACCAAGTTCATCAGCCTTAAGCAAGGATACCACGGTACTCATTTCGCAGCCGCCTCGGTCAACGGGAACCAGAAATTCCGTGCCGCGTATGAACCCATGATGCCCGGCTGCTTTCATGTGCCTGCGCCTTGGACCTATCGCAACCCGTTTGACGAAACCGACCCTGAACGCCTGGCTCAGCTTTGCGTCAAAGCGCTTGAAGCCGAGATTGCGTTCCAGGGGGCCAACACGGTTGCCGCCTTCATCATGGAGCCGATTTTGGGCGCTGGCGGTGTAATTCCGCCGCACAAAAGCTTTATGCCCATGGTGCGTGAGGTTTGTTCGAAGAACGGTATTCTGCTGATTTCAGACGAAATCATCACGGCGTTTGGTCGAACCGGTAGTGAAAGCGGAGCGAGACATTGGGGCGTCCAGCCTGACATCATGACGACGGCCAAGGCGATCACCAATGGCTATTTCCCGTTTGGCGCCGCGATGATCTCGGGGGCAGTTGCCGAGGTATTTGAAAATGACACAACCGGGTTGGCATCCGTTGATCAGGGATACACCTATTCCGGTCACCCCGTCGGCGCGGCGGCGGCACTGGCGGCTCTTTCAGAAATCAATCGTCTGCGGATTTGGGAAAACGCTGCAGCACGCGGGGATGAGCTGTTCGAGGGCTTGAAGAAACTGGCTGAAAAGCACGAGGTGATTGGTGACGTACGAGGGGGCGAGGGCCTTATGTGCGCGCTGGAGCTGGTCTCGGACCGCGCAAGCAAGGCGCCGATTGCCAAACAACTGCCAATACAGGTGCAAAAGGCAGCTTATGAGGATGGTGTGATGGTGCGCGTATCTGGCAACAACATCATCATTTCGCCACCTCTGATTGTCACATCCGACGATGTTGCGAAGATCCTGTCAGCGCTGGATACAGGATTGTCGAGTTTGTAGTCGTCGCGCAGACCCCGCTTGCCAACTGGCGGGGTCAAACCTTAACAGCTTGCAGCTCTTCAAGCAGGTCCAGTAGCTCATCAAGCTTCTCTCGCCCCATCTGCGCCTCAATACTATTTGAAATGGCCAATGACGCTTGCAGGTTGTCTTTCAAAATCTGCCGACCCGCATCAGTAATCATCACCATCGTCCGCCTTTTATCCTGGCTGTCCTGACGGCGCGTGACCTGTCCATCGGCTTCCATGCTGCGCAATATTCGCGTCAGGCTGGGCAGCAACAGACAAGCTTCTTTGGCGATAGCGCTTTGCTCGACCTCGCCAAGCTCATCCAGTACGCGCAGGACGCGCCATTTTTGCTCGGATATCTGTATATCCTGCAGCATGTCCCTGATGGGGGCCATGATCGTTTCGCGGGCGCGCAATAATGCAATAGGAAGCGACCTTGAGGTGCTCTTGGTATGGCTTTGAGTGTTCATGCCGCCTTCTAGTGTGCTGCCCCAGGAAATGCAAAGATTAACAACGCAACTTCTTGACGACATAAGCTCATAATGGTAAACATGTTAATTAATAACGGAGGAATCATGCCGCATTTTCATGTCGAATATTCCGGGAATCTGGAAGACAGGATCGACATGGGCGGTCTGTGCGATTGCATCCGTGCAACGGCCGCTGAGGTTGACACCTTTCCGCTAGCAGGCATTCGCGTCCGAGCGATCCGTGTTGATCACTATGCCATCGCAGACGGAAATCCAAAGCATGGGTTCATCGATATTTCGATCCGGCTGCGGGCCGGTCGTTCGCAGGCCGACAAGAAGGACGCAACGCAGCGCATCTTCGAGGCGGCCCGAACCTATCTGGAGCCCGCCATGAGCCAGCATTCCATCGCGCTGTCGCTTGAGATGCGCGACATCGATCCCGACCTCTCCCCCAAAACCGGCACGATCCGCGACCATCTGGAGGCCTGACCATGAGTGACCTGCACAAGAATATTGAACGGCTTGATGGTTTCCTTGCCCGTTTCAAGAAGACCGGGATCAAGAACCGGATCGCAGGAGAAGATCAAGATGGGTCAGCAGGGGTGTTTCAGACGATCTCTCCGGTGGATAAATCGGTGATCTGCGACGTCGCCCATGGCACTACGGAAGATGTCGATACAGCAGCACAGGCCGCGCATGAGGCATTTGCAGATTGGCGCGACATGCCCGCCCCGGAGCGCCGCCGGATATTGCTGAATGTTGCAGATGCGATTGAGGCAAGAGCCGAAGAGATCGCGCTGTGCGAATGCTGGGATACCGGCCAGACCCTGCGCTTTATGTCCAAAGCCGCCCTGCGAGGGGCTGAGAATTTTCGCTATTTTGCCGATCAGGTGGTTCAGGCGCGGGATGGTCAACACCTGAAATCACCGACACTGATGAACATAACCACCCGCGTCCCAATCGGGCCCGTTGGTGTCATCACGCCGTGGAACACCCCGTTCATGCTTTCGACATGGAAGATCGCTCCGGCACTGGCCGCTGGCTGTACGGTCGTCCACAAACCAGCTGAAGATTCACCGCTGTCTGCGCGGCTATTGGTCGAAATCGCGGAAGAAGCCGGTCTGCCCAAGGGTGTGCTGAACACTGTCAACGGTTTTGGTCCAGACGCAGGTAAGCGGCTGACCGAACATCCATTGATCAAAGCCATTGCCTTTGTCGGTGAAAGCCGTACGGGCAGCATCATTACCAAGCAAGGCGCAGATACGCTTAAACGGATGCATCTGGAGTTGGGCGGTAAGAATCCGGTCATCGTCTTTGACGACGCCGACTTGGATCGCGCGCTGGATGCGGTGATCTTCATGATCTATTCGATCAACGGCGAACGCTGCACGTCTTCTTCGCGGCTGCTGGTACAGGATACGATCAAGGAAGAGTTCGAAGCCAAGCTGATCGAGCGCGTGAACAATATCAAGGTCGGCCACCCGTTGGACCCTGCAACCGAGATTGGCCCTCTTGTAACGGAAGAGCATTACAACAAGGTCACTTCATACTTCGACATCGCCAAGGAAGACGGCGCGACTGTCGCGGCCGGTGGCGTCAAGGTGGGCGAAGAGGGGTACTTCGTACGGCCCACCCTGTTTACTAACGCTAACAATCAAATGCGCATCGCACGCGAGGAAATCTTTGGCCCTGTCCTGACCGTGATCCCGTTCTCGACTGAGGAGGAGGCGCTGCAGATCGCAAATGACACGCAATATGGTCTGACCGGCTATGTCTGGACCAACGATCTGACCCGCGCGTTACGTTTCACGGACAAGCTTGAGGCCGGAATGATCTGGGTGAACTCGGAAAACGTACGCCATCTGCCCACACCGTTTGGCGGGGTCAAGGCATCCGGCATCGGGCGCGACGGCGGCGACTGGAGCTTTGAGTTCTACATGGAACAAAAGCATGTCGGCTTTGCCACAGGCCAGCACAAGATCATGCAGTTGGGTAAGCTATAGCGGCCCCTCAGACGACAATCGCGCGAAAAACCTTAACTCTAGGAGGAGACCATGGGAGAAATCGTTCTTGCCGCCAAAATGACCCATGTGCCGACTCTGCTCATGTCTGAGCAGGAAGGCCCGGTTAAGGGCAAACGCCAGCCTGCCATTGATGGTCACCGCAAAATCGCGCGCCGTGCAAAAGCGCTGGGGGCGACCACGGTGATCATCTGCGACACGCATTGGGTGATCAATGCCGGGTTCCACATCAACGCCAATGAAAAATTCGAAGGTCTGTTCACGTCGAACGAGTTCCCGCAGTTCATCCAGGACCTGCCCTATTCCTATGAGGGCAATCCTGAAATGGGTGATGCCATCGCAAAGATCGCGTCGGACAAAGGCGTCTACACTTTAGCGCATCACTTGGACAGTCTCGAACTGGAATACGGTACGCTGGTCCCGATGCGCTTCATGAGCCGCGAGCATGATATGAAAGTCGTCTCAGTCGCGGCCTGGGCCACGGTGCATAGCCATGACGAAAGCCGGGTCATTGGTGAGGCCATCCGTGAAGCGGTTGAGGCCAGCAATGAAAAGGTGCTGTTGGTCGCGTCAGGCTCGTTGTCGCACAAGATCTGGGCGAACAAGGATTATGCCGCCAATAACGGCACTTTCACCATCAGCTCGGAATTCAACCGTCAGATGGACTTGCATGTGCTTGAGATGTGGAAGAACGGCGACCACGCCACGTTCCTGAAAATGCTGGGCGACTATGCCAATTTCTGCTGCGGCGAAGGCTCGATGCATGACACGTCGATGCTCTACGGAGCGTTGGGTTGGGACGCCTATGACAAAAAATGCGAGGTTGTGACCGAGTATTTCCCAAGCTCCGGCACTGGTCAGACCAACGTCATCTTCCCCGTTTAACAGGAGGTTTCAATGCCCGTTCCAGCCCCCAACCTGTACCCCGACTTCAACACGATCCGGCTGAGCCATGTTTGCCTGAACGTCAGCGATCTTGTTGCTTCGCGCAAATTCTACTCGGAGATTCTGGGTTTGCAGGTCTCGGACGAAAGCGACACACATGTCTACCTGCGCGCTATGGAGGAACGTGGACATCACTGTGTGATCCTGCAGAAATCCGATCAGCCGGGCACCGTTGAAGTCATGGGTTTCAAAACCTTCGACGAGGATGATTTGGATCGGGCCGAGGCGTATTTTATATCCAAAGGCCGACCGACCTCATGGGTTGATCGCCCCTATCAGGGCCGGACTCTGTTAACCTCGGACAATATGGGCATACCGCTGGAGTTCTATCACAAGATGGATCGCCTGGAGCCGATCCATCAGAAATACGCACTCTATCGTGGTGTGAAACCGCTGCGGATCGATCACTTCAACTGCTTCTCGACCAATGTCGATGACAGTGTCGCATTTTATAGTGATTTCGGGTTCCGCGTGACCGAGTATACGGAAGACGAAGACAGCAAGAAACTGTGGGCCGCGTGGATGCACCGCAAGGGTGGGGTGCATGATATGGCCTTCACCAATGGCAAAGGCCCAAGGATGCACCACGTGGCCTTCTGGGTGCCAACACCGCTGAACATCATCGATCTGCTCGATCTAATGGCCACCACCGGCTATGTGGACAACATCGAACGCGGCCCGGGGCGACATGGTATTTCGAATGCTTTCTTCCTGTATATACTCGATCCCGACGGACACCGGATTGAGATTTATTGCTCGGATTATCAGACCGTTGACCCCGATCTGGAGCCGATCAAATGGGACCTGAAGGACCCGCAGCGTCAGACGCTCTGGGGCGCTCCGGCGCCGCGCAGTTGGTTTGAACACGGCACATCCTTTGTCGGTGTGGATGTAAACGAGCCAGACCTGTCTGCGTCTCCCATCATCGCACCGTAAGCAAAGTATGCTTGATCTAAAACATCTTAGTATGGGCGGGTTCCATAACGCCGAGGAGGCCTGATGCGCATTGCAACCTACACTGCCAACGGTGAAACATTTTTTGGTGCGATCACTGATGAAGGCGCGGTCGCACTAAACAGCGAATTTGCAGAGTTCAAAAGCCTCTACGAGGTTGTCGCCGCTGGGGCGTTTGGCCAATTGGCCGAGGCTGCCGAAGGAAAGCCGGTAACCCATACGGATTTCACCTTTGAGATGGTGATGCCGGACGTTCGTCGCATTCTGTGCGTTGGTGTGAACTTCCCCGATCGCAACGCGGAATACAAAGATGGAAGCGCCCAGCCGAAATACATGTCGCTATTTCCGCGCTTCTCCAGCGGATTTACTGGTCATAATCGCCCGCTGATCCGACCGCCTGAAAATCACACTCTGGACTACGAGGGTGAAGTGGCCATCGTGATCGGCAAAGCAGGCCGCCGGATTTCGCAGGACGATGCTTATGGCCATATTGCAGCCCTGACCTTGTGCAACGAAGGTACGATCCGCGATTGGGTTCGGCACGCCAAGTTCAACGTCACCCAAGGCAAGAACTGGGACAAATCGGGTGCCATCGGCCCTTGGCTGGTCCCTTTCACTGATGCCGCGCAACTGGATGGCGCCCGCATCCAGACCCATGTGAATGGTGAGTTGCGTCAGGACGATACGTTGAACCGAATGATGTTTCCGATCCGGCGCGAGATTGAATACATATCAACCTTTATGACGCTTCAACCGGGCGATATCATCGTTACCGGCACCCCAACCGGCGCAGGTGCACGATTTGATCCGCCAAAATACTTGGCTCCCGGCGATGTGGTTGAGGTATCCGTCGATGGGATAGGCACCCTGCGCAACACCATCGAGGATGAGCAGATATGACCCCCGAAGACCATGCGCGCGCTGCCGCCGATCTGCTGAACGCGGAAAGGACGCGACAGCAGATCGGTCTACTGACATTGCGGTATCCCGAAATGGCGATGGATGACGCTTATGAAGTGCAGAATGCCATCTATCGGGCCAAGCTGGCGGAAGGGCGCAAGGTCATCGGCTGGAAGATCGGGCTGACCTCGAAAGCGATGCAATATGCTTTGAATATCGACATTCCTGATAGTGGTATCCTGTTTGACAACATGGCCTTTGAAAATGGCGGGACCGTTCCCGCAGGTCGTTTCATCCAACCACGTATCGAAGCCGAGATCGCCTTTGTCATGAAGGAGGCCATTGGTGGCGCCGATGTGAGCCGCGATCAGGTTTTGCGGGCGACCGACTATGTTACTCCGTCCATCGAAATCCTCGACACTCGTATTAAGCGGGCAGACCCTGAGACTGGAAAGTCACGCACAGTATTCGACACGATCAGCGACAACGCCGCAAATGCCGGCATTGTACTAGGGGCGGAACGCCACCCAGCGGATGCGTTTGACCTGCGATGGGTAGGGGCCCTAACCTTCCGCAACGGTGAAATCGAGGAAACCGGCCTGGGTGCGGGCGTATTGAATGATCCGGTCGAAAGTATGGTCTGGTTGGCCCGTCGCATGGCGCAATACGGCCAGAGCATTGAACCCGGCCACGTGATCCTGTCCGGCAGCTTCATTCGCCCGATCGAATGCCCATCGGGTGCGGAAATCCACGCCGATTTCGGATCGTTCGGATCCGTCGACATCAATTTTGCCTAAAGGAGCAGCGACATGCCCGCACCAAAGAACACCTTTAAGGCCGCATTAAAGGCTGGAAAGCCTCAGGTCGGGTGCTGGATCGGAATGGCCGACGCATATGCAGCAGAAATTTCCGCGACCGCAGGGTTCGATTGGTTGTTGGTCGATGGCGAACACGCACCAAACGACCTGCGCTCGACCCTTGAACAGGTGCGAGTGATCGAAAGTTCGGGCAGCGCGCCAGTTGCACGTCTACCGATTGGTGAGACATGGATGATCAAGCAATATCTCGATGCGGGTGTTCAGAGTATTCTGGTGCCGATGGTCGAAAGCGCTGATCAGGCGCGCGAACTGGTACGCGCGGTGCAATACCCCCCACACGGCGTGCGAGGTGTGGGATCATCCCTTGCGCGGGCTTCGCAATTTGCCGAGATCCCGGACTACCTCGATACGGCGGATGAGCAGATTTGTCTGCTGCTACAGGTTGAGAACAACGCGGGCATGGCCGCTCTGGACGACATTCTGACGATTGATGGAGTAGACGGAGTTTTTGTCGGACCTGCAGATCTGGCCGCCGACATGGGTCATATCGGCAACGCCGAGCATCCAGATGTTGTGGAGGCCATTGAAGACGCGCTGACCCGCATCGTCGCGGCAGGTAAAGCCGCGGGTATCCTAACACTGGACCCTGCAATGCAGCGTAGGTGTCTTGAGATCGGCGTGACCTTTCTGGCCACTGAAATTGACGTCACCCTTTTCGCAAAGAGTATGCGCGCAAAAGCGCAAAACGGCCTCGCGCTTTTGCCGCGACAAAACGCTATCGGATCGGCGACAACAGAAAATGCCAGCAAGTACTTACAGCAATTGTGCAAACATTGGTCACATAAGGGACAGGTCGAGTTCGATGCAAATACTGGAACCGTTTTTTTTGACAGTGGCAATGCCGTCGAACTAAAGGCGACGCCAGTAGCACTGGAAGTTCGCGCCTCGGCGCAGCCACGCGATGACCTGGACAGTTGGAAGACAGTGATTTCCGATCACCTGAAACGGTTTGCCTTTCGCGAAGAGTTTGAACTGAACTGGGATGACTAGCGACTTTTGCTAAGCTGGATATCGCAGAAAAACAAAGAGGCCCTTCAGGAACTTTGTTTTTGGTCGGAGTGAGAGGATTCGAACCTCCGACCCCTGCCTCCCGAAGACAGTGCTCTACCAGGCTGAGCTACACTCCGACCGTGGCGCGTGATCTATACCTCGTCATATCGATGTGCAAGAGGGATTTTGGGCGTACACACATATGTCGTCGCTGGATTCGAGGGGTGGTTTTAACCCTTCGCCTGATCTGCGAATTCGCTGAGTCACTGCAACGGATCGGTTCGATACAGTCGGATTTTTGTTCCGCCGTGATCAACGATTGGGCCGGGGGGAAGCATTGGCAATCGCGTTGCGCGGGCAAGTCCGGGTGTGGTGGTGATGATGCCCACACGCCATCGCTGGAAACGACTGGATAATACCTTGCCTAAACTGCCATAGAGCGACCGCAGGCGCTTTTCATCACCGATGCGTGCCCCGTAGGGCGGATTGACGATGACCAGCCCAGCTGGGCCTTCTGGCGGCTTGATATCACTGACCGAACAGTGCTGAAATCGGGTGGCATGATCCACTTGTGCCTGTCGGGCGTTAGAGCGTGAAGCCTCGACTGCGCCTGTATTGCGATCTGAGCCAAAGAATCTCAGCTCTGTTTCGGGTCGACCGGTACGAGTGCGCATTTTTTGCCAGACATCTGGATCGAAGCTTGCCAAATCTTCGAATGCGAACTGACGTGAGCGGCCTGGGGGCAGACCAAGTGCAATTTCAGCCGCTTCGATAACGAATGTTCCAGAGCCACACATCGGGTCCAGAACCGGTTCAGACCCGTCAAACCCACACTCACGCAGGAACATCGAAGCCATTGTTTCCCGCATCGGGGCCTTGGCGACTGCAGGCTTATGACCGCGCTTGTGCAAGGGCTCGCCGGATGTGTCGACGGAGATCGTGCATATGTCTTTTTCGATTCTTAGCAGCACGCGGACTTTGCCATCGGGTGAGACTGAGGTGCCGAGCCCCTCGGATATGGCTTGTTCGATGCGCTGTCGCGCCGCTCCTGCATGATAGATACGAGATTTGCGGCAGGTTGCCTCGACCTTCACGGGAATGTCTGGACTGAGATAACTCGCCCACGGAAATTTTCGGGCGCGCTTGTCCAATTGCGCCAAATGCACGGCGGGGAAACTGCCCAGTCGCACCAGAACCTTGTTGGCACCGCGCAATTCCAGATTGGCGCGCCAGACTTCCGGCCAATCGCCACGGCACACAACACCACCTGGAACGATCCTGGCGCCTGAGAATCCGCGCTCGATGACCTCGGCACACAAAGGCGTTTCGAGCCCTGGAGTGGCAATCAGAAAAATCTCGAATTTATCATTGTTGTCCATTGTGGTTGCTTACACCGGTTGATCAGCCTGTGCGACACGCAAATTAAATGGGCAAATTGTTCTGAACGACCGTAAGCTCAAAAGAATGTGACATTCCTTTTCGATTTTGGGCGGTAACAGGTTTGCGTTTGCACTCATCCCCGCGTAAAGGAGCCGTGATCGGAAATACGCCTGCGGATTCTGGTCGGATAATGGCGCTTTCGCGACCGGACAGACGGGAAATTTCGTGTTATTTCCTGGCATCATTGTAAGATGGCGCGCAGCAGGCGCAGGACAAAGGCTTGGAAGAACGTAGCAACATGCAAACTTTCAAACTAAAAAAAGGGTTGGATTTGCCGGTTGAAGGCGCGCCCGAACAGAAAATCCAGCCGGGGCCTGAATTCTCGTCGGTTGCCGTTCTGGGCAGTGATTATATCGGATTAAAGCCCAAGATGCTGGTGCAAGAGGGCGACGCGGTCCAGCGAGGAACGCCGTTGTTCTGCCACAAGGATGCGCCCGACGCGATGATGGTCGCGCCGCTGACTGGCAAAGTCGTGGCAATTAATCGCGGGGCGCGACGTGTATTGCAGAGCGTGGTGATCGAGGTTTCGGATGCCAATGACGCCGGCATAGATTTCTCGGGCACCGGCGATGCCGAGACTGCCGAAGGTGTCACGGCTAAGCTCTGCGCGGCCGGGCTGTGGACTTCTTTCCGGACACGTCCTTATTCAAAGATGCCCGAACCAGGCTCCAAGCCTACAGCAATCTTCGTGACAGCCATGGACAGCGATCCACTGGCAGGTGATGCGGCATTGGTTATTGCGGATGCGGGCGAGGCATTTGCGGCTGGTCTCGCAGCTGTCTCAAACCTGACCAACGGCAAGACTTATCTGTGCCAGCAAGAGGGGGCATCCATCCCCGGTTCCGATCTGCCAGGTATCGAAGCGGCTGCGTTTTCCGGCCCACACCCCTCGGGCCTTGCTGGAACTCATATTCACTTCCTTGAGCCGCTGGGAGGGGACAAGCAGGTTTGGACCATTGGCTACCAGGACGTGATCGCGATCGGTCGTCTGATGCAGACCGGTCATCTGGATTCAAACATCGTGATTGCTTTGTCTGGACCGGGCGCGCGCCAGCCGCGCCTGATCCGCACCGTGATGGGCGCGTCGACGGATGACCTGACCCGGGATGAAGTGAACGTCGACGGGATCGCGCGGATCATCTCGGGGTCGATCTTGTCGGGGCAGCATGCCGATGGTCCGACCGCCTATCTGGGCCGTTTTGCGCGCCAGATCAGCATTATTCGCGAAGATCATGATCAGCACACACTGGGCTGGATTCTTCCTATGCCTTCGAAATATGCGGTACAGCCTGTTTTGGGATCGGCTTTTGCCAAGAAGCTCTATTCATTCACGTCAAACCTGAACGGTGGTCGCCGCGCGATGGTGCCGACGGGTGTATTCGAAGAGCTTATGCCCCAGGATTATCTGCCGACGCAATTGCTGCGGGCGCTACTGGTGATGGACACCGACACCGCGCAGGCGCTGGGTGCACTGGAACTGGACGAAGAAGATCTGGGCCTTGTGGGCTTTGCCTGCCCTGCGAAATATGAATATGGGCTGGCGCTGCGCGACTGCCTCACCAAGATTGAAAAGGAGGGCTGATCCACATGGGTTTGCGCAGCTTCTTCGATCGGATCGAGCCGAACTTTACCAAGGGCGGCAAGTACGAAAAATATTTCCCCATCTACGAGATGGTGGAAAGTTTTATCTACACTCCGAAAACCGTCACAACCGTCGCGCCGCATGCGCGCTCTTACGTGGATATGAAGCGGATCATGACCTACGTCGTGATTGCTACGATCCCCGCAATCCTCTGGGGGATGTATAACACCGGCTATCAGGCAAACTCGGCCATTGCTACGTTGGGAACGGATTCGGCAACAGGCTGGCGGATTGCGATCCTGCAGGTGTTCGGCATCTCGCTGAACCCTGACAGCATTTTCGCCAATGTGATGCATGGATTGATGTATTTCCTTCCGATCTACATTACCACACTGGTTGCGGGCGGTATTTTTGAGGTCATCTTCGCCACTGTGCGCGGCCATGAGGTCAACGAGGGTTTTCTAGTAACCTCGATGCTTTACACACTGATTATGCCTGCGACAGCGCCATTGTGGCAGGTCGCGTTAGGCATCATTTTCGGTGTCGTGATCGGTAAGGAAGTATTTGGCGGCACGGGCAAGAACTTCCTCAACCCAGCGCTGGTCGGACGCGCTTTCCTATATTTCGCCTATCCCGCGCAAATGTCGGGGGATTCAGTCTGGACCCCGGTGGATGGATTTTCCGGTGCGACTGCTTTGGGTGTCTCCGCTGCTGAAGGCGTTCAAGCACTGGCGGCCGACGGGATCACCTGGGCCAATGCCTTCTTCGGGCAAATTCAGGGTAGCTTTGGAGAAACATCGACGCTGGCTTGCATGATTGGCCTGGCCTTCCTGCTGATGACCAAGATTGCCAATTATCGCCTGATAGTGGGCTGTCTTGCGGGCACCATAGGCTTCACGCTTCTGCTGAATCTTATCGGATCGGACACAAATCCGATGTTCGCGATGCCTTGGTACTGGCATATCGTTCTTGGGGGCTACGCCTTTGGTCTGGCGTTCATGGTAACCGAGCCCGTTTCGGCCAGTCACACCAATATGGGCCGCTACATCTATGGCGCGCTGATTGGTATCATGGTTGTGATGATCCGCGTCATTAACCCAGCTTTCCCAGAAGGTATGATGCTGGCAATCTTGTTCGGAAACGTTTTTGCGCCGCTGATCGACTATTTCGTCGTCCAGGCAAACATCAAACGGAGGGCGCGTCGCCATGTCTGATACGCAATCCAATGAACCCAAGGGAGCGATTGCCAAGTTTCTGGCTGCTTCGCCAGATTCGGTTGGCAAGACTATCTTTGTTGCCGTTGCCGTCTGCCTTGTAGCCTCGATGGTCGTGTCTGCTGCTGCGGTCAGCCTGCGCCCGGTGCAGGAAATCAACCGTTTGAAGGATAAGCAAGTCAACGTTCTGCAAGTTGCCGGCATCTACGAACCAGGCATTGATGTGACCGAGGCATTCGCTGCCTTTGAGCCGCATGTACTGGAATTGTCTACAGGTGAATTCGTTGACGATCAGTTCGACGCGACCACCTTCGATGATATCGCTGCTGCCAGCGATCCAGAACTGAGCGTCGCTTTGGACGATGACCCGGCTGGGATCGGGCGCAAGTCCAAGTACCGCGTAATCTATCTGCTGCGTGATGATGCCGGGGCGCTCGACAAGGTAATCCTGCCGCTTCACGGCTATGGCCTCTGGTCCACGCTCTATGGTTTCATCGCGCTGGAAAACAACGGCAACGATATCTACGGCCTGCAGTTCTATCAGCACGGTGAGACACCGGGCCTTGGCGCCGAGGTGGACAATCCTCGCTGGAAGGCGCTGTGGAATGGCAAAAAGCTGCGCGATGATGCAGGCGATCTGCAAATCACCGTTGCCAAGTCGCAGCCTGCGGCAGGCCCCGATTTCTATGTCGATGCGCTGGCTGGTGCCACGCTGACGTCGGTTGGTGTCGATAACCTGGTGAAATTCTGGATGGGCGACGCGGGCTACGCCCCGTTCCTGGCCAAACTGCAAGCAGGAGAGCTCTGATGTCTCAGACCAAGAAAGAGATGCTGGTCGACCCGCTTGTCGACAACAACCCGATCACGCTGCAGGTGCTGGGCATCTGTTCGGCGCTGGCGGTGACCTCGTCACTGCAGGTGTCGATGGTGATGGCGCTGGCGGTGATCTTCGTGACCTCGTTCTCGTCCTTCTTTATCTCGTGCCTGCGAAACCAAATCCCGGGTTCGATCCGGATCATCGTACAGATGGTTATCATTGCCTCACTGGTGATCCTGGTGGACCAGATCCTCAAGGCTTATGCGTTTGAGATTTCAAAAACACTGTCGGTCTTTGTCGGCTTGATCATCACCAACTGTATCGTGATGGGCCGGGCCGAAGCGTTTGCCATGAAGAACCCCCCGGTCGCGTCCTTTATCGACGGTATGGGCAACGGCATGGGCTATGGTCTGATCCTGCTGCTGGTAGGTTTCATTCGTGAGCTGTTTGGCGCCGGGTCACTGTTCGGTGTCACCATACTGGAGACCGTCAACAATGGCGGCTGGTATGTGCCCAACGGCATGCTGCTGCTGCCGCCGTCGGCTTTCTTCATCATCGGTCTGATCATCTGGGCCTTCCGCACATGGAAGCCGAACCAGGTGGAAGAGCGTGAATACAAAATACAGCAGGTAGAGGCCCACTGATGGAAGGTCTGATTTCACTGGCCGTAAAGGCCATCTTTGTCGAAAACCTTGCGCTCAGCTTCTTTCTGGGGATGTGCACCTTCATCGCTGTTTCGAAGAAGATTTCAACTGCGCTGGGTCTGGGCATCTCGGTCATGGTGGTGCAGGCCATCACCGTGCCGGCGAATAATCTGCTGCTGAACTATCTGCTGAAACCAGGTGCGCTGGCTTGGGCAGGTTTCCCGGATGTGGACCTGACGTTCCTTGGACTGATCTCGTATATTGGCGTGATCGCAGCGATGGTTCAGATCCTTGAGATGGTGCTCGATAAGTATTTCCCCCCACTCTACAACGCGCTGGGGATCTTCCTGCCGCTGATCACTGTAAACTGCGCCATTTTGGGTGGTTCACTGTTCATGGTGGAACGCGACTACAATTTTGCCGAAGCGGCGACTTACGGTCTGTCATCTGGCTTTGGCTGGGCTCTGGCGATTACTGCGATGGCGGGTGTTCGGGAAAAGCTGAAGTATTCGGACATTCCCGATGGTCTGCAAGGCCTGGGTATCACTTTCATCACCGCTGGACTGATGGCGATGGCCTTCATGTCCTTCTCGGGCGTGAAACTGTAAGGAGGGCGGAATGGAAACCTTTGGCTTAGGTGTAGCCCTTTTCACCGTTATCGTTCTTGGTCTGGTTGCCATCATCATGGCGGCGCGGTCCAAGCTGGTTTCAACCGGTAACGTGAACATCACCATCAATGGTGAGAAAACAATCTCGGTCCCGGCGGGTGGCAAACTGCTGCAGACGCTTGCGGCAGAGAAGCTATTCGTGCCCTCCGCTTGTGGTGGTGGTGGCACCTGCGCGCAATGTCGCGTGCGCGTGCATTCCGGCGGTGGCTCGATCCTGCCGACCGAGGAAAGCCATATCACCAAGCGCGAGGCGTCTTGTGGTGACCGGCTATCCTGTCAGGTTGCAGTCAAGCAGGATATGGACATCGAAGTTCCCGAAGAGGTCTTCGGCGTCAAAAAATGGGAATGCACGGTGCGTTCGAACGAGAACGTAGCGACCTTCATCAAGGCTCTGACATTGGACCTCCCGGAAGGTGAGGACGTGAACTTCCGCGCTGGTGGTTACATCCAAATCGAAGCGCCTGCACACCAGCTCGCCTATACGGATTTCGACGTAGAAGAAGAATACCGCGAGGATTGGGATCGCTTCAATCTATGGCAGTACAAATCCGTCGTCGCCGAACCGATCGAACGCGCCTATTCCATGGCAAACTATCCGGATGAAAAAGGCATGATCATGCTGAACGTCCGCGTGGCTTCGCCCCCTCCTGGGTCCGAAGGTATCCCTCCGGGTCAGATGTCGTCGTATATTTTCAACCTGAAACCGGGCGACAAGGTCACAATCTCAGGTCCCTTTGGCGAGTTCTTTGCTCGCGAGACAGAAAAAGAGATGGTCTTCATCGGTGGTGGTGCTGGTATGGCCCCAATGCGCAGCCATATCTTTGACCAGCTCAAACGCCTTGAAAACCGCAACCGCAAGATCAGCTTCTGGTATGGAGCGCGGTCGAAGAAAGAGATGTTCTTTGTCGAAGATTTCGACACGCTGGCCAAGGAATTCGACAATTTCGAATGGCACGTTGCGTTGTCGGACGCCCAGCCCGAGGATGACTGGAAAGGCTACACTGGCTTTATTCACAACGTTCTGTTCGAGGAATATCTGAAGAACCACCCCGCACCCGAGGATTGCGAATACTACATGTGTGGTCCGCCAATCATGAACCAGTCGGTCATCAACATGCTGCTGGATCTGGGCGTGGACCGCGAAGACATCATGCTCGACGATTTCGGCGGATAAACAGAATCGGTCGGTTCCAACCCTTGGGACCGACCATTTTCATTTTGGGTCTGATGTTGGGAAGGCTGCCAATATCAACGTCTGCATTTGGCGAATTCCGCTTCATATTTTGCCGCATTGGGCAGCAGGTCTTATGTTAACCGGATGGATCAAAAGGCTTATCGCATCTCAAACACCGCCTGATCAGACGGTGAATCTGCATTCATTGGCGCCTACAGAAAAATTCTACGCAATCGGAGACATTCATGGGAGGTTGGATCTTTTACAACGGCTCCTGCCTGCGCTGGATAACGACTGTCCGGTGGTGTTTGTAGGCGACTATGTTGACCGGGGCGGATACAGCGCGCAGGTGTTGCGTCAGCTACATCACCTCGACACGAACCCCGAAACGCGGGCGATCTGCCTGAAAGGCAATCACGAAGATATGCTGCTTGGGTTTTTGTCTGATCCAACCCGGATGGAGCGTGTCTGGCTGTATAATGGCGGTGCTCAGACTTTGGCTTCGTTTGGGCTTGCGGATATTGACCAGTCCAACCCGCAAGCCGTTGCCCAACAACTGCAGCAAGCGATGGGACAACCGCTTCTAGACTGGTTACAAGATCGGCCGCTGACCTGGACGAGCGGGAATGTAACGGTTGTTCATGCCGCGCTTGACCCTTCGCAGCCGGTCGATCGGCAACAGGACAGAACTTGCCTTTGGGGGCATCCTCATTTCCGCAAGAAACGCCGGAAAGACGAGCAATGGGTGGTGCATGGCCATACCATCGTCGACGAAGCTCGGGTCGAGCATGATGTCATTTCGATTGATACAGGTGCGTTCATCACCGATCAGTTGACGGCTGCGGAAATCTCGCCTGGTTCTGTCCGATTTATCTCGACCGCGCACACCGGAATCGCGCGCGTATCAGCGTAAGTCGCTAGCCGACGATCATTTGCTTCATTCTAAGTGCTTCGTATTCCAGTTCTTTCAAGCGGAAATGAACCACATCGCCAATGGTGATCACCCCGCGCAGATTTCCATCACTCAGTACGGGCATATGCCGGAACCGGCCTTCGGTCATGGTTTTCAGCACATCGTTCAGATAATCTTCGGGGCTGCAGGTTTTAACCTCAGTCGTCATAAGATCAGCCACGGATTGGGGTAGGGTCTGGCCGGGCGTTTCCGCCATACGGCGCACGATATCACGTTCGGAAAGGATACCCTGCAGGGCACCATTCTGATCCGTCACAACAACGGCCCCGATGCGTTTTTCGCGCAAGATATCCACGACCGAGTGAATCGTGTCGTTGGGCCGCACCGAAAAAACGGCATCCCCTTTGCCTTCCATCAGTTTCGCAACCGTTGTCTGGGTATGCGACAGATTGGTCTCAACTGATTGACTGCGGGTTGTCGCCGCGGCCTTGTCGCCGCGTGTCGGAGGCTGGTAAGAGCTTGGGGCCATGGGCGGTCTCCTCTTTCACCGGTATTGTCCTTACAACCTACCTTACCGCAGGGACCGGCCCTGTATAGGGTGCAATTTCGAAAACCGGCGTAACTTGGCCACTTCAAAAGGAAATTGCTTGTGAGCAACCTGTATCTGACGCCACCAGTTGCCGCGCTGATATTCTTTATCGTGGTGGTCTGCGGCCATAATTTTCGCATGGCTTGGAAACAGCAACCGGAAGGTTGGCAAAAGCGCGCTTGGCTGTTTGGCGTCCCGGCAGCAATCGGGCTTTTTACATTGGCGTTTTTGCCGCTCAAGATTTGAGGCCGGTTTGACTCTGAACAGGCTCACTGGCATATGCCGGGCAAGAACACTCCCGGGAGATTGCACCATGCGCCCACTGATCGCACTGGCCTTACTTTTGACTGTTTCGGCCTGCTTGTTTGGCAAAGAGCCTGACGTGGTACGCCTGTCCGGCGAGACGATGGGCACCACGTTCAACATCACCGCAATCGGCGATGATTTGGACGAAGCAGCGCTGGGGCAAGCGGTTCAGGAGACCCTGGCGCAGGTCAATGCCAAGATGTCCAACTGGGACCCGAAATCCGAGGTCTCGACCTTCTCGGCCTCAGGCAGCACGGACCCCATGCAAGTGTCAGACGAATTTGCCTTCGTCATCGAGGCCGCAAATGAGGTTCACGAGAAATCCGGTGGTACGTTTGATGTTACCCTTGGTCCGCTGATCGAATTGTGGGGGTTTGGACCGCGAAAACCTGAAGACCCAATTCCGGCAGATGACGAGATCGCGACAGCGCTTGGGCAAGTGGGACAAGCGCGGTTGTTAGAATTGGATCGCGGAGCGGGCACTTTGACCAAGTCAGAGGCCGGAGTCGGAATCAACCTGTCTGCGATTGCCAAAGGCTATGGCATCGATGCGGTTGCCGCACAGCTGCGCGAGGCCGGGATCGAGAACTATATGGTCGAGATCGGTGGTGATCTGGTGACCATGGGCGAGAATGATAAAGGCGAAAGCTGGCGGATCGGGATCGAAAAACCCGAGACTGGCGCGCAATCAATCCAGTTGATCGTGCCGCTCGACAATCTGGGAATGGCGACCTCGGGTGATTACAAGAACTTCTTCGAACAGGACGGGGTGCGCTATTCGCATATCATTGACCCGACGACGGGCCGCCCGATTACTCATCGCACCACTTCGGTTACTGTTATAGCAGACAACGCCATGATGGCGGATGCGTGGGCAACGGCGATGCTGGCATTGGGTCTGGAAAAGGGTCTGGAACTGGCCGAAGAGCATAAACTTGCCGTGTTCTTCATCTCGCGGGATGTGACAATCGGAGAAGAAGCCTATATCACCGTACAAAGCAGCGCCTTCAAGGATGCGCTGGGGACCAACTGACCGGTAGGAACCGCTATGAGCACCTTTATTCTGGCCTTTTTCCTGTTGCTGATCGTCATGGTTGGCATGGCGCTGGGTGTGATGTTGATGGGCAAAACCATCAAAGGCAGCTGCGGTGGCCTGAACGCGATCTCGGGTGCCGATAAATGTGTGGTCTGCCAAAAGGATATCGATCCCGACAGCCCTCTGCGCGACCAGTTGCAGTGCAAGCGTGCGAAAAAGATGCTGCAACAGATGGAAGGCTAGGATAACCCTCTTGGCATGAACAAAGCCAAGAACGTCCTCTTCATCATGTTCGACCAATTGCGCTGGGACTATCTCAGCTGCTACGGGCATCCACATCTGCATACGCCAAATATTGACCGTCTCGCCTCGATGGGTGTGCGGTTCACGCGGGCCTACATCCAGTCTCCGATCTGCGGCAGTTCCCGTATGTCGACCTATACCGGCCGCTATGTGCATTCGCACGGCGCGTCATGGAACGGAATCCCGCTGAAAGTTGGTGAGGTCACCATGGGCGATCACTTGCGCAAGGCAGGGATGGATTGCTGGTTGGTTGGCAAGACTCATATGCGCGCAGACGCCGAGGGCATGGCTCGTTTGGGGCTTGAGCCCGACAGCCTGATCGGGGCACGCGTCGCTGAATGCGGGTTTGATGTCTTTGAGCGCGATGACGGGATGCGCCCCGAAGGGCCGGATGGGTTTTATGACCCGGATGGCGCCAAAAGGTACAACGAGTATCTGAAAGACAAAGGCTATGAGAGTGACAACCCCTGGCACGACTTCGCCAATTCGGGGCTGGATGAAGAGGGCAATGTACTTTCGGGTTGGTTCCTGAAGAATTCGTCAGAGGCCGCGAATATCGCCGAGGAAGACAGCGAAACGCCTTATCTCACCTCTCGCGCCATGGAGTTCATGGAAAACCATGACGGGCCGTGGTGCTGCCACCTTAGCTATATCAAACCGCATTGGCCCTATATTGTGCCGGAACCCTACGCCTCGATGTATGGTCCCGAACATATTCTGCCTGTCATTCGGTCCGAAGCTGAACGGCAGAACGCTCATCCGGTGCTGAAAGCGTTCATGGATACGAAAATCGGCCAGACCTTCTCGCGTCAGGATGTACGCGAGGCCGTGATCCCAGCCTATATGGGCCTGATCAAGCAGGCTGACGACCAAATGGGGCGGCTGTTTGACTGGATGGATCAGACCGGACGAATGCAGGACACGATGATCGTGCTGACCTCGGATCACGGGGATTTTCTGGGCGATCACTGGATGGGAGAGAAGACCTTCTTCCATGACGCCTCGACCAAAATGCCGCTGATCATCTTTGATCCATCGCCCGAGGCTGATGCCACACGCGGCGCCACATGCGATGCATTGGTCGAATCCATCGATCTAGCGCCCACGTTTCTGGAGGTTGCAGGCGGTGAAGCCGCAGGGCACATTTTGGAGGGGCATTCGTTGCTGCCCATCCTGCACGGTCAGGCCGAAAGCACTCCGCGCGATGTGGTGATTTGTGAGTACGACTACTCCGCATCCCCCATTGCGCAGACACTGAACGCCTCGGTTCGGGATGCGGTCATGTTCATGGTCGCAAACGAGAAATGGAAGCTGATCCATTGTGAAGGGGGCTATTGCCCGCTTTTGTTTGATCTAGAGAATGATCCGAGCGAGCTGACGGACCTGGGCGAAAGCGATGAACATGCAGACATCATCGCCGAGATGTATGATCACCTGTTCACCTGGACGCGGCGCCAGTCGCAGCGCACGACCCGGTCGGAAGAACAACTGCTAAACATGCGTGGATCAAGCCGAGGAACAGGCGTGGTGATCGGTATTTACGACGAAAACGAGATGCCGCTTGAGCTGACCGTTAAATACCGCAACCGCAAAGCGCGACCCTTTGGGGACTACAAGACAGATTAATTCTTCATTCGCGGCCCTAATGACGGTTCAACCTTGAGCGGGCAGGGGGTAGAAGACAGCAACGCCGCCTCAATCGGAGAGCTTTCATGACCGCCCCAAAGCCCGTTGTCCTTTGTATCCTTGATGGTTGGGGCCTATCCGACGATACCAAGGCCAATGCGCCTTATCTGGCAAATACGCCAACCTTTGATGCTCTCATGGCTGAAGGCCCTGATGCGCAACTGATAACGCACGGGCCGGATGTGGGTCTACCTAGTGGTCAGATGGGTAATTCCGAAGTTGGTCACACCAATATCGGGGCAGGGCGCGTGGTGGCGATGGATCTGGGGCAGATTGACCTAGCCATAGAAGACGGTTCTTTCTTTCACAATGAGGCGCTGCAGAGCTTCATCGCTAAGGTGAAAGCTGCAGGCGGGACAGCGCATCTGATGGGGCTGGTATCGGATGGGGGCGTGCACGGGCACCTGGATCATATCGTGGCTGCCGCCAAAGCGGTTACCGATGCGGGCGTGCCCGTGGCGCTACATGCGATCACCGATGGGCGCGATGTGGCCCCGAAATCGGCCTTTATCTACATCGCCGAACTCGAAGACCGGTTGCCCGATGGCGCAAAGGTCGTCACCGTCTGTGGGCGCTACTTTGCCATGGACCGCGATAATCGCTGGGAACGCGTTTCCGAGGCCTATGACGCAATAGTCAAAGGTCAGGGGCGCACCGTGGCCTCGGCCCAAGAGGCCGTCGACCATGCCTACGCCCAATCCGAAACCGACGAGTTTATCGCGCCCACGGTTCTTGCTGGTTATTCCGGTATTAAGGACGGTGACGGGTTCTTTTGCCTGAACTTCCGCGCCGACCGTGCCCGAGAAATCCTACGGGCAATTGGGGAGCCCGGTTTTGCCGAGTTCGACTCCGGTCCGCGCCCGCAGTTGTCGGCGTTACTGGGCATGGTTGAGTATTCCGATGGCCATAACGATTATATGACGACCGTATTTCCCAAGCGGGATATCGTGAACACGCTGGGCGAATGGGTTGCTAAGCAAGGCCTGCGCCAGTTCCGGCTGGCCGAGACCGAGAAGTACCCTCATGTCACTTTCTTCCTGAACGGTGGCAAAGAGCAGCCTGAGGGTGGCGAGGATCGCTTCATGCCCAAATCGCCCAAAGTGGCGACATATGATTTGCAGCCCGAGATGTCCTCGGCCGAAGTGACAGAAAAGTTCGTCGAGGCGATCCACGGCGGATATGATCTGATCGTCACCAACTACGCCAATCCAGATATGGTTGGTCATACCGGTGATGTGCAAGCTGCGATTGAAGCCTGTGAAGCTGTTGATCAAGGGCTGGGGCAGGTGGTTGCAGCACTGAAGCAGGTCGGGGGTGCGATGATCGTGACCGCAGATCATGGTAACTGCGAAATGATGGTCGATCCGGAAACGGGCGGTCCACATACGGCCCATACGCTGAACCCCGTGCCTGTCGTTCTGGTCGGCGGCCCCGAAGGTTCAAGCCTGCGCGATGGGCGCTTGGCCGATCTTGCTCCAACTTTGTTGCAGCTTATGGAATTGCCGAAACCCGTTGAAATGACAGGGGAAAGCTTGCTGACATGAGATTGCGCCCGATCGTTGCTGCAGCGCTGATTTGGGCCACCCCTGTCGTCGCCCAAACCAGCCCGTCAAAGGCGGCACTAGAAGCGGCCGAGATGCTGGAGCAAGCCTCGATCGCGTTGACTGAGGCCGAATCTGCCCGCGACCGGGTCAAAGCTCTGACCGAAACCATAAAAGCCTACGAGGCTGGTCTGAGCGCCATGCGCGACGGCCTGCGCCGCGCGGCCTTGCGCGAGGCGCAATTGACTGCAGAATTGCAGGTACAAGAGCAGGAGGTGGCGCAGCTGTTAGGTGTTCTGCAGACGATCGAAACCACCGCGCCTCCAGTACTTATGCTGCACCCGTCCGGCCCACTTGGGGCCGCGCGCACTGGTATGATGTTGTCCGAAGTCACGCCTGGGTTGAACGCGCAGGCTCAGGCGCTTGCAAACGATTTGCAAGAGGTTCAGACGCTGCGACAGCTGCAACAAAGCGCCGCCAATACGCTGACCGAAGGGTTGGAGGGTGTACAGGATGCCCGCACGCAGCTTAGCGAAGCAATTGCGGATCGGACCGATCTGCCGCGCCGTTTCGTGGAAGACCCTGTGCGTACTGCGATCCTGATATCTTCGACCGAAACGCTGGATGGGTTTGCCAGTGGGTTGTCCGAAATCTCCGATGGTGAGATTGAAGATACAAACGCGGATGTCTCGGGCCGGAAGGGCCAGATCGCGTTGCCTGCACAAGGGGTCCTGCTGCACAGGGCGGGTGAAACGGACGCAGCGGGGGTTACGCGGCCTGGGCTGGTGCTGGGCACACGGCCCCGGGCGTTGGTCACCGCACCAACCGCCGCCACGATCCGCTACCGCGGGCCCTTGCTGGATCTCGGGAATCTTGTGATCCTCGAACCCCAGCCCGGATTGCTGTTCGTGTTCTCAGGCCTGCAGGAGGTATATGGACAGACCGGAGAAGTGATCCCCGAGGGTACTCCGGTAGGTTTGATGCCGGGTGAAACCCCCGAAATCGGCGCTATTATGTCAACAAGCGGTGATGGCACTGGAACTGACTGGTCAGAAACGCTCTATATAGAAGTAAGACAGGATAACAGCCCAGTGGACCCGGAATCATGGTTCCGGACGGACAAGGATGGATAAACGAGTATGAAGAAATTTGTGATGGCCGGACTGGCCGGCACCGTGGCAGGGATAATCGCAACCACACAAGTGGCGGGTCCTTTGCTTGCGCAAGAGGCCGAAAACAAGGCAAGCGTTTACGAACAACTTGATCTGTTCGGTGACATTTTCGAACGTATTCGCGCCCAGTATGTCGAAGAGGTTGAAACAGATGAGCTGATCGAGGCTGCGATCGACGGCATGCTGACCTCGCTCGATCCGCATTCCAGCTACCTCTCGCCCGATGATGCCGAACAGATGCGCGTGCAGACGCGGGGCGAGTTCGGCGGCCTTGGAATCGAAGTCACGCAGGAAGAGGGCTTTGTCAAAGTTGTCTCGCCCATCGATGACACCCCAGCGGATGCGGCCGGAATCGAAGCGGGCGACTTTATCACCCATGTGGATGGCGAAAGCATTCTGGGGCTGACGCTGGATAAAGCCGTGGACCTGATGCGCGGCCCGGTGGGATCGGAAATCGTGATCACCGTCGTCCGCGAAGGTGAGCAAGAGCCGTTCGACGTAACGATCGTTCGTGACACGATCAAGCTGACCGCAGTTCGTGCACGTACCGAAGGTACAAGCGTCGTGCTGCGTGTCACGACCTTCAACGATCAGACCTATCCCAACCTCAAAGAAGGGTTGGAAGAGCAGATCGAAGAGGCCGGAGGTATTGAAAATGTCAATGGCATCGTTCTGGACCTGCGTAACAATCCGGGCGGGTTGTTGACTCAGGCCATCAAGGTCTCGGACGCGTTCCTGGATGAGGGCGAAATCGTCTCGACCCGGGGTCGCAATCTGGAAGATGGTGAGCGGTTCAACGCAACACCTGGCGATCTGACCGGTGGCAAGCCCATCGTTGTGCTGATCAATGGTGGTTCGGCCTCGGCGTCGGAAATTGTCGCGGGCGCCTTGCAAGATCACCATCGCGCCATCGTGGTCGGCACCAAGAGCTTTGGGAAGGGATCGGTTCAGACGGTCATGCCGCTGCGGGGTGACGGGGCGATGCGCCTGACAACCTCTCGCTATTACACACCTTCGGGTCGTTCGATTCAGGCGCTTGGTGTCAGCCCTGACATCATCGTTGAACAACCACGCAACAACCCGGTTGACGAGGAAGAGGAAGATACAAACACCCGCACCCGGTCCGAGGCCGATCTGCGTGGCAGCCTGAACAATGACAGCCTCAGCGAGGACGAGATTCGCCAGATCGAAGAAGATCGCGCCAAGGCCGAAGCCACCGCAGAGCTGCGCGAAGAGGATTATCAACTGGCATATGCCATCGATATCCTCAAAGGCCTGTCCGCGTTCAATCCGACCGGGCCTTCACAATAAAGGGGAGGGGGGCCGCCATCAGCGGCCCTATTCTCGCACCCTGAAGTGTTACCCTTCGACCTTGTGCAGCTTTTTCTCATCCAGCATCAGCGCTAGGACGATTCCAGCAGCGACTGAGATCGTGGCGAATACAAAAGCCATATTCATTCCGGTATCAAAGGCCGCCGCAATGGCGGCCTGAACCTTTTCAGTTTCACCTGAATTCAACTTTTCAAGCACTGCTTTTGCCGAGTCTGTGTTCAGCGTTCCACCATTGATCGCTTTCTGATCAGCCTCGGACATGTTGATGCCTGACGCAGTCAATCGGGTTTTCAGGCTGGACAGGCTTGTCACATACATGACCGCCGTCGCACAGGCGACCGCGATTGCCCCATAGACCAGATGGGTCATGAAACTCAGACCGCCAACCAGTCCGGCGCGTTCCGGCTTGACCGCGCATACAGCGGCTGTTCCCGAAGGCCCGACCGTCAGCGTTGCGCCCAAACCAATCAGCGCCATCCCGGGCAGAATCTGAAAATATCCGGTCCCGGAAGGCATGATGACAACGCTTGCCGCCCCGACTGTGGCGCAAATATATCCCCAAAACAGCAGTCGCTTGGGCCCAAAATCGTTATACAGCGTACCCGAGACGATTGATCCGACCGCTAGCAACACCGTCAGCGGTGCCAAACCCAGCGCCGATTGGAACACAGACCATCCCAAGACTTTTTGCATATACTGCGGAAAATAAAGCAGCCCGACAAAAGCTGCCGAGACGTTGAACATATTCAGACCTAAGGTAATCAGAAACTCTCGGTTCTGCATCAACTGAGGCATTAGCAAGGGTTCCTTGACCCTCTTTTCGACTTTCGGAAACAGGAAGAACAAAACGGCGCTGACAAAAAACAGCAGCAAAAGCGGCAGCGAAGTCCAGCCCCAATCAGCACCAACATCCAAACCGTAAAGCAAGAGCAAAACTGCAAAAGACAGGATGCCCATCCCGGCAAAGTCGATGTGTTCACCTTTCTTATGCTCGGTCTCACGCTCCATCAGCAGGATCGCAGTCGTCATCGAAATGCTGGAGAACACCACATTGGCGAGGAAAAACAACCGCCAATCACCCAGATTGACCACCGCGCCGCTAATCATCGGTCCAAAGACATTACCCGTGGTGACACCCGCCAGTATCAGCCCCATCACCAATGCGCGGTGTTCTTCTTTCGACACTTTGGTGGCTCCAAATGCAAGCGTGCAGGGCCACACGCATCCCGCCCCGATCCCCTGCAAGGCGCGTGCGCCGATCAGGTAGTCCAAACCGGGTGAGACAAAGCATAAAACCGACGCAAACAGAAAGATCGAAAGACCGATGATCATCATCTTGCGATGACCATACATGTCACCCAGGCGACCTCCGGCCACCATCGTCATGGCAAAGAACAGAGCGTAAATATTCAGAACCCACTGGGTGCTGGTGATGTCGGCGTCAAAGCTGTTTTCGATTGCCGGGACCAGCATGAGGGCACCGGTAAAATCGATCCCGATCCCGAAACCCGTCACCATCAGCGCGATGACCTTTATGATGCTGTTGCGATCCATAGGCCAATCCAATGATGCACGTATGGACCTGAAAAGATAGGGACAATCCTATCAGTACTGTGGTCAGGTTTCGCTTTGAGATGCCTGAGAGCGGCGGAACGCACGCTTTAACATGTCCAACTCGGCGCGCAACAAAGCGACTTCGGCCCTCAGATCATCTGCGGCGGGTGAGCCGGCGATGATGGTGAAATCCCCCAGCTTATGGCCTGTTGTTCCATCGTGAATCACGACAGTATGGACACCTTCCGACAGGGCGGCGGGCGGCACTGGGATGCGCAAGGCCCAGCCATCCGTTGCTGGTTCCAACTCAACATCATTCACGGGCTCACCAAGAAACAGCACCTCGATCTGAGGGGGGCTTTCGCTGGTCAAATGGCCTTCCCACAGGCCGTTTTCGAAGCGGATTGGTGTCAGGGTGGTATGAGACATTGAGTACCCTTTTACAGATCGGCCCGGTGGTAACGGCAGAATGTCAGGTCACGAAACACCACACGGTTCATCGCGGGTTGATCAATGATCAGATCCAGCCAGAGTTTTTCAATTCGACGCTCATTCACGTTCAGATGGGCCAGATCAAAATCTACAGTCGCCGCAGGTGTTGAAAGATCAAGTTCGCGCAGAACCTGCTCGGTATTAGGGCCATGCTGAATGTTCAGGCGGGCGAAGACAACGGTAGAACGCTCGCACTCAACCAGAGTGTCGACCCGCATCAGATGCTGGCGGGACAGATTTATGGCGGCATCAGTGGGCAGATCAACGGAGAGCGACAGGAAAGATCCCTGAAAATCAAATACCTCAACGGCCAGACTGAAAGGCGCCAAATCCTTGTCTCGCCGATTTCGGATTTGCTGCAGCCCGATCTCGACCTGGCTGCAATCGTGAAACAGGATGATCTGCCCATCCATCCGCGCCTTGCGCGGGGCCGAGGCTATACCTTTGCGGATCAGTGGCGTCCGCCACAGGTCCGGTCGCCACGACCAATCCGTTCCCAGGGGTTTTGGAAACTGCGTCGCCCCAATCAAGGGTTGGATCAGTCGAGCATCAGCTTTTTGAATTGCTTGTTCAAGTTTGCCGCGCAACCGCCGGGCGTCATCACGTTGGCGGCGAAGCTCAGGCAGTGCGAGGTGGTCAGACTGCTGCGCGGCACGCTGCCAGCGCCCCAGAGCCTTTAGTTGAATATATCGATCCAGTAATCTGCCCATCGCCCCATCTTTCAAGACAGCCCCTCTTTAGTCAAAGTCGGGGCAGGGGACAAACCAGTCTTACTTGATTAGCGGATAAATCTTCCCGAATCCTAAATGTGATCTCCTATCCAGCTGGTTTCTGCGTCGCAAAGAGCCGCCATTCTTGCAATAGCTCGGGCCGAGGCTTACCGTCGTCGCTCGGGCAATCGGCATTTGTCCCGGATCATACAGGCTCATCATGAGGCAGGGGAATGGAACCCACCCTATTTTCATTCATATGGAAGCATTCGAAAAAACAGCAATTGGTCCTGCTATTGCTGACCGTTTTGTCATTTCCGTTCCTTTACGCTTCGTTGGAGCTTCCTAAGCAGATCATCAATGACGCGATTGGTGCGCCCGCAGACACAGTAACGGTACTCGGTATCACCGTGACCCAGGTGCAGTACCTGCTGATTCTGTGCTTTGCCTTTTTGGCAACTGTCATCGCCAGTGGCGTGATGAAAATGCGCATCAATACCATGAAAGGCATTCTCGCTGAACGGATGTTGCGTCGCCTTCGCTTTACCTTGATCAGCCGCTCGATGCGCTTTCCCAAATCCTATTTCGCCACCACCAGCCAAGGTGAACTGGTATCGATGATCACGTCCGAGGCCGAACCCATGGGCGGGTTGATGGGAGATGCCATCGCGCAGCCCGTTTTTCAGTTCGGCCAGATGATGACGATCGTCACGTTTCTTTTCATGCAAAGCGTGTGGTTTGGTCTGGCCAGTATTGCATTGATCCCTTTGCAGGCTTGGCTGATTCCCAAATTGCAGCGTCAGATCAACCTTCTGAACAAGGATCGCATTCAGGAGGTCCGGCGGCTGAGCTCTGAGATTGGTGAAAGTGCTGCTGGTATCAGCGATCTGCGCACCAATGGCGGCTGGCGCTATCGTCTGGCGCAATTCAGCCATCGGCTAGGAACCTTGTTCGAGATCCGCTTCAAGATCTACAACAAGAAGTTCTTCATGAAATTCCTCAACAATCTGATTACTCAGATGACACCCTTCCTGTTCTATTCAGTGGGCGGCTATCTGGCGATCACGGGCGAGGTGACGGTGGGCGCATTGGTCGCCGCGTTGGGTGCATATAAAGACCTCAGCGGCCCTTGGAAGGATCTTCTGACCTACTACAACCAGGTACAGGACATGTCACTGCGCTGGGAAATTGTAACCGAACGATTTGCCCCATCGAATATGATACCCGAACAGTTGTTTGAGGGCGTCCCCGAGGCAATCCCGCACCTAACCGGCGATATCGAACTGCGCAACGTGACCGTTCGTGATGATGACGGCAAGACCATCCTTGAGGATATTGATCTTACCATTCCCCAAGGCGCTCGGGTTGCGATTCAGTCGAAACAAGCTTCGGAACGCAGTGCGCTTGCGCAGTTGCTGACGCGCGAAGTGCTGCCGGTTCAAGGCGAGGTTCTGATGGCTGGCCACAACCTCAACAGCCTGCATCAGGCGGTGATTGCGGCGCGGATCGGCTATGCCTATTCACGCCCTTACCTGTTCGACGGAACATTGGGTGATAACCTGCTAATGCCGCTGCGCACGCATCCTCAACACGAAAGTGGTGCATTGCAGGCCCCCTCACGCCGCCAGATCGAAGCCGTGCGCGCCGGGAACCCACCCGATTCACTGTCCGATGAATGGATCGATCCAAGCCTCGCGGGTCTTGATGACATCGAGGATATTCGCGATTGGTGGTTCCAGCTTGTCGAAGCGATGGGCATTGATGAATTTATGTTCCGGCGCACTTTGCGCTCTCAGTTCGACCCGGAAGTACACCCGGTGCTGGCGAAAGAAATAGTCGATCTGCGAGATACCGTTGCCACACGCCTGCAAGAGCGCGGGTTGGACAAGTATGTCTATCGGTTCGATCCTGACCAGTTCAATCCCGCCGTGCCCTTGGGCGGGAACCTGCTGTTCGCTTCACCGACGCATGATATCGCACCGGACATTCTGGCGGGGGACCACCGGTTTCTGTCGTTGCTTACGGGCAATGGCCTGGATGATGACGCGCTCAGCATCGCTCAGGCCGTTCTGGAAACCCTAAACCAGACTTTCGGGCGAGATGGGGCCGATCACCCGTTGTTCTTGCGGCTTGGCATGTCAAAAGACATGTACCACCGTCTGCTCGATATAGAAGAGCGCCGCAAAACCAAGGGCGAAGAAGCCATCGGCGATCAGGAACGTGCGCTGCTGTTGACCGTCCCATTCATGCTGACCGCTGAACAAATCGGCCCAAGTTTCCCTGAGGAGTACAAGGACAAAATCCTCTCCATTCGTCACAGTCAGGCCGAACGGCTGCGGGGCGCTATGGGTGCGATGTTCGTGCCGGTGGCACCGGACGTCTACGTTCCGCGCCTGACAGCAATGGAAAACGCTCTGTATGGTCGGGTATCCATCATGGCTGGTGCTCAAGCAGAAGAGATCGAAGATCTGGTCGCGGAGGTTCTGAACGAAGCCGGGCTGCGCCGAAGGGCCGCCGCGATCATCTACGACCTGCCGTCCGGGTTAGGTGGGAACAACCTTCCGACAGTGTTTCAGGAGCGTGCTGCCTTTTCTCGTGCCGGGATCAAACGCCCCGATATCCTGATACTCGACAAGGCACTGGCCAGCCACGACTCTGAAAGCCGCCTGCGAACCCGTCTGAAGCTGCGCGAGTTATTACCCGACTCGATTATGATCTTTATGGAGGATCATTTTGCCCATCCGGAAGCCTATGATTTATTTGTTGAAATAAAGGACGGTCGCATCGATGGTGTCTCACGCGTGTCCACCGATGCCGAAGACACCGGGACGGACGACCTGAGCCGGAAACTCAAGATCATTTCTTCGACCGAGTTGTTTTCACGAGTCGATGGGCGCAACCAGCGTCTTCTGGCGTTTTCGGCCCAATGGTACGAGGTCGCGGCAGGTCAAACCATTTTCGCACGTGGCCAGGCTCCCGATGCGGCGTATTTGTGTATTTCAGGTTCGGCGAGCCTGAATTGGCTGAATGAACACGGTGAAATGCGTTCGCTCTCGATAGTAGAACCCGGGCGCCTTATCGGCGATCTTGCGATTATCACCAATGAGCCGCGACAATTGGATTTGGTGGCCCTCACGGATTGCTCGTTCCTGCGGATCGGCGCGGAGGAATTGCGTGCTGTGATTGAAAGTGACGCGGGCGTTGCGATGAGGCTGCTTGAAACCGTGGCCGGATACCTGTCCACGGTGTCCGAGCGGTTGCGTGACCCCAACACCCCAATTGGGGATGACCTGCCTTCGGTAAGTGCTGAGCAATCCCATGAGCACTAATGAAAGGCGGGGTGCCTATTCAAGTCATCAGCAATTGCTAGGTGCCGCCCGCAGATATCCCGAGATATGGCGCTTGTTGGCTGGTCTTGCGCTGGTCTCAGTGGTTGTGGTCACGCTCAATGCAATCTTGTTCGCAATCGTTGCCAGTCTTGGCTCATCAGGATCGGCGGTCACATTCTTGAATGGATCGTCGCCAACAGCGCTCCTTATTGTGCTCTCCAGCTTTATTTTTGTCACTATTGGCGTGGCGTTGGGGGCACGACTATTTCAGCACCGGTCACTTGCCTCGGTCCTGGGCGAACAATCCATCGCAATCTGGCAGTTTTGGCGCGTTGTTCGCGCATTGCTTCTGCTGGGTGCAGTCATATTCATACTCCCCCCCTATGACCTTGGTGCACCATTGGTGGCGAATCTCGCGTTAAACAAATGGCTTTTGCTGCTTCCCTTATCCGCTGTTGCGGTGCTGATTCAGACCAGCGCCGAGGAAATCCTGTTCCGAGGCTATATGCAACAGGGCCTCGCCGCGCGGTTTCGGTCTCCGCTGATCTGGATGGGTCTGCCATCAATCTTGTTCGCAGCTGGCCACTACAGCCCCGCGACGGTCGGAGACAATGCGGTCTTGATTGCCATCTGGGCGCTGACATTTGGGCTTTTGACCGCCGATCTGACCGCGCGAGCGGGTACGCTGGGCCCCGCCATTGCGCTGCATTTTTTCAATAACATCGCGGCTCTGCTTGTCATTTCGCTTCCCGACAACCTTGGTGGCCTGGCCTTGTTCCATCTTCCTTATGAGGCATCGGACGCCGAAGCGTTGCGACCTTGGTTGCTAGTCGACTTTGCGCTGATGATCGTGGGGTGGCTCACCGCAAGATTGGTCCTCAGGCGCTGATTGCATTTCCCGGCATTGCGTCTTATTTGACGTCAACGCCGCATTATCAAGGTTCCGACATGAACTGGATCACAAACTACGTCCGCCCCCGGATCAATTCGATCTTCTCGCGCCGCGAAGTGCCCGAAAACCTTTGGCACAAGTGTGATGAGTGTGGAACCATGCTGTTCCACCGCGAATTGGCGGAAAACCAGAATGTCTGCACCCAGTGCGACCATCACATGGCAATCACGCCGCGCGATCGGTTCCAACATCTGTTTGATGGCGGTATTTTTTCCGAGGTTGATGTCCCGGCACCGAAAGACGATCCCCTGCAGTTTCGGGATCAGAAAAAATACCCTGACCGTATGAAGGCGGCCCAGAAAAAGACCGGCGAGAAAGAAGCGATGCTGGTCGCCGTTGGCGAAATCGGCCGTACCCCGATCGTGGCAGCCGCGCAGGATTTTTCGTTCATGGGCGGATCGATGGGCATGTATGTAGGCAATGCCATCATTGCTGCAGCACAGGAGGCTGTTAGGCTACAGCGGCCCCTGATCCTGTTTTCGGCAGCCGGCGGCGCGCGGATGCAGGAAGGCATTCTGAGCCTGATGCAAATGCCGCGTACGACGGTCGCAGTGGAGATGCTTAAAGAAGCAAACCTGCCCTATATTGTTGTCCTGACCCACCCGACTACAGGCGGCGTTACAGCCTCGTACGCGATGCTGGGTGACGTTCATATTTCGGAACCCAATGCCCTAATCTGTTTCGCCGGACCCCGTGTGATCGAACAGACCATTCGTGAGAAACTGCCCGAAGGATTCCAGCGCGCTGAATATCTGCTGGATCACGGGATGCTCGACCGAGTGACCAAACGCACCGAGATGCGGGATGAGCTGATCACCATCACCCGAATGCTGATGAAGCAGCCCCCTGCGGTCAAAGGCGACCTTCCTGCGCCCGAGCTGGAAGAAGCCCCAACCGAGGCACCCACCGAGGACGCGGTCGAAAAATGACCTCCCCATCTTCGGATGCCATCCTAGACCGGATGATGGCGCTGCACCCCAAGATCATCGACCTGACCTTGGACAGGGTATGGCGTTTGCTGGCGGCACTGGACAATCCTCAGGTTAAGCTGCCTCCAGTCATTCATATCGCTGGAACCAATGGCAAGGGCTCGACCCAGGCCATGATCCGGGCGGGGCTTGAAGGGGCAGGGCATGCGGTCCATGCTTATACCTCACCTCATCTGGCCCGGTTTCACGAGCGAATCCGACTGGCAGGTGAGCTGATTTCCGAACCCGAACTTACCGCCGTGTTGGATGAGTGTTACGCCGTAAATGGCGGTGAGAACATCACCTATTTTGAAATCACCACCTGCGCCGCGCTGCTGGCATTTTCCCGCACCAAAGCTGACTATACGCTGCTCGAAGTCGGGCTGGGCGGGCGGCTGGACGCCACCAACGTGATCGAACGGCCCGAGTTGACGGTCATCACCCCCGTCTCGATCGACCATGAGCAGTTCCTGGGCGACACTTTGGGCAAGATCGCCGCTGAAAAAGCCGGAATCATCAAGCCGGGCGTTCCCTGCATCGTCGGCCCGCAGCAGGATGAGGCGCTGGAAGTCATCGAATATACCGCAGCCCGTCTGGGCGCTCCGCTATTGGTCCACGGGCAGCACTGGCATGTTCATACTGAGAACGGTCGCCTTATTTATCAGGACGAAACCGGTTTGCGCGATCTGCCTATGCCAAACCTACTGGGTGCTCATCAGATCGAAAATGCAGGCGCGGCTCTGGCTGCGTTGCGCCACCTGCAAATGGGCGATGATGCCTACGAGGCCGCTGTGGCCAAGGCCGAATGGCCCGCGCGCATGCAGCGGCTAAAAATCGGTCCTCTGGTTGAGCAGGCCCCTCAAGCTGAGTTGTGGTTGGATGGCGGTCACAACGCGGCTGCAGGCACTGCTTTGGCCGAGGTTTTAGTGTCACTACCAGAACGTCCCACGCATTTGATTTGTGGTATGCTGAATACCAAAGATGTCACCGGTTATCTCGCGCCATTGGCCCAAAGGGCAGACAGCCTGACGGCCGTATCGATCCCGGGTGAGCAGAATACGCTGAGCGCGGACGAAACCGCCGCCGCTGCTGCTAAGGTGAATCTGGCCGCCACAACAGCAGACAGCGTCACAGACGCGCTCGCCGCAATCACCGCTCAAACCCCTGATGCACGCATTCTGATCTGCGGGTCGCTTTATCTTGCGGGAAACATCCTTAGAGAAAACGCCTGATCCTCCGCCTGATGAAAAAGATTCTGCGCCAGGGCAGCAGCCCCTATCTGCCCCAATCCTTGTCTTGCATCTCCCGCAGGCGCGAGGCCGTACGCTCAAACTCAAAAGTTCCTTCCCCTTCGACATAGAGCATCTCAGGCTCTGCGGCGGCGGAACAAATCAGCCGAACTTTCGCCTCATAAAGCGCATCGATCAGGGTGACGAAGCGCTTGGCCTCATTGAAATTATTGCGTGACAAACGCGGGATGTCTTCAAGAACCAATACCTTCAGTGCTTCTGCGATGGCCAGGTAGTCTCCCGGACCCAACATTCGTCCGCAGAGGTCATAAAACGAGGCCCGTGCAACGCCGTTGCGAAAGGCGGGCAGGACAACTTCGCGACCCTTCACCTGAAGGGCCAGCTCTTCTGCCGGTCCACCCGACAGATCATTCCAAACCCCACGAATCTTCTCCCGCGCTTCGGGCCCAATGGGGGTGAAGTAAACCGGCGAGCCTTCAAGTCGGTTCTGCCGGTAATCCGTGGGTGAAACCAACTCCCACACTTCCAGTTGCTCTTTGATGTGCTGTATGAAAGGCAGAAAAAGCTGCCGGTTCAACCCATCCTTATATAGATCATCCGGATGCCTGTTCGAAGTCGTAACGATAACGACACCACCCTTGTGGAGCAGATCGAACAACCGCCCCACGATCATCGCGTCGGTGATATCGATGATCTGCATCTCATCAAAGGCCAGCACCCGCGCCGATTTGATGACTGCATCGGCTACAGGGACCAGCGCGTCCTCAACGCCGTCTTCACGCGCCTTGTGCAGACCGGAATGGATTTCCTGCATGAACGCATGAAAATGCACCCGTCGAACTGGGATTTCACCTAATGTCTCGACAAACATGTCCATCAACATCGACTTGCCGCGCCCAACACCTCCCCAAAGATACAAACCCTTGGGTGGCGGCGGCGCTTTGCGGAAAAATCCACGCTTAACCGGTTCGGCCAAGGCTGCCCGAATGCGCTCAAACCGGGGCAGCACAGCCTCTTGCGCGTCGTCCCGGGTCAGTGTCCCATCAGCAATAAGATCTTCATAGTGCGAAATTAGAACCGTCATGAGTTGAGCCATACCGATCGCTTCGTGGGTTGAAAAGAAACCTTTTTTCCAGACACATCAATTTTGCTGAACTGGCGTCACAAAACTCCTGAATTGACGCGCCGAGTTGTACCGCTAACGTCTGCTGGAACCAATCTTCGGAGCCTTAATGTCGCAATCCACCCGTTTGCTGAACCCGATCCTGATCGTCGGCTGCATCGTAATTACAGTCAGTTTTGCTGTACGCGCCTCTTTTGGTGTGTTCCAGATACCGATTGCGGATGAGTTCGGCTGGCTACGCAGCGATTTTTCGATGGCGATCGCCATACAAAACCTGGCTTGGGGGATCGGCCAGCCGATCTTTGGTGCCATAGCGGAAAAGATAGGTGATCGGCGCGCCATCGTTCTGGGCGCTCTGACCTATATGGCGGGAATGGTCCTGACGGCATGGTCCGTTACCCCGTTTGAACATCAGATGTATGCCTGGCTCGTGGGTTTCGGGATCGCTGGGACGGGGTTTGGCGTGGTCCTTGCGGTCGTAGGTCGTGCCTCGTCGGATGCGAACCGCTCGATGTCATTGGCGATTGTCACCGCAGCGGGCAGTTTCGGGCAAGTCATTGGCGCACCCACAGCAGAGTGGTTTCTGACCTTCTTACCCTGGCAACAAGTGTTCCTGATCTTTGCAGTGGCTATCCTTGCATTGATCCTGACATTGCCATTCATGCGCGCGCCTCAGCCCATCAGCAGGACGGAGCTAGAGGAGAGTATGGGGCAGATCCTGTCCAAGGCATTCCGCGACCCGTCTTATTCGCTGATTGCGATCGGCTTTTTCAGTTGTGGCTATCAACTGGGCTTTGTCACAGCCCATTTCCCCGCCTTCGTCACCGAGATGTGCGGCCCGATCCAACCCGGAGGCGTCTTACATTCGATGGGGATCACCACAACTTCAGCCTTGGGGGCGATTGCGATTTCGTTGATTGGGTTGGCCAATATCGGCGGAACCCTTTTGGCCGGATGGGCTGGAAATCACTTTCCGAAGAAGTACCTGCTCGCGGCGGTTTACACCGGCCGAACGCTTGCCGCAGGTGCCTTCATCGTGTTCCCAATCACGCCCTTGTCCGTGATCGCATTCTCGCTTGTGATGGGGTCGCTCTGGTTGGCGACCGTACCGCTAACATCTGGCCTTGTCGCACATCTCTATGGCCTGCGGTACATGGGCACGCTCTACGGGATCGTATTCCTGAGCCATCAGATCGGCAGTTTTCTGGGCATCTGGTTAGGCGGGCGCATGTACGACCAATTCGGTGATTACACCATGGTTTGGTGGATCGGCGTCGCTATCGGAGCGTTCAGCGCCATCATTCACCTGCCCATCCGCGAAAATCGCTCACCAACCGGCGTGACAGCCTGAGCTATGCGGCCTCTTCAGCGGTCAGCAGCCCCTCAGAAACCAATCGATCCGCCCAACCCTGCGGATCGATGAAGTGATGCGTTTGCCATCCGCGCGCCCTTGCTGTTTCGATATTCTCGATCCTGTCATCTGCAAACAAAAGCGCCGAGGGAGGGATGCCGCAATCGGCCTCAACCATTTCGTAAATTGGCATATGAGGTTTGACCGTCTTCATCCGACCCGAGACGTATTGACGATCAAACTCATTCAGAAACGGATAAACAGTAGTGGCATAGTCAAAATTCTGAACCCCAAAATTCGTCAGGGCAAAGACCGGGATCTTCTTGGTCCGCAACGCGCGCAGCAGTCGCGCTGAATGTGGGATCTCGGGCGCGGCCAGTTCGATCCAGTTGTCATGCCACATTCGGATTTCATCGCGCCATTCCGGGTACTTGTCCGCCCAATTGTAAATCGTATCCGTGAAATGATGGCCCTGATCTACCAGATCATTCATCCCATGCAGATCGACCTCGTCAAACATGGCGCGACGACGATCCTCGCCGATTACCCGATCATAATAGCGCTCGGGCTGCCACTCGATTAGCACATTTCCGATGTCAAAGATGACGGCTTCAACGGCCATGACTTAATCCCATACCAGTTCAATCACAACGACTGAACCAATCGCAGGTCAGAGATGCAAGCGCCAACCGCAGCGCGGCACGCGCTGCCCAGCCCATCGGAAGGATATGCATCTTTGATGCGTCTCTGACCGGCAGGAGCACTACCTGCGAAGGGCAGCGCGTATCTCGCGCTCAAGCGCATCTAGAAAACGCGACCGGTCGGCTTTGCCAAATGGTTTTCCTCCGCCACCTGTCCCCAGCGGGTTTGCCGCGCGAAGGTCCGCCATCAGATCGCGCATTGCCAATTGCTGACCGATATTGGCCGCAGTGAAAGCCTCACCACTGGGCCGAAGCACGCGTGCTTCGGCTTCAATACACTTGGCGGCCAGCGGTATATCAGAGGTAACGACAATATCGCCGGTGCCGCAGCGTTCGGCAATCCACTTATCCGCCTCATCTGCTCCCGAGGCGACGATCACTACCTGCACCAACGGGTTGGCAGAAGGGCGTAGCCCTCCGTTTGAGACCAGAACCATCGGCACCTTGTGCCGGGTTGCCACCCGTTCAGCCTCGGCCTTGACCGGGCAGGCATCACCGTCGATGTATAGCGTCGTCACGCCTCTTTGACCTTTGGCGCTGACTTTGCCTTTGGGGTCGATTTGCGCACCTTGAATTCGTCCGGAATTGGCATCCGGTTAAAGGCATCCAGCCCCGCGATTTTGTAAGCTTCGGCAAGGGTCGGATAGTTGAACGTGTTCTGCACGAAGTAGTCCACCGTGCCTTTCAGGTTCAGCACCGCCTGCGCAATATGGATCAGCTCGGTTGCCCCTTCGCCAACGATTTGCACACCTAGAACCCGCCGGGTCTTGAGCGAAAATAGCATTTTCAGCATGCCATGCTCCAACCCCATGATGTGCCCGCGTGAGGTTTCGCGGAAACGGGCCACGCCCACTTCGTAGGGAATACCACGCTCCTGCAGTTCTTCCTCGGACATCCCGCAGGTTGAGATTTCGGGGACCGAGTAGATCCCATACGGATACCAGGGGCTTTCCGGCAGGGTTGGAGTCTCCAGCGCATGACAGGCCGCGACCCGCCCTTGTTGCAACGAAGTTGAGGCCAACGACGGATGCCCGATGACGTCTCCGGTGGCATAGATATGCGGCGCCGAGGTCTGATAGGTCTTGCGGTCCACACTGATACGATCGCGATGATCCGTTTCAATGCCAACCGTATCCAGGTTCAGCGCCGAGGTTGCCCCCATCCGCCCGGCTGCAAACAGCAGCATCTCGGCCCGGACGTGCCGCCCATTGTCCAGCGTGATCTCAACATGGCTACTGGCGTCTTCTATTTTCTCGACGGCTGCACCCAACCGCAGATCGACGCCATTTTCACGGATCTGATGTGTGAAATCGTGGATCAGTGTCTTGTCGATGAAATCCAGAAACGTCTCGCGCGGTTCGATCAACGTCACCCGGACATCAAGCGCCGAGAACATGGTTGCATATTCAACGCCGATCACGCCCGCACCGATCACGCAGAGCGAACGCGGGATTTCCTCCATCTCAAGGAAATCATCCCCATCGACGACAGTTTTGCCATTGAAAGGCACGTAATCTGGCCGGTAGGTCTTGGTGCCGGTGGCGATCAGGAATTTGGCTGCTGTCAGACGCGTGGATTCGCCTGCATCCGTAGCCACCTCGATCTCGTGTGGCCCCGTGAACGTCGCCAACCCGTTCAGCGTTTCAACATGGTTGCGGTTGAACTGATGCTCCAGCACATCGACCTCGTGATCGAGTGTCATGTGCAGCCGTGCTTTCAGATCCTCTGCGCTGATCTGATCCTTGACCCGGTAAGAACGCCCGTAAAAACTGCGCTCGCGCCAGCCTGACAGGTTCAGCACCGTCTCTCGCAAGGTTTTCGATGGGATCGTGCCGGTATGTACCGAAACGCCACCAAAACGGTCTTTGCGGTCAATCACCAGCACCCGGCGTTGCAATTTGCCTGCCTGAATCGCCGCTGCCCGGCCTGAAGGGCCCGAGCCGATGATGATCAGGTCATAGTCATATTTGCTCATGCCTCAGTCCCCATACAGCGCTTCGGCGTGGAAGGTGATGTGATCCTCCATAAAGGTGGACACGAAATAGTAGGAATGGTCATAGCCGGGCTGCAGTCGGTAAGTGGCCTGCTGGCGACGCTCGGCAATTGCCTGCGCCAGTGCCTCCGGGCGCAACAGATCCATAAACTGATCGTTTGCACCGGTGTCGATCAGGATCGGTCCGTCAAAGCCTGTGCTTTTCATCATCGCCGACGCGTCATGCTTGGCCCATGCGGTCTCATCATCGCCCAGATACGCGCTGAGTTGCTTGCGGCCCCAATCCGCCCCCATGGGGTTCGAGATCGGCGAGAAGGCCGAAACAGAGCGGTAACGCCCGGGCAGGTTCATCGCCAGCGTCAATGCGCCATGCCCACCCATCGAATGTCCTGTGATGGCCTGACGATCAGGATCAATCGCAAAGTTCTTGGCCAGAAGGGCCGGCAACTCTTCGGCAACATAATCCCACATGTTGAAGTGAGGCGTCCAAGGGCCTTGCGTGGCATTGACATAGAACCCTGCACCTTGGCCAAGGTCATAGTCCTCGTGATCCGCCACACCTTCGCCGCGTGGCGAGGTATCGGGGAATACCAGAGCAATGCCTTGTTCGGCCGCCCAGCCCTGGGCACCCGCCTTCGTCATGGCATTTTCATGGGTGCAGGTCAGGCCCGACAGGTACCACAGAACAGGAACGGGGCCGTCCTTGGCTTCGGCTGGAAGAAACAGGCCAAATGTCATATCACATTTGCAGGCCGAGGAAGCATGGCGATAAACGCCCTGCACACCACCAAAACAGGCATTTTCCGAAAGGGTTTCCATCAAGCTGATCCTTACGTTGTTTCCGGGCCATGGCTACCGGTCTGCAGCGTCGGCGTAAAGTGCAGCCACCTCTGGAAAGCTCATTTTTCGAAAAGGTGAAGATCAGAATCCGCTGACCCATCCTATCGCCAGCGGGACGGTCAGAATGCTGGCGATGGTAGATAACAGGATGGCAGCAGATGCCCGTTGCGGGGCCACACCGTAGTGCGCGGCCAGCATGTAAACATTGCCTGCAACTGGTAAAGACGCCGCCGCGATTGCGACCATCGCAGGGAATGAGGCAACCGGGATCAGCCAAATCACCATAAGTGCCACGAAAAACGGATGCAGCACCAGTTTGCAAAAACTCAACCAGCCCGCGATCTGGATGCGCTCGGCCGATTTGTCTGCCAGTGACGCCCCGATGGCAAACAGCGCCCCCGGCGTAGCCGCACCGCCCAGAATTGTCAGAAAATCATTAAGCGGGGCTGGTACAGGCACCTCTAACGCAGACCAGATCAATCCGGCGGAGATTGACAAGATCATGGGGTTTCTCAGCAGGCCAATCCCGATCAGGCGCATCGTCCCCAGGCTGAGCCGACCATCGCGGCCACCGTTGATCAGAATCACGATCAATGAGGAAAACACAACCAGATCAACTGTCAGCACCAACATCACGGGACCAATGGCGGCTTCGGAGAATAACAGCGCAAGCATGGGCAGGCCCAGAAACCCAACATTGCCAATAGCAGCACATTGCGCCTCGACCGCGGCGGTGGGGATGTCCAGCCCTCGGAGATAAGCGATAGCCGTCGCCAGCGCATAGACGCCAGCAGTGCCGATCAGATACCCGATCACCAGCCGACCGTTGAAAATTTCGGCAAAGGGCAGGGTGGCGGCAAACCGAAATAGCATAGCCGACAAAGCAAAGAAAAACACGAACTTGGTTAGATATGCTGTCGCCTCGGGAGGGAAAAACCGGCTGCGTCCGGCCCAGAACCCCAGGCCGATGATTGCGAAAAAGGGGAGAGTGCGCAGAAATATCTCGACCATGGCAACGTGTTAACATGGCTGGTCTGGCTCGCAAGGTTGACGCACGGTCGGCGGTACGATTGAAGCCGTAACGTTGTGCCAAAACCGCTATCGGAGTGAAAAGCGTTGAAACTGAACCGAACGGTTTATAGTGTTGCAGGATATCGCAATCCGGAGACACCATGACCCAAGCCGCCACCATCCTGCGTACAGGCCGTAAATTCGACCAGGTGTTACGTGGGGCCCGAGAGGTTTTCATGGCGGATGGGTTTGAAGGTGCAAGCGTCGATGACATCGCGCGTGCGGCGGGTGTTTCGAAGGCAACGCTATACAGCTATTTCCCCGACAAGCGACTGTTGTTCACCGAGGTTGCCCAGACCGAATGTCGCCTGATGTCCGAGCGCATCCTGTCGATGATCGATGAGACCAAGCCAGCCCGCGAGGTGCTGACGATAGCAGCCACTCAGCTTACGGCTTTTCTCGTCTCGGACTTCGCGCAACAGGTCTTTCGCATATGTGTGGCCGAGCGCGACCGATTCCCCGAGCTTGGTAAAGCGTTTTATGAAGCAGGACCGAGGAACGGCCAACGCCAGATGGCCGAATATTTGACCAAGGCGGTTAGCAAAGGTGAGTTGGCGGTTGAAGACGTCAACATCGCGGCCGAGCAGTTTTCTGAACTGTGCAAAGTCCGACTATGGGGCCGCGCGGCGTTCGGTATCCAAAATCGATTTGACCAGAACGAAATCGACGAGGTCGCATTGCAGGCCGTCGACATGTTTATGGCCCGCTACGGCGTTTGAACTGCGTAAGTTCGCCAGCGATAAGTCACATTGATGGTAAGAAGTCGTGTTGGTGCGGGTGGAGGGACTTGAACCCCCACGCCTTGCGGCGCCAGAACCTAAATCTGGTGCGTCTACCAATTTCGCCACACCCGCAACCCGATGCCGAAGCACCGCGACGACGCGCTGAATAGCAAAGCTTTTGAATGAGTGCGAGAGGTAAAATCAAGCGAGAGGGCAGTTTATTATCGTCTCGCTGGAAACAATCTTTTGCCCAAGTAAGTTTAACCAGAACTCGCATGTGCCAAATGTTAAAGAACGTGCCTTGGACAGTGAGAATGCGGTTTGGCCAGTCTTTTCAGCACGAACAGTGCTCAGGTGCTGGTTTTGGTCGTAATTTCACCTGTGTGAAGGCCCGTTTTCTGGTCCTTCTTTTTGTTTCCATTTAGCGAACATTTATCGCAATTTTTCTCTTTATCTTAAACTCGCATACGTTGAGTCGCTCAGAGATTGCTTTGTGTGGGGCACATTTCAAAAAAGTGTAACTTGAGGTGAGTGGTTTCGTATCGAATTTCAATCAGAGGTTCCTTCGATCACAGAAATAGAAATTAATTCTATATATTTCAAAAAAGTAAGAAGCAGCATGTAAATCCTTGACGCCACGGAACCTCGGACTTTTTAACAAGCAATCAAAGCCATAAAAACTTGGACAACTCGTCAACGTCGTGGCTTACACTCTCATAGGTTGAGGTTTTTCTATGAGACGCCATCATAATTGTGCCACATTTCAAACGCCAAAATATCCTATTCGCGTCAAAATAACACCGCGGTAATCGTAATTGATTGGGCGCAGGAGTTAATGAGTCTTTTTGCCTTCTGGCACCGTGCGAGTTTCTGCTCAACTCCAGAACAAGGGTCTCTGTCGTGACCAACCAGATCAAATCCGTTGCTTCCGAGCAAGACGCTGTCAGCCTTGCGCGTGAAAGCTTTATTGGCGAACTGAAAACCCTGAACCGTCAGCACCCTGGCACAGGATTCGGCGTCGCTCTCCGTACGCATTCGGGCAATCGCTACTTGCTGGCTAATGCCCGCATGCCGCTGCCTGCCAACAAAACAGATGATTTTCCGACCGGACGCCGTGTGGCTTGTTTGGAAAATGGTGAAGGCTTCAGTTCAATCGAAGTTCTGGCTGATTCTTTCGCATATGAATCGATTTCACCGCGAACCGAGGCCGCAATCCTCGGCAACGCGCTGGACCTGATCGCACGAATCGACACGCTTGCAAGCCTGCCTGACGGGGCAGGGAACCACATCGCTGCAACTGGTACCGGAGGCTGACCATGGCGCGTAACGACCACCTTCTGTCTGTCGGAAACGAGTCCCTGTCTGAGATGACAGAGGCAATGACTTCGTTGACGACACAGATCGACCAATTGACAGAGGTGGCGGATGCGCGGTCTTCCGCACGGCTGGCTGCGCTCAAGACCAAAATGGAGAATTTTACCGCCAGCGTCACGATGGTGGGGCAGGTGAAGGCCGGCAAATCCTCAATCGTGAACATATTGGCCGGGCGGCCAAATCTTTTGCCTTCGGATGTGAACCCGTGGACCTCGGTGGTTACAACGCTGAACATCAACACCCGCACAGAAGGCGACACCCGTTCCAAATTCACATTCTTCGAGCAGGAAGAATGGGATAATCTGATGGTTGGCGGCGGTCGTCTGGGCGAGTTGGCCAATCGAGCCGGTGCCGATGATGAGATGGACGATATTCGCCGTCAAATCGGCGAGATGAAGGCCAAATCAGAAGAGCGGCTTGGGAAGCACTTTGACCTGATTCTTGGTCAGAGCCACCAGTATGATTACTTCGATGATGAACTGATACAGCGGTATGTGTGCCTCGGGGATGAGGATGACCCGGATATCGACCCCAAGACGGGTCGTTTCGCCGATGTGACCAAATCGGCCGAGCTGTTCATGGATATCCCGCAATATCCGATCTCGCTCAAGCTCTGCGATACCCCAGGTGTGAATGATACCTTTATGGTGCGCGAACAAATCACCCTACGCAGCCTGCGTGGATCAGAGGTGTGTGTTGTTGTTTTGGCTGCCAGCCAGGCGCTGACCACGATGGACATGGCGCTAATGCGGATCATCGCGCAGTTCGAGAACCGCCAGATCATCCTGTTCGTGAACCGCATCGATGAATTGTCGGACCCGGTCAATCAAGTGCCTGAGATACGTGATCGTATTCAAGACACACTGAAACAGAACAACATAGACGCCAACACCAGCGTTGTTTTTGGCAGCGCTCTGTGGGCCGAGGCTGCGCTGACCGGAAACCCGGACATTCTAACTGAGGAATCGCGCGAGGCGTTGAACACCTTCTATCTGGCGGCTGGATTTGGCGATCAGGCTGCATCGCTGGATAAGATCTGGGCGCTATCAGGATTGCCTGATCTGCTGCTCGCCATGAATGAGCGTATCGCTGAGGGTGCAGGAACGCGTCTTTTGGATCGCGTTCGCCATCGGGCGCGCAACATCGCCAGCCAGATCCGGGCTACTGCAGTGGCCAAGACGCTGTCAAACTCCGACGGTATCGTTCGGGATCTGGACGGTGCGTCGCCCGAAGAAGCGATCGCAAAGGTTTCGGCTGAGTACGAAAAGAAAGCCTCGGAACTGACAACCAAGCTGCGCGACAAGGTATTAGAGCGACTTGCGTCCGCAGAAGCAAATTTTGTCAAACGTGCGACGGATTCTCTGATCTCACATCTGGAACAGAATGGTGAGCAGGGTACATGGCAATATGATCCAGCAGGTCTGCGCACCTTGCAGAAGGCGGCATATTTCAGCTTTGCCCGATCCATGCGTAAGGATGCCGGTGCTCTGTATTCGGCTGCTGCAGCGGACGTGGAGGCACTGTATCAGAAGCTGCTGGGCAACCACTTGGGTGAATTCAACATTGAAGCTCCGATCGTGCCGCGTGTACCCCCGCCATTAGGGATTGGCCGCACAATCGCACTGGACCTGCAGAGCACATGGTGGCGACGTTGGTGGCAACGCCGCAAAGGGTTCGAAGCCTATGCCGCAGATTATACGCGACTGATCGCGTCCGAGGCGAACTCGATCACCAAAGACATCGAGGAAAACCAGATCGCCGCAGTCCTAGAGAACGTGCGGGCCACGTTGACCGACTTTATTGCCGAACAGAAGGACACGCTGCTCAGCATCTCGCAATCGCCTGAAAGGGCTGCGGCCCAGATGGCCGAGCAGAAGCCGCAGAAATCACGTGACGATATTCTGGGCGATATCCTGAAAGACCTTAGTAACGAAGCAGCATAAGAAGAGTTATGGTAAAAGAATCACAAACCCGCTTCGTCTCTCCCAAGGCTTGGAACCGCATCGAGCAGTGGTCCCGCCGCAAACCTGTGTTTGCGCTCATGGGGGAATTCAGTGCAGGCAAATCGACGTTGATGAATTTCCTGCTGCGCAAACAGGCACTGCCGACGCAGGTCACAGCGACGCAACTGCCGCCGATCTGGTTCAGCTGGGGCAATCGACCCGCCTATATCAAACGCCATGATGGTAGTACGCAGAATATCGAATTGGATCAGCTTGAACAGGTTGGTGTCAACGACGCCCAGTTCATTCGCATCTTCCTTGAAGCCGACATTCTTGAGGCGGTCGACCTGATCGACACACCCGGCATTTCGGACCCGAAGATTTCGACGGATGTCTGGCAACGCGCAGTTGGCCAGGCCAATGGTGTGTTGTGGTGCACGCACTCGACCCAAGCTTGGCGGGAGACTGAACGTGCCACTTGGGTTTCGCTGCCAGAACGTCTGCAGCACAAGTCGCTGCTATTGGTAACGCGCGCAGATGCCTTGAATCAGAAAGACCGTCAAAAGGTCTTACGCCGTGTAAATCGGGAAGCGGGTCATTTGTTCAATCGCACGATCCTGTTCTCGGCCCGTGATGCCATCATGGCCCGTGACAAAACCGGCGACGCCGAGTTGTGGTCACGCAGCGGCGGCGGCAAGATGGTCGACAGTTTCCTTGAGATCACTGAGCAGATCATGGACAGCCGTGCGGATATGCTGTCGCGCTATCAAATTGACAAATCCCTGTCAGACGCACCCAAAGTTCAGCCATCGCGGCCCGAGAAAACCTCTGGCGATGCACCGCTGAAACTTGTCACGCCGATGGAAGATGGCTCTGCCGAGAATGATGTGGTTACAAGTTTCCCGGTACGCCCTGCCCGCGTGGAGCGTCGCACCGAGGAATCCGGACAGGCGCGGATTGATGCAGAAGAAGCCGAGCGGATGCGCGCGGAAATGGCGACCGAAGCGGAGCCTGCTGATGAAGACTTACGTGCCTTGTTCTCTGACAAGACGGAAGATCCGCTGGATTTGAACCTCTTGGCAAACCCCATCACCGACGTGGATGAGTTTGATTTCATGGATGACGATGATGAGGAAGAGCAGGAAGATGCCGAACTGATCGTCTTGGGCGAAGAAGAGGACGAAGCGGAAGCAGTCGAAGCTGCGGACACCGAACAAGAGCCGTCGGAAGACGCCGAAGAATCATCAGATATCGAAGTATCGGTTTCGTCGATTACGGCCCTGTTGGCGGAACAGTCGGAAAACTCGGCAGACGAATATGAACCGGAGCCCGAATCGAATGCGCTGGCTCCAAACCGCGTCGTATCAATGGTGGGTGAAGCTGCTGCCGAAGAGATTGAAGATGCAGCCGATGACAAGGCAGATGATTTGGGCGATCGCCTCATAGAAACGCCACTCAGTGCTGCAGCAATGTGGGGTGAAATCGTGGCGCGTGAGAACCTGCCTGACGATGCAAATGGCCTGAAAAGCGCCTTTGCAGCATTCTTGTCCGAGTTTGACCAGATTGCGTTGGAACATGACGCTAAGCGGAATCAAGACATACCGCGCGCCGTTTCTGAGGCTCGCAAAAACGGCGGAGCGGAGTGGCATGCGATTTAGATTAAACCTGAAGGTGGGCATCTGAATGTCGATTGAATCTGCTCTGGCTTCGGCCATCGAAACCATACCCGACTGCATCGCAGCCGGGTATGTCGACATGGAGACCGGCATGTTATTGGGCGTCGACGCGTCGGACCAAGACAGCGCTGATGCGCTCGAAAATCTCGCACTTGCAGTAGCTAATCTGTTTCAGGGACGCGGTATGAAGGGATTCGAAGAACTTCTGCGTGCGGCAAAAATCGACGATACTGAACACCCCGGATTTGGGGAAATCGCGGTGTTCTCAAACGACCGGCTGCACATCTTTCTCAGGACAACAGAATATCCTGATCACGTGGTATGCTATATCTGCCGCGACAGCGCGAATGTCGGGCTGGCGCTTACGAAATCACATCTCAGCCTCGGGCCGGTGGCGGCCGCGGTGTAGACGGGACCAGAGGGGGTCACGCATGATGGATAGTGAAATACTGGATATGCTCGAAGGGATCGGGCGGACTTCGGTCGCGCGCTTATCGCCTGCAATCTACCTATCGGGTAGCAGCGCACTGTTACGCCGGAATGAGGTGCTGGGGGCCATCCGGGGCACGATCTTGCCTCGGCGTTTGGAATTTACGGCGGCTGACGGGGCAACTTTGGCTATCGAAGTCAACAGCTCTCGGGTCACCGACGTATTCCGCTGTGCTTCGGGCCCTGTCCCGGATTTTGAAACCGAAGCACGCGAAAAACTGATCGAACGACTGGCGCAAGTGGTGTCGGAAATTGCAACGGCACCCGGCCCGCTTGAGTTGGTTTCTCTGCGCCCGGATACGGCGCTTGAGGCTGATGACGTAGGGGTTACCTTTTCGGAGGTCGAAGCGGCCTGCGCGCGGATTGAACTAATCGAAGAGCCGCGCATGGCCATCGTTTCCGACCAGACCTTAGAACCAGAAGCCCAGCCAGAAACTGCGTCACAAGGCGCCACCAGTATTGCCGGTAAATTCTTTGAGGGCGCGGATCGGTTCGCATTAGGTCGAATACTGATTGGGTCGACTGAAGACGAGATGCAATTTGACGGGTTGTGTGCGCAGGGCCAAGACGCACATCCGGACACGGATATATTGGCCCGATTCACCCGGGATCTGGCGGGATGGCAGGCCGATGGTTCCGATGCTTTAACTGATCCACAGCTGATCGTCATTCGCCCGACAGGTGGACAAGGCGCGGGTCTCGCCATCTTGTGCGACGGTCAGGAAACCGCCGCCGCCGTTCATGACGCCCGCAAGCTGGGCGCTGTCGTCAACCTATGGAAAACATTGAATAGCGCCGTTGAATAACCGCGTTCCTGCCAAATAGTGTCCACTTTGCAAAGTTAAAAAAAATACGAGTTACCAGGGTAAATCTTATGAGTGAGTTAAACCGCCGCGAGCTTATTCGCATCGCAGAAGACATGAACGGGACGAGCAATGACGAAACGCGTCACTTCATCTCGCGCATCGTTGACGACTTGTCGAACCTCAAGCCTTCGATAGCATTCGTAGGTCAAATCAAGGCCGGAAAATCGCGCTTGATCAACGGTTTCACCGGGCATGCAGAATATCTACCCTCGGACGTGAACCCATGGACGACAGTGATCACCGACATGCATTTCGGTCATCCGTCCGGTCGGACGTCGGGCGCCGAGTTTCATTTCTTCGACAATCGCCAATGGCAGGCCCTGATCGCCGAAGGTGAAGAGTTGCGCAACATGTTCCCTGATGAAGAGGACAGCTACAAGCGCGAGATGATCGAAGAGCAGGTCGAGGCAATGAAAACCCGCGCCAAGCTACGCTTGGGGGAAAGCTACAAACACCTTCTTGGCGAGCATCACGATCTGGATGAACTGACCTCGGATGACCTAGCGCGCTATGTCTGTGCCGGGGATGACCCGACAGATGAAGACCAGTATGACCCCGGTTCAGATCGGGGCCTTTACAGCGACATCACCCGTAAGGCCGAGGTCTATTTTGACATTGGCCATTTTCCGTATCCGGTGACAGTCACAGACACACCCGGTGTCAATGACCCGCTGCTGATCCGTGAAGAGATCTCGCGCCAGTATCTCAAGGAATCCGACTTTTTCGTCGTCGTGCTGTCTGCGCATCAGGCGTTGTCGCGGGCCGATCTGAAGCTATTCCGCCTGATGCAAGCGCTAGAGCTTGGTCAGATCGTGGTCTTCATCAACCGCGTGGACGAATTGGGTGGTGGCGCCGAAGATGCCGGCAAGGTGCGCACTGACGTATTGGATGGGCTCGAACAGGCGCTTGGCAACTCGGAGATTGACGTTCTGATGGGCAGCGCCCAATGGGCCCATTATGCGCTGACCGGGGATGAAACCGGAATCGACCATGATCAGATATTGGCGTGGTTGAGGGCGCATCCCGAACAGATGAAGCAATATCTTGACGGCGTCGAAGAGATCAAACAAGGTCCCGGCCCCATCAGCCGCGAAGGTGTATTGCGATTTGCCGCGATGATCGCGTCGGGCCTGCCCGATCTGCGCCGTCATGTGACCAAAGCCCTGACCGAAGGACCGCGCCAAGAACAGCTTAATATTGCGTGGCAGCACCTCAACAGTTTTGCCCAAGGTGAGCTTGAGCGCAGCACTGCACGGCTTCGTGCGATTGAAGAAAAGGATGGTCCCGACACAGCGGATGTCGAAGAAAACAACAAAACGCTTTCTGAGTTGCGCGCGCTAGTTGAAGATAAATCCAAGGCCATCACCAATGATATGGACGATGTACTGGCCAATTTGCGAGGTGTTATGGATGACACCGTCGCCGAGGCTGTCTCGATCGTTGTGCGCGGCCCTGATGGGCAATCGCCTTTGCTGGCCAAGGACGGAGATACCGAGCTCAACTTTACGCCTCTGCGTGAGCGGATGCGCGAGCTTGTTCAGGGCGCGACCCAGGTGGTGCGGCAGCGTATGCTTAGTGAGCTTTACGCAATCGATATGCAGACCAATGCTGCTTTGCGCGCCTTGCCCGGATGGCAGGAGCCCGTGGACAATCGCATGAATACCAGCGCGGTGCGTTGGTTCCGTCCGAATACAAGCGCGCTGACGCGTGGCATTACGGTTGAGTTGCGTGTGACATGGCTGTCGCGACTGATATCGCGTCGCAGTGTGTTGAACCGCGCCGAACGGATGATCGTTCAAGAGTTTGAGATGATCGGAGACGATCTTGTAGATACCGCCAGAAGCGACCTGATCGAACGGATGAAAACCGTTCTTGACCATTATATGGCGCTGCTGGCCGGGCATCTGGAACATCGCGCAGGCCCCGATGGGTCGAACGCGCGCGCCGAAGCGCAACGTGCGGTTGACCAAGCGCGGCGCATCAGCGATGAACTAGGGGCGGTGCACGGAACTGCACCCGTGGACACTCGACAGGCAGAGGCCGCAGAATGATTGAATTCCCCGGAACCGAGAAGGAAGTGCGCCAGCTAGAGCGTTTCCTGACCGCCACCGAAAATGCACCCTCATCGGCAGAGCTGGATGATATGCGCGCCCGCGCGCTGGCCCATGCCGAGCGGCTTTCGAACGCGGTTTCCATTGGTTTTGCCGGGGAGTTTGGAGCCGGAAAGTCCAGCCTTGCCAACATGCTGGCGGGGGCAGACATTCTGCCCACCGGGCCGCAGCATCTGAAATTGCCCCTGGTGATCGTGGCCTATGCTGATACGCCTGAGACAACCGTTGGTTGGTGGGACAAGGAACCCAAAGTCTATTCGGGTATAGCGCTGGAAAAGGCAGCGGCGGACGAACCCGATTTCATCTCGGTCGGGTTGAACACCCCTGCCCTGCAGGAGATTTCGCTGTTTGATCTGCCCGGTGCCGGTGCACTGGATGATACCTACAAACAGACTCTAAATTTGCTCGACTATGTGGATTGTGCGATCTGGTGCACCAATGGCACCAACGCCTGGCGTGAAACCGAACGCCATTTGTGGTCGCAGGTCCCTCAAAAGCTGCGCAATAACAGCTTGTTGGCTGTAACACATGCCGATTTGCCTCCGGTGCGGGATGCTCTGGATCGGGTAGTCGCACGCCTGAACAAGGAGAAGGGCGATTTGTTTCGAGCGGTTGTGACCATCGGCACCCCGGTAGCGGTACGGGCCATGGAACAAGAGCCTGAACCCGACTTTGCTTTGTGGGAAACCTGTGGCGGGCAGAACTTGGCAGAACAGGTTTTGCACATAGCCTCTGATCACCGTCGCCATGATCTTGAGGTCGCCCAAAAAGATCTGGCTGAAGAGTTTATGCCTTATCTGGAGAACCTTACTGGTGCGGCTTCGACAGATGGCGCTGAGGCCGACGGCAATACTGTGCAGGCAAGCCTAGAGGCCGCCCTGCCCCCCCTGGACAATCCGATCCTTGAAGACTGGCTTGCGGCCATCGCCAGCATTTACAACGATCTGCGTGAAAGCTCGGATATTGAACCGGCGGCCTTCCTGCAAAGCTGTCAGGAAATCGTCGAGGATTTTGCCGAAAGGTTAGAATCTGGTACCGAAATCGATCCCAAAGCAGACTGGATTCCGGCCGAGTTTGAAAAGGCCACTGACCTGTTGCTGTTGCTGCAGTTTGAAACCGGGGACGCACCGTTGAAGGATGCGATAAGCATTCTCGCACAACTCAGCGACAATCTGGCTTGGGCGGGCAGCTCTGTTGCGTCGGCCCCCCCAAAAACCGGCACATAAGTTTTTCCCGCTTGAATTGAGCCGCATCGCAGCGATTCGAAGCGTTCGGAATCGCCGCGATATTGTTTCGAATTCGTGGACCAAGCCTCTATTTCGGCGGTATAGAATCCATTTCTTTCATCAGGCAAACACAACATATAGTGTAGTGAAGGTTTGGACTGGCTATATAGGCGATTTCGATTTTTGTGATCCATAGTGAAGCCATCAGGCGGCCCCAATAAAGTCAAATTTGAAACGTCTAACCGTCTTAAGTGTCCTGCGGTTGTGTTTGGTTGTGAGTTCGCGGGCTGAAGCCCTGGTTATCTATGCCGCAATAAACGAGTAGAATGGGCGGGAAGAAATGAGCCACAACCAGGCGGTCGGCGCAACGCACGACGAACCTCAGATCGAAGGATTGCAGCCAGGTGCAAAGCTGCTGCGCGGACAGTATGAAATCCTCCGGTTCCTAAGCAACGGCGGGTTTGGGATCACCTATCTCGCGCGCGATAGTCTGGATCGCGATGTGGTCATCAAAGAATGCTATCCGGGGGCGCTCTGTCAGCGGAATGGTGATCTGGTCGAACCTGCCAACCCTGACCACAAAGAAGACCTGCGCTCCATTATCGACCTGTTCATTCAGGAAGCACGCAACCATGCGCGGCTGGTTCATCCCAACATCGTCGACGTGCATCAGGTGTTTGAGGACAACGACACCGCTTATATCGCGATGGACCTGATCCGCGGATGCGATCTTTTGGATTATGTCGAAAAACCCGAAAACAAGAGCGGACCGGACTTTATCGTTCAGGTCACCGAAAAAATGCTGTCTGCGGTGTCGTTCATTCACCAAAGCGGCATGCTACATCGCGATATTTCACCCGACAATATCCTGATCGATGAGAATGGCGAACCCATCCTGATCGACTTTGGCGCAGCACGCGAGCAGGCGGCACACAAGTCAGCGGCGCTATTGACGCTGCGCGTGATTAAGGACGGGTACTCGCCGCACGAATTTTATGTGCGTGGCGCGGATCAGGGCCCCAGCAGTGACCTCTATGTACTGGCTGCAACGCTGTATCATGCGATCAGCGGCGAGCGACCGATTGATGGCCAGACACGTTTGAATGCGTTCAACAACGGCCAAGACGATCCTTATGAACCGCTGACAGGGCGATTCAAAGGTTATCCTGACGGGTTCCTTGAGGCGATCGACAAAGCAATGGAAGTGCACGCCACTGACCGTGTGCAAACCGCATTGGACTGGCTGCGTATGTTCCGTGGTCCCGGTGTGATGTTCGACAGTTTCGCGTATCGCCCTGTTTCGGTCATTGTTGGCATGGATCGCAAAGACGAAGAGGCCGAAAAAGAACGGATCAAAGCCGAAAGCGAGAATGCGGAGGCCGTCGTGACCGCGCTGCTGGCCGGGAACTCTGATCTGGCCCTCGGGAACGAGGAAAAAACGGAAGACACTCTTGCTAAATTTGCACCTCAGGACGAGGCCGTTGCTGCAGTCGACACCGTTGTAAAAAGCGGCTCGGGCGGCAGTGGCAAGATGATCGCGGGTATCGCGATTGTATTGGCGGCTCTGGCCGGAGGTGGATACTTCGTAATGACGGGCGATCAGCAATCGCCCGAGGCAACTCCGGTGACTGCAGAGGTTCCGACTACTCCGGTGCCCGCAGAAGCAGCTCCGGAACCCGTCGAGCAGACCGCCGAAGCCACAACAGAGCCGCAACAGGCCGAAGTCGCTTTGGCATCAGAACCAGAAGCGGCGCAGGAACAACCTGTCGAGCAGGCTAATGAGGTGCCGGAAGCCGCCATTGTGTCAGAGCAGCAACCCGAAGAAATCGCTTTGGTGGAACCTGAAGAAGTGGAACCTGAAGTGACGGAACCTACGGTTGAAGACATCACACCCATCGCACCTGCGACGCCGGTAAATCTAGCCGAAAACCAGGTCGCATTTGGGCACTGGGATATTGAGATTCCATTCACGATGTCCAAGCGTCGCAGCTCGACCGGGAGTGTCATTGCCATCAATGGATTGAACGCCGGTCAAGATAGGTCGGTGATCGGGGATTGGGTCGAACGGGGCGCTACGATTTTTACTCTGAATGGTGAACCTATTCGTCCGGACACAACGCTTGCATCGTATGTTCTAGATAATTTCTCGGTCGACCCAGACGGGTATATCCGTGTAGCAGCGCGCTATCGCAGTCTGGGCGAAACGCGCGCGCAGAATGGATTGCTGGCCCTGCCCGCCTTCCGCAGTTTTGGCCTTCTGAACGGTTATTCGTTTGATGTGGCTCATGCGGGCGAGGCAGGTTGGCAAACCGTCGTCGCATCTGTTCCGGAAGAAGTTGCTGGCAGTTTGCAGCGGGGGGATGTGCTGCTGCGCGAAACACAGACTGGTGTCTCGATCAATGAGCCCGAGAGTCTGGACGGCATCCTTGCTCAACTTGTTTCCGACAACCAACCCGAGGCGCGCCTAAGCATTCTGCGCAACGGAGCTGAAAGTACTGCGGTCATGCAACTAACGCAGGAGTGATCGCCCAGTTGATGTGACTATCGCCAGGTCAGTGTGCTGGGGGTGCCGCCCATCGCGTCACCCCGTCGGGGACCAACCCGTCGCGACGTAAATGTTTCTCTGTTTCCTCTTCATCAGTGCCCTGCGCCTACGGCGAAGCGGTTTGTAGCAGTCCCGCGGGTAAAACCCCGCATCAGAAATCAAAGAAGGTGACGACACCATGTTCAAATACAAAAGCCCTCTGAGCCGGCTTCTAGAAGGTGCCGGAAAACCGAAAGAAGAAGATGCGGTGGAAACCGAAACCGAAACCGTTGCGGAAGCGGTCGAAACAGAAAGCGCTGCTCCGATTGCGGATTTCAACGCCCTGCGCGCGGCCCTTGCGGGTGGAAACGTTAGCTCGGACAGCTACGAGGAAGCAGACGAACTGATCCCCGAAGAACCGATGCCCGAGTTTACGGAAGACCAGATCGAAGATCAGGCGACCGAAGAAGAAGTGGCCGAGGTTCAAGAGGTCGAAGAAGATGAACAGATTGTCACGCTTCATCTGACTGCGGAAGACGAGGTTCAGGACGATGAACCCGAAGTCACCGTAGAAGAACCAGACGCCATCGAACCTGAAGTCGTATCTGAAGTTGCGGGCGAGGTGGAAATCGTCGCAGAACCCACACCGGAACCGGAGCCTGTTGATGTAACCCCGGAACCCGCCATGGTCGCACCTGCACCTGCACCTGCACCGGCTGAAGATCGGCGTTCTCGTGTGAAGACGACGTTTTTGGGTTTCGAGCGTGCAGACACGCATGTTCAGGAGCTGATGGAAACAGCTGAGCCCGTTGAAAAGACAGAAGCGGCCGAACAGACATTCCCGGTTGGCTGGCTGGTCGTGACCGCCGGACCGGGTCGGGGTGCCGCGATTACCTTGACCGAGGGATTGATGCAGATCGGTCGGAATGACGATCAGGCTATTCAGCTGGATTTCGGCGACACCGGGATCTCTCGCAGCAATCACGCCGTCATCGCATATGACCCAGAGGACCGGAAATGCTATCTGGGCCATGGCGGCAAGGCCAACTTGGTGCGCCTGAATGGCAAGCCTGTGCTCAGCACCATAGCCTTGTCCAGCGGCGATCTGATCCGGATCAGCGAAACCTCGATCCGCTTCACCGCTTTCTGTGATGACGGCTTTGACTGGCGGGATGCCGATTAATGCTGGCTACCCCTGCATATGATATTGCCCTGATCCTGGACCAGGGTCAGCGCGACTCGCAGGAAGACGCGATTGCTGCGCGGGTCTCTGACGCGGCAGACGCGGGTTATGTCGTGATTGCCGACGGTATGGGCGGCCATGAAGCGGGTGAAGTCGCTTCGCAGTTGGTCATTTCAGCCTGGCGCGATGCGATGGATGCCCAGTTGGATGGGCCCGACCTTGCTGAGAGCGCACTGCTCGACGCTCTGCCGTTGGCCGCAATGCAGGCCAACGCCGCTATGGCGAGCCATAGTGAGGAAAACGAGGTCAATCTGGGCTCCACCCTTCTGGGCATGTTGATGCTGGATCAACGCGTATTCTGGATCTCGATCGGTGACAGTCCACTTTACCTGTTCCGCAATGATGCCCTGTCACAGGTCAACGAAGATCACTCGATGGCCCCGGTGATCGACGAACAGCTCGCACAAGGATTACTGAGCGCGGAAGAGGCGCGGGGCCATCCGGATCGTAACCAACTGACTTCGGTGATCATGGGGGCTGCGATTCCAAAAGTGGATTGTCCGGAACAACCATTGGCGCTGATTGCGGCAGATGTACTGATCCTTGGCAGTGATGGCCTGCAATATCTCGGCAATTCCGAGATCGAAACGCTGGTGCGCACGCATATTCATTCCCCGGCTCGCGATATTGCTGATGCGCTGCTTCAAGCACTGCATGCAAAGGCAGACCCGGATCAGGACAACATTTCAATCGCCGTGGTCAAACCGGCACAGACTTAGACAGGCAGTGAAACAGGACAAAATGCGAAACCATCTTATCATATCCACCCTCGCTCTTGCTGCTGCAACAGGTGCAGCATCGGCGCAAGAGGCGTGTTCGACTTATGAAATCCAGCCCGGTGATAGCTTGCGGGAACTGGCAATTGCCGTCTACGCGACGGAAGATTACCGGATCATCTATGATGCGAACCGGGATACGATCGGGTCGAACCCCAATATCATTCGCGTCGGTGATGTTCTGACTTTCCCTTGTCTTGAAGATATCGGGCGCGCGGCGCAACTGCCGGATACCGAAGCTGGCCGCATGGCTGCCGAAATGGCCTCGGAACTGGTCAAAGCTGCCGAGGAACGGGCTGAAAAAGCCATTGCCGAGGCCGAAGCCCGCGTGGCCGCTGCAGAGGCCGAAGCTAAAAAGACCAGCGAAGAAGCCGTAGTCGCGGCCAAGGCTGCGGCCAAGAAAGAGATCGAAGCAGCGCGTGCGGAAGGTGCCGCATTGATCCGCAACGCGGATGGTGGCGAAAGCCCTGAAATTCGTGACCGTCAGATTTTGTTGATCACGGGTGGTAACTACGCCCCGTTTACGGATGAAGCGCTGCCAAATCGTGGGCTTTATACCAACCTGGTTGAAACCGCGATGCTGCGGGCCGCGCCCGAGCAGTCCTACAAGATTCAGTTCGTTAATGACTGGTCGTCGCATCTGGACCTATTGATGCCGACTCTCGCCTTTGACGCCACATTCCCTTGGTCGCGGCCGAACTGTGAACAAGCCGCTACGTTGTCGGAAAATGATCGTTCACGGTGCGAAACCTATAATTTCTCAAACCCATTCTACGAGGTCGTTGATACGTTCTTCGCAAAAAGCGGTTCGGGTTACGAAGAGACTCTGACTTATGCAGATTTCGCGGGCACAACGATTTGTAGGCCGGAAGGTTGGTCACTGTCGCATATGGATGCAGTTGGTCTTTACGAGCCTGCAATCACTTTGATGCGCCCCGTTTCACCCGATGATTGTTTTCGCGCAGTCATGGATGGCACAGCCGATATTGTCGCGATCGAAGCGCATCTGGCGGTCGAAGCAATCGGGCGTCTGGGCTACGAACATCAGATCATCGAAAACCCCAACCTAGCGGCAATCAAGTCGCTTAACGTCATGACCCACAAAGATAATCCGGATGGGGAAGCGATCCTTGAGACGCTCAACCAGGGTCTGGCGATCATGCAGCAATCAGGCGAGTGGCGCGACATCGTATCTACCGCACTGCGCTATCAAATGGAAAATGGCTAAGGCCTTGATTGGCCCAACGAAACAAAGTCTGGAGGAAGTGGACATGTTTAACAAGAAATTGAAGAAAGCAGTACTGTCGGCATCAGCCTTCACCGCCCTGAGCGCAGGTGCAGCCGCCGCTCAAGAGGCCTGCTCCAACTATACGGTTCAGGATGGTGACACATTGGCGACCATCGCCATTGCCGCCTACGGCACCTCAAACTATCAGCCGATCTTTAACGCTAACCGCAATGCAATCACCAATCCCGGTTCGCTAACCCCCGGTCTGGTACTGGCGCTGCCCTGTGAGGATGGCAGCCTGCCCAACGGTCAGAGCGCGCAAGAACTGATCGCGGCAGAAGAACAACGTGCTGCAAGCGTCAAGCGCTCGAATGTCTACGCGCCTCCGATCAAGATGGTCGCTGGCAACGGTTGGGAACCGTTCACTACTGAAGATCTGAGCGGCGGTGGCATCATGACCCGTCTGGCGACGACAAGCCTTCAGCGTGCTGGTAACAGCCGCGATTTCTCGGTCAGCTTTGTAGATGACTGGAGTTCGCATCTGGACACACTGTTGCCACTGGGTGCGTTTGATATTTCGATCGCGTGGACTGTTCCGGATTGTACCAACCGCTCCTATGAGTGGTCTGCAGAGACCGAAGCCCGGTGTACCCAATTTGTCGCTTCGGTTCCGGTATATGACATTGTCGGTGGTTTCTTCACTTTGCCTGAAAGCGAATACGCAAAGGCGACAGATTTCTCCGACCTTGAGGGCTCGACCGTTTGCCGCATGGCAGGCTGGAGCATGGTGGTGCTGGAAGAACAAGGGCTCAACCGCGAGAACACAACTGTAGTCCAACCCAATTCGGCCCGCGAATGTCTCGATGCCGTGTTGACCGGTACGGCAGATGTGGCTGCATTCGAAGTCGATCTGTTTGCCTCGACAATGAAAGACATGGGTTTGACCTCGGCGGATATTGTTGAGAACCCGTATGTTTCGACACTGTCTTCGATGAGCTTCCTTGCACACCGCACCAATCCATTCGCGCGCGAGTACATCGCGATGATGAACAAGGGTTTGATCGAGATGCGCGAATCCGGCGAATGGTACGCGATTATTTCCGACACGCTGCGCGAACAAAATGAAAAGCTGAACGCAGCATCAAACTAATCCCTCGGTCGTTATGACCTTTCTTAGGGGCCGGTCTTCGGACTGGCCCTTTTTTTGTCGGTGGGTCAGAATCTTCAATGATAACGGCAAAGCCAACTGACTAGGTCTCAGACGTGGCGCAGTCAGCATTTGGTCTTATTTGCACATACATAATGATTATTTTTATCCTTAATCGCTCATAAAAGGCGGCCGTCTACGGGAATCCCCGAATATTCAGCGTGAACGATAAGCGTAGGATGAACTCAACTGCACCGGTGAGGCGTAAGCCCCGCCACTCACTCAGAAAGAGGCTGGCTATGGGGGCTGGCCTTTTTCTTTTTCAGGGCATGAAAAAACCGGCCCTCTTCGGACCGGTTTCTTTTTAGGCGTTTATGCAACCCTTGGCTTATCCGATGATCGCATTCAGGGTCGCACTTGGACGCATCACCGCAGCCGCTTTGGCCGGATCAGTGTGGTAGTATCCACCCAGATCGGCGGGTGCGCCCTGCGCTGCCGCCAACTCGGACAAAATCTGTTCTTCTTTGTCCGCCAACTCTTTCGCGAGCGGTGCAAACTCGGCGGCAAGCCCAGCATCATCGGATTGCCCCGCCAAAGCTTCGGCCCAGTAACGAGCGAACCAGTAGTGGCTATCGCGGTTATCCGGCTGGCCGACTTTGCGGCTGGGTGACTTGTTGTTATCCAAAATTCCCTGCGTGGCAGCCTCGGCAGCGGCGCCCAGGACGCCCGCTTTGGCGTTGCCCTTGCTGTCAGCGAGGAAGTTCAGGGATTCTCCGAGCGCACAGAATTCACCCATGGAGTCCCAGCGCAAGTGGTTTTCTTCAACCAGTTGCTGAACATGTTTCGGCGCCGAACCACCTGCACCGGTTTCGAACAGACCGCCACCATTCATCAGTTTAACGATTGATAGCATCTTGGCCGACGTCCCCAGTTCGAGGATCGGGAACAAGTCGGTCAGATAATCCCGCAATACGTTACCGGTGATGGCGATGCTGTCCTTGCCCGCCGTGATAGTTTCCAGCGACTGGCGGGTTGCTTCACGCGGGGCCATAGTCAAGAACTTGTCGGCCACGCCTGCAGCTTCAAGCGCTGGTTTGACATACTTGATCAGCTCGGCGTCATGAGCGCGGTTGGCATCCAGCCAAAAGATCGCCTCGGACCCGGTCAGGCGCTGACGGTCCATCGCCAGCTGGATCCAGTTCTCGATCGGGGCCTTCTTGACGGTGCAGGCGCGCCAGATGTCGCCCTTTTCGACGTCATGGGAATGCAGCGTTTCGCCATTGGCCAGAACGATACGGATTGTACCATCTGCGGGCGCTTCAAACGTCGTCGGGTGCGAGCCGTACTCCTCGGCCTTCTGCGCCATCAATCCAACGTTGGCGACGGCTCCTGCGGTGGCTGGGTTCAGTGCACCATTAGCTTTGAAGAAGTTGATGGCCTCATCATACACCGGTGCATAGCAACGGTCAGGGATCACACAGTTAGTATCGCCCTTGGCGCCGGTTTCGTCCCAACCCTTGCCGCCAGCACGGATCACTGCGGGCATCGAGGCGTCGATGATAACATCAGACGGGACATGCAGGTTGGTGATGCCACGGTCCGAGTCCACCATATACATCGACGGACGATCCCCTTTGATCGCATTGATTGCGGCGACGATGTCTGCGTTGCCCTGAACCCGCTCAAGCAGGTCCCCCAGACCCGAGTTCGGGTTTACACCCAGTGCGTCCAGCTCTGCACCGAATTTTTCGAACACGGGGGCAAGCCACGCCTTGACTGCATAGCCGAAGATAATCGGGTCACTGACCTTCATCATCGTCGCCTTCATGTGCAGCGAGAACATGGTGCCGTCTTTCTTGGTGTCCTCAATGGCTTCGGTCAGGAACGACGACAGCGCCTTGACCGACATGAATGTTGCGTCGGCCACAGTTCCTTCGGCCAGTGGCCAAGCGTCTTTCAGAACCGTAACGCTGCCATCTTTGCCCACAAACTCAATCTTGGCATCGCCGGCTTGCGCCGCAGTGATCGTTGCCGATTTCTCATTGGCGTAAAAATCATTGCCCGGCATCGAAGACACCTTGGTCTTGCTGTCCGCGCTCCACTCTCCCATCGAATGAGGGTTCTTCTGGGCATAGTTCTTCACAGCGCGCGCTGCGCGGCGATCGCTGTTGCCTTCGCGCAGGACCGGGTTCACGGCCGAACCCTTGATGGCGTCATAACGCGCACGGATCGCCTTTTCGTCGTCCGTCGAAGGCTCTTCGGGGTAGTTCGGAATGTCATAACCCTGTGATTGCAGCTCTTCGATGGCAGCCACCAGCTGGGGCACCGACGCCGAGATGTTGGGCAGTTTAATGACATTTGCGTCCGGTGTTTTCACCAGCTCACCTAAAGCAGCCAGATCATCAGTAATACGCTGTTCGTCTGTCAGCTTTTCGGGGAAGGTCGCGATAATACGCCCGGCCAGCGAAATGTCTTTGGTTCCGACGCTGACACCGGCTGCTGACGCAAACTTGCGGATAATGGGCAGGAACGAGGCGCTCGCCAGCTCGGGCGCTTCGTCTACAATGGTATACAATACGTCGAAGTTCGATTTTTCTGCCATATTCCCTTACCTTTTTTAAGCCTTTCAGGGGCGTGCGATCCAAGAGCATGTGCCGCCGTGACATAGGCACCAATCCCAAAGGGGACATGACGGCCCCACGGGTGACTCTGATTTGACAGGGCCTCCCTTAAATGAGGATTGGCTTGGGATCAATCGTATTGAGCGGCGCAAATTGACACGGGTCGAATTAGTTTGGGCTATTGAGTGATATCACACACCCGGAAACACCAACTCAAATCGCGCACCGGTCTTGGAAGGCACCAGCAAAATCCGCCCGCCATGTGCCCCCAACAGGTTTGTAACGATGGTCAGGCCCATCCCGGTCCCTCCCTTCTCGCGCGCGGTTGTAAAGAATGGGTTGAAGATGCGGTCCCGATTACCGTCGGATATGCCGGAACCATCGTCTTGGACAACCAATCGACCGAGTTCTGCGTGCAGGACCACCTGCCTTGCCCCGTGACGGCGTGCATTGTCCAGAAGATGTTGCAGGGCAATTTTCAGGCCAGAGGCTGCAAGGTTCAATGCCTGATCGCCGCCTTCTATGCTGATGTCCAATTCGGGAAACGAAGCGCGTAACTGATCGGCAAGATCGTTCAGGCTTGCCTCCCCATGATGTTCCGGCACTCGTGCCTGTGCAACCGTGTTAAGAGCGCTGAGCTGCGTTTGCATCTGATCGCTTGCGCCCAATATCTGTTGCAGCAATGCGTGATCCTGGTCCGAGAGCGTTTCGGCCTCGGCCAACAACTCTCCTGCCGCACGGATCGCGGTGACAGGGGTTTTCAACTCATGCGTGACATGATCTGCAAAGACGCGGATCGAAGCTTCGCGCCGTTGCAGCGTATCCGCCATGCTCAGAACCGAACCGGCGAGGCGCGACAGTTCTTGTGTGCCGTAGTGATCGGGCGGCTCGGCGCGTTGCCCTTGTTCAATGGCCCCTGAATAGGTCGCCAGCGACGTTATGGGGCGGAGCAGAAGCCGAACCATAAGGTATCCGACCACTCCGGTCGCACATCCGATCACGATCGCCAGCAAGCCCGCAGCGTTTCGAAACCCGATCTCAGGTCCAAGATACCGCAGCGCGATCAGACCCAGCAGAGACAGGGCGAGCGTACCCGCGAGACCTCCGCCAAGAACAAAACCCAGCGAAGGGCGCCATTTGCGTCTCAGCCCGGCCATGCACCCATCCGCAATCCGATCCCATGCACGGTTTCGATGGCACCGGCCCAGCCCTGATCCCCCAACTTGCGTCGTAAGTTCCGCAAATGACTATCCAGTGTCCTATCCGAGACCGGACTGCCTGCGCCATAAATCGCATCAACCAATTGTGGTCGCGAGACGATGGCGGCGGGCGTTTGCATCAGGCGACGCAAAATCGACAGCTCGGTTGCGGTTAAGGCAAGCGCATTGCCGTCGACCCGAACCGAATGCGCCGACACATCCATTTCAACCGGGCCATGCCGCAGGAGAAGCTCTGCAGCACCCGGTTTGCTGCGTTTCAGGATGGCTTTGATCCGCGCAACCAACTCTCGGGGGCTGAAAGGTTTGGTCACGTAATCATCCGCTCCCAACTCGAGGCCCAAAATGCGATCAATCTCGTCATCAAGCGCGGTCAGGAACAAGATTGGTACGTCCGAGCGTGCCCGCAAGCGGCGGCAAACCTCAAGCCCATCGATCTCAGGCAGGCCGACATCCAGCACGACAAGATCAGGCGCTTCCCGCATCGCGTGGGTTAGCGCCATTTGGCCATCGCGGGCGGTAACCGTCTGGTAGCCCGCGCGCTCAAGCGTGATCGAGACCAGCTCTCGCAGGCGTGGATCATCATCCACGACGAGGATTTTCATCTACCTTCTCCGGCATGGGTTCGACGGCCAGATTACGGATCACCCGATCTGCGCGAAAGCCCCAATTCCTCCAATTGTCGACGACCGGAGGGGATGCGCAAGCGCGTACCCGTTTGTCCTTCAGCAACTCTGCCGCCGCCATCTCATTGAGCTGACATGCGTAGTAGGCATCAAACCGTATCGGATTTTCCAGATTCCAACGGGCGATTAAGGCTGAAAAATTCACGAAGCAGCATGCATAGAGCACGCCAATCCCCAGGATCGCAGATCGCAGCAATAACCAACGGTTCGATTTACCCAGCAAAATTTGCCAACCGGTCAGACACAAGCCCACAGCAACCAGCGCCATCCATATTGCCGCATGAACACGCAAATAGGTCAGCCCGTAGAAATCAACGTAAAGCGACAGGCGCATCAGCGATGAGATCACCAGCAGTACATTCTGCGCCAGCCACAGCATCATCCATCTTGTCAGCCCCTGCCGCTCGTTCAGATAGGGTCGCGCGGCCAAGGCAAATGCGCCCGCCAGCAAAGCTGTGACCAAGAGTGGGTATGCCCCGCGATGAGCATATTCAGCATAGGTCATCCCCTCGGGCAACTTGGCATTGCCCCAGAGAAAGACCATGTCCATCCCAGTTTGCACCGCCAGCAGCAAGTTGAACACCATTAGCGCATTGGCAACGGATTGGGCATTCAAGCCAAAGGCAGGCAATGGGCGCTTGCGTCCGGGGCCAAATCGGTGGGCAAGCAAGTCAGGCTGTAAGGTGACCGCAAGAAAGGGCCAGATCGTGATTGCCGCCCCGATCCAGAATAGCAGTCGGTCGAACCGCAGATCAAATCGCCAAATCCGATCGATCCAATCAGACAAGACCGGATTGGCCGCAACCATCAGCGAAGCAAGGATCAGTGCGCCTCCGATCGGGAAACTCCAGTTGCGCAGTGCACGAAGGACAACCCCGTCAATGCGGGAAACCGAATGACCTTTCTGAACCGCCTCTACCCCGTGTCTGAGCGCCAATATTGGAAACAGAGACAGAAACCGGCGAACCGAAGCGACCTCATGATTGCCCAGCACGGCCCAACACAGCGCAATGGTCGTTCCACCCAGCAAGAAAGCTATGGACAGGGCCTGAACATATTCCACCACCGGAAGAATGCTAATCAGCAAAAGAAGGGTTGGCCCGACAAGTCCACCACGGCGGCGCAGCAAGGCAAACACGACAGCGGAAAACGCCAACATAAAGAGCGCGATTGAAAGGCCAGGAGAATGGTCGAAAAACAGAAAATCGGCGAGCGCAACCAGAAACACCAAACCCAAGAAAGCATGGCGATTGCCGGGTTCCGCTAAGCCATCGGCTCGGTTTGTGCCTCGATCAGGGGTGTCCAGCCACCAACTATCTTGTAAAACTGATGCCGGTACACCGCGCACGATGAACTGTCCCATAAAACTGCTCCTTGTTTATGCTGGTTCTGTCTGGCCTAGGCAGGTGCAGATCACCGCGTAAGGGTCGTGCATTTTTTGTGCAGAGGTGCTTTTCGCAGCGCAGCCTCTTCCCCTTGTGCGTGCCGGTGGCTAAGACGATCTTCCAACCGCAAGTCAGGAGGCCCCTTTGGACCGTATCGCCCGCACCATCGCCACCGAGATTAACGCCCGCGCGGAACAGGTTGGGGCCGCGGTCAGGTTGTTGGATGAAGGTGCGACCGTGCCCTTTGTCGCCCGTTATCGGAAGGAAGTGACCGGCGGGCTGGATGATACCCAATTGCGCACCCTTTCCGACCGACTGAATTATCTGCGTGAGCTTGAGGCCCGGCGCGAGGCGATTCTGTCCTCGATCAAGGATCAGGGGAAACTGACGGACGATCTGGTGAAATCGATCGCCCAAGCCGAAACCAAGGCGCAGTTGGAAGATATTTATCTGCCGTACAAGCCCAAACGCCGGACCAAGGCGATGATTGCCCGCGAGAATGGTCTGGAGCCGCTGGCCGATGCGATTCTGTCGGACCGGTTGGCTGAACCAGAAGGGCTGGCTGAAGGGTATCTGATTGAGGCTGTCCCCACGACCAAAGACGCGCTGAATGGTGCACGGGACATCATCACAGAGCGGCTTACCGAAAACGCTGCTTTGCTGGGAGAGCTCCGAAACTTCATGCAACGTGAGGCGTTGCTGAGCGCAAAGGTCGTCGAGGGCAAGGAACAGGAAGGTGCCAAGTTCAGCGATTACTTTGATCATTCCGAGCTTTGGTCGAAAACCCCGTCACATCGAGCGCTGGCAATGTTGCGCGCCTCGAAGGAAGGGATCGTAACGCTAGACATTGCTCCCGAACCCGAAGCGGGCGCCGCGCGGGCCGAGGCCATGGTTGCGGCTCATCTGAACACGCGCGGTGATACTCCTGGTGACAAGTGGCTACGCCAGGTCGCGGGCTGGACATGGCGGGTCAAGCTGTCGCTGTCGATGATGGTCGAGCTGATGGCCGACCTGCGCAGCCGCGCACAAGACGAGGCAATTCAAGTGTTTTCGCGCAACCTAAAGGATCTGCTATTCGCTGCTCCGGCGGGGGCACGTCCGACGCTTGGGTTGGATCCCGGCATTCGCACCGGGGTTAAAGCCGCCGTGGTGGATGCAACCGGCAAGGTGGTTGCAACGGATACGCTATATCCGTTTCAGCCCAAGAATGATCTGCGTGGTGCACAAGCGGCAATCCTGAACCTTATCGCTACACATAAAATCGAGCTTATTGCCATCGGCAACGGCACAGCCAGCCGCGAGACTGAGCGTTTGGTGGCCGATACGCTGTCGCTTCTGCCCAAGACTGTCAAAGCACCGACCAAGGTCGTCGTTTCCGAGGCTGGAGCCTCGGTCTACTCGGCATCCGAGCTTGCCGCACGCGAATTTCCCGAGCTCGACGTCTCACTACGTGGAGCGGTCTCGATTGCCCGCCGGCTACAAGATCCCTTGGCTGAACTGGTCAAGATTGAACCCAAGAGCATCGGCGTCGGTCAGTATCAGCACGATGTTGAACAGCACCGCTTGTCACAGTCACTGGAGTCGGTGATCGAAGATGTGGTGAACGCTGTGGGCGTGGATCTGAATACAGCTTCAGCCCCCTTGCTTTCGCACGTCTCGGGTCTGGGACCGGGATTGGCCGAGGCGATCGTCACGCACCGAGATATTCATGGTGCCTTTGCGTCTCGCAAGGATTTGCTAAAGGTGGCGCGTCTTGGTCCACGCGCCTTCGAGCAGTGTGCAGGTTTCCTGCGAATTCGCGACGGTTCAGAGCCTCTGGACGCCTCCTCGGTTCACCCCGAGGCTTACGATGTCGCCCGTCGGGTAGTGGCAGCATGTGGGCGCGACATTCGCCAAATCATGGGGCATGAAGGCGCGCTGAAAGACCTGCGCGCCGAGCAGTTTTTGAGTGACACCTTCGGCTTGCCAACGGTTCGCGACATTTTCACCGAATTGGAGAAGCCCGGCCGAGACCCGCGACCCAGTTTCAAAACGGCGTCGTTTACGGACGGGGTTGAGGAAATCACGGACCTGAAGCCCGGCATGGTGCTGGAGGGTACCGTCACCAACGTCGCCGCCTTCGGCGCGTTTGTCGACATTGGCGTGCATCAGGACGGGTTGGTTCATGTCAGCCAACTGGCCGATCGGTTCGTGAAGGACCCGCATGAGGTGGTCAAAACCGGGCAAGTTGTCAAAGTGACGGTGGTCGAAGTCGACGTTCCACGTAAGCGCATTGGGCTGTCTATGCGCAAGGACGGTGGTGCTTCGGCACGCGAGGGCAATGCACTCCGTGGCAAGGGCAAACCGGCACGAACACCCAAGCCAGGGGAACAGCGGCGCAGCCATGGGGGTCAGAGCACCCAGAACGGGGCCTTTGGTGACGCTCTTAGAGACGCCTTCAATAAACGTTAGGCGGCAACCCTGTCATAGGGCTAAATACGAGGCGTGTTTCTGCATGACCTACATTCACCTAAGCCCCGGCAGACAGAAAGAAAAGCAGGGCGCTAACATTCGGGTGTTGCAACTCGGACCATGATCTGGATGATGCTGGCCCATGATGGCCGAAAAATTCGGCCAACCGTATGAAAATGCGGCCACAACAAAAAATGGGGAGACGACTTATGTCATTCAAAACTCTGATGCTTGCCGCCAGTGCAACGGCGATGATCGCGGCGGGCGCTTCGGCGGAGACGCTGCGATGGGCCCGTGCAGGTGATGCGCTGACGCTGGACCCGCATGCGCAAAACGAAGGCCCGACCTCGGCCATGGCGCACCAGATCATGGAAACGCTGGTGATGCGTGATCACTCAGGTGCACTGGTTCCATCGCTGGCGACCGAATGGGCACCATCGGAAGAAAATCCGAATGTCTGGGTGTTCAAACTGCGCGAGGGCGTTACCTTCCACGACGGTGCCGAGTTCGACAGCGAGGACGTCGTGTTTTCGCTGAACCGCGCGATGACGCCGGATTCGGATTACAAAGAACTGCTGGCGTCTGTGAAAGAGGTGCGTGCGCCCGACAAGTTCACGATCGAGATCGAAACTGACGGCCCGAACCCGATCATGCCCAACAACCTGACCAACATGTTCATGATGGACAAAGGTTGGGCCGAGGCAAACAACGCTGTCAAGGTTCAGGACTATGAGGGCGGCGAAGACACGTTTGCGGCCAAGAACGCCAATGGCACCGGTCCCTACAAGCTGGTCAGCCGCGAGCCGGACGTGAAAACCGTCCTGGCCGCCTATGACGGCTATTGGGGCAAGGATGAGTTCCCGCTGCAGGTAACCGAGATCATCTATACCCCGATCCAGAACGCCGCGACCCGTGTTGCCGCGCTGCTGTCGGGTGAGGTTGATTTCATTCAGGACGTGCCCGTACAGGACCTCGAGCGTGTAGCCGGAACCGATGGTCTGGACGTACGCACCGCGCCGCAGAACCGGGTGATTTTCTTTGGCATGAATATGGGCGATGCTGATCTGACCTCGGACAATGTGGATGGTAAGAACCCGCTGGCTGATGTCCGCGTTCGACAGGCGATGTCAAAGGCGATCAATCGTGATGCGATCAAACAGGTCGTGATGCGTGGTCAGTCTGCTCCTGCTGGCATGATCTCACCTCCGTTTGTGAATGGTTGGGATGCAGATATGGATGCGTCCTCGTCAACCGATATCGAAGGGGCCAAGGCGTTGATGGCCGAAGCAGGCTATCCTGATGGATTCTCGCTGACCCTGAACTGCCCGAATGACCGCTACATCAATGATGAGGCGATCTGTCAGGCAGCGGTTGGAATGCTGGCCCAGATCGGCGTCACAGTTAACCTGGACGCCAAACCGAAAGCCCAGCATTTCCCGTTGATCAACAACCTAGAAACAGATTTCTACATGCTGGGCTGGGGTGTTCCGACTTATGACTCGGAGTACATCTTCAACTTCCTCGTCCATTCGAAGGGCGAAAAGTACGGCTCGTGGAATGGCACACGCTACTCCAACCCGGATCTGGATGCCAAAATCGTGGCCCTTGCCTCTGAAACTGATCTACCCGCACGTGATCAGCAGATCGGTGATATCTGGCAGGTTGTTCAGGATGAACAGCTTTATATCCCGATCCACCATCAGGTGCTGAACTGGGGTATGAAATCGGGCGTGGGCACCATCGTCGAGCCGGAAGATTCACCGAAGATCAAATACTTTGAGATGAACTAAACTATCCTCTGTGATGGTATGCAGGGCGCGGAAACGCGCCCTGTTCTTGTTTATGCCGTCGGTAACGGACCTGTGATCTCGGCGCAGGAACGGCTTTACGTGGCAGCGAAAAAGCTGGATTGTTTCAGCGCTAACAGGGAGATTTCGCCATGATCCTCAGAAACAGTGCAATCGGCCTGACCATGTTTCTTGCAAGCGCCGCGCAGGCGGCCGAATTCAAGTGGGCCTCGACCACCGATCCGCAGACGATGGACCCTCACGCGGTCAACTCGGCCCCAGTTCTCGGGTTCCTGAACAACGTCTACGAAGGGCTGGTCCGCCGCGGTAAGGATATGAGCGTTGAGCCCGCGTTGGCTGTCAGTTGGGAGCCAATCGGCGACGGCGAAGGATGGCGGTTCAATCTGCGTCAGGGCGTGACCTTTCACGACGGAAGCAGCTTTGACGCGCAAGATGTGCTGTTCAGCTACCAACGCGCCTCGGGTGAGGCGGCGGATACGCGCAGTTGGTTCGCTCCGGTCAGTGACGTCATTGTAGTTGATGACTACACCGTTGATATCATGACCACAGCACCTAACCCGCTGTTTCCGTCATCGATTGCCAACTGGATGATCATGGATCAAGACTGGACTGAGGCCAACGACGCCGTGGTCCCCGACAAAGAAACCGGAAACTACGCCACCATCAACGCCAACGGCACCGGCGCGTTCAAGGTGACCGAGCGCGAGCCGGGTCTTAAGACCGTGTTGGAACCTTATGAAGGCTGGTGGGGGGATGTTGAACACAACATCACCCGTGCAGAATTTAATCCGATCCAGAATCCTGCCACGGCCGTAGCGGCGCTGCTATCGGGCGATGTGGACATGATCAACCCGGTCCCCATTCAGGACGTCGCACGGCTGCAGCAGAACGCAGAGGTCGATGTCATCCAGGGCATTGAAGCGCGTGTGATCATGCTGGGCTTCGACCACGAGGCTGATACGCTGAAATACACAGACGATGCGGGCAAACCCAACCCGTTCCGTGACGCGCGCGTGCGGCAGGCAGTTGCGCAAGCGGTGAATGTCGACGCCATTCTAGCCACGATCATGCGCGGAAATGCCGAGCCCGCATCGCAGCTCGTCAGCCCAGCCATGAGCGGGTTTTCCGAAGCCAACGCCGGACGCCCCGCGTTTGATGTGGAGTCGGCAAAGGCGCTGCTGGCCGAGGCCGGATATGCAGATGGTTTCTCATTTGGCCTGAAATGCCCCAATGACCGCTACCTTAATGACGAGGCCGTCTGTCAGGCCGTCGTTGGTATGCTGGCTCAGATCGGGATCACCGCCGAGCTGGACGCGATGCCAGTGCGGAACTATTGGCCGGAACTGCGCGAAGATAATTACGACATGTACCTGCTGGGCTGGAGCCCCGGTACGTTCGACGCCGAGCATCCGGTCCGGTTCCTTGTCGCAACCCCGAACGAAGAGAAAAAGCTGGGTAGCTGGAACTTCGGCGGCTTCTCGAATGCACGTGTCGATGAGCTGTTGCCGATGATCCAGTCAGAACTGGATGAGGCCAAGCGTCAGGCGATGCTGGACGAGGTTACTCAAATCTATCAGGACGAACACGTTTATGTGCCGATGTATGTCCAGCCGCTGGTTTGGGGCACGCGCAGCAATGTCGAGGTCACGCAGCGTCCGGACAACTTCTTCCTGCTGCGTTGGGTGAATGTGAATTGATCGGCGGCAACGTCGCGTTGAGTTGACAGCACTCTCTTGACCATCTGGTCAAGGTCGGCCTAGAGAGACCGATCTACGAGGGAAACATATGTTCGCATATATCGTCAGACGGATGTTCCAGTCCGTCATAGTGCTGTTGGTCGTGGGGTTGGTCGCCTTTTCGATGTTCCGATTTGTTGGCGACCCGATCGACAACATGCTGGGTCAAGAGCGCACGCAGGCCGACATTGACCGCCTACGGACCGAGCTTGGGTTGGACCAACCTTTTGTGGTGCAATACGCCAAGTTCCTGCAAGGCGCCGTTCAGGGCAATTTCGGTGTGTCTTATCGCCAGGGGCGACCGGTCTCGACCATCCTGGTGGAGCGCGCTCCGGCGACGTTGGAATTGGCCTTTGTATCCGGCTTTCTTGCGATCACGATGGGCATTGCCCTCGGTGTCTTTACTGCAATCCGACGACAAGGGATCGCTGCCAATGTGATCATGACTGTTTCCTTGATCGGGGTTTCGCTGCCGACGTTCCTCATAGGTATCCTGCTGATCTATGTTTTCTCGGTTGAACTTGACCTACTGCCCAGTTTCGGGAGGGGCGAGACCGTTATGATTGGCAGTTGGTCCACCGGGTTTCTGACGACCTCGGGGCTCAAGGCGTTGATATTGCCTGCAATCACGCTGGGCCTCTATCAAATGACGCTGATCATGCGGCTTGTCCGGTCCGAGATGCTGGAGGTTCTGCGCGCTGACTATGTCCGCTTTGCCCGCGCCCGAGGGCTGTCGGACCGGGTGATCAATTTCCGCCACGCGCTGAAGAACACTCTTGTGCCGGTGATCACCATCACGGGCCTTCAGCTGGGGTCGATCATCGCTTTTGCCATCATCACCGAAACGGTGTTTCAATGGCCGGGCGTCGGCTTGCTGTTCATCAACGCGATCCAGTTCGTGGATATCCCCGTTATGGCTGCCTATCTGATGCTGATCTCGGTGATGTTCGTGACAATCAACCTGATTGTCGACCTTCTGTACTATGCCATTGACCCGCGCCTGCGTGTCGACGCGAGGGCCACATGACCGAAACGATGGAAACCCCGAAAGTCGCGCCTAAATCGCGTATGGCTAAATTCTGGGACAGCGATTTCGCCTGGTCTTTCCGGCACTCTCCGGTAGCCATGATCGCATCTTTGGTCGTGGTCATTCTGGTGCTGGCGGCGATCTTTGCCCCGCTGATCGCGCCATATAACCCGTTCGATCCAGCAACACTGAACCTGATGAACGGGTTCACACCACCAGGTACGCCCAATGCGTTTACGCAAGAGACCTTTTTGCTAGGCACAGATGACCAAGGGCGCGATGTGTTCTCGACCATCCTCTACGGGTTGCGCATTTCATTGTTCGTAGGTGCCTCTGCTGTGCTTCTTGCCTTGATCATCGGCGTGATCCTCGGTCTGATCGCTGCGTATTTCGGAGGTTGGATCGAGACGCTGATCATGCGTATCGCAGACGTGCAGCTGACGTTCCCGGCCATTCTGGTCGCGATGCTAATCTTTGGGATCGCCAAAGGGATCACTCCGCCGGAATACCGCGATGAGATGGCAATCTATGTTCTCATCATCGCAATTGCGTTGTCGGACTGGGTGCAGTTCGCACGCGTCGTCCGTGGTGCTGCTCTGGTTGAGAAAAACAAGGAATATGTACAAGCCGCGCGCCTGATCGGGCGTGGATCGTTCCCGATCATGTTCCGTCACATCCTACCCAATGTCCTTAGCCCTGTTCTTGTTATTGCGACCATCTCGCTGGCGCTGGCAATCATTGCTGAGGCCACATTGAGTTTTCTGGGTGTGGGCGCCCCCCCGACCCAGCCGTCGCTGGGAACACTAATCCGGATCGGGCAAGGTTTCTTGTTCTCGGGCGAATGGTGGATTTTGTTCTTCCCGGCCTGCACGCTTCTGGCCCTCGCCCTGTCGGTCAACTTGTTGGGCGACTGGCTGCGCGACGCGCTGAACCCAAAACTGCGGTGATTTCATGAGCCTTCTGACCATCCAAGACCTCACCGTCGAATTCCCGACCCGCCGCCAGCTGTTTACCGCAGTGGACCACGCCAGCCTTTCTGTAGAACCCGGCGAAATCCACGGACTTGTGGGCGAATCCGGGGCAGGTAAATCCACCATCGGCGCTGCCGTGATGGGCCTTCTGGAACGCCCAGGTCGCATTGCCAGCGGCCAGATTAAGCTGGGCGGCGATAAGATCAGCGGCATCGATGCCGAGGCGATGCGCGGGCTGCGCGGCAAGAAGATCTCGATGATCTTTCAAGACCCGCTTACGTCGCTGAACCCGCTATTTACAGTGCGCGAACAACTGGTCGAGACGATCCAGGCCCATCTGGGTGGATCCGAGGCCGAAGCAAGCAAGCGCGCCCGTGATTTGATCGACCGCGTTGGCATCCCAGACCCGGATACTCGGCTGGATCAGTACCCGCACCAGTTCTCGGGCGGCATGCGGCAACGCGTGGTGATTGCTCTGGCACTTTGCACCGAACCGGATGTGATCATCGCCGATGAACCCACGACAGCTTTGGATGTTTCGGTTCAGGCCCAGATTCTGGACCTGATCAAGGAACTGGCACAAGAGCGTCAGGTGGGTGTCATCCTGATCACCCATGATATGGGCGTGATCGCTGATACAACTGACCGCGTGACCGTGATGTATGCGGGAAAGGTGGTTGAAAGCGGCACCACGGCACAGGTGATGGGCCAGCCGCAACACGAATACACCAAGTCCCTGATCGCCGCCGTACCACGCCCGACGCTGAAACTGCATCGCTTCCCTCAGATCAGCTATGGCGGGCGTGAAACGCGTTTCGCGATCGAGGATATGGCACGCCACTGGCCCAAGGTGGATAATGACGCCAGCAAACCGATCTTTGAAATCCGCAACCTGACGAAGAAATTCCTGCAAAAGCGTGGATTACTGCCTTGGGATCGTACCTACTTCACCGCTGTCGACAACGTCAGCTTTGACATTCGCGCAGGTGAGGTCTTTGGGGTTGTCGGTGAGTCCGGATCGGGCAAGTCCACCGTCGCGCGGATGATTGCGGGGCTCTATCATGTGGATGGTGGTACCATCACTTTTGACGGGCAACTGGTAAGCGATCTGAGTAATCGTACGGTGCAGGAAGAGTACCGCAAGAACATCCAGATGATCTTTCAGGACCCCTACTCGTCTCTCAATCCGCGTATGCGGGTGGATGAAATTGTGGCGGAGCCGATCCGCCATCACCGCCTGATGGAAGGTGCCGACGTCAAGCGCCGCGTGGACGAATTGCTGGATCAAGTGGGTTTGGGGTCAGAGGCCGGGCTGAAATATCCACATGAGTTCTCGGGCGGTCAGCGCCAGCGCATCTCGATCGCACGCGCACTGGCAACACAACCCCGGTTCCTGATCTGCGATGAGCCCACAAGCGCGCTCGACGTTTCGATCCAGGCGCAGATTTTGAACATCCTGAAAGACCTGCAAGAGCATCTGGGCCTGACCATGCTGTTCATCAGCCACGACCTACCTGTGGTGCGCCAGATGTGTGACCGAGTTGCGGTCATGAAACAGGGACAAATCGTCGAGGTTCAGGACACCAGCGATCTGTTTGCCAGTCCGAAAACCGAATACGCGCAAGAACTGTTACGGTTGATGCCGAAACTCGATGACCTGTCGACTGACGGGCTTGGGGTCGAAGCAGGATAGGGCCGCGACACCCGTTGCAGGCGCTCCGTGACTAGAGGCCTTGTTCGAATGCCCGGAACTCGGCAGCGATAGCCGCAGCTGCTATCGCCAGCAGACGCTCGCCATCCTGAGGATTGGCCAAAGCTGAATGCGATCCAACGCGGCCATCCGGGAAGTCCGCGCGATGCTCGTCAGGTGGACCATGGCGATCCCCTGCGTGATCCCGGATGTATTCGGCGCTGAGTTTCTGGGGCGGCTCAGCGGCCTGATTGGCAGGCAATGGTCCAAGCAAAGACTGGGTTATGGCAATCTCCGAGGGGGTGGCGTGCATCCCTTCCCAATCTCCATAGAGCTGCTGTCGCAGAACATTCACTGCGTTCGGCTCCCACCAGCTACGGATCAGCAATTGACCACCGGCAATTTCGCTTTCGATCTGCCGAAGAGGCGCCAGATTGGCCCCGTGTCCGTTCACTATGAACACTCCAACGAAACCTTGCTTCAAAAGCCCCCGGATCACCTCATCTGCGATGGTGCGAAAGGTTTCGGCTGAAATAGACACCGTTCCGGGAAATCCCGTGTTAAAAGGCGCTGGCGTGTAGGCCAGCGCCGGAGCGACGATACCCTCGCATTGCCTGGCAGCAGCGAGCGCAACAGCCTCGGCGCAAATCGTGTCGGTGCCAATGCGACCCATCGGGCCGTGCTGCTCGGTCGATCCAACCGGCAGCAACACGGCCGCACCGGCATTGATACGAGTGTTAACCTCGTACCATGTCATGTGCTCAAGTTTCATGACTTTGAAAACTCTCGCAGGCGCTCCAGTTACTAGGGCCTCTGATCAGAGACCCCAGCGTTCCCGGTTTTCGTCAAAGAAGCCTTGGGCTTTTTTCACTTCAATCCAGTTGTTCACATAGTTGATCCAGACCTGATCACTTTGCGGCAACAGCATCGCGATGGGAGAAGGAGAACGTGGACCGGCATTCTTGACGCGGACGACCGGGAACTTTGCTTCAAGGGTCGATCCCTCGATATTCGAGGTTATGAACACATCTGCACGACCGGCCAAGACCTCCTGAAAACCACGTGCAGGAGCTTCGACCACTTTGATATCCGCATCGGGGAACCATTCGCGCACGCGCTTTTCAAAGGTGGTGCCCAGGGTAGTAGCAACCTTCACGTCCGGCTTGTTGATCGAGTCGTAGCCATCAAATTTGTCGGCCTTTTCCTTGGTTGTGTAGGGAAACAACTCAACCGCGATGTAACTGTCGGAAAACCCTGCAACTTTCATGCGCGGAGGTGAGATAGAAGCCGAACCGGTGATGTGGTACTTCCCCGCTACCACACCATTGACCAATGTTTTCCAGTCGGTGGGCACATATTCGACCTCAACACCCAGATCAGCGGCCAGCGCGTTCATGATGTCGATATCATAGCCTTTATAGCTGTTAGTCGCCGGGTCGCGCAGTGACATCGGATTCCAGTCACCGGTTGTCCCCACTTTCAGCACGCCGTCATCCAAAATTTCATTCAGAGCCGACTGTGCTTGCGCAGCGCCGCTGATCACAAGACCGAGCGCAGCCGCAGCCGCGACTTTAACAAAACGTTTCATGTGGTTCTCCCGTTGGTGGCGTTAGTCTTTTATCACGACATTGCTTCTTGATTTAAGCGTAAAGAAAAAGATAACCTCAAGCAACTAATTAACTCATAGTAATCACAAGTGGGCCAGCAGATGCCAAACGCAGCGATCGAGCTTGTCGACGTAGACAAGTGGTTTGGCACATTTCACGTGCTCAAGAACATCAACCTGACAGTCAACAGTGGTGAAAAGGTTGTGATCTGCGGCCCATCCGGATCGGGTAAATCAACGGTCGTAAGATGCATCAATCAGCTTGAGAAACATCAAAAGGGCACCATCCGCATCGATGGGGTCGAACTGAACGATGATGCCAAATCTGCAGCCACCATCCGCTCAGAAGTTGGCATGGTGTTCCAGCAATTCAATCTGTTCCCGCATCTAACAGTGCTGGAAAACCTGACCCTTGGCCCCATCAAGGCCCGCGGGTTGAGCCGAAAAGAAGCCGAAGACAAAGCGCGCCATTACCTCGAACGTGTTCATATACCCGATCAGGCCGACAAGCGCCCGATACAGCTTTCGGGTGGACAGCAGCAGCGAGTGGCAATTGCCCGTTCGCTTTGCATGGAGCCCAGGGTCCTTTTGTTCGACGAACCCACCTCAGCGCTCGACCCTGAGATGATCTCCGAGGTGCTCGACGTGATGGTTGAACTTGCCGAGGAAGGCATGACCATGGTTGTGGTGACCCATGAGATGGGATTTGCCCGAAAAGTGGCCGACAACATGGTGTTCATGGATGCAGGCGAGATTGTCGAACAAGGTAAGCCCGAGCATTTCTTCACCAATCCAAAGTCTGAGCGGTGTCAGAAATTCCTGAGCCAAATTCTGCAGCATTGAGTTGGGTCCGATGAAAAAAACACTTCTCTTCCTTCCCCTTTTCATGCTGATCACGGGCTGTTCGTCCTCACAGACCTGGGGTTGGTACGTCATTGACCCAACCACGGCTTCAGGCTGGACCAATGTAAAATTCCTGATTTCGGGCATGGGTGCGACCATTCAGATTTCGCTGATTGCGGCGATCTTATCGATTGTCATCGGGCTGCTGGTTGCCCTGCCCGGTTTATCGGAAAAGCGCGGCTGGCGGCTGGTAAACCGGGTATATGTCGAGTTCGTTCGCTCGATCCCTCTGTTACCTATGCTGTTTTGGGTGTTCTACGGGTTGCCGATTGTCTTTCAGTCGATGGGTATGAACATCCCAATCGATCCCTTCTGGGGTGCAATTATCACCCTTGCGATATCGGACAGCGCCTTTACCGCCGAGATCTACCGTGCCGGTATACAATCTATCGCAAAAGGGCAAAGCGAGGCGGCGCAAACGATTGGCCTGAACTATTTTCAGACCATGCGCTACGTGATCCTGCCGCAAGCGATCCGGCGCATTCTGCCGCCGCTGGCCAACCAGTTCATCTACATCGTGAAGATGAGCGCATTCGCCAGCGTCATCGGCATGCAAGAACTGACACGCCGTGCGAATGAGCTGGTAGTGACGGAATACCGCCCGCTTGAGATCTATACCTTGTTGATCTTCGAGTATCTGGTGCTGGTACTGATCATCAGCGCCGGTGTGCGTTGGCTCGAGCGCCGGATGGGCGCAGATGAGCGCGGATAAGGAGCATAAGATGGACTGGAAAGACTTCATGGCCGAGACCGAGGCCAATATTGGTGCATTCTCGAAAGAAGTGCCCGAAACCGTCCGTGGTTTTGGCATCATGGGTAAGGCCGCCAAAACAGATGGTGCGCTGAGTGAAAAAACAAAGGAATTCATGGCGTTGGGGATTGCCATCGCGACGCGCTGCGACAGCTGCATCGGCTTCCATGTCCGCTCATTGGTGCGGCTGGGTGCGACCCGCGAAGAGCTGTGCGAAGCGCTGGCAATGGCCACCTATATGGGCGGCGGCCCGTCTTACGCCTACAGCGCCAAGGCGTTGAAGGCGTTTGATGTGTTTTCAGAGTAATAGACCGGTACGCGGTCCGATTTCATTGGATGGTTCTTGCCATGGCAGTCACCGAAATCCGTGATGAAGGGATGCGAATTGGTGGCGAGATCATCTTTACCGCTGAGACCATCCCGGTTCACTACCCTTATACCAATGAGGTCGTGGGCCATGTGCCCGCAGGGCAGGCTGAACACGCGCGCCGCGCCTTCGAAATTGCGGCCCACTACAAGCCCGAACTGACCCGCTATGAACGCAGCCAAATCCTGCAACGGGCTGGAGAGCTGATTGGTGAACGTCGCGATTACCTCGCCAAATGGCTGGTGCTTGAGCTTGGCATCTGCCATCAACACGCGATCTACGAGACCAAGCGCGCGCAGGATGTCTTTCAATTTGCGGCGGCCGAGGCACTGAAGGATGATGGCGAAATCTTTGCGTGCGATCTGACCCAAAATGGTAAAGCCCGCAAGATTTTCACGATGCGCGAGCCTGTGACCGCAATCAGCGCGATCACTCCATTCAACCATCCACTCAACATGGTCAGCCACAAGGTTGCTCCGTCGATCGCCACCAATAACTGCATGGTCTGCAAACCGACCGAGTTGACGCCTCTGACCTGCCTGACGCTGGCCGATATCCTTTATGAGGCAGGCCTGCCGCCTGAGATGTTTCAGGTGGTCACTGGCTGGCCACAGGACATTGGGAATGAGATGATCACCAATGAAAACATCGACATCATAACCTTCACCGGTAGTGTTCGCGTGGGCAAGATGATCGCAGAGAAGGCGGTTTACAAACGTCAGGCGCTGGAGTTGGGAGGTAATGATCCACTGATTGTTCTGAATGACCTCAACGATGCCGATCTAGACAGGGCAGCAACGATCGCCGTAGCCGGGGCCACCGGCAATTCGGGACAACGCTGCACTGCGATCAAGCGAATACTGGTGCAAGAGAGTGTCGCGGACACCTTTGTGCCTTTGGTGCTGGAGAAGGCCAAAAAGATCAGATTCGGAGATCCGCAGGATCCTGAGACCGAGCTGGGTTGTGTGATCCACGAGGATGCGGCCAAGCTTTTCGAAGATCGTGTTCACTTGGCCCAGAAAGAGGGAGCAGAAATCCTTTACCACCCCGGACGTCAGGGCGCGCTGCTGCCGCCGATCGTGGTCGACGACGTTCCCCACGACTCTGCGTTAGTGATGGAGGAAACTTTCGGCCCCATTATTCCCATCATTCGCGTGCCCGACGACGATGACGAGGTCATGCGCATCTCGAACTCTACTGTGTACGGCCTGTCGTCGGGGGTATGTACAAATGACCTGAACCGCGCAATTGCCTATATCAATGGGCTGAACGTGGGCACCTGCAATATCTGGGAACAACCCGGATACCGTATCGAAATGTCCCCCTTTGGCGGCATCAAGGATTCGGGCAATGGTGTCAAAGAAGGGGTCATCGAGGCCATGAGGTTCATTACGAATGTCAAAACCTACTCGCTTCCTTGGCCCGGTTGAAGGCTTGTTGAAGATTGCAATGCACACCACTAGAGATTCATGCTCACTCAGCCATGAAATGACCGCTTGAGCCCTTCGGCTCTTGGCGTCATATGTGCCGTCGAACGCACGCGCGATGCCCCGAAACAAGGAAATACCTCATGCAAAAGGTTCTGATCACAGGTACTGCCGGATTTATCGGGTTCCATCTTGCCAAACTTTTACTTGAGAACGGTTGCCGGGTTCATGGCTTTGAAGGGATGACTGATTATTACGATGTCCGCCTCAAACAGAGCCGACATGCGCTGTTGCAGGAGAACCCAAATTTTTCGTGCGATGAAGGGATGCTGGAAGATACCGCCAAGTTCGACCAGATCGCTGATGCTTTTGAACCGGACGTGATCATCCACCTCGCGGCGCAAGCTGGCGTCCGATATAGCCTGGAAAACCCGCGCGCCTATGTCGAAAGCAATGTTGTCGGGACGTTCAACGTGATGGAAGCTGCACGGCGGCACAAAGTGCGGCATCTGCTGATGGCTTCGACTTCGTCGATCTACGGGGCAAATCCTGACATGCCCTTCGACGAGTGCGAAAAAGCAGATCATCAACTCACTATGTACGCAGCCACCAAAAAGGCAAATGAAGCGATGGGGCATTCCTATGCCCATCTTTGGAATATTCCGACAACAATGTTCCGCTTCTTCACAGTCTACGGTCCTTGGGGACGCCCGGACCTTGCGTTCTTCAAATTCACGGACGCGATCCTCGACGACCGCCCGATAGACATCTACAACCACGGCGACATGTATCGTGATTTTACCTATGTTGATGACCTGGTGCGCGCAATTTCTCTGCTGATCGACGTTGTGCCTGTTCGCCCCAAAGCCCCCGGAGACATCGCCGAAGGTGACAGCCTGAGCCCGGTCGCTCCCTATCGCATAGTGAACATTGGAAATTCAGACAAAGTGCGTTTGTTGGATTTCATCGACGCCATCGAAGAAAGCCTCGGCAAACCCGCGATCCGAAACTATATGGAGATGCAGTTGGGCGATGTGCCTGCAACTTGGGCCAATGCCGATCTGCTGCACCGCCTGACCGGTTATCGCCCAAAAACCGAAATCAAGGACGGCATTCAGGCCTTCGTGGACTGGTATCGCGTATATTACGGTAAATAGAACCTGCCTACACCTGAATTCGCCGGCCACAGCACCGATTAAACCGTCAGCGCGATCAGATCGCTTTTTTCAGTGCCTCGATTATCTGCTCTTGCGAATTCTCCTTCAGATACGGGTGCATCGGCAGGCTAATCACTGTTGCGGCGGCCTGATCGCCAACAGGCAAGTCGGCATTTGGGTCAGAAACAGCTGGTTGCTTGTTCAACGGCAGTGGATAATGCACAGCGGTCGGAACCCCGGCGTCTTTGAGCTTAGCTTGCACATCCTCACGATTGTCCACGCGTATCGTGTACTGCGCCCAAGCGCTGGTCGCCCCCTCCATCAGCGTTGGAGCGGCGATATTGGTTTCCTTCAGTAGCACTTTGTAACGGTCCGCGACGGTGTCTCGCAGGACCAGTTCATCCTCGAAAATATCCAGCTTGCACAGCAGGATCGCAGCCTGCAACGTGTCCAGACGGCTGTTAACGCCAACCCTGATATGGTGATAACGCCGGTCCTGCCCGTGCCGGGCAATCTGGCGAAGAATGCTGCTCAGATCATCGTCCGAGGTGAAGATCGCACCACCATCGCCGTAGCAGCCAAGGGGTTTCGATGGGAAAAAGCTGGTGCAGGAAATCGTTGACAGGTTTCCTGACCGTTTGCCACGCAAAGATCCGCCAAAGCTCTGAGCAGCATCCTCTATGACAGGTAGGCCGTTTGCCACAGCCACCTCGTTAATTCGTTCGAAATCAGCAGGTTGGCCATACAGCGACACCGGTATAATTGCCTTTGTCCGGGGTGTGATCGCAGCGTCAAGCTTGTTGGGATCAAGGTTATAACTAGTCTGGTCAATATCGACATAAACCGGCTTTGCGCCCAGCAATCTGACGGCTTCAGCCGTGGCAATATATGAAAATCCGGGCGTGATGACCTCATCCCCCGGCCCGACCTCAAGCGCCATCAAGGCAACTTGCAATGCATCCGTTCCATTGGCGCAAGTGATGCAATGTTTGGCACCCGTAAAGGCAGTCAGCCGTGCCTCTAGTTCAGCCACTTCTGGGCCAAGAATGTACTTCCCATGCGCCAACACATTGGCAATGCCGGCATCAAGCTGATCCTTGATACGTTTCTGTTGTTCCGCCAGGTCAATAAATTGCATCGCTAAAACGCCCTATTGGTTCTTAAGGAATTTCTACAAGCTGCACCGCTACAGTTTCCAATACATAATCCGGTACTGCTCGACCATGTTTATTCGTCGGCAAAGACTTAATACACCGGGCCTGTTTGGCACGGATTACCGCAGTACTAATAACTGGGCGAACCGTTCCCCTGCATTGCCTAGTACCGAAAATGTAATGGGTGATGGGACGACATGCAGACGATCCGTTTGATCAAAGTACCGTGCTGCTCATCAGCTTCGGATGCTGCTCACCTTTGCTTGCTTCGATCGAGGCATTGCGGATATGGCTAACCATCGCAATAGCAGGTCGGTTTTCATTCAATCCAAACCCGTTCCCGTTCAGAATCTCTTCGTAGCTTCGCGTGTGCAAGTCGGCAAATCCGCCCGAGAATTCGATCTCTTCCCCATCAATAGTGATGGAGCGATAGGTTCTGGCTCCAGTTTCTCGCGCCTCTGCCGGAACGTCATTTACGTCCAGCGACAAGAACCAACGGCACCGGGCGTGTTCAAACTCAAGATAGCCCGCGGCCTTGGTCGGGGCATTGAGATGCACATGGTTCGCCTGAAGGTCTCCGAAGAGGAAGTGCAGCATGTCAAAGAAATGCACGCCGATGTTGGTGGCAATACCGCCAGATTTGCGGACATCCCCTTTCCAGCTCTCCAGATACCAACGTCCACGGGACGTGATGTAAGTCAGATCGACCTCGTACTTGGTATCCTTGGGGCTGTTTCGAATCTTGTCCCTCAGAGCAATGATCGAGGGATGTACGCGCAACTGCAGGATCGTGTTTACGGTCTGTCCGGTCGCCTGTTCGATCGCTTCCAGGCCATCGATATCCTCTGGGTTCAACACCAGCGGCTTCTCACAGATCGCATCGGCGCCTGAACGAAGGGCAAACCGCATGTGGCTGTCGTGGAGGTAATTCGGCGAGCAGATCGAGACATAATCAATTTTGCCCGCTTCGCTGCGACGTAACATGTCAACATAGCGATCAAAACGCTCGAACTCTGTGAAAAAATGTGCATCGGGGAAGTGGCTATCGATAATCCCAACGGAGTCGCTTGTGTCCAGAGCAGCCAACAACGTGTTTCCGGTATCCGTTATCGCCTTCATGTGGCGCGGCGCGATGTATCCTGCGGTTCCTATTAGTGCGAAGTTGCTCATTCGGTGCGTCCCAAGTGCTCAAATTGTGCTACAGCGCTTCCAAGAATTTCTTTGGGAAGTCAATAGACGCAGGCATTTCAAGCATCGCCAATCACGCTGGAAACCCCCATCAACCTCTGTTAGAGCGGTTCGGAATTGTCAGAGCTAGATTGATCTTAGACCGATGTTAGACACCCGCCCCAAATCTCAAAAAACCGTTTTCTGTCTTACCTACCACGAGATAACGGCGGATGCGCGCGTTCTTAAAGAAGCGCGCGCGCTTCAAGCAGCGGGCCATAACGTACATATCTTCTGCGACTGGCCAGGGGGCATGCCGCAAGAAGACAGCATCGATGGCATTCGGATCACTCGATTCAACTGGCAGTCTTCCGAACATATTACCAGCGACATGCTAAAGCGTTTCTTTTTTGTAGATCGTGTTTCGGATGAAGTAGATAAGCGCGTTCTGCCCTATATTAAGTCTGCAGCGAGATTGAATAGCCTTAAATCCAAGTTTCGAGAGTTTCTTTCAGATGAAGAAGTTCTGAAGCTCGACCCGATGTACTATAAAAACTACAGTGGCCGAGAACGACGGAAACGTAAGTTTGCTCACAAACGGCTTCTCTGGAGGATTAAGCTGACATCCGGAATTGGTGACGCTCGGAGAAATCTGAAGCTGTTTAGTTCTGACGCCAGAGAGGTCAGGGAAGGGTTCTTCAAACTCTATCAACTAAACTCTCTCTTATTCGCTGAAAACCTCTGCAACCTCAGATTTGATGATACCCCGGACGTCATTCACGCTCACGACATCTATTGTCTCCCGGCAGGCGTTGTGCTTGCAAAACAGTTTGGGGCGAAGCTTGTATACGACGCACATGAATACGAACCAGCGCGGGCGACGAAGAATCCAACTGATGGATCGAACTTTGCAGAAAACCTAGAAGACGATTGTCTCCCCTTCGTCGATTATATGATCACCGTATCGTCGTCCATCGCAGATTTATATGCCAAACGCTTCAAAGATAGTCCGACACTTATCCTCAATGCTCCAGAGATAGATGTTGATTACATGGATAGTCGTAAAGAAAAGGCGTTGGATCAGCTTTCTATCCGTGCTCAGGCAAACGTTGCTGACGGGGCGCCCTTGATTATTTTTACTGGCGGCATTCAAATGTCACATCGTGGGCTAGATAAAGTTCTTGAGGCTTTGGTTCATCTTCCTGAAGTCAAGTTAGCTACGATGGGCCCACGGCACCTCCGAAACGACAAGTGGTTCATGAGTGTCGCTCATGACCTGGGTGTGGATGATCGCGTTACCTTGCTTCCACCTGTGGCAGCTCCAGATGTACCAGTCGCAATTAGTACAGCAGACCTCGCTATATGCCCGTTTCAGGACGTATCGCTCAATCACCGCTACGCAATGCCCAACAAGCTTTTTGAGGCAGCATTTGCTGGCGTACCAATTTGTGTTTCAGATCTTCCAGAGATGCGTCGGTTTGCAGAGTCTCTCGGTTTCGGACGAGCAATGGACGAAACAGATCCTCTTAGCATTGCTGAAGCTATTCGGGATGTCTTGGATCATCCCGAACGCTTTACGTTAAGCGCCGCCAACAGAAGGAAGCTTTGGGAGACCTACAGCTGGCCTGCGCAAGCCAAGAAGTTGGCGTCGCTCTATGAAGGTATTTAAACTCGCGCGGCTAGTATCTGTGCGATTTGTTGCGAAGCGGTTCCATCACCATAGATTTCCACCTGATTCCCGGTAGTCCCTATCGCACTGAGGATACCATCCTCGATATCCCCTTCTGTGGGTGAAACGATACGATTCCAGCCGCTTTCAACAAGCTCAACCCATTCTGTTTCCGTTCTAAGAGTGACGCAAGGGACGCCGTAAAAATACGCTTCTTTCTGCACTCCGCCAGAGTCCGTAGCAACCAGCACCGCATTGCTTTCTAGAGCGACCATATCCAAGTACCCGACTGGGTCTATTGTTTGGACATGTTCGAATTTACTACCGATTCCTTTTATCCTTGCGGCAGTACGTGGATGCAATGGCAAGACAACCGGATGTTGTTTCGCAACCGCCTCCAGACCATCAACAATGTTTGTTAACGTTTCTGGCGAATCCGTATTTTCAGCTCTATGGATCGTCGCAAGTATGAATCCGTTTGCGTCTACCCCAATGTCAGCCAAAATTGTTGATTTCTGCTTGGCCTTTTCACCAAAGTGTAGTGCTGCGTCGAACATCACGTCACCGACTTCAAAAATTTTGCTCTCCGAAATGCTTTCTCTTCGCAGATTTTCCACAGCGTCGCTGGAAGTCGTGAACAGAAGGTCGGAAATGTGATCCGTTAGCACTCGGTTCGTTTCTTCGGGCATCTTTCGATTATAAGAGCGCAGCCCGGCCTCGACGTGCGCCACCGGGATATGAAGTTTTGAGGCGACCAATGCACCCGCCAATGTTGAATTCGTATCCCCAAAAACAAGGAGCGCATCTGGTTCATGTTCTTGAATGACGGGTTCAAGTTTCTGCATCATCAGTCCTGTCATGGCACCATGACTGCCTGAGTTCACCGATAGGTTGATGTCGGGTTTTGCAATTTCTAGTTCGTCGAAAAAAATCTTAGACATCGAATCGTCATAGTGCTGTCCTGTGTGAATCAGCAGCTCTGTTACTCCCGGCATGGAACGAAGGGCTCTGCTCACCGGAGCCAATTTAATAAACTGAGGGCGTGCGCCAACTACAACTGCGATTTTCACGGTAGCTCCAAATAAGTAATAACCTAAAACTGCGCTAACACACGGCCTATATAAATTCCACGTGATATCTTGTGACTGTTTCGCTCACACAGTTTTTGATTAGCTTGGCTTTTACCTTGGTCGACGTTAAGTGACGAGGTCTGTGAAGGTAGTTAAAGACATGAAGAGCAGCTAACCTGAGTAAATAGAATTTCAAACTGGCACTGCGGACGATTGTACCGGGCCTTGCCCAGGCCTTTTCATTAGAGGCTTCTCTCCGCTCCAAGCGGTAGCGATTGTGAGCAGCCACCCTCGGATGGTCCAGTTTGAGTGTTGATGCAAAACCGGTCTTGTGCCCACCTGATGGGTGGTTTTAGAACGAGTTAATATCCCTGAGCACTACCCGGATTTTTCTAATTATTACGTTTTCGCCATCTTTTTATTAGAGGCTACACTTTTCTTAGATTATGATAGATTTTACGATTTATGGAGCTATCCCTGAACCGGGCATTAGAACTTTCGCTGTAACCAATCTACCATGGGATGCGCGGTACGACGTATGCAGCTATTGCACATACTTACTTTGCATAGCTTGCTGCAAAAAAGGGGCCAAGCTACTTCTTTTTAAATCCGCGATCCGCAATAGCCACATCGACCAAGCTGACGGTTCAACTCTATCACATTTGCCGCCAAGCACGCTTCGTCAGCTCGACCTTGGGGCAGCTTGCCATTAGTGGATCGTTATTGTGTAAGGATAAGACACGTCCGCCTCATCTTTTGCTTTGCAAAGGACTGTCGGGTAGAAGGAAGTTCCGTAGCACGCAGGCGGTGGCGTGCATAACCGATACAGATACGGTGACCCGTGGGGCTCAGAAGTTATCTTCGGCTGGCTTTATCATAGTCAGTTTGTCTGTCATCGGATCCGAAATCCCCTTTTGTAAGGCGTTTGTTCCCATTTGAACGTGCTGGCGTTCCTGCAATTGAACCGCCGCCGTCACTAATATTTCTTCTTCCAGTGGAAATAGGTTTGTTCAATGATACTAATCTGGCGGATAATACTCAGATAGAATATGCCTTTCGCCATCAAGATCTCGACCAGCTGCGACTTCGAGACATTCTCTTTGGACTCCGTTCGCTTGTCGCTATGTGGTCCCTCCATTTTCTTAACTACCATGATGGAATACTCCAAGGACGGGGAGGAATCCAAGGCTTCGGACGCGTTATTCGGGCCCCAGATTGTCAATAAAGGCAGATAAATTTTCGGCTCAGCTTCCTAGCCGGAGATCGCGCCACAGGCGTGAGGTCAGTAGTATTTTCAGACTCAGTCAGGTCTTCAAGAGCCTGACGGCACCATATTCAACCGCTTTCTCCGTCGCTATGAGCTTCTAAGCAGCCTGAAGCTCTTAGCAACCAGTAGCCCTGATTACAACGCCAACCGTCGAATAGATAATACTCAGATCAGATTTCAGCGTCAGATTTTGAGCGTAGGATGTGTCGAACTCTGCACGACTGGCAAAGCTGCCCGAGTTTCGCTTGGAAACCTGCCAAGGTCCAGTCAGGCCCGGGCGTAGCGTAAAATATGCCGTGCCAGGATAGAGCTTCTGCTGCTCAGGCATCATTGGCCGCGGTCCAACGAGGCTCATTTCACCGACGAGCACATTCCAAAGCTGGGGCAGTTCATCCAGCGAAGTTCTCCTCAGAATGCGTCCTACGGAAGTTATTCGGGGATCATCCTTGAGCTTCTGGGTTTCGTCCCACTCGTTTCGCGCTGACGGGTTATCCTCGAGATAGTCTTCAAGCAAAGCATGAGCATTTGGAACCATGCTACGAAGCTTCCACATGGTAAAAACGCGTCCGTTTCGACCAACACGTCGCTGAGCATAAAGTGGATTAGCCCCATCTAAGGCTACCCAAGCCGCAAGCATCATAATCAAAGGTAAGACAATTGGCAGCGCTAGCAACACAATCGAAAGATCCAAGACCCGTTTGAACAACTGTCCATAAAGGTGAACAGGATTGGTCACAAAATGATCAGGGTTTTCTATAGAACCTCGACGGCTCGCTTCTCTGACAATACTAATATCTTGGCTCGTCATTTTATAACTCGCAAACAAAAGCCAATAATTGGCCTACTATTACTACTGCAGATTTGCCTTAACGAATCGGCTTCTGCAAACAACAGAACTTGGAGTGAGAATCAATCTCTGTTAGAACATCGACAATCTCCCCAGACATTCTTTTACACTATTATTACCAATCCGACAAACCATATAATCCGGCTAAACAGTTCTAGATTTGCATTTATTGAGCGCAAGTACAGCCTCACACAATATTTATTGCCATAAGTGTATACAGCAATTGCATTGCTGGCTAAGTATTCCGCTCCGATAGGAACAAATGTAGTCTAAAATGCCAGAGTATCTATTTTCTGATGTATTGCCTACAGCCAGTAACAAAGAAGATACTAGTTAGGTGTTTCAATTTATTGCAGCCATAAAGGCACCTAGACCGACCGTGAGACCGGCTCAGGGTGTCCACTTGGCGGGGCATTCAAGATAGGCGCTTGCGTCTCCGCATAACTCCCATACCAAATAAACCGGTCAGCAATAGAATCGATCCCGCCGGTAGAGGTACCGCTGACACGACATCGAAAGAGATACTCTGAAGCTTGAAATCATCTCGCCAACTGTCGGCACCAAAGCCAATAATCGAACCGATCAATTCTCCGCTACCGAAGTAGTGTGTGTACAAACTTGAGTTCCCGCTTCCGAGATCTTCTTCGAAAATTTGAGCAGTCGCTGGGATGCTGGTGTCTTCATATGTCCCGTACGCAAATGAATCATGCCGATCCCAGTAAGCGAATGTCACAGATGTGACCTCAACTTCTAATCCGCCAAAATCGAGCAGAGCAAACTCATCTGGGCCGCTTCCATCAATGGTATGCTCATCCCAAGTGCAGTAACCTCGTCTAACGTTACGGCAGTCATAAATCCCGATACCACCTTGATTACCAGACCAACTTGCAGTCAGGAAATTATCTGTATCAGTGACGGTACCACTGTTGTTAACCCGAACCCCATCCACATCAACGTTAACTGACCCATCGTTGCTTGTGTATGTATTGGTACCAGACGTCCAATTTCGACCGACGTTGAAATCTACAGTCAGAGCACTTGCAGCAGTTGCTGTCATTGCTATCGATGCGGTTAGCACAGCCGCATTAAAACTCAGCTTGAAATTCATGTTACTCTCTACCCACTATCCGTAGCCCAAGGGCCTATACGGCGACACGACAACTTAGAATGTATCACGTTAACTAACACATAGTGAGCCAATCACGCAATGCTGGAGTTCCCAAGAGCGCCACAAATATTTACCGGGATGAACTTTTCTTCATGTCGCACACTTTATGCGTGTGTCAGTGACTGACAACTGGGATATTATTCTCGCAAGAGTTGTGCCGAAACCTGTTTTTATTAACACTGCACTTTCGCCAAGGCACGAATCGCGGAATTCCTATGGCCAAGTTTCGACAATTCAAACTTATTGAACACCTCCCTGAATCTAAAGAACTAGCTCCGCAAACTGCATGTACTTAAAAACATGAAGTCTACATCTTATGCAGAAGCCATTGAATTCCTGCTTGATCATGAAACTCAAATCGAAGAAAGGAACACTAAGCGGGTCTAAATTTAATGATGGACCAAGCCCAAATTGCGCTCTTGAAGCAATGCTTTGAGTATTCGATATCAACCACACTTTGATGATCAGAGTGTTGCAACAGAGGCAGTAATTTCCGTTCCTAATTGCTTGCTGACTATATTTAATGGCGAGGTCTATTCTTTAGATTGCTAGGATTTGCTATTGTCTTTACCTCACGGCGGCGCATCAACTGCCTTGACGGGCCGGTATAGCCGTGGAAGAAATTTAGAGTAGTTCATTTGACAGAACTTTGTGTTGAACGTGTCGTTTAGGTTAATCAGTTAATAGAATGAGGTAGAAGTGGCGCTTCTCGAACGCCTTTTGAGCCGATCGGCGGGTCATGAAAGCAAACTAGCCTATTTGATCGCTTTCCTCGCTGTCCTGTTATGCTGGGCTGTTATATTCGCTGAGGGCGGCCGAGAGAGATCTTTCGACGAAACGGACTTTCTCGCTATTGCACAAAATTTGGCGTGGACCGGACGCTTTTCGGAAACTGGGGATCTTTTGACCGCCTATCGCGCACCAGGTTTGGTGTTCTTTCTTACCCCTATTGCGGGTCTTGGCGGGGGCCTGCTGGAGGCGCGGCTGGCTAATGCGATGCTCTTGGGGCTCAGCCTTATTGCACTATTCCATATCGTTCAGCGCCATGCCGGCCCGCACGCAGGTTTGTTGGCTGTTTTACTTGTTCCAACATCGCCCGCGATAATGTATGCAGCGACAACACTTTACCCTCAGACGCTCGCTACCTTTCTTCTTCTTCTGACAATTTTGTGTCTCGATCGGTTAACCGCATTGCATCAATGGCGTATGGCGTTCGCAACGGGCTTTAGTTTTGGTCTTTTGATCATGACGGTCCCCATATTTTTATTGTTGTCCCCCATTCTGGTCACATGGGTGATATGGAACGTCGCAAGACCTTGGCCTACAGCACTTCTGTGCGCGCTTGTGTCCGCTGTTATTGTTTCGTCCTGGACTGTGAGGAATTACATCGCGTTCGATGCATTTATCCCAATCTCGACCAGTTCCGGATACAATTTGGTCTTTGGTAATGCGCCGAATGCACGGTATGATACGACCCTCAATATCAGGCTGCCTGAGTATGTGTACACAGAGCTGACAGGCGCGACTGAAGTTGAAGCAAATCAAATCATGACTAACGCAGCATTCCGCGAAATCGCTGCGGATCCGGGACGTGTAGCACAACTCTATATTGGGAAATTTTTACATTGGTTCGACTATAGCAACAAATTGCTGTCGGACAAAGTTATCGACGGCGGCGCCTCGTTGATTAAAGTAGATACACGTGAGGCGATCTTGCTGGTCAGCCATATAATTCTGATCCTGCCACTAGCAGCCCATTTGGCGATGCGGCGACGGATTCCGTTTCGACCTATAGAATGGTTATTTTTGGCACTCTGGATAGGTGGAGGGCTCGCCTATGCCATATTCTTCACTCGGGTTCGATTTCGAATCCCATTTGATTGGCTGATCTATGCGTCAAATGCGATGTTTCTCACGACACTGCTGGGGAATTGGCTTAGACGCACGAATGATACTTAGTCAGCTTTGAGGACTTTTCTTGCTAATATTTCACCATTGCCTAGGATACTTGCTAAATTTGTGTATCAGAGCCTACGCACTTGTAACTTTGCCAGCCAGAAGAAGCTACCGGATGCTTTGTATTCAACCGGCACCAGAAGAAACAAACAGCGTGATACCTACACATTGTAGCGTCAAAGTGGCCAGAGATCAGCGATGCATCTAAATCACCCACACCTCTTTATCACAAACAGCGTCACGGGCTTGAATCGTCCATATTTTGCCGTTTTCACGGTGTTGGTTTCGAAGGGGAAACCTCAAGCCGTCAGGAGTACGACTGTGTTATGTTAAATCTGCAGACCACATCTACAGACACCTTGGTGGTTGATCTCGACGGCACTCTGCTCAGATCAGATATGCTGCACGAAAGTTTCTGGGCAGCTTTCTCGTCAGACTGGCGTACACCGTTTCGCGCAATAAAGGCGTTGTGCGCGGGCAGATCAGCTCTAAAACGCGAACTGGCCGCGCGAGCAGATATCGACTCGTCAACCCTCCCTTATGATTTGAAGGTCATTGAATATATCGAGAGTTGGCGTAGAGCGGGAGGGCGAACCGCTCTGGTTACTGCTAGCGATCAAAAAATTGCCGATTGCATCGCGAAGCACCTTAATATCTTCGACGAAGTACATGGCTCAAATGGAAAGCAGAACCTCAAAGGGGCTAACAAGGCCGTTTTCTTGGAGGAGCATTTCGGTTCGGGGCGTTATGCCTATATGGGTGATGCGACAGCGGACTTGCCCATCTGGGAACGTTCCGGCCAAGCAGTCACGGTGAATGTTTCGCCATCTCTGCGTAGGATCGTCGACTCGATCGATACGCGCGTTGAACACCTCCAAACTAGTCAAACGCGCTTTGCCTCTTACCTAAAAGCGATCCGACCGCATCAATGGCTGAAGAATATTCTCGTTTTCTTGCCGACTTTAGCCGCACATGACCTTTCGGCTTCTGCGATTTTACATAGCCTCGGGGCTTTCGTTGCATTTTCACTCATCGCGTCAAGCGTGTATGTGACGAACGACCTTCTTGATCTGCGCGCAGATCGAGCCCATCCGCGCAAGCGAGAAAGGCCGCTTGCATCAGGCGCGTTACCCATTTCGCATGGAGCACTGATGCTCGTGATGCTGATAGGGGCAGGAACGGGAATCGCGGCGCTCCTGGGTTGGCCCTTTGTATTTGTTATGGCAGTGTATTTCATCATCACAACGGCATATTCGCTAACGCTGAAGCGCCGTGTAATTATCGATATTTGTACGCTGGCCGCCCTTTATACGATGAGAATTATCGCTGGGGCTGTGGCCACGGGTATTACGCTATCGGTATGGCTTTTGGTATTTTCTGCATTCTTCTTCTTTTCATTGGCCGCCGTCAAACGGCAGGCCGAACTGATTGACAACGCAGCGCGTGGCAAATTGAAGGCAGCAGGCAGGGGGTACCGGGTCGAAGATTTGCCTGTGGTCTCAATGATGTCTGTTGCCTCAGGCTACGTTTCGATTTTGGTGATGGCACTCTATATCAATTCTCCTACCGTGATGGTTCTCTACTCCGAGCCGATATTTTTAGGAGCAGTTTGCGGGATCTTGTTTTATTGGATATCACGGATAGCGATGCTAACGCATCGAGGACATATGCACGATGATCCGGTTGTTTTTGCAGCGCGTGACCGCACAAGTCAGATTTGCATTATACTGATGATTGGCTTTGTCATCGGAGGTACAGTGTTATGAGTGTGGAGGTCCTAATATTTCGGTATACGGCCTTCGCTGTCCTGGCAACCATAGCCAATTTGGGAATGCAGCGCTTGGTACTGTCGATCAATTCGTCAACCTGGGGATTTGCATCTGCTGTCTTTTGCGGCACGCTTGTGGGGCTTCTAATCAAGTACTTCCTAGACAAGCGCTGGATCTTCGCCGATACATCACGCAGCATCCGCGCGCATAGTCGGAAATTTACTCTCTACACCACCATGGGAATTGTCACGACGTTGATTTTCTGGGCAACAGAAACCACGTTCTGGGTGATCTGGAAATCCAACTTGATGAGAGAAATCGGAGCGATCATCGGCCTGACAATTGGTTATGTGGTTAAATACCATTTAGATCGCCGATTTGTCTTCACAGACTCGCAGAGAGCGAAACCAGCATGACGCTTGAAGGATGGGGCAGATTTCCCGTCTATCAGGGCACTTCCGAGGCTCCGCGGAACGAGGCGGCATTGTCTGCATTGGTATCTGAGCATGCCGTCATTGCCCGTGGAAATGGCCGTGCCTATGGGGACAGCGCCATAGGATCGAATAAGACCGTTTCGATGCGTCATTTCAATCGGATGCTCTCATTTGATGCGTCGGCTGGCATTCTAGTCGCCGAGGCGGGTGTATTGCTGGCTGATGTGATATCAACATTCCTTCCACGAGGTTGGTTTCCTTCTGTGACACCGGGAACGAAATTTGTCACGCTCGGAGGCATGATCGCTGCAGACGTGCATGGAAAGAACCACCACAAAGAGGGCAGTATTGGCGCTTTTGTGGACTGGCTTGATGTCGTCACACCAGCAGGTAAGATAGAGCGCTGTTCGCCGCAGAAAAATGCAGATTTGTTCAACTGGACCACCGGTGGAATGGGGCTTACGGGTATCATCTTGCGAGCAGCTCTTCGTCTACGCCCAGTCGAAAGCGCCTGGATACGTCAAACCTTGCGACCGTTGCCAAATCTAGATGCAGCGCTTGATGCATTTGAAGCAACTCAGGACGCAACATATTCGGTAGCGTGGATCGACTGCCTAAGCCGGGATGACAAACTCGGTCGTTCTCTTTTGATGCTGGGGGAGCACGCCACGCGCGCCGATTTATCAGGGGACAAGTTGAGGTATCCTTTCGAAACTCCAACGAAAAGGAAATTGTCTATTCCGTTCGACTTTCCGCAAGGACTGTTAAACAGACTGTCTGTGCGAGGGTTCAATGGGCTCTATTATTGGAATGGCTCTCGCGAAAGCGGCGAAACACTGGTGGATTGGGACAGTTATTTCTACCCACTCGATGCTATCCTCGGCTGGAACAAGATCTATGGGCGCAAAGGACTAATGCAATTTCAATGTGCGCTACCTCTGGAGCACTCCAAACGCGGCCTAACTGCGCTACTTCAAGCCACATCCGCTGCCGGGGCCGGCTCTTTCTTGGCGGTGCTAAAGCGGTTCGGCCAGCAAGACAGCGCATTTTCTTTCCCAATGTTGGGCTACACATTGGCTCTGGATTTCCCGGTAAACCAGCGAACGCTTTCACTGATGTCGCGGCTCGACCAAATCACGATGGACCATGGCGGCCGGTTCTATCTGGCTAAAGACAGCCGAATGCCCGCCGATACTTTGCACCGTTCTGATCCACGCGCCGCTACTTTCGCCGCCCGCCGCGATGAAGCCGGGCTAAGCAGCAGTTTTCGTTCAAAACAATCAGAAAGGCTCAAACTATGAGCAAAGGTGCAGTGCTGATCTTGGGGGCACGATCCGACATTGGTCTTGCGATAGCCCACGAATTCGCAAAAAGCGGTCATCCAATACAGCTCGCACTGCGAGATCCCGCACATTTGGAAACGGCACAGAAGGATTTGCTTTTGCGTTATAATGTGCCGGTTACTCTTCACGTCTTTGACGCTCTCGCATTCGAAACGCATGCAAGTTTTGTCGACGATCTACCCGAGCTCCCCCAGATCGCTGTTTGTGCTGTCGGACTGATGGGTGACCAAGTAGAGAATGAACAAGATGTGGATGCGGCAGTGACAGTCATGCGATCCAACTATGAAGGTCCCGCCAGCATTCTGGCTCTCTTGGCAAATCGCTTCGATCAACGCGGCTCAGGCAAAATCGTTGGTATCAGTTCTGTTGCAGGTTTGCGCGGGCGTGCCACCAACTATGTCTATGGCTCGGCCAAAGCCGGATTCACGGCCTTCCTTTCTGGTCTGCGTAACCGCATGGCTCGTCGGAATATCCATGTTCTTACGGTTCTGCCAGGCTTTGTAGCCACTCGAATGACAGAGGGCATGGACCTGCCTGCACGTCTTACTGCGGCGCCGGAAGAAGTAGCAGAAGCCATTTCTCGCGCTCTGATCAAAGGACGCAATGTGATTTATGTTCGTTCGATTTGGAGGCTGATCATGATGATCATCACCCTTATTCCAGAAACAATCTTCAAAAAAATGAAGATCTGATGTGAAAACATATAAAAACATGTTGAGATACCCCAACCCAGCGCGCCATCCCCTTTGACCCGAAGCAGCTATCGTACATATTTTTACATCATCTGAAGAATCCAAAGCAAAATTCAATTTCAAGCGGCTGAGCGGGTTTCGAAAAAACACTACTGAAAGAGCATGGATGGGAGAGCTACTCGCTTAATACCTTTGCAAAACTCTACTAGGAGAAAACTATGAACGTTCCCGCCAAGATCGAGACAGAATTGGATGACAATTTCGTCACCAAGTTCGAGCAAGACGGCTATGTCGTGTTGCGCAATTTCCTAAGCGAACCGGCGCTTGATGCAATCCGCCAAAGCTTAGAATCGATCTTCAAGGTTTACGCAAACGAAGGTGAAAACATTTTTGATACCGTTGAACGTCTCGCGACAGAGGAAAAAGATCTCTTTTATCGAATCTATAAGTTCATCGCGAAATCCTTTGTTTCACTCTATCCTGTACGACTTGAGTGCTTACCCATTGTGGAAAAGCTTCTGGGTGGGAAAGTTCATATCGATATCGGTTCCGCGGTGATCTTCGCTCCACCAGAAAATACGCGTCTTACCTGGGGTTGGCACCAGGAAACAACCTACGATCCCGATATGCCTGACGCCCTTCATTTCAGCTTTCCCATTTTCGAACCTGCTCGCGTCGAGAACGGCTCCATGAGCGTATTGCTTGGTTCGCACAAGCTGGGGACATTGCCCTACGACAAGGTTAAGATTACGGATGATGCTGCAACGAGCCTGGTGCCCAAAGATATGGAGCAATGGTGCAAAGACTACGAGGAAGTTCCCTTCATAGCTCATCCAGGCGACATCGCAGTCTTTCACAACGATTTGATCCATCGCTCAAACTCTAACCTCTCCGGTCGATCTAGGATCACAGGGTTGGTTCGCATTGCGAGGATTGACAAATTACCTGAAGCGGCCAGCTGGATTGACGGAAAGGTATATTAAGTAATGCGATGCGTGGATAGTTAATGCGCGAGACCACTCGCAAGTGGGCTGCTCTATATCTTCTCATTTTTAGATATTTTGGTATCCAACCGTATGATCATATGCTAGCTACAACACCGTCCACTATTTGTGATTTTAGCTTCAGAGGGTTCGCGCCTATTATTCATAAATCTAATCGTTGTGTTAATCTCGCTTGTGTTGTTACGAGTTTTGGCTATGTCTGTTGTTCACAATCACTCTGCATTTCATGAGAAGCCGAGTAGCTATATCGGATGGGGCCTCTTTTGGCTTGTGATCGCGACGATAGGAGCACTCGCGTTTTTTATTGAAGGAATCCAGGCACTATTGAGTGCTTGGCAGCTCCCTGAATATAGCCATGGTCCACTGATACCCGTCTTATCTGCACTGCTCTTTCTGCGACAACTCAAAACTGTTCCAGAGAACCATGGAGCGGCAGACTGGCGTTGGGTCGGGTTTGCCGTCCTAATCGTCGCTCTATTGTTCGGATTATTGGGAAAGCTCGCCACAATCGACGATATTGTCGCTTATGCACTAATACTGTGGGTTGGAGGCTTACTACTAATAAGTTTTGGGTGGCGCACGGGCAAGCATTTTTGGCCACCGGTCTTGCATCTGGTTTACATGCTTCCGCTTCCTGGCGTGATCTACTTTAAGATGTCAAATTGGTTACAGTTTATTTCCTCTGAATTGGGCGTGTGGTTCCTTCAGCTTCTGTCAGTTCCAGTTTATCTGGATGGGAATATCATTGATCTTGGAGTTACCAAACTACATGTTGCAGAAGCCTGTTCAGGCTTGCGCTACCTATTTCCCATCCTAAGTTTTTCATATATATTTGCCGTCTTATACAAAGGTCCGGTTTGGCACAAAGCGGTTCTGTTGATTTCGGCGGCTCCCATTACAGTTGTCATGAATTCAATTCGGATCGCTGTTGCGGGATACATCGTCAACTATTGGGGCGTTGATTGGCTAGAAGGCTTCACACACTTCTTTGAAGGATGGGTCATTTTTTTAGTCTGCATTCTCGTACTATTTGGGCTAGCGAGGATAATGTTGCTTTTTAACGGCGATCGAATGTCGCTAGTAGATGCGCTTGATCTTGATACCAGTGGCTTAGGCACGCAGTTCATGAGATTGCGTTTGGTTCAACCCTCTGGCGCGCTCATTTTCGCAGCGCTGGTTTTCGTACTCGCCGCATTTGCTTGGCAAGCCCTCCCCCAACGTGGAGACCAAATTGCCTCGCGTGACAGCTTTTCAGAGTTCCCGCGTCGATTGGGCAATTGGCAACAACTTGGTTCACAACAATACTTGGATGCTAGAGTTGAGCAGGCTCTAGCCGCGAACGACTATCTGCAAATAGATCTAGCGCAAACTGGATCATCTTCGAATGTCGGACTCTTCATGGCCTGGTATGATGATCAAAGTCAAAATGGCGTCCACTCGCCAGAGATTTGTTTGCCTGGGGCCGGCTGGGAAATCGCTTGGTTTGAGCGGACTGATATCGGAAACATTTTAAACAGCGAAACACCATTCAACATTAATCGAGCCATCATCCAAAAGAGTGAATCGCGCATGATGGTATATTACTGGTTTGAACAAAAGGGACGTCGTATTGCTTGGGATTTCGCTGCAAAATACTGGCTACTGATGGATGGGATTCGAACCGGTCGAACCGATGGTGCGCTTGTCCGTCTAACTACAGTCATCGACCCAGGGGAATCCGACGCTGCTGCAGAAGCGCGTCTGCAAGATGTGGTTGACCAACTTTCGCCGGTGCTTCCGCGTTTCATACCATTGTGACAATTGACCCACCAAACCTCGACAAGCCTAAGATGTAGGCCCACTGGATAGACTCGGACACGCGATTGCATGCACATACTTACCCGACTATTTGAATGTGCCTAATGATCGTCGAACAATTTTGCACTGACTGATATAAGCTTCACATAGTTGTCCAAGCGCGGATGTATCCTCGATATGTCGACCAGAAAAAGAGGACTGAATGGCTAAAACTAGTAAGTCGCTTCTTCATCCACTCAGAAGCCTCAAAGGCGTCAGTTCAAAGCATCCTGATCTACAGGCAGATGTTGCGCCTAGCTTGTCTCTCTCACCTGGTGACGAGAGGCATCTAGTATCTATGATAGGCGACGCCGATCAACCAGTTTGGGATCAACCTGCCGACCCTGAGACCTCGGTTAAGATCAATGTTTTTCGAAGCGATCATCGTATTGCACCAGAAGGCGCATTCTTCGACCTAACGCTTTCTGGTTTCGATACAAATACGCTGCCGCAAGGCGAATATGACCCAAGCTTCCATGACAAGTACGTATTCTGGGATTATGGCGAAAGCTACGCTTTCACCGCCCCAGTCAACGTACTGATGATGGACGATGCAGATGGTGGAAACCGGGCCGACAGCAGATACAGCCGTGGCCCACTTGGTAGCCACGTGTACCGTGTGCCAGGACGATATACGGTGCGTGTTGCAGTGTTTGAACCGGACAGTGGTAAGTGGGGCCAGGGCTCGACCATCATCGCTGTTGGCAACCCGGATACATTTTTTTCCGGCTCAGCAACACTCTATGTCAATTCGTCAGGCGACTATTCAAATGCACCAGCTGGCGCACAGACAACGACAAGCCTCGAAGCAGCTTTGACAAGGATTGGCAGAGCTCTGACTCCGCATCGGATCGTCCTTGAGCGCGGGCAGACATATACGCTGACCAAGCAATTCACGTTTCGACCACCAACCTCTGCTTCTGGCGTGAGCTTTCGGATCGAGGCGCGCGCCGGCAGCGGTGCGCAACCTGTTATTACATTTTCACCCGGCTTTTCTGGCTTTTCCGTGTTTCAGGATTTGGCTCTTCACGACGCCATTGGCGCCGACAGCGAGACTGTACTTCACGATATCGAATTTCGCGGGCTTTGGGACGTCGCCTCGGAAACGGGCGTGCGACTGGAATTAATCCGTTTTCCACCAGATCGATCAGCAACAACAGTCGTCGATAAGTGCACTTTTAGCGGGTGGGGCCTCGCTCTTCATGCAACAGACGGCGTGAGGACAGCAGGAAAACGGTCATTTAGCAATGATCTGCGCTTCAAAAGCATGGGTGACTACGCCATTTTGGATGGGGCCCTGGGTTATTGCGCCATCACTGGTTGCGGCTTTATCCAAGATGTTGATGCAATGATGGGTGGCCCCAAGAATAATAAGCACAACACACACGGCCCCCTTCGTATCGCCGGGGCTTCCAAGTCGAATATCTGGGCCTGTGATATGTATAGCGCCACGGGTTGGTCCGGGACCCGCGACTTCATCATCGCACAACCCTGTCTACGCTGGAACACAGATTGCATTATCGGTGCGAAGCTCAATTTACAAGCTTGCGCTATGGAATCGCCGTCCAATGTCCTGTCAATCGAGACCGCAAATTCAAATCCCAAATTAGCCGCGGTAGCCAATGAACGCGTGCCTTGCAATGCTCTGGTCGAGGGCAATATTGGTGTATCAGGCTGGCAGGCGTTCTATTCGCTGGGCGTTGCTCATGGTGGGGTTACCTTGCGCAACAATATCTTCGTTTTGGCCAATGCGAATGGCTCTTTCGAAGGTGGGCGACCTATTACAAAACAGTGTTTCGTGAAATTTGTGGGCGGGGCCGAGAACATCGGAAGTGTTCTCGCAACGCCACAGCGTTTTTATAACAACACGTTCGTTAACCTGACAAATTCGGCCGCCCGACTTGGTATCGATGAAATTGGCTTCGAAAACACTTTGGCTCGAAACAACATAGTGCACGAACCAGGCGTGAATCCACCTAATACACCCTTTGCACCATTAGCCAAAACATCAGCGTTCGCATGTCGGTATCCGGGTTACCGCGACCAAAATACGCGCTTTACAACTACCAATGCCACGCCGGTCGATAGCGCTCAAATTTGGCGACCAGAAATAGGATCACGCGCTTTGGGAGAGGCGATATTGGAACCAAACGCGAGCGTAGACTTTAAAGGCACTTTTCGGCCAGAATACCCCTCGGTCGGAGCAATGGAGATTGACTGACTTCGATCGCCATACACGCATCGCAGACAACGCATCTCAGTCACTATCTTCCAAGTTCTCACAGTATAGGATGATTGCGCACTGATGCCACCGCTAGCCATCGTGCTTTCTGCACTCTTAGTCGGCTTGAAGAGTTTCCTTCGGCAAAATCCCACGATACCGCACCAAGCAGACAATGGATCACTTATATTCAATGAGACCACGAGGGCGACCTAATAAGCGGCGCGCATGATACTCAATGATCCCCACAGTTTCTGCGAACTTCCCGATACTTAGAAGCCAAGCTCTCTCCCAAGCGACACGAGATGCGCCTTCTCGCATAGCAATGCGCAACGCACGTACCGGGTAAACGATCAACAGCAAAAATGCCCAAGGCGTGAGCAGCAATGACAGAAGAATAACCGCTACCGGCACACCTGCTCCCCACAATAACGCGCGACGAACCTGGTCTATGCAGTGACGCTCAGGAGCCGCACCATGCAGCACTGCGCCCTCTGCCCATGCATGCCCTGCGCGCCGAGCCCGGGACCAATATTGGCCGAACCTGTTCATTGCTGCGTCGTGTAAAGTCATCTCTTCATCAATACGCCAGATTCTCCAGCCCACTGCCCTTAGCCGAACGCACAATTCGGGCTCTTCTCCTGCAATGAGCTTGGGATCATATCCACCAATTTCATCCAGCGCCTCCATGCGGATAAGCGCATCTCCACCACAGGATCGCCGCTCACCCAGTGGGACATCCCACTCCCAGTCGCACATCCGGTTATATATCGTGTCTTGGGGAAAGCGCTCCCGTCGACGTCCGAACACTACGCCTACTCCAGGATGATCCGCGATGAACGACTGCGCCGCCTTCAGCCAGCCTTTCTGCAGCTCACAATCACCATCCATAAATTGGACGAGATCAGGTTTGTCGCCTTGATCTCGCAGTCGATTAATCCCGGCATTTCTCGCTCGCGCAGCGGTAAACGGCTGCGACATATCAAGCTCTACAAGTTCCGCTCCCATGGCCACAGCCATCTCCTGTGAGCCATCTGTAGAGCCACTGTCCACATAGACCACTCGCTTGGCGTCGCGCACCGAAGCAAGTCCCCGGATCAACCGCGCACCTTCGTTACGACCGATGATAACCACGGCCAGCTTCACGCCCTTAACCCCCCAGCCTTGATAACTTTAGCCAAATCTTTTGCATCGACCATTGCTTTTACGAACACCCACGCAATGTGAAAACAGTGCTCTCTGCAATAGTAGCGCGAACGGAAAGAGCCATTGCAACAATTACAACAGCACTCTTGTACCACCACGCGATCATCTTCATGGAATATCACCAATATCGTTACAGATCTTGAGTATCTGGCAGTTGCACCCGGGCAACCCAAACTGCCCGTGGTATTGAACACGGCATCACCCCTTCATCCTTCGAGCATGTTGGCTTGATTTGCGGCGATTCGTGCGACGCGTCTGCCGCGTGTATTTGTTGACTGGCTCTTCCGTAACGGATGACGACACAGAATTATGCAGTGGCGCGGTAGACGCACCCGCCCCTGGACGTTGCCGCTGGTAACTCAAACGCACCGGAGGTGGATCAATTGCAAACTTCTCATTAGCCTCGGTGACACGACCATATTCCAGACGCCCCCACAGCGCACCCGCCATCAACAGCTTGTCTGGTGTCATACCCGAATTAGGAATCAAATCGATTACCGAAGCCGTAAGCACGCATCCGATAACAATGCTTTCCATACCAATTTCGTCGCGGCGCCAGTGCCACAAAAGCAGGATCACGGGAAAAACCAGTAACCCGAAACGCGCGAGGAAACCTGCCCAGCCGTAGACGCTCAAGGCGATCACCCAATGGCCGTCGACCACTGCATAGTTGCCGCCTCCAATATATAGGTTTCGACCCCATGTTCCCCAACCAAATAAAGGCCGTTCCTGCGCTCGAGCCAGCAAAAGCTCCTCAGTATTCAGCCTGAATTCCAGTGATGCTGCACGTTGTGAACTTATATTGTTAACGAAAGCCAGCACGTCTTCCAACGGCACCAACTCCAAGCCGCGTAATACTGGATAAATTGTCACCACGGTGGCCAACAGCGCCGATACGTAGACCAAGACACGGCGGGGGGCGAAAAGAATCAGCGGAGAAAAAAATAGCGCAATCATCTGCGCACCAAGCGACTTGCTGGCCACAAGTGCGATCAAAATAGCTGCGCCCGCCAATAAAAACCTGACTCGGCTTTTCCCAGAGTTTATCCTCGCCAGTCCCAGCGTCATAAGTAGTGCCGCCGACAAAAAGATACTGAGTTGCAATCCGTGTGCAAGAAAGACGATTGGACGATATCCTCCGCCACGTACATGCTGAATCCAGCTATGCTGGAAATATCCATATAGCGTTCTGTTGATCTGAGGCGACATGCGCGCTTCGAATAGGACCAATGGCACATAAGCCAGGGCACCGACACAGAAGCATAACAACAACAGCCGCTGAGCATCTGGATGACCAAGAAATTTTCGCCCGAGAAGTAATGGAATGATCAATACCAGAGCTTGCAGCGATTGGGCGGCTATGTCGGTCAAGGGAACACCGGAGATAACAATCGTCCCCCCAAAAATCTGCCGTCTCCAATTAAACACGTTGGTCTCAATAATCGGATCACGATTTGTCAGAATCGTCATCACAACACCTAAAATCAAAAGAGCAACGAGCATCCTCGGTACAGCATTCCCCGGCAGCCAGCCCGGTAGCCAAGTAGTCGGTTGTTTCTGTCCACGTAACATTTGGTTTTGATTGCGTGAAACAGCCACCAAACACAGAAGCAGCGCCGTATACGCTGAGATAGTGTATTTGTTGAGCTCGTAGAAAAGAGGAAGGTCGACCGCTCGACCTGTAGGCAAGAACAGGTAGCCACCGAGAATTGTTATGATCAAAGTGACTTCTACAGTCCGACCCCTGCTGAGAAGAACCGCAATCACAGGCCAACTCAGGATCACTGCAACCGCTGGTATCAAGGCGCATATCCCTCGCTTGGCAACGACAAAAACCTCAGCGTCAGTTCTGCGCTTGTGGCTTCAGTTCTCTTTTTTAGCCTATGGATCTTCACGAAACCGAATATCACAAAGATATCTCCGCAGCCAAATATCATTAGACGGGGACCAGTCTATTGATTTTCAGCTTCCAACTCGGCCTCCCGCAACCGAGCGACAGCCTCCTGCGCCTGCACTATCTGAGCACGCGTATCTTCCGGGCCAGCAAGCTCTAGAACGCGTTGGTAGGCAGCTATCGCATCCTGAGGTCGGTCGAGGGCGGCATAAACTTCTGCCAGATGATACTGCACAATCGGATCTTGTGGAACACCAGCGGCGGCGCTTTGAAGATACGGCAATGCCGCTTCAGGGTCGCCACGCCGAAAGGCCAGCCAACCAAATGTGTCTTGAAAAGCGGGAATATCAGTATCGCGCAATCGACGCGCGATCACCCAAGCCCTCTCGATACTTTCAGGATCATTCTTATAGGTTACCAGGAGACTTGCGAGATTGTTGGCAAAAACTACCGAGTCTGAATTAACTGCATACAGATCTTCATAGATGGCGATGGTTGCATCGATATTACCCGCTCGTTCCAACTCGCCCGCCTTAGCCCACAAAAGAACCGGGGCATCTGGCATCGCAGCCAGCGCTTCGTCGAGTAATCCGCTAGCGGTGTCCTCATCCTCCGCAATCTGTGCAATGCGGTAAAGTTGCTGCCAAACGTTTACCCTTGTGGGATCTTCAACTACCAATGCACGCATAAGTGTCTGGGCAGACTCCCAATCGCCTGTTGCCGCCAGCGTATTGGCAAGTATGAAACGCCGCTGCGGATCATTTGGTGCCTCTTCCACAATCGCTTCCGCACTGCGAAGAGCAGCTTCACTTTGTCCCGTCGAGAGTTGAGCGCGCAGTAATAGGGCCTTATCTTTCAAACCTGCATTTGCACCCGTGGTCATTTCCTCGAGAAATGCGAGTGCCGCCTCAACTCCCTGTTGGCTTAGAAGCAATTGGACTTGCAGTCGATTTGCCGCATTTATGGCTGCATCGGTACCGATTTGGCGCAGTTGACGAACCGCCATTGATGCTCGGTTAAAGTCGCTGGTGGCAAGATACATATCCCCCAAAAGTGACAGAATCTCAGCGCTTTTAGGGGTTCGGCGCAGCCCGGACAACAAAACTTCTTCAGCAGAATTGAGACTATTTGTTGCAGCCAGCATCTGAGCATAGCGCAATGTTGTATCTGGAGCGTTATTCGATGCATCCACGGCTTGGGCCAGAACATCAAGCGCCAAGTCTTCGCTACCTGCTCGGATATATGCGTCCGCCAACAAACCCATCGCTTGCACACTATTAGGATATATGTCAAGCACGCGACGCAAGTCCGAGATTGCGCCGTTTGGATCATCGACATCAATGAGGCGCTCGGCCCGCATCGTCAGGGCATCGACATCGTCAGCATCAGTTTCCAATACCTTTTCGACCAATTGCTGAGCCCCAGCAACGTCTCCATCAACAATCAACATGCGAGCAAGAGAGATTCGGGCTTCATTAATCAAGTCAATGCTTGCTTCATCCTCGCCTTCCCGTTCAAGGACCGAGCGCAAATCAGAAATTGCCTTGTCGCGCCTCCCGTCCTCAAAGTCTAACACCGCCAAGAGTACGCGCAGGCTGTCTGGCTCTGGACTGATTTCAATAGCCGCATCTAGTTCAACACGAGCAGCTTCATTACCATGTACTTCCTTGATAAACCTCACGAGACTTATGAAGAAAGAAGGATCCGGTGCTGCCGGATCACCAATGGTTCGCAAATAGGCCTCCGCACCTTTTGGATCTCCGTTTGCCATCAAAAACTTCACTAGTGTTTCTTTGGCATCCGCGTCATCAGGGAAACGCGCGATCACGTTGCGCAAATGCTCTTCCATCAGACCACGATCACCGAATCGTTGCAGCAATAATAACCGCTGATCGTAGTAAGTGCTGTTTTTTGGCTCACGTGCGATCATCACATCTAACTGCGAAAGTGCTGCGTCTAGATTGTCTGAGCGAAGATAACTGTCAAAAAGGACGTGTTGCAGCAGATCACTCTCGGGTATCACTATAGAAAGCTCTTTTGCCTTCCGAGCGAGGGCCTCAACAGAACCGCTATCCTTGTTGATGATTGCTTCTCGGTAGTGCAATGCAATATCTAGAGATTGGCTGCGTGGCAAATTCGGCGCCAACTCCACAACCCTTTTCCCATGACGAGTGAACTCATCCCAGTCACCCGCCTTAAACGCCAATTCTGCTAAAGAAACGCGCCCATCTACATCATCCGGAGACAACTCGATCAGTCGTATATACTGACTGTATGATGCCGCGTTGTTGCCAGTCTCCCTCATAACCTGAGCCATCGTGCGTCGAGCTTCGACGTGGTTGGGCGCAAGCTGAAAGATGTTGCGTAATTCAACAATCGCGCGATCTAGGTCACCAACTTCGATCAATTCTTGTGCCGACGAAAAATGCTCCTCCGCGCGTTCTTCTGCAGTTTTACAAGCGGCAAGCGCTATACACACGCCAAAGACCAATACACTTCTTCGAAAAGTCCGAGTTAACATTTCGTACACCTCAAAAAACCTTCATGTGTTGCCGAAGGAAACTCACGTAATATAGTTGAGCCATATATCTGATGCATACCTTGCAATGCAAACAACGGCTGAATCAAATGAAGTTAAGCTCATTCACTGGATGTGACAGATCGAAAGTGCAAACTAATCGGTCAGATCGTATTTATTGGCAAAGGATCGCACCCATACCAGAGTCTTATAGCTCGATAAGCATTCTCGTGCCAACTACTCCAGTAAATATTAGTGCAACATAAGATTCATAACTCGAACATGGCGAGTTCCGTGAAGAGGATGACCAACTAAATTACGTTGGACGTCTGCTATAGTAGTCTGCACCTCGCCTTCAGTGGTCTAGTTTTTGCAGTGGAACTCTACGCGCTTCTGAGAGTTACACCCAGTCAAGCGTGTTCTTTATCCACAAGGCGCGCCTCACCACCGTAAACCATTGTGATTGAAGAATGTAACCTTACCCAATTCAGGCTAAACTTCGATACTCGGGTTACCTCAGAGTTTCCAGGTATAAGGCTTCAGATCCTTCATCTGAGCGTCAATCACCTATGAACTCAAGCCTAGTCGCCGTTCAATTTCCCAATCGGGGAAAATGAAGGAGGGAAATCGATGGATTCTGAACTAAGCGAAGTTACAATGGTCAAATCTATGTGCAACGCAAATACCCATTGCCTTTTCCAACAAAGCAACTAGTAGAGACGCGACTTCGTATTCGAGCCTCCTCTAACTTCCCTGCGCAGACTTAGATAATGAGCGATTTTGTCATGACACAGACATCACTGGACAACCTGCTACACAAACTTAATGCGAAGCAGGCTGTGATCGGGATTGTTGGACTGGGATATGTTGGACAGCCCCTGGCCCTCAGATATACCGAAATTGGATACCGGGTCATTGGCTTCGACCTGGATGCCACAAAGGTGCAGGACTTAAACTCCGGTCACAGTTCGATTGAGCATATCGACGATGCCCGCATCACAGCGGCACGGGAAAATGGGTTCGAGGCTACCACGGATTTTTCGCGTATCGCTGAGGCGGATGGCATTATGCTTTGCGTGCCAACGCCACTCAACAAATATCGCGAGCCAGATCTGAGCTTTGTCACCGACACGTGCGATCAGATAGCAGATCATTTGCGTCCGGGTCAGGTTATTGCGCTGGAAAGCACAACTTATCCAGGCACAACCAAAGAAGAAGTTTTGCCTCGGCTTGAGAAAAATGGACTTGAGGTTGGTGAGGATCTTTTTGCTGTCTACTCACCCGAACGCGAAGACCCCGCCAACCCTGATTTTACGACTAATACAATCCCAAAAGTGGTCGGCGGACATACAGAGGCTTGCCTGAGGGCGGGCATCGCGCTTTATGAGCATGCGATTGATAAGCTCGTACCGGTAAGCTCGACCGAGACTGCCGAGATGACAAAGCTTCTGGAAAATATCCACCGGGCGGTAAACATTGGCCTCGTGAACGAGATGAAAATCGTTGCTGACCGCATGGGGATCGATATTTTTGAGGTTATCGACGCGGCCGCGACCAAACCCTTCGGGTTTACGCCTTACTATCCGGGTCCGGGACTTGGAGGGCACTGCATCCCTATCGATCCATTTTACCTGACCTGGAAAGCACGTGAATACGGCATCAACACACGCTTCATCGAATTGGCCGGTGAAGTGAACACGGCGATGCCGGAATATGTGTTTGGCAAACTCGCCAATGCGCTGAATGATCGCAGCAAAGCGATTCGTGGCAGTAAAATCATGGTTTTGGGCATCGCGTACAAAAAAAATGTCGACGACATGCGAGAGAGCCCTTCTGTCACCTTGATGGAGCTGATCCGAGACAATGGAGGAGACCTCAGCTACTCGGACCCCCATGTGCCCGAGTTTCCCACGATGCGGGAACACTTCTTTGAATTGTCATCTGAAACCCTTACCCCTGAGGTTCTGTCGGAGCAGGATGCAGTTATTCTGGCGACCAATCACGATGCCTTTGATTATGAGTTGATCAAAAATCACGCGAAGCTCCTCATCGACACCCGCGGTAAATACCGTACCTCTGAGCAAAATATTGTTCGTGCTTAAATGAAATCGTGACCGGCTTTGCCGAGCAGGGCAGGAACACCTGGCGGATGGTACTTAGGAACGGCTGTCGCTCGTATGATCGCTTACGCGGGACCAAAACTCTGAATGGTTTGACGGTGTCCTAAGCGCTGGATGAATGCGCTGAGAATTGGACCCGCAAGGCAAAAATGTCGGCACTTTCCTGCCATTCCAATCAATTCATCGGTACGAACACCGCCTAAACAATTGGCGGCGCATGAAACGCGCGTTGTTCCGGTGCAGGTAGGCAGATATAGTTGCGGGAAATGTCAGGCCGCCTTCGGGTACAGGAAGATTGGCTGTTGACGAGTTCCAATTGTGAGCAATCAAGGGCCAAAACGCGTGAGCTTGAAAAACCGCAACACCCCGCCTCAGCGCCATGAGCTGCGAAAGGTGCGTAATCAGGGGAACAGTTTCCTGGCGCTTGCCTTCATTTTCAGCGTTTTTGTCAATCTGCTTATGCTGACCGGACCGCTGTTCATGCTGCAAGTGTATGATCGGGTCCTTGGGTCACGCTCGGTCGAGACTTTATCAGCGCTATTTCTGCTTGTCGCGCTGCTTTATGCGCTGATGGCGATGTTGGACTATGCGCGCGGCCGAATTGTGGCTCGGTTCGGAGCGCGATTTCAATCAGCACTCGATGAACGCGTGTTTGAAGGAACCATGCGACGCGCATTGTTCCCACAGGTTCGATCAGCACCTGCGACTGCATTGCGAGATCTAGAATCGATCCGTGCACTATGTGCCTCGCCCGTTTTGTTGGCGGTGATGGACATCCCTTGGACTCCAATCTTTGTGGCTGCAATTTTCCTGTTCCACCCGTTGCTAGGCTGGTTGGCCGTCGCAGGCGGAACGCTTCTGGTTGTTATCGCCCTACTAAACCAAGCGTTGACCCATCGCAAAGTGGCAGATGCTCAAATCGCCTCTGCCAAAGCAAATGCATTTTCTGAACACGCCAGACAAGCTGCCGAGGTCGTCAGATCTCAGGGCATGCAGGAAGATGTCTCAAAACGCTGGTTGAACCAACGCACCGAGGCGCTTTCTCAATCCATATCCGCAAGCGACTGGACCGGCAGCTTTACTTCGTTGACTAAGTCTCTGCGGCTGTTTTTGCAATCCGCCATGCTGGCGCTTGGCGCGTTGCTGGTTCTGCGCAACGAAATGACGCCCGGCGCTATGATTGCTGGCACGATCCTTCTGGGTCGCGCTTTGGCTCCGGTCGAAATGGCGGTGGGTCAATGGTCGATGATCGAACGCGCGCGCACGGCATGGATTAACCTGAACACATTTCTTGATTCAACGCCCCCCGAGGCGTCGCGCACCAAATTGCCCGTTCCGAAAGCACATCTTGTCGCAAAGGGCCTGACGGTGATCCCTCCGGGCGCGAAGACACCGACACTACGGAATGCGGCACTTGAGTTGCGCCCCGGCACAGCTCTGGGTGTGATTGGTAAAAGTGGGTCTGGCAAAACGACCCTAGCCAAAGCGTTGTTGGGCCTTTGGCAACCGGCGGCAGGGGAAATCCGTTTGGCCGGCGCTACACTTGATCAATACGACCCTGATGATCTTGGGCAACATATTGGCTATTTGCCCCAGCAGGTGACCCTCTTTAACGGAACGGTTGCTGAAAACATCGCCCGGATGTCACAAACCCCTGATCCCGAAGCTGTAGTTGCCGCAGCGAAAACAGCCAATGCGCATGAGCTGATTCTGGGGCTTGAGAAAGGATACGATACGTTCCTTGAGGGCAATGACAGCCAGCTTTCCGGTGGGCAGAAACAGCGGATCGCATTGGCGCGCGCTCTCTATGGTAATCCGGTATTGTTGATATTGGATGAGCCAAACTCGGCCCTGGATGCAGACGGAACCCTTGCCCTGAACAACGCGGTCCGCGAGCTCAAGAGCGCGGGCAAATCCACGATTATCATGACGCACCGGCCTCAAGCGATCTCGGAATGCGACGATCTTGTCGTTGTCGAGAAAGGCCAGATCGTCAAATCCGGTGGGCGCGATGAAGTTTTGAACACGATGGTCCAAAACGCCAACGTTATTAAAAGGCACCTGAACAAGGTGGGTGAATAATGGCAGACAAGAGTTCACGTCCCGTTTGGAGTATTAAAGCGCCCGCTTTTGTCGGCCTTTTGGCTCTGGCAGTTTTGATCCTGGGACTGGGATTATGGAGCGTCCGCACTGAGCTGGCCGGTGCTATTATCTCGCAAGGTGTGATCGAAGTTCAGAGCAATCGTCAGGTCATCGAACACCCCGATGGTGGCGTTGTAGGCGAGATATTCGTACGTGACGGTGACGCAGTGGCGCGTGGGGACATGATGCTGCGGCTTGACGATACGTTTTTGGCCTCGGAGCAAACGATCGTGGAATCTCAGCTATTTGAGTTACTTGCCCGAAAGACCCGGCTAGAGGCTGAACGGGATGGTGCGAACGCAGATACGTTAAAGCAAAATCTGCAAGAGCTCAAAGCCCGCGAATCGATCGACGACGATCTGTTGGAAGGCCAACAACGTCTGTTCAACGCCAGGTTGGAAACGCTGACCCAGCAGATCGACCAGCTTGGGAAACAGAAGATACAGATCCAGAACGAGATTGAGGGGACGCAGGCGCAATTGGCGTCACTGAATACTCAGGTCGAATTGATCAGAACGGAGCTCGAAGATCAGCAAGGTTTGCTTGATCGCGGCCTGACACAGGCCAGCCGCGTTTCTGCATTGCAGCGGGAAGAGGCAAATCTAACAGGGCAAATCGGCAGCCTCGAATCCACAGTTGCGCGACTGACAGGCCAGATCGCCACGACCGAGATTCAAATTGTTGAATTGCAGGCCACGCGGCGCGAAGAAGCCATCACCGAGCTTCGGGATGTGCAGTCTCGCGTTGTAGAACTGGCGGAACGTCGTCTTTCCCTTTCCGAGCGTTTGTCGCGTCTAGACATCCGTGCACCCGTCGCTGGCACAGTTTACGACAGTCAGGTTTTTGCCATCCAGTCTGTGATCCAGCCGGGTGAGCCGATGATGTATGTAGTGCCACAGGATACGCCCTTGTTGGTCGCAGCACGGGTGGATGCGTTGCATGTGGATCAGTTACATCGCGGGCAGGAAGTCGCCCTGCGCTTTCCCGCATTCAATCAACGCGACACGCCTGAGCTGAATGGCCGTGTGATCAATGTATCAGCAGATTCATTCACAGATGAGACAAGCGGCTTTACCTTCTACCGTGCTGAAGTTGTGCCTGACGAAGGACAACTGGACCGTTTGAATGGTCAGGAACTGTTGCCAGGTATGCCTGTCGAAGCCATGATCAAAACTGATGAACGCACTCCGCTTTCTTACCTGGTCAAACCATTGGCAGATTACTTCTACCGCGCGTTTCGAGAATAGCACCGGTCACGCAGTCGCATTCAAACTGCCTCGATATTGCCAAGCAGTATTGAGGTCATGTCGACCGACAGATCACTATCAACTATTGTGACCTCTGCTCCGGTTTCGTAGGTGACGTTGCTGCGTGAAATTTCGGATAGATCCGCATTTGCATCCAGAAAAACCCACTCAGCGTTGTGCTCAGAAGGCTGGCCAACCGCAACCTGAAGAATTGCCAGCGCATCCAACGCGTTTACCGATCCATCTCGGGTGATATCGGCCGCAATGTAATTCTCGGCCGTTGCCGGACCCCATGTCAGATCAAGGCCAACCGACATGCGCAAAACCTGCAATGCATCCAGCGCTGTTATCTCGCTGCTTGCCGTTGAATACGATTTGATGATGTCCAATTGGCCGGAAAACGCGCCGTCTGGTAGATCCAGATTAAATTCACCTTGTGCATTTGCCTGCGCAACAATTGCAGACCCTCCGTCTGGGGTGAACCGGATTTCAGCATTTCCCAACGCTGCGTTTGGAGTCGTCGAATTCAGCGTGAACCCACCAGCTACCCCGTCTGATGAGTTGTTATCCGGCCCGCTACCCAGATTGACAGGAATATGATCGGGACCACCAAACCCTGCGCCGAATACCTGCTCAGTTGTCAGGGAGGTGCCATTAGCTGAAACAAGTTCTATCGTTTCGTCGCGATAAGCGATTTGGGCGCCTTGAGCGGTGGAAGTGAAATCCAACTGCGCTGGGGTGCGCAGAAAAGGATAATCGGTCAGATCCAAACGATCGGTGCCGGCCTGAAAGTCCGTGATCACAGTCGGGCCACTTGTTTGACGGATCACAAAGATGTCCGCGCCAGCACCACCCGTCATGGTCGTGGAACTAGTGCCCGTAATCAGCATATCGTCCCCTGCTCCGCCGTCCAGAATAGTGTCCAGTATGCCGCCTTTTAGCATGTCGTCCTGCGCGGTACCGGTTACTGTACCGAAGCCTTCGACAACAATTCCAAGGTCGGCAATCGATACGCTCAACTGAGTGAGCCCTGCATCCTGTTGAGATGATACAAATATCTGCAGCTCATCCCCCATATGCGCAACGCTGATCGTTTGGACATTTTGCAATCCACTGTCCAGGGTATCAGCAAAACTATCCATATGGATGAGCTGCCCGTCCGGCGTCATTGTAAACAGCGTGATCCCATCATCCCCGCCCCCAGCCACCACGAAAACCCGACCATTAACTTCAAGAATTGAAAGATCCTGTACGGCCCCAAACCGGGTATGCAGGGTATCCAGAATATGATCCGTCGGCTTTAACTGCCCGCTGGCGTCCATTTCCATAACGCTTAGCGAATTACTTTGCGATCCGGCCACAACAATCCATGACTTTCCATAGGCTTGAATTGTCTCAACCGCCGTAGGAGAACTGATGCCCAGCGTTTGGATATCGTCATTACCGGCAACCTCAGAGAGCACGCCACTGCCTTGATCGATCGAATATGACGAGATTGTTCCACTGGTTGCATCTGCGCCGACAATGAAATGATTCGACCCCGATTGCAGGGTCTGAAGCGTACTGGCAGACGCGTTGATGCTATGCGCCGGGCTCAGCGATCCATCACCATTGATACTATAGGTGCCGATCTGGCCTGTGTCCTCATGCGCAAGCGCAAGCAAGTCGCCAGCCCCAATCGTTACCTGGACCGCTGCAGCGATATCCCCGCCGCCCGTCAAGGCATTGGTTTCTTGCAAGGCACCGATAGTGCCATCCGCGTTTAGTTCATAACCCACAAGCCCTGTGGCAGTATCGACGTCGAGGACCAGTTGATCATTGCCCGCCAGATGAATCGGGGTTCCGCTGTGCCCGACCTGATGGGCAATCGAGGCATCGAAATATTGTTGGTCCTGTTCTTGTGGGCCAGCCCCCTCCACAAGGCGCCAAGACACGAGCCCTCCCCCGGATCCGCTCGTGCTGTAAAGATACGTTTCCCCGTTAAACGTTTTTAAAGCCGTATCGCCGATACCTGAATCGAGCGCTGCGGTCCCCGTTGCCACCACTCTTTCGAACTGAAGCATCATCGCCCGTTACCCCCTGCCACCCCTGGCAACACATACAGGATGAAACGATGTTCGGTTCTGAACCAGAACAGAAATGTGGTGAAAACAAGGACTTCAGTTCCAGATTAACTCAAATTTTTCGCAGCGGTCGAATGGCTCAGAAGATCAAACCACAGACCAGATCGGCCGAAAACAGCATATCACGCAACGACCAGCGTCCATCTAATGAGAGGGCAAAATGACCAAAGATACCGTTTCGACCAATAAATCGACCACGGACGCCGGGCCCGATGCGCAACGTACGCGCCATATCCGCAAATGGTTCGACAAAAAACTTCAGCGATGGGTAGGACGCGGGGTTGCTGGCGGCCTTGGCTCGACACTATTAGCATTACCAGCTCTTGCGCAGGCCACCGATGAACAGCTTGCGTCTCATCAGTTTGCTGAGTCAATTCCGGGCGTTCGGGTGGCAAAGCTGCTTTCGAATGGCGACGTGCAGCTGAAACTGACAGATGGGCGGACGATTGTTGTCTCTGCCGAGAACGTACAGATTCTGGAAAACGGCACCATAATGGTTGCAGATGAAGTCGTCGGCGAAATTGCACAATTAGGTCTAGCCGCAGAGGCCGCAGGTGGCGTAAGCGGTGCCGGGCTGGCCTTGGGCGGGCTGGGATTAGCCGGTGCTGCAGCTGCCGGTGGCGGAGGCGGAGGCGGCGGCGGTGGAGACAGCGACGATGAAACTGATGCCGAACCCACCGTTACCCCCTCACCTCCTCGACCGCCCAGCCTGAACCTGGCTGAGCTGCAATCAAACGTATTGAGCAATCTCAGCAGCCAAACAACAGCGCCGGATGGAACAACGACTGTCGAAGTTACCATCGGATCGGTGACAAAATCAGTCACTCCTGCAGGCGACGGAAGCTGGAGCGTTTCACTGACGCAGGCCGAGGCAGCGGCCCTGCCTCAGGGGATCTCGGATGTTTCCGTGCGCCATCTGGATGGTAGCGGGATGGAGCTATCGGCTGAAACCGCAAGGTTCGACGTTGATACCATTCCGCCGGTCCTGACCATCGATACATTCTCGGCGGGTGCGGTAATGAATGCTGCAGAACAAGGTACAAATCTCGAAATCTCTGGCACAACGGATGCCGAGAATGGGCAGACCGTAATGGTAGCGATTGGTGGGCAATCCTATAGTGGCACCGTTTCGGGCGGCGGCTGGAGCGTTTCGGTGCCCGCTTCAGATCTTACCACGCTGCCAGACGGGTCAAGCGTCACGGTGACGGCTGATGTATCGGATCGCGCTGGGAACCCAGCAGCTCAGGCCAATGGAAGTTTTGACACTGATCTGACCGCGCCTGATCTGACACTAAACCCAGTGGGTGGCGGTTCAATAGATCTGGCCGATGTCGTTGGGGATCTTGTCTTGTCGGGCACGACCACAGCTGAAAACGGCCAGGTGGTCAATGTATCTTTCGACGGTCAGGATTACACGGGTTCTGTATCGGGCGGCAGTTGGTCAGTGACGATCCCGAATGCCGATTTGTCTGGTTTGGCAACCGGTGTGCCCGCATCCGTTTCAGTTGCCGTCAGCGACACAGCAGGCAATTCGGCAACACCGATATCGGTATCCGTTCCGGTCGATCTCACGGGCCCATCAATTGCAATCACTCCCTTGTCGGTCGGGGCTATCCTGAATGCGGTCGAAACCGGATCTGACCTGGTCGTAAGCGGGACAACAGGGAACGTAACCGACGGGCAGCAGGTAACAGTAACCCTTGATGGGCAGACTTATACCGACTCGGTCTCGGGCGGCAGTTGGAGTGTGACAATCCCCAGCGCCGATCTCATAGCGCTTGCCGATGGTGGAGACTTCAATATCACGGGCGACGTGACGGACGCCGACGGCCTTGTCGCCCCGCAAGTCAGCGTCAACTTATCCAAAGATGTCACCGCCCCAACTCTGAGTATCGACAGTTTTTCGGGCGGAGCGGTTTTGAATGCTGCGGAACGTGGTACGGACTTGACCATTACGGGCACTACATCCGCCGAAGATGGTCAGACAATCACCGTAAATCTGAACGGCCAATCCTACACTGGACAGGCCTCAACCGGGGGGTGGTCGGTGAGTGTCCCCTCGGCGGATTTGGCGGCGCTACCCGATGGAGCTACGATCAGCGTGATAGCGGATGTATCGGATGCCGCCGGCAATCCGGCGATACAGGCGACCAACAGCTTCGACACGGACTTCTCCGCCCCGTCGCTCGCCATATCATCACTGTCAGATGGAGCAGTAGTCAACCTGACCGAACAAGCAACGGATCTGGTGGTCTCGGGAACTTCTGATGCGGCCAATGGTACGCAAGTTTCGGTACAGATCATCCAATCCGGAGGTGCGGTTCTGACCGGCGGAACCGCCACTGTAAATGGTGGCATCTGGACATTCACAGCGGCTGCTGCCGATTTGAGCAGCCTGCAGGACGGGCAAACGTATGACGTGAACGCCTCAATCACGGATGCGGCTGGCAACACGAATGCTGCGACGACCAGTTTCAGCACCGACCTCAGCGCACCAACAATTGCATTGAACCCGCTTTCGGTTGGATCGGTTCTGGATATCGTTGAACAGGGAACAGACCTCAATGTGTCGGGGACAACAAATGCCGAGGACGGGCAGATTGTAACGATTAGCCTTAATAACCAGACCTACAGTGCGGTGGTTTCCGGTGGCTTGTGGAGCACAAGCATTCCTTCGGCGGATTTGGCCAGTTTGGCCGATGGAGGCAATTTTGCGGTCACGGCATCGGTTCAAGACACCGCAGGAAACCCGGCAAACGATGCGACAATCATGTTGGCCACGGATTTCAAACCTATCCTCTACATCGATGATCTTGGTGCCAATAGTGCCGTGTCGCTGAGCGATGCACAAAACACTGGAATGACCGTATCAGGCAGTTCCGCAGGCCTGTCAGCCGGACAAGCGGTCAATGTTACACTTAACTCGGTCTCGCTTGGTTCGGCGACGGTTGCGGCCGATGGGAGCTGGACCCTGTCCGCGCCTGCCGCAAGCTTTGCCTCGATTGAAGCGGGAGACGCCCTCGATTTCGCGGCACAGGCGACAGTCGCAGGCGGCCCCGATCCTGATCCGGTGTCCGAACACGCGATTGCTCATGTTCCGGCGGCCTACACCATCGTTGAAGCCGATCGCAGTGGAACGACAGTGACGTTCGAGGTCTACGCAGATTCCGATCGCGATATCTCAAGCGGTCTGGCCTTTACCGCCGAGCTGGGGTTCGATCCTTCGGTGGCGACCTACGATAGCGGCTCCGAGACAGAAAACCCTGACTTCAATCTCTTTCTGGCTAACCCGAATGGAGGTTCCGCAATCAGTTTCGCGGGCGCGGCCACGAGCTATGGGGACTTATCGCAGCCTGTGGTGACATTTGCCATGACAGTTCAGGACGCGAGCCAACCCATCGTTTTGACGTTGACCACTCCAGACGGAGGGCCATCACAGCTCCATCTCGGCACCAGTGGGAATGATACCATTACGGGCTCGGATGTTGATGATGTCATCCGCGGCAACCAGGGCGACGACACCATAGATGTGTCCGGGGCGGGTCGAGACGTCATCGTTTTCGAAGCTGACCCATCTTCAAATGGCATTGATACGATCAATGGTTTCACACTGGGCCCAGCAGCCAGCGTTTCTGACGCCTTGATGTTCCAGGGGTTGAATACCACATCGCTTCGCGGCGACGGGACCGGTGTGGAGACCTTGGTGGCCGGCGGCACAATTGGTGCCAACACCGGTTTCATCGGGCTGGAGACCACGCTTTCGGACCTTGATCTGGATACAATCACTAGCGCAGCCGAAAACCTGAATGGTACTCAATCAGGTGATGAGATGTATCTGCTGGCAACGGATGGCACTGACAGCATTCTGGTCAAGGTTGACTACTCTGGCCCAGATTCGGCGTCGGTCGAAGCGCTTGCACAGTTCGATGGCCTTTCCGATCTGAGCAGTTTGTCCGACGACAACATCCTGATCACTGACCCAACTGGCGCTTCAGCCTAAACGGCGCTCGTAGCTTGGGGCGATGCACAAATGTAGCCTCGCCTCTTCAGAACAAGAGGATCACATGGCAGAGAACGGCCTTTTCCCAGTCAGCCTTGTACGGCACAGGAATCGATTCTGGCGCCGGTTCACATCATACCAATTTGTTGCAGAGATGGACGCCTGTCCCATCGTCATCTCAGAAGTTCCGCAAATTGCCACATCTTTTCCGATTGTGTTCCTGTCAAACCAAACAGGTTTTTCTCCCGTCGCACTATTCTCAGTCATCCCGGAAATGGCACCGCCCTTCGTCGACCAAAACGGTCGCTGGCTTGCGCCTTATGTGCCCTCAGCGCTGCGTTGCTTTCCGTTCCAGGCAGAAGCTATGAAAAAGGGCGACTCTCGGTCACGTCTGTTTGTCGACGAGGATTCAGGGTTGGTTACACATGACCCTAAAGACAAACCATTTTTTACAGTGGACGGACTTTTGACGCAGGATCTCTGCCGTGTGCGCCGCTTTCTGCAAAATCGCCTGGCCTCGGCAAACAAAACGGACCAAGTCTGCTCTTTGATCGCTGAAATGGGTCTGCTTGTACCACTGGGCGAACAGAATGGCATCACTTTGACCGAGGGTTACTGGGGCGTTGATCCAATTCTGCTGGAACAATTGCCCGAGTCTAATAAATTGGCCCTACTTTCTAGCGACGCGCTACAGTTGATTCACGCTCATCAAGTATCCCTGTCGCATTGCGTGTGGCTGTCCAGTGCGCAGAGCCAATCAGGCACGAGGAGTTCAGAACAAAACGACACCTTTGGCGGATTCATGACTGCACTTGCTGAAGAGGTTCGGCACGGACAATGCAAGGAGGGCGCGATCCATGAAATGGGTTAAGTTCGGGCTTGGAATCCTTGGCATAACAGCGGGGTTACTGTCAGTTTCAGCCTGCACCTCAACGCCCAACTTAGCCGATGTCGAGACATCTTTAACGCGAGGAACGACCGGAGCAAGCGCAACAGCACGATCAAAACAACTTTCAAAGAACGCTTATGACCAACAAGTGCGACAGGCTGTTCAGAGCAGTTCGATTGTGGCACGAAGTGGGTCCAAAACAAGGACAATCCAAGCTTACCAGAATGCCGCTGGCGGTGCATTCTTGGCTCAGGCCTTATTGGGGTTGATAGCGCGGCCCGTTCAGACAAACTCCAATAGTAGTGAAGCGCCCCCTTACTGGCGGGTATCGGAAGGTCATGAACCTAGAATGGATGTATTGACTGCGAGATCCCGAGTGTCGGGTACGAAACGCAACGACATGCAGCTACAGGAACGGCTGATTCTGGCAGAACAGAACTTCGCTTTGGCCAATTACACCTCATCGATCCGAACCGAGCACATTCTGGATTTTCCGGGGTTCACGATGGACGCGCTGGATAAGTCGCTATGAATGTTGATCGTGCAACTCTGACCGAACTGGAAGCTTGCTTGTTGAATGTCGCGGCGACACTTGAGCGACCGTTGACAGTGGCAGCACTGAACGCCTGCCAATCTGGTGATACAGGTCAGTTGACCGTGCGCGATGCGATGCACGCGGCACAACGAGCAGGCCTGCAGGTCGGGTTTGGTGCGCGAAAGCTGTCGGCATTTGATGCATCGCTGGCACCTGCGATCCTGTTGTTGGAAGGCGATCGCGCCGTTGTGTACCACGGGCGCACGCGCAATGGCGATCTATTGCTTTACGACCCCGCTTTGGATGACGGTATCGGAGAGGTTCCTGAAAGCGGCGTGGGCGAAGTCTACACGGGCTATGCATTGTTGTTTCGACCCTTGCACCGCGACGAGGTTAACGCAGATCAAGCGGATCAGCGGGGTCATTGGTTCTGGTCGGCCCTTTCCGCAAACCGCTGGTCTTACGTTCAGGTGGCGCTGGCTGCGGCGATGGCAAACGTTCTGGGACTTACGACCTCAGTCTTTATCATGATCGTCTACGACCGGGTCTTGCCCAACGAGGCGACCGAGTCGCTGATTGCTTTGACGCTTGGCGTGGGGCTGGCGCTTCTTTTTGACTTCGCGCTGAAGCTCCTTCGCGCGGGGTTCATAGATCGCGCCGGCCAGAATGCTGACATGTCCATGGGACGGCGAGTATTTGACCAGGTGCTGAATATTCGCATGTCGTCCCGAACGGGCTCAACGGGTGCAATGGCCAGTACCATCCGCGAATTCGAAACTTTGCGTGAATTCTTTACTTCTGCCACACTCGTCGCTGTCGTAGACTTGCCATTCATCGCGGTATTCATATTCGCGATCTATATGGTGGGCGGCCCGCTGGCGCTTGTTCCGGCACTCGCTGTACCAGTCGTTCTTCTCAGCGGACTGGCTGTTCAACCGATCCTGTCGCGTCTTGCTGAACAAAGTTTTGCAGACGGACAATCCAAGCAATCTGTTCTGGTTGAGGCTGTATCAGGCTTGGAAACCATCAAGACAACCGCCGCCAGTCGGCAGATGCGAATGCGGTGGGAAGGTGCAATTGCACGCCAGTCAAACTACGGATCACGCAGCAGGGCCGTTACTCAATTTGCCCTGAACCTAACTGGATTTACTCAGCAGGCCGCGCAAGTTCTTATCGTCTTTTATGGTGTATTTCTGATCACGGATGGCCAGACGAGCATGGGGGCACTTGTTGCGTCGGTGATGCTGACCGGCCGTGCCCTGGCACCGCTGGGACAATTGGCGCAAACCCTGACACGTGTCAATCAGGCACGCAGTGCCTACCGCAATCTGGACACGTTAATGCAGGCGAGCAACGAGCGGCCTGAAGGCAAATCTTGGATCAGCAGATCCGAGTTTTCCGGGCGGATAACGTTTAACAATGTTCATTTCGCATATCCTGATCAAACGGAAGACGCGATGAAAGGTGTTTCATTTACAATCGAACCCGGTGAAAAAGTCGCTGTCCTGGGCCAGATTGGGTCGGGCAAGAGTACGATTGCGCGACTGCTGTTGGGCCTCTACCAACCGCGCGTGGGCTCGGTGATGTTGGACGGGCTGGACATTCGCCAGATTGATCCCGGCGACTTGCGGCGAAATATTGGTTCAGTCTTGCAAGACATCTGGCTGTTTTCCGGTACCGTCCGGGAAAACATTGCCAGCGGGTCGGTGCGACCGCGTGATGATGAACTGATCCGTGCAGGGCGCATTGCAGGTGTCGAAGATTTTATCGCGCGGCACCCACGGGGCTATGATCAGCCTGTAGCCGAACGAGGAGAAGGATTGTCAGGTGGTCAAAGGCAGGCGATTGCATTGGCCCGGGCGCTTATCGGGCATCCTCCTGTCCTGCTGCTGGATGAGCCTACGAGCGCGATGGACGTCAAATCCGAATCCGAAATTATACGCCGCCTTAAAAAGACCACGCCAGATACCACGATGATCATTGTGACGCACCGAACCAGCCTGCTGGAACTGGTTGATCGGGTCATAGTGATTGAGGATGGCAAAATTGCGATGGATGGACCCAAAAACATCCTGACGCAGACAGTTCGCAAACCCGGGAGGCATCTGAATGTCGCGGCATCCTGATCTGGAAAGCCTCGCCCGTGAAATGCGTGGAGGGTCACCGCTGCGGGGATCATTGCTGCTGCTCCTGATACTCAGTTGTTTGATAAGCGCCGTCGCCTGGGCTCATTTAACTGAACTCGACGATGTCGTGAGGGCAGATGGGCGTATCGTGCCATCCGGCGATATTCAGGTGATCGAAGCGACCGAACCCGGTGTTTTGCGGTCCGTTCACGTGCGCGAGGGTCTGGTGGTTGAGGCTGGTACATTGCTGATGGAGCTGAATACTACTCAGATCGAACGAGAGTTGAGCCAAGAGCAACAGCGTGCCTTTGGTTTGATGGCCCGCGTACAACGACTACGTGCCGAAATCGATGGGGCTGAGCTTGAGTTCGACGACGATCTTCTGACTGGCGCGCCAGATGTCGTGCGGTCGGAGACTGCGCTGTACCACGGTCGGCAAGCAGAACTTGAAGCTGAGATTGCAATTCTCTCTCGACAGCGCGAACAGCGGCAACGCGAGTACGAAGAGGGATTGGTTGACCAGGTCACGTCAACCGAGACCCTGAATGTGTTGGCCGATGAGCGCGCTATGATGGTGCCATTGGTCGAACAGAAGATGGAACCGGCAACAACCCTTTTGACCCTGCGCCGTAGCGAGGCGGAATGGAAAGGCCGCAAGGTCAGAGCAGAGGCGATGATCAACCGGTTGAAAGCCGGGCTGGATGAAGTGGATGACAAGGTCCGCGCGACGCGCAGTCGGTTTCGCAGTGCCGCACTAACTGATCTGGCTTTGGTTTCGGCAGAGCTTGCCGCCTTGCAACCTGCCCTGCCCTCTTTGCGTGACCGTGCGTCTCGCGCGCTGGTCCGGGCCCCCGTACGGGGTGTCGTAAACCGGATTCACCGGACGACGATCGGCGGGATGGCCCGAAGCGGTGAGGAACTGATTGAGATTGTTCCGTTGGACGACCGATTGTTAGTGGAAGCCTATGTTCGACCCAAAGACATCGCCTTCCTGCACCCAGAGCAAAAGGTCAAAATCAAGATCACGGCCTACGATTTTTCGCGGTACGGCAGTCTGGATGGCGAGATCGTTCGAATCGGTGCCGACACCATCACTCGCTCGGAACGAAGTGAAGAAGAGGTTTTCGTCGTCGAAATTCAGACGTCAGACACGATGTTGGATGCGGGTGGTACAGCGGTTGAAATCATCCCAGGAATGATCGCTCAGGTCGATATTCTGTCAGGCCGAAAGTCAGTTCTGGATTATCTGATCCAACCTGTTCTGAAGATAAAAGACGAGGCGCTGCGCGATTGAAGAGACCGACAGATGGGCAGCAGATAGCAAAGCGCCAGCCGATAGACATCTTAGGCGTCCGGGGGGACCGACGACTAAGACCAGGTCACGTCACCAAGAAAGATATATCCCGCACCATATATCGTTTTAATAAGGCGCGGGTTTTTGGGATCTTCGCCCAGCTTCGTTCGCAAGCGGGAAATCCGAACATCCATAGCGCGGTCAAAGCTGTCACCTGCCCCGCCACCCAACATGTCCTGCATGCGCGCGCGACTGATCAGGCGTTTGGGACTTTCAAGAAACAATCGCAGAACCTCACCTTCGGCATGACTGAAAGGTGTCTCGACGCCATCGGCATTGATCAAGACATATCGATCAAACTGTGCGGTCCAACCATTGAATTCGGCTATGTCTGAATTCGGCGTTGCTGGTCCAGTAGAGCGTAGCCGAGCGCGGACCCGAGCAATTACTTCGGCTGGATCAAATGGTTTGGTGATGTAATCATCTGCGCCAAGCTCCAATCCCGTTACCCGGTCCTGCACCTGAGCGCGGCCTGATATGATGATGACGGCAGCACCTTGCTCAAGCGCAAGTTTGTGCACAAGTGCAAGTCCATCAGTATCCGGCAATGATAAATCCACCAAACACAGATCTGGAGTGACCCTTTTCAGCGAAGCTTCAAATTCACGGGCACGTGAAAAGCTTTGAGTTTGAAACCCGGCATCTTCCAGCGCTTCCGTTAGGATACGGCGGATTTCAGGTTCGTCATCGAGAATGGTCACCAAAGGTTGTGTCATTCAGGCGGCCTCGGTTCGGATCAACGCCGACAATTGCGACGATGTGAATGGTTTGCTTAGGACAGGTGCACGGGTCAATGCCTGATGATGTAGCGGGTCATTTAGCGGCAGCGACGTCATCAGTATACAGGGCAACGCACCATTCAGGCGGTCGACAATGTCGATCCCAGTGCCTTCGCCCTCCAGCTTAATATCTGATAGAACCAGCGCGATATCACCGATTTCCGACGTCAAGGTCAAAGCTTCATCGACCGAGCTTGCCTCGATCACCGAACACCCCAAATCGACCAGCATATCCCGGAACTGACTGCGCAGGTCATCGCTGTCTTCAACCAACAATACGAGACCCGCTTGCGCGGACGGGGCAGGACGGTAGGGCAAACGTATCACGACCGAAGCACCAGAAGGCGTGTTGCGCAAATTAAGGTCACCGCCCGCCAGCTTTACCGTGTCGTAGACCATTGGAAGTCCCAACCCCGAGCCATCGCTGCCTTTGGTGGAAAAGAATGGGTTTAACGCCTTCTTTAATGCTTCCCCGGTAAACCCCGGGCCAGTGTCCGACACCGTGATCTCAACCCATATTGTCCCGATTGCATGCGCAGTGATCGTGATCTGGCCCGATGTGCCGCAAGCATCCCGCGCATTCAGAACCAGGTTCAGCAGTGCATCCTGAACCATGCCGGGATCTAGCATCAGCGCCTTGTCGGGTAGAGTATTGACCACCGACAACCCCATGCCCCGCGGCAAGGACGGGGTGGCAAGGATTCGCAAATCCTCAAGTAAACCGCGCATATCCGTCGCCTGAGGTTGAGGCGTGCGATTGCCGGTCATGTCTGCGATGCGATTCAGCAATTGCCCCCCGCGTCGGGCAGTTTGTTGCGTAGCCGTGACTAGCTGATCGGCTTCCTCGGGCAGATTCATCCTCTCTAATCGCGCCTGCATGCCCAGAATGATGGTCAGCAAATTAGAAAAGTCATGGGCAAGCCCGCTTGTCATCTGCGCCGCCATGGCTCTGCGCCGCGTTTGCTGAAGGGCGACACGGGCTTGAGTTTCTTCGGTGATATCCACCGACATGACATAAACACCACCCGCTTTATCCGGGGTGAATGATACCCGAATGCGGCGTGAATCCTGATCTTCGGTAAACTCGAAAACCGAAGGTTGGCCTCCATAGGCCTGTTCCAGATGTGGCTTTACCCGGTCATAGGCAGATGACCCCAAAGCCTTTGATATATGAAGGCCCAGAATGTCAGACGGACGGCCGGGCATGACCGAACTGAGGCGGCGGTTTGAGTAATCGTATCGTCCATCGGCATCCAGATGCGCGATATGAGCCGGCATCATCTCGGTCGTCATCCGCGTGCGGGCCTCGATCTCGGTCAGTTGACGCTTGGCTTCTTCCAGCGCGGTGATGGTCGCGGCCAGTTTGCGGTTGGTTGCAGAAAGCTCTTCGGCATGGCTCAGAAGTTGGTCAGACAGTTCTTCTGAACGGGCGCGCAGCAAATCTTCCACCTGCTTCGTGCGAGTTATGTCGGTATAGACGGCCACCCAACCCCCATTGGGCAAAGGTGCACCTTCGACCGAGATCACCTGACCATTGGGCCGGGTGCGCTCCATATAATGCGGCTCGAACGCGAGGGCCTGTGAAACGCGTAGCTCGACCATCTCGTCAACATCGCCGACCGAACCGTATTCCCCGCGGCTAGCGAGAAAATATATAGTGTCGCGAAACAGAGCCCCCGGCTCGACAAGTTCGTTTGGCAGGTCGAACATTTCCTGAAACCGCAGGTTGCTGACCACGAGACGCAATTGGCTGTCATAAATTGACAGCGCCTGACCGATCAGGTTCAGGCCAGCCGTAGTCATCGCCTTGATGCGCTGTTCGGAAATGTCCAAATTCATCCTCCCCTGCGCCCATGGGTATCACCAGTTCAGGCGCAGGTGTAGGGAGATTTATCTATCCGTGCAGCGGCAAATTGTTCGCGGCACGGTAGGCTTGAACATAGCCGCGTGCCACTGATCGAACGGCTGTACCAATCTGCGAATAAGCCTCGTCCGGCAGGTTGGCAAAGGACACACGGGCCGACCATCCGGGCGCATCAAATCCGCTGCCGTTCAGCAAAACGATGCCATAGTCTTCGGCCAGCTTGAACGCGATATCCAATGGATGAACATTCTGCTTGATCCAAGCCACGACATCTTCACCGACATATTTTCGCAACCAGTATTCGAAATCGATGATGCCGTAATAGGCGTCGTAATGCTCACCTGCCTGCACCTCGATGCCCATCGCTTCGGTCAGCAGTTTGAAACGGCGATGAACCAACTCCATACAGGCGGTCTGATAGATTTTCTTGCTGTCGACCAACTCACTGAGTGAAAACAGTGTCATCATCACCTGCTGCGGCAGCGACAGGCCCGCCGTGTGGTTCAAAGCCACATCGCGGCTATCGGCCACAAGCCGGTCGATAAAGCGAATGTCACGCGGCGTCAGGCTGAGCGTGCCGTAGCGCTTGTCCAGGGACTGTTTGATCTCATCCGGATGATCCGCCAGCTTGAGATCGAAGATGTTATCTTGCGCCACGGCAATCACGCCGAGACGCCAGCCGGTGCAGCCAAAATACTTCGAGTAGGAATACACACCGATTGTGTTGCGCGGCAGATGGCCCATGACCGAGGTAAAATCGTGCACAAAGGTGCCGTAGACATCATCCGTTAGCACGATCAGATCAGGCCGGTGATTTTCAACCAGATCCGCTAGTTTGCGAAGTGACGCGGTACTGAGCGCGACCGAAGACGGATTGCCGGGATTGACTAGGAAGAACGCTTTTACCTTGGGATCTTTCAACTTTTCCACAGCTTGGTCGGTCAGTTGAAAACCATCCTCTTCATCGGTTTCCACATGCACGGATTCAAGGCTGTAATCCTCCAACTCAGGCATTTCCAAGTAAGGCGTGAAGATCGGAGTGCACAGAGCTATCGTGTCACCCGGGTTCAGCAATCGGTTGGCTTTGAGCGTCTTGAAGATGTAGCACATCGCCGCCGTGCCGCCTTCGACTGCGAACAGATCGAACTGAGCGTCAGGCCGGTGACCTCGGCACATGGACCACATCAGGTATTCATGGGCAATGGTGGCATTGTGTTTCAGGATGCGGTCAGGCACCGGATAGTTATCACCGATGATCGAATCCGTCAGTTCATGCACAAACTCGTCCGCATCGAAATCAAATGCGGATATGGCATGCGCCACGACCTCAAGCAGCGTATCGACGCCCGGCGTGTCGGAATGATCAGACGCCCAGCTCTGCAGCCGTCCATGGCAACCTTTCTGCGCCGGCATTCCGCCTAAACCAGCGGGGTGGTCCATCACACGTTTGGATTCAGTTATGGCAAATTGACCAAGGGCAAAGAACGCCTCACGCGGACGGGTGGCAACCCAGTTAGGATTGCCGCGCCCCGCGTTCAGGAAAGCACTATTGGCCTTACGCGCCTCGGCCGAGGCCAGTTTGATCAGCTCATCCTTGATCTGAAACGGGCTGAGTGCTTCGTAATCGTGCAGCGCTACTCTATCCATAACGTGAACCTCTCCAAATCAGCTTAGGATCAAAACAACGACCATCCCGAAGATGGTCAATAGTGTATTTCCGATCGCATACGGCATTCCGTAGCCAAGCGCCGGGATGCGACTTTGCGCGGCTTCCTGGATCATACCCAACGCGGCAGTGGTGGTGCGTGCGCCTGCGCAGGCACCAAACAGAATAGCCGGGTGGAACTTGAATACGTAATGCCCGACGTAAACTGCAAAGATCATTGGTAGCGAAGTCGCGACGATTCCCCATAGCAGCAGCGCAATACCGGCCTGTTGCAGTCCCGCGACAAATCCCGGCCCTGCGGTGATCCCTATCACCGCGATAAAGACGTTCAGGCCCAGCGTGTTCATCAACCACAGTGCCGGCCCCGGGATGCGCCCAAAGGTCGGGTGCACCGTACGCAGCCAACCCAGCACCAGCCCAGCCAGCAGCGCGCCTCCGGTAGTGGAAAGGCTGATCGGGAAACCACCCATCATGACTGACAATGTTCCAATGATGCCGCCGATGAAAATCCCCCAGCCTACAAAGGCCAGATCCGTGGTGTCTACCGGGCGGTCGGCATAGCCAATCTGGGCAACTGCGGCCTCGACATGCCGCTTGCTGCCCTGAATTGTGACGATGTCACCACGATGCACGACTGTCCCGGGTAGCAGCGGCAAATCCTGCATGTTTCGCATCAGTTTCGAGACATAAATGCCCCGCGCGATCGACAGTTTGCTTAGCTCTTCAAGCGTCTTGTTATGAACCTCTTTGCTGGTGATCAGCACATCCAGTTTTTCCGACGGTATGCTCAGCAGATCAGGCGCGTCAGCTTCTGTAAGATTGGTCTCAAGCAAACCCACCAGATCAGCGCGGCGGCCTGAGAACATCACAACATCTCCGGCCTGCAATACGGTGTTATCATCTACCTCTATGATCTTCCCGTCACGTCTCAGGCGTTCGGCATAGATGCGGATACCGGGCATCAGATCTTTGACCGGTTGCCCCAGCAGATCGCTACCTTCTGGGATCTCAAAGGCCCGCGCCTCGATCGCGCGATATGCCGAGACGATGCCATCACCGGTTTCAACCGACGTCGTGCCACCCAGCTTAGCCTCATATTCCTTGCAGGCCGCGACCAGATCGACGCCAATCAGACGCGGGCCGATCTTGGCCAGAATGATGGCCGACCCGATTGTGCCGTAAATATAGGTCACCGCATAGGCAATCGGAATCTGGTTAGCATAGGTTTTGGCCTGTTCCGCCGACAGGCCCAGCTGGCCAATTTGGTCGGTGGCAACACCGATCGCCGCTGAAATCGTCTGCGATCCGGCATAAAGCCCCGCAGCATAGCCAAGTTCCAGACCCGCGACCTTAGCTGCGATGATTGGGATAACAAGGCAAAGCGCAAGTACGCTGAGCGCAAAGAACACCTCGCGAGCGCCGTCTGCTTTCAGGCCGCGGATGAACTGAGGTCCGACACCGTAGCCCACAGCAAAGATGAACAAGATGAAGAAAGTCGATTTGACCGCTGAGTCGATTTCAATCTGGGCCTGTCCGATCACCACCGCCGCCAACAAGGTTGCCGTGACCGTGCCCAGACTGAACCCCATCAGTTTCCAAGGACCAACGAGAAAGCCGATACCGATGGACAGGAACACCGCCAGTTCAGGGTAATTTTGAAGAATATGCACCAGCCAATCGACCATCAATCACCTCTCAATCCGCGCCTGACAGGCATTTGAGGCAAAAGCCGGAGACAAGGTGAAGAAGCGCCCAATTGGCCCACTTACTGCCCGACCAAGCCGCCTGTTCGAACACACAACCGCAACAGGAAAACTTCGGCTTCACGATACCTTACAAAGGACATTTGTCTATAATTATCTGAATATTAATAGTTCTGCTTGTCCGCCCTCATTCAGAACACCCCGACTGAGCCTGCGCCACAATGCAAACACGCGAAACGCATGGCTCGCCCGCTCTGCCTGCTCCAGAACCGGAACCATGGGCTTCACTGTCGCTCTACCGCAATGCGCGGGTGCAAAATCCTGAGGGGTTCGAACAAATCCATTGCAGCGACCCGGTGTTTGCCATCACATACCGCTATGACACGGCCGACGATTATTTCCGAGACCAGCGCAACCGGCGTTTGTATCCGCCTTGCCGGAGATCTGCGCACTCAATCGTTGGATCGTGTCGAAGCGGGTTTTGCTGCCCAAAAGCCCAACGGCCAAGATGTCATTGTGGACATGTCGCAGGTGGAATCGCTGGATACCGGAGGGGCCTGGCTAGTCGCCAATCTGGTGCAGCGGATGGGAAGCGAGGGCGCTCAGGTCCAGCTCGAAGGGTTGGCCCCTGCGCATTCGTCATTGATCGAAACAGTATCGCACAACATATCCGAGGTTACAGGAGAAGAACTGCCGCCGCATGGCTTTGTGAATTGGGTTGCCCGGATTGGGCAAAAAACTTTTGGCGCCTGGCAGGACACATTATCAATCATCGGCTTTCTTGGCCTTACTCTGCATCGATTGGTCCGGACTCTGATCATGCCATGGCGACTGCGTCGTGCTGCCTTGGTGTCACAGATGGAGCAAGTCGGCTTCAAGGCGCTGCCGATTGTGTCCTTGATGGGTTTCCTGATCGGCGTCGTTCTGGCCTTTCAGGGCGCGACGCAGTTGAAACAGTTCGGGGCTGAGATCTTTGTTGTCGAATTGATCTCCATCTCGATCCTGCGTGAGCTTGGTATCCTGCTGACAGCGATCATCGTCGCTGGTCGCTCCGGTTCGGCTTTTACGGCTTCGATTGGCTCGATGAAGGTGCAGGAAGAGATTGATGCGATGCGCACCCTGGGGTTGGATCCGATTGAAGTTCTGGTCATTCCCCGTGTTCTGGCGCTGTTGATCATGTTGCCCATTCTTGGCTTTGTTGCCGATATGGCTGGCCTGATCGGCGGAGCGTTGATGAGTTGGATCGACCTCGGAGTCAGCCCCGGCATGTTCCTGACCCGGTTGAAGGAAAATACCGGCGTCGCACAGCTTGCCGTCGGGATGATCAAGGCACCGTTCTTTGCACTGGTGATCGGTGTCATTGCCTGCTGGCAGGCTATGCAGGTCAAAGGTTCATCCGAAAGCGTTGGTCAGCGGACGACAGCCTCGGTCGTGCAATCGATCTTTATGGTCATCGCCATCGACGCCCTGTTTTCGATCTTCTTCTCAGAGTTGGGGATCTGACATGGATGGAGCCGCGCTTCAGGACAAGCCCCAATCCGACGCGAAACGCGAGGCCGTTATTCGTGTGCGCAATTTAACCAACCAGTTCGGCGAGCAAGTGGTCCACGACAACCTCAACCTCGATGTCTGGCGCGGTGAAGTGCTGGGTGTTGTCGGTGGATCGGGCACTGGGAAGTCCGTGCTTTTGCGTACGATCGTCGGGCTGAACAAGCCCAAGTCGGGAAGTATTGAGGTTCTTGGCGTCGATGTTCTTAATGGCCCCGAAGAAGAACGTCAGCGGATCGAAAGAAGCTGGGGCGTGGCATTTCAGGACGGTGCGCTGTTTTCCTCACTGACTGTATTGCAGAACGTGATGGCGCCTCTGCGCGAGCACACGGGTATCAGTGAAAAATTGATGGCCGCACTAGGTGGGCTGAAGATCAGTCTCGTTGGCTTGCCTCAACTAAGTTGCAGCAAGTTCCCCTCGGAACTGTCCGGTGGAATGCGCAAACGCGCTGCGTTGGCCCGCGCCCTGTCGCTGGACCCGGAAATCGTTTTTCTGGACGAACCAACTGCCGGGTTGGACCCGATCGGGGCCGCCGCATATGATGACCTGATCGGGGAACTTCAGCACACGTTGGGGCTGACCGTGTTCATGGTAACGCATGATCTGGACAGCCTTTATGCCATATGTGATCGCGTCGCGGTACTTGCGGAAAAACGCGTGCTGGTTGAAGGTCCGATAGAAGAGATGACCAAGGTCGACCATCCTTGGGTTCAGGAATATTTCACAGGCCCCCGCGCCCGTGCGGCACAACAGAAGGGGCAGGACAGGTAGAGGCGATGGAGACCCGAGCGAATTACATCCTGATCGGTGCGTTCACCCTGGCGGGCATCCTTGGTGCCTTCGGGTTCTTTCTGTGGCTCGCCAAATTCGAAGTGACTCGGCAATACGCCTATTATGATGTGTTGTTCGACAATGTCTCGGGCCTGTCGGCTGCAGGTGGCGTAAATTACAACGGCTTGCCCGTGGGTCAGGTGGTTTCCTTGGACTTGGACAAAGATGACCCGTCAAAGGTGCGAGTGCGGCTTGAGGTTGATGCCGACATCCCTGTTACCAAAGAAACCATCGCACAATTGCAATCTCTGGGTGTGACAGGGGTTGCTTATGTTGAGCTTTCCGGAGGGTCTCCAACCGCAGAAAGGCTGGCCCAGAACAGTGTCATCCCAAGCAAGCGCAGTTCGATTCAATCCTTGCTTGAGGGTGCGCCAGAGGTTCTCGAAAAGGCGGTCACCCTGTTGGAGAACCTCAATTCGGTTGTTGATGACAAAAACCGAAAGGCGGTGTCGGATATCCTGAACAATCTGGCAGAAGCGTCGGGCAAGCTCGATAAAACTCTGACGGATTTCCAGTCGCTCTCGTCCGATTTGGGCGGTGCGGCCAAAGACGTTGGAGAATTTACCAAGAGACTGGATACGTTGGCGAACACGGCCGAGACGACGTTGAGCACAGGAACGGACACGCTGAAGAGTATCAAAGAGACCTCAGAATCCGCCAAAACAACGCTAGAGACTGCAAATAACGCCATTGCCAGTGCTGAAAGCGTGATTCAGGAAGATATCCGGCCCTTTATCGAACGCGGGTCAATCCTGGCCGAAAGGCTGACTCGGCTGTCAGATGAAGGCAGCGTTACGCTTGAGGTAATCAGCGAGACTGTTCTGAATGCAAACACCACCCTTGAGTCGGTTACATCGACTATGGATTTAGCCAAAGGAGCGCTCGATTCAGCAGAGAGGGCGTTTGACTCGGCAAACCGCGTGATGGACGAGGATATCTCACCTGTCGCTGAAGATGTGAGTAAGGCGGCTAATCAGGTTGCGGAAACCGTCTCGAATATCACCGAAAAGATTGACAAGATTTCCGACGATGTTCTCAGCGCCTCCCAATCGGCGTCGGATCTGCTGGGAACCATCGACGGGATCGTTCAGGACAACCGCCGTCAGGTTTCGGACTTCTTGCGCGTTGGGTTGCCTCAGTTCATCCGGTTCATCGAGGAATCACAGCGTCTGGTCATCAGTCTGGATAGATTGGTCGACAAGGTCGAACGCGACCCGGCCCGCTTTTTGTTAGGCACCCAAGCATCGGAGTTTCGTCAATGATACGGCCCTTAATATTGACTCTGGTTTTGGCCGCTTTGACGGGCTGCACGGGCTTGGGCACGCTGCGGCAGGCTTCTAAGCCCAATGACTTGTATTTGCTGACACCCAAAAGCACGTTCTCGTCATCGCTGCCGCGAATCCAAAAACAGATCGTTGTCGAAGAGCCCACAGCGACGGCGGCCGTGAACACCGATCAGATCGCCGTGCAGCCCACCTTGCTTCAGGTACAGTATCTGCCGCGGGCCCGATGGGTGGATCGCGCGCCGTTAATTGTGCAGGCGCTGATGGTCGAAAGCTACGAAAATTCGGGCAAGGTCGCGGCGGTAGGACGTTCGACCGTAGGCCTGAGAGCGGACTATGTGATCGCGCCTGATCTGCGCGAATTTCAGGGCATCGTCATCAGCGAAACCGAAGATACGAAGACGGTCCGCGTAGAAGTGCGCATCAATATCAAGATCATCGATGAGTATGAGGACAAGATCATCGCTTCAAGCTCATTCCAGGAAGCAGTGCTGGCGACCAGCGATAAAACACCCGAACTGGTTGAGGCCTTTGATATCGCCTTGGGCAAGACAATGCGGGATGCCGTGGAATGGAGCATCCGCAAAATCCATACGCATACGCTCAATAACCCGCGATCAAGACCTAGCTAGTGGTCGCTAGAACTGGCTCGCTGAGGCGACTTGCCAGTCAGCGGCGAACTCTTCGGGGATGGTCTTGCCCAACAGAGAGCCGTCATCCAGGAAGCTGTATAGCTCGGCATAAGACCGCTCTCGTTCATCCGCATTTCGGCGCCGGATGTCAGCAGGGCGCAGGTCGGAAACTTTTGCTTTGCCCATAGCCCCTAATATCTCGCGGAAGCTTTCAAGTGTCGCGTCATGAAACCGATGTACGCGCTGTCGTTTCTGTGGCACATTCACCGCCCGCCCACGGATCGGATCTTGCGTTGCCACCCCCGAAGGGCACCTGTTGGTGTTGCAATGCAGCGCCTGAATGCACCCCACCGCAAACATCATCGCCCGCGCCGCGTTACACATATCCGCACCCAAAGCGAATTTCTCGACCATATCGAACCCAGTGGCCACTTTGCCCGAACAGATCACCCGCACCTTGTCGCGGACCCCGATACCGCGCAGACAGTTGTTTACAAATATCAGTGCCTCGTTGAGCGGCATCCCCAATCGGTTGGTGAACTCGACCGGGGCAGCGCCAGTGCCCCCTTCCGCGCCGTCCACCGTGATGAAGTCAGGCAGAATCTCAGTTTCCAACATCGCTTTGCAAATCGCCATAAACTCGGATCGACGACCGATGCACAGTTTGAAGCCCACGGGCTTGCCACCTGACATCTCTCGCAGATGCTGAACGAAATGCATCAATCCAGTCGGTCCATCAAAGGCCGAATGAATAGGTGGGGAAATCACATCCTGATGTACTGGAACCCCACGAATCTCGGCGATTTCTTCATCCACCTTTGCTGCCGGTAGGACCCCGCCATGAGACGGCTTCGCCCCTTGCGACAATTTGATCTCGATCGCCTTGACGACATCTATCTTGGCCTTTTCGGCAAACAGGTCCTTATCGAACCCACCTTCAGGCGTGCGGCATCCAAAATATCCTGTTCCGATTTGCCAGATGATGTCTCCACCTTCTGCCAGATGGTGGGGGGACAGCCCGCCTTCGCCCGTGTTATGCGCAAAACCCCCATCTTTTGCACCACCGTTCAAAGCACGGATTGCGTTGGCGCTGAGTGCACCGAAACTCATTGCTGATACGTTCAGACGCGACGCATTGTAGGGTTTGTCGCACTGAGGGCCGCCCAGTATCACCCGTTCTTCGCACTCTTCGACGTGCTTGGGGGATAACGAGTGATCAGCGCGGTGATAACCTACCGTCATGATATCGTACTGAGTGCCAAACGCCTGAGTATCCACCTGCCCCTTGGCGCGGGAATAGACCAGACTGCGGATGATCCGATTATAGGGCCGCCCGCTTTCATTGGTTTCAACGAAATACTGCCGGATTTCAGGGCTGACAAACTCCAACATATATCGGAAGTGACCCAGTACCGGGTAGTTGTTCAGCACATTATGCTTGGTTGTCAGCATGTCGTAGAGACCGACAACCGCATAGGGGATCAGTATGATCAGCAACCAGTGGGCGGGTGGCCAGAAAGAACCCCAAAGCAAAGTCAAAGGCAAGCAGACATAGCTGAGGAAATAGTAAAGCCTGCGAACAATCATTTCCTATCTCCCTGAGTAGCGCTGTGACAGCGTGACCTTGAATGGACATTGGGTCCATGACCCTGCTCTTCATCCAGAACGTGGAACAAATTGACCTGTTTGCGCAAGCCCTTGCTAATCAAACAAAGATAACGGTTGGGTTAGCGAGGCCGGTTGAACCAAGCAAAAGCAGTCTGTATGCAAAATGAAACGCTGGTCAGAGCAGGATCAACCGCAGTGTCGAAAACAGCGCCTGTATTCGGGCATCGCGCCCTGATGTATACAGCCGTCTTTGTGGGGGGTGCTGCAGGGTCGTTGCTGCGCGAGCTATTTTCGCTGGAAATCCCCGGCGCTCCGTTCCTGACCGCGACTTTCGGCATCAATGTTGCGGCCTGTTTCGTTCTAGGTTGGCTCTATGCCATTCGAAATCTTGTCCACGCCCACGTCCTGCATCTAGGGGCCGTCGGATTTTGCGGTGGGCTATCGACGTTTTCCTCATTCGTCGCCGAGCTGGAAAGACTGGCAGAAACCGGGAATTGGTTTGTGATTATCGCCGTAAGCGCGGAGATCGCATTTGGTCTTACGGCGGCGGTTCTTGGGGAAGCGCTGGGTCGGCGGCATCATTCCCGGGAAACATCGGAATGACGACCTTGTATCTACATGCCATGTTCGCATTGGGCGGAGGATTGGGGGCTGTACTGCGGCATTGGCTGGCGCTTCGGGTGACGCATGATCTGCCGTACTCGACCCTGATCGTGAATGTTCTGGGCAGCCTTCTGCTGGGTCTTTGGATTGGTTATCTGGGTGGCTCTGCGGAAATGGGCGAAGAGGAAAAACGCCTTGTATTCGGGTTTTGCGGCGGCTTCACCACATTCTCAAGCTTCGCCTATCAATCGCTGCAATTGCACCGTGAACGGACGATCGTATTTGCCGCCGGTAACATCGTTCTCAGCCTCGTCTTGTGCTGGTTCGCGCTATGGCTGGGCCTTGTTCTGACGCGCTAGTGAACGGGTGCTGCAGCCCTTTGGTCGGGCCTGGGCGCGCGGCAGAAGAACAACAGTGGGATCGTGGCCAACGCCAGCAGTCCAAGATTGTTGAATACAGTAAGGTACGAGATCATCTCGGCCTGCCGAGCAATCTCTTGTCCCAAAATGGCGGCGCCCTGGGCGCTATCGGGTGTCAGCCCCAGCGGCGCAAGATAAGCCTGTGCAGCAGGATTGTAGGGTGTCACATTCTCACTTAGCACTGCCGTATTGGTTTGCAGGCCACGCACGACCCAAGTCCCCACCAATGAAATACCTACCGAAGAGCCAAGCTGCCTGGTGACGTTGAATAGGCCCGAGGCCTCATCCTGCCTTGATTTACTGATGCTCTCGAATGCCAGAATAGACATCGGCACAAACACCAGCCCCATCCCCAGACCACTGACAAAGCCCGGCCAAGCCAGTTGCCAGAAACCGGCGTCGAGGTTGAGCGTGCCCAACATGAAATTCCCCACTGCTGTCAACAGCATCCCCAACCCGGCTAAAACTCGTGGATCAAACCGGGTGACCAGTACGGCCCCGGTCAGCACCATCGATGCACCTGCTGCGATCCCGCGCGGTATGAACAAATGACCGGATTCGATCACGGGGTAATCGAGCAGGCTTTGCACAAAGGTTGGCAGTATGGCGATCCCGCCAAACAATGAGATCGCGAACCCCGCTATCACCAGGTTGCACAGGGCAAAGTTGCGATCCGCAAAAAGGCGCAAATCAACGACAGAATGCCGGGATGTCAGAGAATGGACGATGAACCCCAGCGCCCCAAGAACCGAAGCGATCAGCGCCAGCTGTATCATCCTCGATGACAGCCAGTCCTTGGTCTCACCTTGGTCAAGAATGAATTGAAGGCATCCAATGCCAACTGCCAGCAGCGCCAGGCCTTTCCAGTCGATGCGCACCTCTTCGGTTTTGTCGTCCGGCAACTCGCCCGCCAAAAGCAGCAGGGCCATGGCAGCGACCGGAAGATTGACGAAAAACACCATTCGCCACGAAAAATACTCTGTCAGGACTGCGCCTACAGTTGGGCCCAACACCGGTGCGACCACCACGCCCAAGCCAAAGACCGCCATGGCCTGCCCCCGTTTTTCACGCGGAAAGGCGTCAAACAGGATGGACTGCGACAACGGGATCAGGAACGCGCCGAACATGCCCTGCGCCAGGCGGAACGCGACGATAGTCTGAAGACTCCATGACAGGCCGCACATGACAGACATTGTGGCAAAACCCGTGACCGCAGTCAGGATCAGCCTGCGCCGCCCGACCCGACGCGCGACAAACCCGGTCAGCGGCATGACCACAACGGCTGAGACGATATAGCTGGTTAAGATCCATGTCGCCTGATCGGTTGTGGCCCCAAAAGCCGCCTGAATATGCGGCAACGCAACATTGACGATGGTACTGTCCAGAACTTCGAGAATAGCACTGAGCACGACGGCCACGACAATCACGCGATTGATATGGCCGGCATCAGTCATTGGCTGGTTCCGGTTGTATCCACCGTAACTTTGCTGCTGCCTCCGATACGCAGCGGAGCATCAGTTGGATCAAGCTCAATCCGCACCGGGAAACGACGAGTGACCTTGACCCAGTTGCCGCTGGAGTTTTCGGACGGCAACAACGAAAACGTATCGCCCGAGCCTCGACCGATCGACGCAACCTTGCCGGTCAGGGTCGTGTCTGGAAGCATATCCACCTGCACTGTGACCGGCTGACCGGGTCGGATGCGTGGCAGTGATGTTTCCTTGAAATTTGCATCGACCCACCAGTCAGACGACTCGACAATGGAAAATTGCGGCGCATTGGCCGAGACAGACGACCCTGGCCGCAGCGTCAGATTTGCGATCCAGCCATCGGCCGCGGCATAGACCTTGGTCCAGACAAGATCGGCCTGCGCGATTTCCAACGCAGCCTGCGAGGACAACACATTGTCCTGCCGGGCCGCGAGACCACTTTGCAATGCGGAAAGCTCGGACCGGCTGGTGGTCAACCGGGCCGAAGCCTGTGCGAATTCGGATGTAGTTTGGTCCAGCGAGGCCTGCGCGAGGTCCCCGTCCGAAAACAAAGCTCGGGCACGTTCAAGATTGCTCTGCGCGGTTTCGTAGAAAGAGTTGGCGCTTTCGACAGCGGCCTGTGCAGCGGTGATCTGGTTCGAGAAGGAGTCAGCCTGCTGAATGGCACTGTCCAGATTAGCTTTGGCCTGATCGACCGAGGCTTGGAACTGTGTCGGATCAATCGAGAACAGCAAATCGCCTGCATTGACCGGCTGGTTTTCGACCACCGCAACGTCTGAAACCTGCCCGGTCACCTGTGCGGCCACGTAGATGATATTCGCGCCGATATAGGCGTCTTTTGTTGACGGATACCGCTCTTCATGCCGCCAGAAAAGGAACAATCCAATAGCAATCGTGACCAGTATCCCTGCGGCGGCAATTGCCTTGAATGACTTCATAAGCAGCTTCCTTTTCGGTGCCTAATCGAGCGACCTCACATCACCTGCATATGCATGCGCATGGCCAGATTGCCCAGAATCCAAACTGTCCCGCCGATGATAATCAGCAGAACAAGTGTCGAGAACAGAACCAGGTCCAGATCCTCTCGGCTGCTGCGGCGGCGGTCGATGTGTAGAAAATAGATCAGTTGAACAACCAGTTGTGCCAACCCCAAAAGGCCGATGGTCATATAGACACCTGGTGTTTCAATACCGAAATGATAGGCGATCACAAATACCACCAGCGTGAGCAGCAGTGACCCACCATAGCCAATCACGTAACGCCGCCGTTCGCGGTGATGCATCTCGGATCGTTTATCCATAGGCCAGCCCTCCGAAATACACGATGGTTATTATGCCGATCCAGATAAGATCGAGGAAATGCCAGAATAGCGCCAACCGCACCATACGCGACATCAGCAGATCGGTCAGCCCGAACACACGCAGCTGAATACCCAGCACGATTAGCCACAGACACCCGGCTGCAACATGCAAGCCGTGGAGCGGTACGAGACCATAGAAGGCCGACAAAAACCCGCTACGCTGTGGGATACCGCCTTGGGCTGCCATGTTCATGAAATCACGGATTTCCAAAACCAGAAAACTGAGCCCCAGCAACAGAGTCACTCCGAACCACAGCACGATCCGTGCCCGAGGCAGGTTGTATTTCAGCGCCAACATCGCCAGCCCGACGGTCAAACTGCTGGTCAGCAGAATGAGAGTCTGGGCAAAGATGCTTTTCAGGTCGAACAGCTCATGCGGGCCCGGACCGCCGGCCTGCGCGTCTATCATGGTGATATAGATCGCGAACATCAGGCCGAAATAGACCAGATCGCTCATCAGGAAGACCCAAAAGCCGAAAGTGACGACCTCGGTCGCCTTGTGGGCGCTGGCGTGGTCCTCACCGAGGTTTATCCCCGGATAGCTGTGCTTGGGTGCGCGCCTCATATCACGGCCTCCATATCCGGGCGGGCGAGGCCGCGATTCTCCGGTGTACTTTCATGATCGCGATCCACAGCGGCGGTGCTGTGGACCAGCGCCAACCACGCCTCGTGTTCTTTGCGGACCTCTTCGGCGGGGATGATGACTTCGGTGCTGGTGTCGAAACTCCAGATGATAATGGCGAGGATCATCGCGATGGTCATCAGTGCTGCCAGCCACCAGATCCACCAGACCAGAGAGAACATCCAGATGCCACTGAGCACGCAGAGGATAAACCCGATGCCGGTGTTGCGCGGCATCTCGATATCTTCGTAGGCCGCGGGTGCAGGATAGGCTTGTCCGCGCTCCTTAGCTGCAGCAAAGTCATCGCGGTCACTAACCTGCGGAATAATAGCGAAGTTGTAGGGCGGCGGCGGAGACGGGATCGACCATTCCAGCGTGCGCCCGTCCCAAGGATCACCGACCGGTGCGCGGGTCTGTTCTCGGTCGCGTATACTGACCCACAATTGGACCAGGATCGAAAGCAACCCGCAAGTAATCACCAGCGATCCTATGGCGGCGGTGATCATGTAGGGGTGAAAGCTGGGATCCTCCCAACTGAACGACCGGCGGGGCATGCCCATCAGACCAACGAAGTAGAGCGGCATGAAGGTCAGCAGAAACCCAACCGTCCAGCAGAAAACCGAAACGCGGCCCCAGAACTCGTTTAGACGGAACCCAAAGGCCTTGGGAAACCAGTAGTTATAGCCGGCTAGCAACCCGAACAGCACACCGGGTAGCAACGCGTTGTGGAAATGCGCAACCAGAAACAGCGTATTATGGACCTGATAGTCGACGGTTGGATTGGCAAGAACCACTCCGCTGAGGCCGCCGATGACGAACAACATCAAGAACGCAAGGCCATAAAGCATCGGGACCGAGAATCGAATGCGCCCACGGTACAGAGTCGCCATCCAGTCATAGACCTTAACCCCGGTCGGAATGGCGATCAGCATCGTGGCAATCCCGAACACCGCGTTGATCAGAGCGCTTTGCCCCATGGTGAAGAAATGATGCAACCAAACCGTGAAGGACATGACCGCAATCGACATTGTTGCGATGACCAGTGAGTTGTAACCATAGAGACGCTTGGCCGAAAAGGTGGCAAAGACCTCAGAATAGATTCCATATGCAGGCAGGACCAACAGGTAGACCTCGGGGTGGCCAAACAGCCAGAACAGGTTGGCATAGTTCATCATGTTGCCGCCAAGGTCATTGGTGAAGAAGTGAAAATCCAGATAGCGATCCGCGGCCAGCAGCAGCGCGGCAACGCCTAGGGGCGGCATAGCAAAGATGATCAGGATCGAGCTGCAAATGATCGTCCAGCAATACATGGGCAACCGCATGAACTTCATCCCCGGCGCACGCAGCTTGTAGATCGTGACGGCAAAGTTGATGCCAGTCAGTGTTGTGCCCACGCCCGAGACCACGATGGCCCAGATCCAGTAATCCGGCCCAACGCCGGGATTGAACGCGGCCCCGGTATAGGGCGGATAGGCGGTCCAACCACCTGTTGAGAATTCGCCCACCACCAGCGAGACCATCAGCATCAGCCCGGCCGAGACGGTCAGACCAAGCCCGATCTGGTTCATCACCGGAAAGGCCACGTCGCGCGCGCCTATCATGAGCGGAATTATGTAATTAGCGACGCCAAAGACAAAAGGTACCGCGACGAAGAACACCATTATGGTGCCATGAGTGCTAAACAGTTCCGCGAAATGCTCGGGTTCCAGGAATCCGTCCCCCGGTCCCGCCGCCTGTTGGGCCCGCATCACCACGCCTTCCAAGACGCCCCGCGCCAGCATGACGATGGCGAAGACAATGTACATGATGCCGATCTTCTTGTGATCAGCGCTGGTCAGCCAATCGCGCCAGAGCGGACCCCACAACCGGAACCACGTCAGGATGCCAATCACTACCACTACGCCCACGATCACAATAGCAGCAGCAGCGTTTGCAATGATCTCATTTGCGCCAGGGTTCTGGATCAGTCCAGCGATGGGAAATGCATCCCAGCTCAGGCGACCGAAGAAACCGGTCTCGGCATTTGTCATTGGCTTGCCTCCTGCCCGTATTCAGCCGTTCCGGGTTGCTGATCCAACTGCAGAGGCTCGCCGCTGTGATAACGACGCAGGATCGAATGGAACAGGTCGCCCTCTTCCAGCGTGAAATAAAGCGCATTCAGCGGCATGAGTTCGGTGCCCAATGCTGCCTGCACCTCATCCCGATCCGTACGCATCGCCAACGTTCGATAAGTGCTTTCGGTCAACGGTATGCCATGCGCTTTTACGCTGGCGACCCATGCCTGAAAATCCTCGGGCTGCATGGCTTGCGCCAGGAATTTCTGCTTTGTGAATCCTCGGCCATTATACTGTGTGTTCTCGCCTTGCATCGTTTCAGGCGAGTCTGCCACCAGGTGTAGCCGAGTCGTCATCCCCGGCATGGCATAGATTTGCCCCGCCAGCGCCGGGATCATGAACGACTGCATCACCGTGTCTGTGGTCAGCGTCATCGCAACTTGCTGTTTGATCGGTATGCCCAGTTCTCCCACCGTTGCGATGCCATGATCTGGATAGATGAACAGCCATTTCCAATCGAGGCCAACCACCTGCACATTTAGGGCAGGCTCCTCTCCAAAAGGGGCGGAATAAGGGTCAAGACGATGTGTCGCTTTCCAGAGATAGAAAGACAGGATCATCACGATCACGACCGGGACGCCCCACATCAGAAATTCAAGCTTCGCCGAAAAATCCCAATGCGGCGTGTATGCAGCATTTCCACCCTTACGTCGGCGATAACGCAGGGCAATCAGCGGCACCAGAGCCAGAACCGGTATCACAGCGATCAGGATAAGAGCCGTCGCGCGCAAAAGGTGTGTCTTTTGCACCGCTGCAATCGGGCCTTGGGGGTCCATGAAGCTATCACTCGCCCCGGCAGACTCAGCCGTCAACAACAGAGCAACAAAGATCACCAAGGCTGGCACAGCGACTGAATGTATCCGAGACAAGGTCACACCTGATGATCCTCTTGCGGCGGGGTTTCCCGGCAACTATCGGCAGAGTCACGGATTTTCTCAAGAACTTTTCCAAAATCACCCTGCGGCGCCGCTGTTGACATGAGGTCAAGCGCGCGCGAGACCAATCATATGCGTTTGGTTCTTGCAATAGTCTCCCTGGTTTGTCTTGGCACCCCCTCGGTAGCGCAAGATCGCGCTGAGGTTGAACGTCAGTTCCAGAACTGGCTGCAACAAACCATTTGGCCTCAGGCAAAATCCAAGGGCGTTTCGAAACGCACATTCCAAAGCGCCTTTGACGGGGTGACGCTGAACTGGGACCTTCCTGACCTGGTTCCGCCGGGCAGCCCCAAAAAGACACCCAAGCAACAACGGCAGGCCGAGTTCGGCTCACCTGGTCGATATTTCAATGCCGGATCAGTCCAGGGTGCCACCTCCGTCGGTCGCAAGATGGCTAGGCGCTACGCGGACACGCTATCACGTGTCGAGACAGAAACCGGCGTACCCGCCCGTATCATACTGGCCATCTGGGGCCGCGAAAGCGGATACGGACAAGTCCCTATCCGCCATAATGCGTTTCAGGTGCTGGGCACCAAAGGGTTCATGAGCACACGGGCAGAGTATTTCACGGCTGAACTAATTGCTGCGCTACAGATCGCAGAATCCGGTCACGGCCAAGGCAACGCACTGAAAAGCAGTTGGGCGGGTGCCTTGGGGCAGCCTCAGTTCATGCCCACAAATTTTCTGACTTACGCGCGCGATGGCGATGGCGATGGCCGAACTGATATCTGGGGCTCAGCCTCGGACACGATTGCATCAATCGGCGCGTATCTTGACGAGCACGGATGGGTGACAGGCCGCGACTGGGGGTTCGAAGTTATCCTACCCACGACCGTTTCTTGCGCGTTGGAGGGCCCTGATCAGGGGCGGTTGATCCGCGATTGGGTCGCCATGGGCGTAAATCGCGTTTCCGGCAAACCTTTTCCGGCACATGAACTTGATGCCGAGGGCTATCTTATGATGCCTGCCGGTCGTAGCGGTCCGGCCTTTATCGTAACGCCCAATTTCTATGTCCTCAAAGACTATAACACCAGCGACCTTTATGCGCTGTTTGTGGGACATGTCGGTGATCGCATCCAATACGGAGTTGGCGATTTTCGGGGTCGTTGGGGCGATGTCGGCAATCTCTATCGTTCAGATGTCGCCAGCATGCAGCAGGTGCTTGTTCAACAGGGTCATGACGTCGGTGGCGTCGATGGCCTGCCCGGATACAAAACCCGACGCTCGATCGGGCACTGGCAAGAGGCTTCTGGAAGCACACCAACCTGCTTCCCCGATGCCTCATTGAAGGCCGTTCTGAAGCCGTAGCAGCGTACTGATTCGCCATTTACGAGCATCAATGCGAACACATTCACCCACGGTGATATGTTGAGCTTCACGAAAATGTCACTGCCACGAAGTGTTTCAAAATAAAATTTTAACACCTCCGCCGGCTGCGGTTCTAATCAGCCTTTGTGGTCTTCACCCACCGCAAAACCCTTTACCTTTGCTTCAAAACTGACAGGTTCATGGGCAGTGAAAGATAGCTTTCGCATTCGGATCTCCGACATTGCCTGATGCATGAATGCCGAAATTATCGATCTTGGCACGATCTAGATCAAGGTAAAGTCCAGACAATTGCCGGAGACAAAATGGCAGACAAGCGCCCACCGCGAATGCGGTTTGGACGTTCGAAACCATACAAAATGGGAGTAAACACATGAACAAAATAATCAGAACCTCTTTGGCAGGACTGTTGTCCTCGACCATCATTACCGGTGCTGCAATTGCTGCCGGTACACATCCCGAAACCGGAGAAGCCCTGGCCGACGATCAGACCTTCACCTATCGGATTCTCGATGAACACAGCTCGGTCGACCCGCAAGTCGTAGAAGATGTGTCGGGTGCAGAAATTGTTCGCGATCTGTTTGAAGGCCTGATGAATCAGGATGAGGACGGTAACCTGGTTCCTGGTGTCGCCACCGAATTCTCGGTCAACGATACCAAGGACGTTTACACCTTTACCCTGCGCGATGAAGCGAAGTGGTCGAATGGTGATCCGGTGACCGCAGGTGACTTTGTGTATGCCTGGAAGCGCGCCGTCGATCCCGAACTGTCGTCGCCCTATGCGTGGTTCATGGAACTGATGTCGATCGAAAACGCTGCCGAGATCATCGCGGGCGAAAAACCGGTAGATGAGTTGGGTGTCAAAGCCATCGACGACAAAACGCTGGAAGTCCGCCTGAGCGCCCCCCTTCCCTATTTCCCGCAGATGACCACACATTCGACAACCTTCCCGGCACCGCAGAAAGTGATCGAAGAATTTGGTGACGCCTGGACCAAACCGGAAAACATCGTCTCGAACGGCGCTTATGTTCTGACCGAGCACCTGCCGCAGGAACGCTCGGTACGTGAACGCAACACCGCCTATTGGGACAACGATAACACCATCATCGACAAGGTCGTGGCGCTGGTCATCAATGATGAAAACGTCGCCCTGACCCGCTATTTGGCTGGCGAACTGGACCGCACCGAAATTCCAGCCGGCCAGTACCCACGTCTGAAGGAAGAGCACCCTGTAGAAGCCATCAGCTTCCCACGCCTGTGCAACTATTATTACACCTTCAACCTATCTGATGGTGGCCCCGAGGCTTTCAAGGACCCGAACGTCCGCCAAGCCCTGTCACTGGCCGTTGATCGTGCGATTATCACCGAAAAAGTGATGGCAGGCGGTCAGCCCGAAGCCTACACTTTCGCCCCCGAAGCAACCGCAGGCTTCACCGTACCGGCCGTTGAAATGGCATCCATGTCCCAAGCCGAACGCGACGAGTTGGCGAAGGAGCTTCTAGCAGAAGCAGGTTATGGGCCTGACAACCCTCTGAGCTTCCAGATGGTTTATAACACCGCGGAAAACCACAAGAAGGTCGCCGTTGCGCTGAGCCAGATGTGGAAGCAGAAGCTTGGCGTGAACGCCGAACTGGCAAATATGGAGTGGAAAGTCTTCCTCGAGGAGCGCGGCAACCAAAACTTTGAGCTGGCACGTGGTGCTTGGTGCGGAGACTACAACGAGGCGTCAACCTTCCTGGACCTACTGCAGTCGGACTCGGGCTATAATGACGGCAAATATGCCAACGCGCGCGTTGATGAGCTGCTGGCCGAGGCCAAAACCTCGGACGATCCGGCTCCGCTTTACACCGAAGTTGAACGCATCATCGCCCAAGAAACGCCTGTGATCCCGATCTATCACTACGCAGGCGTCTATATGATGGACAGCGATGTAGGCAACTGGCCGGTGAACAACGTCGAGCAGAACTGGTACTCGAAAAACCTCTACAAGCTCGCTGAATAATTGTCTTTGAACCACGCCGTGCCCCGGAGACATCCGGGGCAGGGCCAATAAACACGGGGGCATGAAATGCTTGCCTACAGTTTAAAGCGGCTACTGGTCGCTATTCCGACGATCCTGTTATTGATCGTCGCCTGCTTTTTCCTCATGCACATCGCGCCTGGCGGGCCATTCACCTCGGAACGGCCATTGCCGCCGCAGGTTCTGGCCAATATCGAGGCGCGTTATGGATTGGACCAACCGCTGTGGAAACAGCTTTGGGACTATCTGTACAACATCGTGGTGCATTTTGATTTCGGACCGTCCTTCAAATTCAAGGATCGGGATGTGAACGACATCATCGCGCAGGGTTTCCCGATTTCGCTAACCTATGGTTCGTTGTCCTTTCTGGTGGCAACATCCGTTGGCGTCGCGCTGGGAATTGCCGCTGCAATCAAACACAACAGCTGGATTGACTACTTTGCGGTGGGTCTGGGTATCGCCGCTCAGGCGCTTCCGAACTTCATCATGGGGCCGATCCTGATCCTGACCTTTACCCTGTGGTTGGGGTGGCTGCCGGGTGGCGGCTGGCATGGCGGTCAATGGCAGTATCTGGTGATGCCGGTGATTGCGTTGGCGACCTCCTACATGGGCTCAATCGCAAGGATTACGCGGTCATCGATGCTGGAGGTTCTGAACTCGAACTTCATTCGAACTGCACGGGCCAAGGGATTGCCGACAAGAACCGTGATCTGGCGCCATGCGCTTAAACCGACATTGCTTCCCGTTGTCTCGTACCTCGGGCCGGTTTTTGTCTACGTTCTGACCGGTTCGGTTTTTGTCGACATCTATTTCTCAACCGGTGGTCTGGGGCAGGCCTATGTCGGCTCGGCTTTGTCTCGCGACTATGCTGTGCTGCTAGGGGTCACCATTCTTTACGGCGCGTTGACCGTGGTTGTGAACCTTCTGACCGACCTGGCTTATGCCTGGTTCGATCCAAAAATCCGATACTGAGGGGCAGGCAATGCTTGGAAAATCACAAAAAGCCGCCCATCTGGCCGAGGAAATCACTGATTACACGGTCATTCAGGGGCGCTCGCTTTGGCAGGACGCACGGATACGTTTTGTCCGCAACAAAGCCGCAATGGCCAGCGTTTTCATTTTGGGTCTGATCGTGTTGTTCACGATTGTTGGGCCTTACTTCGCGGTCTGGAACAATGAAGAGATCGATTGGAACGTCATGGGGGACGTGCGCGGCATGGGGATGCCATCCATCGAAACCGGACACTATTTCGGCGTCGATGATCTGGGGCGCGACCTATACAGCCGTGTCATTCAGGCCACCACCACATCGCTGCTGGTCGGTTTGATCGGGGCCGCGACCGCTCTGATCGTCGGCACCTGCTATGGCATCACCGCAGGATATATTGGCGGGCGCACCGACAGTGCGATGATGCGGTTCGTGGACATCCTGCTTGCAATTCCGGCAACACTGATCATCATTTTGCTGCTTGTCGTGGCGGGACGATCCTTTTTCATGCTGTTCATCGCCTTGGGCGCGGTCGGTTGGCTGACGATGGCGCGGATTGTTCGGGGGCAAACCCTGACCTTGAAGAACCGCGAATTTATCGAAGCCGCGCGCGCCGCCGGTGTCAGCGAATTTACCATCATGTACCGTCACATTCTGCCCAACCTGTTGGGCGTTGTGATCGTGTACGCTTCGTTACTGGTGCCTGAGATGATCCTGACCGAAAGCTTCATCTCGTTCCTCGGCCTCGGAATCTCAGAACCCTACACATCGTTGGGCCGCCTGATCGCCGAAGGGGCTGGCACCATGGCGTATGGTACGCTCTGGCAGCTGATGTTCCCTCTTACTTTTTATGTCGCCATCATCATCACCATGTTCTTCATCGGTGACGGGCTGCGCGACGCTCTGGACCCGAAGGATCGCTGATATGAGTCTGTTTTCCGTCAAGGACCTGAGCGTCCGATTTGATACGCCCGATGGCGTGGTTGAGGCTGTAAAAGGCATCAGTTTCGACATTGATCCCGGCGAATGTCTGGGCATCGTCGGCGAAAGTGGCTCGGGCAAAAGCCAGACGTTCATGGCAGCGATGGGGCTGTTGCCCTCCGCTGGCCATGCGTCTGGTTCTGCTTTGCTGAATGGTCAGGAAATCCTGAATCTACCTGTGAACAAAATCAACAAGATTCGTGGCTCAGACGTCGGCATGATCTTTCAGGATCCGCTGACCGCGCTGACCCCACATCTGCGGGTCGGCCAGCAAATGCGCGAAGTGCTGCAGGTTCACGAGGGCTTGCAAGGTTCGGCTGCCCGCCAACGTTGCCTTGACTGGCTCAACCGCGTGCGCATCCCCGAAGCGGCGCGGCGTCTGGATCAGTATCCGCACGAGTTGTCGGGCGGCATGCGCCAGCGTGTGATGATCGCCATGTCGATGCTGTGTAATCCCAAGCTGCTGATTGCGGATGAGCCCACGACCGCGTTGGATGTGACTGTTCAGGCCGACATTCTGGACCTGATGGTACGGTTGCAAAAGGACGAAGGCACGGCCATTGCTCTGATCACTCACGACATGGGTGTTGTCGCGCGCATGTGTGACAATATTCAGGTCATGCGTATGGGCGAGTTTGTCGAAGCCGGTGATACGCGAGAAGTCTTTCGCGCTCCTCGGCATGACTACACCCGCACGCTACTTGAGGCGATGCCGCGTATTGATGCGGGCGATGCGCCGAAAGCTTTGCCGCAGACGGAAGAACCGTTGCTGAAAGTAGATGACGTCAAGGTTCATTTCCCCATCCATGTCCCGGGTGGTCTTTTTGGGCACAAGGTACCGCTGAAAGCCGTTGATGGCGTGAGTTTCGACATCCGAAAGGGCGAGACTCTGGGTGTTGTTGGGGAATCCGGCTGTGGCAAATCCACACTGGCCCGGGCTGTGCTGCAATTGATCGAACCTAGCGCGGGTAATGTCAGCTGGTTGGGGCATCCGATTGTAGGGCTGAAACGGGCAGAGTTGAACAAGTACCGCAAGGACTTGCAGATCGTGTTTCAGGACCCGCTGGCAAGCCTTGATCCACGGATGACGATCTCGGCCTCGATCGCGGAACCGCTGAAAACCTACCGACCGGATCTGACTGAGCGTGAGCGCAAGGAGTTGGTCGCCGAGATGATGGAGCGTGTTGGCTTGAAGGCCAACATGATCAATCGGTATCCGCACGAACTGTCCGGGGGGCAAAACCAGCGTGTAGGAATCGCACGGGCCATGATCAACAAACCAAAGTTGATTATCTGTGACGAGGCGGTCTCGGCGCTGGATGTGTCCATTCAGGCCCAGATCGTGGGATTGTTGCGCGAATTGCAACAAGAGTTCGGCCTATCGATGATCTTCATCAGCCACGATTTGTCAGTGGTGCGCGCGGTCTCGAACCGGATCATGGTGTTGTACCTGGGCCGCATCGTCGAATTGGGCGATGGTGAGGTGATCTGTTCCGAACCGAAACACCCGTATACGCAGTCCCTGATCTCGGCGGTTCCGATCCCTGATCCGGATGTCGAGCGCAGCCGTCAAAGGCTTAAACTACCGGGAGAATTGCCGTCCCCCATGGATCCAAAAGCGGCTCTGCGATTTTTGCCCAGCAGATTGTCTTTGGGTGAAACCAACTATGTTCCCCAACTTAGTGAGGTTGCGCCGGATCACTTCGTCGCCGAACATGACCCGCTTGAGACAATTATGGACAATGCATAAGGATACGCGCCCCGTTCTTCGGGGCGCGTTCTAAACTTCATTGATCAAGTGATTGATGGATCGGATAATTGAAACCCGCATTCGGCTCTGTTTCGTTTTGACTCTGACCTAAAGTTAATGGCAGATTCCAGCAATCCCGTAGCAGACCAGCCGGGTGTGATTGATTGGTAGGATTTTAGATTATATGTGGGGCTCCGGCATCACCGAGAGTCGCCGGCAATATATAGAATTAGTGAGGTAATATGGTACGCAAAGTCACCAAGGCGATATTTCCCGTTGCGGGAATGGGCACTCGGTTTCTTCCGGCGACTAAGTCGGTACCAAAGGAAATCATGACGCTGGTTGATCGTCCGCTGGTTCAATATGCCATCGACGAGGCGCGTGCCGCCGGGATCACCGAGTTCATCTTCGTGACATCGCGTGGGAAATCAGCGCTTGAGGATTATTTCGATCACAATCTTGTGCTGGAACAAGACCTCAAGTCCAAGGGCAAAGACGAACTGCTTGAGATATTGAACGCCACTAACATGGAAAGCGGTGCAATCGCTTATATCCGTCAGCACAAAGCGCTGGGATTGGGGCATGCGGTCTGGTGCGCGCGGCGACTGATCGGGGATGAACCCTTTGCCGTGATGCTGCCAGATGATGTGATTGCCGCCGACAAACCCTGCCTGCAGCAGATGGTCGAAGCTTATGAGGAAACCGGCGGCAACATGGTCGCCGCGATGGAAGTCCCCAACGAAAAAACCAGCTCCTACGGTATTTTGGATACGGGCCAGAACGTTGGCACGGTGGTTCGGGCCAAAGGAATGGTTGAAAAACCGAAACCCGAGGACGCGCCATCCAATCTAGCGGTGATCGGTCGTTACATCTTAGGTCCTTCGGTTCTATACAATCTGAACCAGAAAAAGAAGGGAAGTGGCGGCGAAATCCAACTGACCGACGCAATTGCCGAGGATATAGGCAATGGTGTTCCTGTTTTTGGCTACAAGTTTGATGGACAGCGGTTCGATTGTGGTTCAAAGGCTGGCTTTCTGCAAGCAACGGTCTCGTTCGCATTGGCCCGCGATGATCTGCGCGACGACCTAAACCAATATCTGCATGAAGTCGTGGCCTCTGATCGGGCCGCGCAGTAGGCCTAATTGTGTCAGCTATTCCGATTTCAATTCAATAGTTTAAGCTAATAGGTTCAGAAGGGGCAGGCATTATGAGCATGGTCTATCCTGTAATTTTATGTGGCGGATCCGGTACTCGGCTTTGGCCGTTGTCGCGTAAAAGCTACCCCAAACAGTTTGTTCCGCTGATTGGTGAAACCAGCCTGCTGCAGCAATGTGCCGAGCGGTTGAAAGGCCCGACCGACACGCCTTACGCCAAACCTCTGATCCTGACCAACGAGGCTTTCCGCTTTGTTGTCCCTGAACAATTGATGGCCATCGGAGTCGATCCGGGTCCAATCTTGATCGAACCCGAAGGACGCAATACTGCACCTGCAGTGCTGGCCGCTGCCCTGCACCTTTCATCCATTGATCCCGACGGGATGATGCTGGTAGCCGCGTCGGATCACGTCATTCCAGACAGTGCGGCCTTTCACGAGGCCGTCACCGAAGGTGTCCGAACAATAGCCGAGCGTGGAGATCTGGTGACGTTTGGGATCACACCCGACCGACCCGAAACCGGATATGGCTACCTTAAGCTCGCCCAAGCACCGGACTCGTCAGGCGCTTCTGTGCAACTTGACCGGTTCGTTGAAAAACCCGATCTTGAAAACGCCAAGGCAATGGTGGCTGAAGGGAGTTATCTTTGGAACTCGGGCATCTTTTTGTTCGCGGTCCGAGATATCCTTGAGGCTTTCGACCAGCATGCACATGATCTAATTGCGCCCGTTCAGAAGGCGGTTGAGCATGCACAGTGTGATCTGGGCTTCCTGCGGTTAGATCCCGAGGCCTGGGCGACAGTTCAGGACATCTCTATCGACTATGCGGTTATGGAGAAGGCCGACAATCTCAGCGTTGTCCCTTATGCCGCCGGGTGGTCAGACGTGGGCAGCTGGTCTGCCGTACAAGAGCTGAGCAACCCCGATCCAGACGGCGTTGCAACTGCCGGCGAAGTGACCGCCATAGATTGTCGCAACGTGCTTGTGCGTTCTGAATCGCCCGCGCTAGAAGTTGTTGCAATGGGGTTAGAGAACGTAATCACCGTGGCTATGCCTGACGCGGTTTTAGTCGCCAGCATGGACCGGACGCAAGACGTCAAGCAGGCCGTCGCAGCATTGAAGGCAAAAGGCGCCAAGCAGGCGGTAGCATTGCCCGTTGATCATCGCCCTTGGGGATGGTTCGAAAGCCTCGTCATCGGCGATCGGTTTCAGGTCAAACGCATTCACGTCCATCCCGGCGCTTCGCTGAGCTTGCAATCGCATCACCATCGGTCCGAGCATTGGATTGTCGTGGAAGGCACCGCCGAGGTGACTATTGACGACAAGGTACAGCTCGTGTCTGAGAATGAATCCGTCTATGTGCCGCTCGGGGCCGTGCACCGGATGGTAAACCCAGGCAAAGTGCCAATGGTTCTTATCGAGGTGCAGACCGGGACCTATTTGGGTGAAGATGACATTATTCGCTACGAAGATGTCTACGCGCGTGACTGAGATCTGATTTCAAGAACTGATCCAAGTTTGGGGCATCTGCAAGGCAGATGTCTCCATATATCTGAGACCAAATCTTAAAAATTCGAAACCTGGGCGTTCGGCTGGGTCAGGCGGGATTTACGCACATCACGGCAGTGTGGCGCGCAATCATCATCGGACCGACACCACAGGAGGATGCCCATGCCACAGAACTCTCCCCGTCTAAATCTGCCCTATCTGCAACCCGCGCAGGCCCAAAAACATGTGACCCATAACGAAGCGCTGCGTGCGCTAGATCTGGTGGTGCAGCTAAGCGTTGCGTCCGTTAACGCGACGATCCCACCAGCTGCTCCTGATCAGGGTGAAACCTATGCATTGGGCACGTCTCCGACCGGGGCATGGTCCGGACAGGATGGAAAACTGGCGGCTTGGTTGGACAACGGGTGGCAATTCTTGACGCCCGACATGGGCTGGCGGGCTTGGGATCAAAATGCAGGGCTGTTGAAAGTCTGGGACGGGTCGGCGTGGATCGACCCGCCGGTCAATACACAGAACCTTTCCGGGATCGGCATCGCAACCGGATCAGACAGCACAAACCGTCTGGCCGTACGTAGCCCTGCCAGCTTGTTGACGCATGAGGGCGCTGGCCACCAACTCAAGATCAACAAGGCTGGTGCCGGTGATACTGCCTCGCTGCTGTTTCAATCGAACTGGACCGGCCATGCCGAAATGGGCCTATCCGGCGATACAAATTTTTCAATCAAGGTCTCGCAGGATGGCGGAAGCTGGGTCGATGCTTTGCGGTTTGACGCCACAACCGGAACAGCCAGCGGAGCGGCTGTGCAAAGCAGCGCCGATGACACCACCTCGGGTCGCCTGATGCGGGCAGATTACGGGTACGGACCGGGCAATGTGCTGGGCACCGTATCCGAAAGCAGCGGTGTACCCAGCGGAGCGGTGATCGAGAGGGGCAGCGATGCAAATGGTGACTACACGCGCTTTGCTGACGGAACCCAGATTTGCACCGCCGTTCTAAGTGCGGTGGCCTGCACGACCGCAACTGGTAGTATGTTCGCCAGCGGTACCGCCAATTGGGATTTCCCTATTGCCTTTGCTGACAGCAGTTCTCCCGCTCTCAGCGGGAACGGCGGCGGTATTGGCCGATTTATGGGGTTTGACGCACCTTCAGAAACTCAAGCGACGTATCAGGTGATGGCTCCATCCTTGGACGCTACCAGTATAGCGCCAACAGTGATCGCAGTCGGACGTTGGTACTGAATAAAGACCGTTCGGGCCATCGCCCGGACGGTTATCGTTCTTGCAAATTGGTTTCTGACCGATCCAGACAACACGCAAAGATCTGTCTTATCCTGTACCCAAGATCGATACCAGGAACCCAGCTAACAACCCTATCATTTCACTCTTTGTGAAAGCGGCAGATCAAGGCCAGTTACAAGGCCGCCGTCCATACGCGATATCGACCCTGCCCGGTTACTTCGCGGATTAGCCCCCTATCGCTGAATTTGTCCAGATTTCGCTGTGCCGCTGCACGCGAGGCATGGGTCAGTTCTTCGGCCAGCGGGGCGGAAACCATCGGCCAAGCCGTTAATGCATCAATCAGCACGGGTGGGGTTCGACCGCTTAGGTCCGAAATGGCGTCGCGGGCGCGCCCTTCCCAAGCGCTGATCCGGTCCAAATGCAGCAAAGCCGCAAGTGAGGCCTGACCTGCCCCCTGAATCCAGGCCGAAAGTTTCTCGTCCAACGATCCTGCCCCCCGCAATGCACCTGGGCCCGACAGAGAAAGCGGCATGAACAATGCGCCACCTCGACCCATCGCGGAGGCATGACGGGCCGCGATGACCGCAGCCTCGGTATCCTGTCCTATGCCAGGAGACAACGCGCGCCAGGCGTGAAATCCGATGGCGGCCTGGGTAACCGGGTGCAAACCGGCGACATTTCGCATGGTTTCCGCCAGATCAATCACTGCTTCGGGTGTATCTTCGAAACCTTGGGCCTGACGGTCTAGAAAAGCGGTCAGCCCCGCATCCCAGCCGCCCTCTGATGGCGCAGCACCCGACGACAGCCGCCTCACTGCCCATCCCGCCCGATACAAAGCCTGCACATCATCACCGGTTGCTCCGATCCGCAAACCGGTCCAAAGCGCAAGGCGGTCGACGCTGATCCGATCGCCCGTCCACCAGCCCAGATCCGAGACCTCCATCAGGGCCAGACGGTGACCCCACCCCTTGGGACCCGCGCGCAAACGTTCATCCAGAGCTCCAAATGTCACGGCCAGATCGGCAAGTTCAGCTGATAACTCGGATTGGGCCGCACGCCAGTCCCTTGGGTCAAACAGCAAACGCTGGTCCGGTCTCGGTACAGAGGGCAGAAATTCTCCCGGGTCTTCGTCGCCGTCAGGCGGGAGGAACCACAAATCCTCGTCTTCCGGCGGATCGGTGTCATAGATGCTGCGCGGCCCTTCTTCCAAGGCCTCATCATCCGGGTCCGATATCTGAGGGTTCGGCTTCATGTCGGGTATTCTTCGGGCATTTACCGCGGTTCTCAAGTGGTTTTGCGGATTCTTGTCGCTCAGCCTGAAAACGCCTCGGTCAAAACACTTAGTTCTCCACTCAGGTCTGTTTGCGCATCTCCACCCAACAGCATATAGCCGTAGCCATCATTCGCCCATGTCGCTGTCGCAAGACCACTGAGCACCGCAAGGTTCACATCCTTGACCGGTGCTCCCGCGCCTTGCCGGATCACACAAAACGCCACCGGATTACCCTGGGCGTCAGCAAAGACCACCTGCACCAAAGGTTTACCTTTGAACGACAGTACCTGAGCACGTTTCAGATCAAGGCCCGGCAGATTTTCCAATACGCCCCGGTTCAGTGAACGACCCAACTGAGCCTCGGCCTGAACAAACTGCGCGTCCAGCGTTTGCTGAGAATTGTCCAGATCGGCAATCGTGTCCGGTGAATAAAGCGATTGATAGATCGCAGCCTGCTCCGCCCAGCCCAATGCCGGTGGTCGCGTGGCCCAGAATGTTGCAGAAGCAGCAATAACAGCAACTGAGGCTGCGACCGCCAGCAAACGGAGCGGTCCGGCATTGGACTGTTGAGCGCTTGGTATGGGCAGATCGATCGAAGGCGCCTCAGTTGGAATGCCTTCAAAAGCCTGCTGCACAACCTGGGCAAATGGGTCGAGCGCCATGAGACGGTGTTCGAGTGCAGAATCCTCGGCCACCGCGTCTTCGATGCCGCGGGCTTCGGCCTCATCGAGGCTGCCTTCCAGATAGGCCAGAAGTGTTTCGTCGGAAAACTTCATTTGCCACTCCGTTGCACGGTGTCAGCCGCATCGTGCTGCATAACGGTTTTCAGTTTCTGCCGGGCATTGGAAAGCCGGCTCATGATTGTGCCGATGGGTACGTCCAGCATATCCGCAGCTTCGCGGTAGCTGTAGCCTTCGACAAACACAAGCATCACCGTTTCACGTTGCGCCTCTGGCAGCTGCATCACTTGAGTAAACACCTGAGCGGCGAAAATATTCGTTTCTGAATCAGGCCCTGTCGCGACTAATTCCGCCTCGGGCGTGACTGAAAGCGCCTGCGCCTTTCTTACGGATCGCGCCCGTATCTCGTTCAGCCAGATTGAACGGCAGATCGTCATCAGCCAACTGTCCAGCCGTTCATACGAGGTGACCTGGTGGTGCTTCTCCAACGCACGCAATGCCGTCGCCTGCAACAGATCATCCGCAACGTCCGACGCACCCGACAAAGCCAGCCCAAACCGCCAGACCCGTTTCGAGTGGGTCTGGATCGCGCCGCGCACGGCTTGTTCGGTGCTTATCTCAACACTCATCGAATAAAACGCGACCTGTGTGTGTTTGCTTTGACATGGGACCGGGCCCGCTTGGTCAGAACTGTCATAGATCCTGGAGGAAAGAAATGAAACTTCTGTTCAAAACAATCACGATTGCGTCGGCTATTATTGCAGGCCCGGGTCTGGCCGCTGATTGGACACTAAACCCGGATGCGTCTCATCTGGCTTATGGAACGGTCAAGATCGATGATGTTGGAGAGGTCAATTCTTTCACCAACCTTTCGGGTCATGTCAGCGAAGATGGCAAGGTTAATATCGATATCGATCTGTCGTCGGTCGAAACGAATATCGACATCCGTAACGAACGGATGATCGAGTATGTGTTTCGCAAGGCCGCGACCGCGACATTGAGCGCGAATATTGATATGGACCAAGTGTCGAAACTGGATGTGGGAGCCAGTAACACGATTGAGGTGGATGCGAAGCTGGCTCTGGCGGGGACCGAGGTGGAATTCTACACCGATATGTTTGTCCTGCGTGTGGCCGAAGATACCGTCATGGTTTCAACCAACGACATGGTGTTCATCAGCACCGAGGATGCGGGCGTTTCGGCAGGCGTAGACAAGCTGATGGAGTTGGCACAACTACCCAGCATCACCCGCACCGTACCGGTGACCGCACGATTGATGTTCAGTCTTGAAGGCTGAAACCTAAGAAAAGTACGGGGTCGAATTTGGCCCCGGCTTATGCCCCCCAAGTGTCGCTTAGGCGATAGCCGCCAGGCCATGGGTCATCGGGGTCCAGCATGTGCTGGTGCGTACCCGTAATCCAGCCTCGCCCCGAGATTTCCGGGGTGATCGCCACGCGGCCGTTCAGATCATGCCGCTCTACGATACGGCAGCGAAATTCACTGTTGATGACTGAACGCGCGTGGTAGCGATCGGTCATCGTCATTTCTCCCTTGGCCAGCAAAACCGCCATCCGGGCTGAAGCACCGGTGCCACAAGGTGAACGATCCAGCTTACCCGGTTTGATGGCGACAGTATTTCGTCCGATGAGAATATCGCCCTGACGATCGAGCGGGCCTGCAATCTGGCAAAACGAAATGTGACTCCAGTCTTTAGTGGGGTGATCGAAGCCTAGCTGCTCATTGGCGGCATCGGTGATACGCGCGCCAGTCCTTGCAAGATCAGCTCCTTCATCAGGGGTAAGCTCGAAACCCAAATCGGCGGCATCGACAATTGCAAAACGGTCGCCACCAAACGCGGTATCCACGCGCAACGTCCCGATGCCCTCAACCTCGATCCGGGCATCCAGCTTGTCGACGAAACTTGGCACATTATGCACAAAGATACGTTCGGCCTTGCCATTTCGGCATTCGGCGCGGACGCGGATCAACCCTCCTGGGGCTTCCAATGTCAGATGGGTTTCAGGCTCGTGCATCGGAAGAATGCCACTGTCTAACAGAACCGTTGAGACACAAATCGAGTTGGAGCCTGACATCGGTGGCGTGTCTTCCGGTTCCATGATGATGAACGCTGCATCCGCCTCGGTTTTTTTTGGTGGAACCAGAAGATTCACATGGCGAAAGACACCGCCGCGAGGTTCATTCAGCATGAAATCCCGCAATGTCTGGTCTTCAGCGATAAAGGTCCTTTGGTCCCATACCGTCTCTCCCGGAGGCGGAGCGACGCCGCCGACGATAACGTCGCCCACTTCGCCTTCAGCATGGGCCGAGATCACATGGATGGTTTTGGAACTGCGCATAAAGCCTCCGAAAAGCCGATGGATAATGCGCAGTCATGCAAAACAGATCCGGTCTGGCAAGCCCTATCGCAGCCGCTGACCCGTCTCGGGATCGAACAGCATCGCACGCTCAGGACGAACCGAAAGCCCGATGCGGTCACCGGTCGTACTGCGTTGGTCTTCCCGTTCTTCCACAATCAGCTTATCGCCATTTGGCGTCAGCAGATAAGAATATGAAACACCACCGAGCGCTTCGGTCAGATCAACTGTGCAGGTGTCACCGTTTCGATCCACCTGAATATGCTCGGGGCGAATACCCAATGTTACTTTCGTCGCTCCTTTGGGAACGCTCTCGGTGACCGGGACATCATCAGAAAGTGCAGGGTGCCGCACCATGCCGTCCACGACATCGCACTCAAGGAAGTTCATTGCAGGAGACCCGATGAAACCTGCCACGAACTTATTGTCGGGGTCGCGATACAGGTCCATAGGGGCTCCCACTTGCTCAATCCGACCGTCGCGCAATACCACAATCTTGTCGGCCATGGTCATCGCCTCAACCTGATCGTGCGTAACATAGATCATCGTCGCGCCGATTTCCTGATGAAGCCGCGCAATTTCAACCCGCATTTCCACGCGAAGTTCTGCATCCAGATTCGAGAGCGGTTCGTCGAACAGGAACACCTCGGGGCCGCGCACAATGGCACGCCCGATCGCGACCCGCTGACGCTGACCGCCGGACAACGCTTTGGGTTTGCGTTTCAGATATTGATCGAGCTTCAGAATATTTGACGCTTCCTGAACCTTCTGGTCAATCTCGGCCTTGGCAACACCGTTCATCCGCAGACCAAATCCCATGTTCTCGGCCACGGTCATATGAGGATAGAGCGCATAGGTTTGAAAAACCATCGCCACTCCGCGTTTGGCAGGATCCACATGCGTGACTTCACGTGCGCCGATATGGATTTCCCCGTCCGAGGTTTCTTCCAAACCCGCGATCATCCTCAAAAGCGTGGACTTACCGCAGCCCGAGGGGCCCACGAACACGCAAAACTCACCATCTTCAATCTGCAGATCAATCCCGTGAATGACCTGCGTCTGGCCATACCGTTTGATCGCGCCTTTCAGGGTTACACCTGTCATGTTGCTTGCATCCTATTCTGTTGGCCCTCGGGGAACCGCCACGCCTGTGCTTCTGTGCCGATCTGTTCAGCGACGCGCCGGACGCGCGGCACCCAAGATTGCAACTGCTCGAAATCCATTCGCCCAGTCGATCCTGTCACCGATAGGGCCCCCAACATGCGGCCCCCATTAGTCAGAATCGGGCAGGCAATGCAGATGATGCCAGGCTCATGCTCTTCATCATCAACTGCGTAACCACGGCTGCGGATCTTAACGAGATCAGCCCGCAATGCCTTTTCCGAGGCCAAGGTCTTGTCAGTGAACCGATGAAAGCTTTGTTGCGAGATCGTCTTTTCCAACTGTGCCTCGTCCAAATAGGCCATCATCGCTTTGCCAACGCCTGTGCAATAGGCCGGGCCGACCTTGCCGGCCTCGGAATACATCTCAATTGGTCGTTGCGCGTTGCGCTTATCCACATAAAGCACCTGCCCGGAATCAAGTTGCGCCAAGTGCACGGTCTCCCCTGTCTCGGCGCTGAGAGCGTCCAGGAAAGGCCGCGCAATTGGAGCTAATGAGCTATGCGTCCATGCCGAATGTGCCAGTCGCACCAATCGCATACCTGGCGAATAGGTCTGCCGTTCCGGTTCGTAATTCAGCATGCCCTGATTGGTTAGTGACTGCAGAAAGCGGTATAGCGTCGCCTTGGGAAATTCACTGCGTTCCAGCAATTCCCCGAACCGCACCGGGCGTTCGAAGGCCGCGACCTGTTCCAGCACGTCACATGCTTTTCCTATTGTTCCGTCACCTGCCACGGGTGCCTGTTCTCCTCCACTTTCCCTCGGCTTTGGGCACGAGGGTCTTGACAAGAGTAGCCGAGTCGATGTGTAGTTTTCAATATATAAAACAAGGTTTCAATATTTGAGACCAATATGGAAGCTTAAGGGAGGAAACTATGCATTCCATGTTCAAGCGCACAGCGGCTGCTTTGGCTGCCAGTGTGGCACTTGCTGCGCCCGTCGCAGCAGAGCTGACCGGCGAGCTGCGAATCTTCCTCGATACGTCCAACCCGGCGCCGCGCGCGACGATGGAAGCGATGATCGAGCGATTCGCGGCCGAGCATCCCGGTCTGGAAATCGAAACCACCGTGATCGACCGTGAGGCCTACAAGACCCAGATTCGCAACTTCCTGACGGCTGACACGCCAGACGTTGCCACCTGGTATGCAGCCAACCGGATGAAGCCTTATGTTGAAGCGGGTCTTTTCGAAGACGTCTCGGACCTCTGGGCTGAACCTGAAATCGCCGACAATCTAGCGTCGACCAAAGGTGCGATGACCATTGATGGCAAACAGTGGGGCGTTCCGTACACCTACTATCAATGGGGCGTTTATTACCGCAAAGACATCTTTGATGAGCTGGGTCTGACCGAGCCGACCACTTGGGAAGAAGAACTGGCCAATTGCCAGAAGATCGTCGATTCCGGCCGCGCCTGTTATACCATCGGCACCAAGTTCCTGTGGACAGCAGGTGGCTGGTTTGACTATCTGAACATGCGCACCAACGGGTTCGACTTTCACAATCAACTCGCAAATGGCGAGATCAGCTGGGAAGACGACCGGGTTAAGCAGACCTTCGCCAACTGGAAACAGCTGATCGACATGGGCGCATTCATTGACAACCACCAGACCTATAGCTGGCAAGAAGCCCTGCCCTTTATGGTCAACGGTGAGGCCGCCGCCTATCTGATGGGTAACTTCGCTGTGGCTCCGCTGCGTGAAGCAGGCCTGACCGACGATCAGTTGGACTTCTATCAGTTTGTCGCCATCAACCCCGATGTTGAACTGGCCGAAGACGCGCCGACCGATACGTTCCATATCCCGGCCAATGCCTCGAACAAGGAAGCCGCGCGTGAGTTCCTGCGTTTCGCAGTCTCTGCGGACGAACAGACCGAAATCAACAACGGTGCAAACCTCGGCCAGTTGCCTGTGAACGCGCAATCTGCAGTGGACGACGACAAGTTCCTGCAGCAGGGCTTTGTCATGCTATCGTCTAACAGCCCCGGCGGTGTTGCACAGTTCTGGGACCGCGACGCACCAGCGGAAATGGCAAAAGTGTCGATGGAAGGCTTCCAGGAATTCATGGTCAAGCCGGACAACGCTGACAAGATTCTGGCCAAGCTGGAACGTGCGCGCGAGCGCATCTACGACAACTAAATCTTGTCCAGGGTCGGGCTGAAGCCCGGCCAACACCTTGCACAATAGTAGGGCGGGCTTCAGCCCGCCTTCACCCACCAGATCCGAGATGCCCATGACCGCTGCCGTTGACGCCCCCGAGCAAGAAAGCTGGTTCCACAGAAACCAACAGCGCATCGCGCCCTGGCTGTTTTTGGCTCCGGGTCTGTTGTTCTTCATGGTCTATGTGATCATCCCGGTCTTTCAGTCTTTCAATCTGTCTCTTTATGAATGGGACGGTTTAGGTGCAGCTGAATATGTCGGCTTTCGCAACTATGAAGATCTGTATTGGGAATGGGTGGACCGCGACGCTTTCTACATCTCGCTCAAGAACAACCTGATCTGGCTGATCCTGTATCTGGCCGCAATCCCTGCAGGCTTGTTTATCGCACTGTTCCTGAACCAGACGGTCTGGGGCATCCGCCTCTACAAGTCTTTGTTCTTCTTTCCCTTCGTCATCTCTCAGGTCGTCGTTGGGCTAGTATTCACATGGTTCTACGACCCAACCTTTGGCCTGCTAAATGAATTCCTAAGCCTCTTTGGCCTCGGTCCACTGAACGTGCTGGGGGATGAGCGCTTCGTAACCTACGGCATTATCTTCGCAGGTCTATGGCCACAAACGGCCTATTGCATGATCCTCTACCTCACCGGCCTGAACGCGGTCGACCCCGAACAGATCGAAGCCGGGCGTCTGGACGGCGCAAAAGGTGGGCGAATGCTGTGGCACATTATTCTGCCGCAGCTGCGCCCGGCAACCTTCATCGCATTCGTTGTGACAATCATCGGCGCGCTGCGCAGCTTTGACCTGATCTCGATCATGACACAGGGCGGTCCTTTTGGCTCGTCCCGCGTGCTGGCCTACTACATGTTCGAGGTCGCGCTGTCCGAATACGGCTTCCGCATGGGATATGGCGCAGCTATCGCTGTGATCCTGTTCCTGATTATGCTCTGCTTCATCGCCTACTTCCTGTGGTCGATGTACCGCGAAGAAAGGGGGCACTGAGATGTTTCCCAAACCGATCGAAAAACAACCCCGCGCAGCGCAGATCACCTATCAGGCGATGTTGCCTCTGGCACTGCTACTATGGCTGGGCCCCCTTTTGGCGGTCGCGCTTTTCTCGGTCAAACCAGCCGCAGACTTCACCAATGCGAATTACTGGGGGATGCCGTCCAGTTTTGAGGGCGCGTTCAACTATGGTCAGGTCTTTTTCAATTCGGATATGCCACGTTACTTGATGAACTCGTTCCTGATCACCGTACCAACGGTAATCGGGGCCGTTGCACTCAGTTGCATGACAGGCTTCGCGCTGGGGATCTACAAATTCAAATCGAACCTCTGGATCTTCTTCATGTTTGTGGCGGGCAATTTCGTACCCTTCCAGATCCTGATGGTCCCCGTGCGCGATCTCACGCTGGAGTTGGGCCTTTACAACACCAAAACAGGGCTTGTGTTATTCCACATCGCCTTCCAGACCGGGTTCTGCACGCTCTTCATGCGCAACTTCATCCGCGCCCTGCCATTCGAACTGATCGAGGCCGCACGGGTCGAGGGCATTAGCGAATGGCGAATCTTCTGGTACGTCGTTCTACCACTGATGAAACCGGCCATCGCCGCACTCAGTGTCCTGATTTTCACCTTCATCTGGAACGACTATTTCTGGGCTGTTGTCCTGACCCAAGGGGCCGAAAGCCAGCCCGTGACAGCCGGGATCACCAGCTTTAACGCGCAATTTCGCGCTGCTTATCAGTTGATGAGTGCCGGTTCTATAGTGGCAGCCCTGCCGCCGGTTGCCATGTTCTTCCTGATGCAGAAACACTTCATCGCGGGCCTGACCCTCGGTGCCGTAAAATAACGTCAAACCAGAGGTTTACCTCATGACCAAGATCACCTTTGTAGGTGCAGGTTCCACGATCTTCATGCAGAACATCGTGGGCGACGCCCTGCTCACCCCTGCCCTTGCAGACAGCCACTTTGCGCTGATGGATATCGATCCGGTGCGCTTGGCCGAAAGCGAAGCTGTGGCCAAGGCCATGATCCGCTCAGTCGGCACGGGTGCAACCGTCTCAACCCACACGGATCGTCGCGCGGCGCTGGACGGCGCAGATTTCGTGATCACTGCCTTTCAGGTTGGCGGGTATGAGCCTTGCACGGTGACAGATTTTGAAATCCCAAAACAATATGGCCTGCGTCAGACTATCGCCGATACGCTGGGTGTTGGTGGCATTATGCGCGGCCTGCGCACTGTGCCCGTTCTGTGGGGCGTCGCGCAGGACATGATGCAGTTGTGCCCCAACGCAACGCTGCTGCAATACGTGAATCCGATGGCCATCAACACCTGGTCTCTGGCTGAGCGCTTCCCTAATCTGAAACATGTCGGCCTGTGCCATTCTGTCCAGAACACGGTCGAAGAACTGGCGCATGATCTAGACCTGCCCAAGGCGGACTTTCGCTACAAAGTTGCCGGTATCAATCACGTCGCGTTCTTCCTCAAGCTCGAGCATGAAGGCCGCGATCTGTATCCGGCTTTGCGTCAGGGCTATCGCGCCGGGCATTTACCCAAGCCTCCGCTGCTAATGCCGCGCTGTCCAAACAAAGTCCGATACGAAGTGATGGACCATCTTGGATACTTCTGCACCGAAAGTTCCGAGCATTTTGCAGAATACGTTCCTTGGTTCATCAAAGACGGTCGCAATGACCTGATCGAACAGTTCAGCATACCGCTGGACGAATACCCGACCCGCTGTGTCGAGCAGGTGGCCAATTGGAAGGAACAGGCCAAGACCCTGACAGATGGTCGGAACATTGAAGTAACCCGAAGCCATGAATTCGCCGCCGACCTTATGAACGCAATCGTGACAGACACGCCGTACACAGCCTACGGCAACCTGCCAAATACGGGTCAGATTCCGCAATTACCCCTAGGTGCAGCGGTTGAAACGCCGTGTCTGGTTGACTCGAATGGCGTCCAGCCTTCCGTGGTCACGGATATCCCACCACAACTGATCGCGTTGATGCGGACCCAGATCAACGTACAAGAGCTAACGGTTCGCGCGCTGACCGAAGAAAACCCCGAATACATCTATCACGCCGCAATGATGGATCCCCATACTGCGGCCGAGCTGGATCTGCGCCAAATTCGCGGCCTCGTCACCGATCTGCTTTCTGCCCATGGCGATTGGCTGCCAGATTGGTGCCGCCCCGCCCGCGCAGCTTAATCTTCGTCTTCTCAAAAAACACTCAATTCCAACGCCAGACAGACAGAGCCAATAATGACCAAGAAACGCCGTTCACAGCATTGGTACGGAAAACTCGATAAGGACGGGTTCATTCACCGGTCCTGGATGAAAAACCAGGGCTTTCCGGATCACGCTTTTGACGGGCGCCCCATCATCGGCATCTGCAACACATGGTCGGAACTGACGCCCTGCAATTCGGGCCTTCGTGATCTGGCCGAAGGCGTGAAACGGGGCGTGTGGGAGGCGGGCGGCTTTCCAGTGGAATTCCCCGTTATGTCGCTGGGCGAGACCCAGATGAAACCCACCGCCATGCTGTTTCGCAACCTGCTGGCGATGGATGTGGAGGAATCGATCCGCGCCTATGGTATCGACGGCGTTGTCCTGCTGGGTGGATGCGACAAGACCACCCCGGGGCAGCTGATGGGTGCAGCCTCGGTCGATTTACCGTCCATCGTGGTTAGCTCTGGCCCGATGCTGAACGGCAAATACCGGGGTCAGGATATCGGCTCGGGCACAGATGTCTGGAAGTTTTCCGAGGCTGTTCGTGCCGGAGAAATGACACTTCAGGATTTCATGAACGCTGAATCAGGCATGTCGCGTAGCGCGGGTGTGTGCATGACTATGGGCACCGCTAGTACTATGGCCTCATTGGTTGAGGCGATGGGCATGTCGCTGCCCACCAACGCCGCCCTGCCCGCCGTTGATGCCCGCCGCATGGCGCTGGCGCATCTGACCGGCAAGCGCATTGTCGAGATGGTGGACGAGGACCTCAAGCCATCAGATATCCTGACCAGGGAGGCGTTTGAGAATGCCATCCTCGCCAATGCGGCCGTCGGAGGATCGACAAACGCAGTGGTCCACCTGTTGGCACTTGCAGGTCGCGTGGGTGTCGACTTGACGTTGAAAGACTTTGAAATCGGATCAGAAATCCCCCTGCTGGTCAATTGCATGCCTTCCGGCAAATACCTGATGGAAGACTTCTGTTATGCAGGCGGCGTGCCAGTGGTTCTGAGCGAACTCAAACCTTTCCTGCGCCCGGCAAGAACAGTTCTGAACAAGGACATCTCGGCCCACTATGAAGGGGCTGAGTGTTTCAACACAGACGTCATCCGCCCATTTGACGATCCGGTAAAACCCGCCGCAGGCCTGCGGGTTCTGCGCGGCAATCTTGCGCCCAACGGGGCAATCGTGAAGCCTTCGGCGGCCACAGATGCACTGCTGGAAACCGAGGCCGAAGCATACGTTTTTGAGAGCATCGAAGATCTGAAAGCCAATATCGACCGGGACGACCTACCAGTTACACCTGAGACCATTCTGGTTCTCAAAGGTTGTGGTCCCAAGGGCTATCCCGGGATGCCTGAGGTTGGGAACATGCCAATTCCGGCCAAGCTGGTAAAAGACGGCGTGCGCGACATGATCCGTATCTCGGACGCGCGTATGTCTGGTACCGCATTCGGGACAGTTATCCTGCATGTCAGCCCTGAGGCTCAGGCTGGTGGTACGTTGGCGTTGGTCAAAACCGGTGACCGTATTCGGGTGTCCGCCAGCAAGGGCGAGCTGCAGCTGCTGGTCGACGAAAAGGAACTGGACGCCCGCCGCGCCCTGTGGCAACCGGACGATCCGCATTACTCGCGCGGGTATGCGAAGCTTTATATCGACCACGTGTTGCAGGCTGATCGCGGCGCGGACCTTGATTTCCTTGTGGGCAAAGACACGCGCCTAGTGACGAGAGAGAGCCACTGATGGATCAACCTGCTACATTTCAAGACCTCAACGGAGCCTCTGTTTATATCACCGGCGGCGGTTCGGGCGTTGGTGCAGCGTTGACTGACGGGTTCATGGCCCAAGGGGCTAAAGTTGCCTTTATCGGTCGGTCAGATGCCGGTGAATTTGTCGAACAGATGCGTGACAAGCACGGCCGCGCCCCCTTGTTCCTACAGGGTGACATGACTGATACCGAGCTGTTGCACGCCACCATGGCCAAAGCAGCTGAAGCCCATGGCCCGATTAAAGTGCTGGTCAACAACGCCGCGAATGACAAGCGGCACTCACTTGAAGAAACTACAACCGAGTTCTGGGACTGGATGATCGAAGTCAACCTAAAGGCCTACTATTTTGCCTGTCAGGAAGCCGCGCGACAGATGAAGGACAAAGGCGGTTCGATCATCAATTTCAGTTCGATCAGTTACCTGATGGGGAACGCAGGTTATCCAATCTATACAAGTTCAAATGCGGCAATCACCGGCATGACACGCTCGTTGGCGCGTGAACTTGGGCCACATAAAATTCGCGTCAACGCGCTGGCACCGGGATGGGTTCTGACACAGAAACAGCTGGACATGTGGGCCACACCCGAAGATCTGGCTGCGCATATGGATCGCCAGAGCCTGAAAGAGCATCTGACGCCCGAAGACATGATCGCACCAACCCTGTTTCTGGCTTCAAGCGCAAGCCGTGCAATGACCGGGCAGTGCATGGTGGTTGACGGCGGCGTGGTAGGAACGGGGTGACGCTATGAATGTCGAGTGGATCGCTGTTGACTGGGGAACATCTCATCTGCGGGCATGGGCCATGCAAGGTGATAGCGTTTTGGCACAGGCCGCGTCGTCAGATGGTATGTCCCGCACAACCGGCGGAGGTTTTCAGGCAGCCCTGCTGGCTTTGATCGAAGATTGGCTGCCCGGGCTACCGGTAGATGTGATCGCCTGCGGAATGGTTGGGGCACGACAGGGTTGGGTCGAGGCCCCGTATTCTGCGGTTCCATCCGAGCCTATTCCGGTCGTACCCTTCCGCGTTCCAAACACCGATCCGCGCATTCGGGCCTTCGTTGTTCCGGGGCTGAAACAGACCAGCCCTCCCGATGTGATGCGCGGCGAAGAGACTCAGATCGCGGGGTTCCTCAGCACGCATCAGAATTGGGACGGTGTGATTTGCCTGCCCGGTACTCATACGAAGTGGGCCCAGATCAGTGCCGGAGAGGTGGTCAGTTTCCGAACCTTCATGACCGGCGAGTTGTTTGATCTGCTGCGCGGGCAATCCGTTCTGCAGCATTCAATTGACGAGGGCTGGGACGACGCGAGTTTTACCGAAGCGGTTGCCGACATGCTGTCGAAACCCGAGCAGCTGGCAGCGCGCCTATTCGGGCTACGGGCCGCTGATTTGCTGCACGGTCAAAGCAAGAGCGTTGCACGCGCCCGTCTTTCAGGGTTCCTGATTGGCGCCGAGCTTGCCGCATCGCGGCCCTATTGGCTGGGCCAACAATTGGCGATCATCGGCTCGGAAAGTCTGACCAAGGCCTACGCGACCGCCCTGCAGCAACAAGGTGCCATGGTCGAAACCGCAGACGCCACAATCGCAACACTTGCGGGTCTGTCGCAGGCCCGAACATTAACGAGGCAAACCGCATGAGCCGCCCCATCATCGCCATCCTGCGTGGGCTGAACCCTGACGAGGCGCTACCGGTCGGTCACACCCTGCTGGAAGCGGGAATTGACCGGATTGAGGTTCCGCTGAACTCTCCCGATCCGCTGGAAAGTATCCGAGTTCTCGCCTCGGAGATCGGGGACCGCGCGCTTATCGGAGCGGGCACTGTATTAACCCCCGATCAAGTTGACGCGATTGCTGATGTCGGAGGTAGATTGATCGTTTCGCCGAATTGCGATGTGTCCGTGATCCAACGCTCTGTCGCGCTTGGGCTGCAAAGCTGGCCGGGTGTGTTCACGCCGACCGAGGCCTTCGCAGCGCTCCAGGCCGGGGCTACAGGGTTAAAACTTTTCCCCGGTTCGCTCGCAGGTCTTGCAGGGCTGGCTGCCCTGCGCCCTGTTTTGCCGACGGGCGCTCAGGTCTTTGCGGTGGGCGGTGCGGGCCCCGAGAACTTTGGAGCCTGGATCGAGGCCAGCGCCGACGGCTTCGGAATTGGGTCTGCGCTCTATAAGCCCGGAATGTCAGTTGGAGATATAGCAAACCGTGCCCGGCAAATCGTTGCCGCCTATGATGAGGCCGTTGGATGAGTCAGGTCTATGACGACCGCCCCTGCGAATTGGGCGAGGGGCCATTGTGGCACCCTATACGGCAACAGCTTTTCTGGTTCGATATCATCGGCAAACGACTGATGACGCGAGAAAATGACCAGGCGCATAGCTGGGCGTTCGATGAACATGTCTCAGCCGCAGGATGGGTAGACCGTGACACTTTGCTGATCGCGTCGGAAACCGGCCTGTGGCGATTTGGGCTTGAGAGTCGAGCCAAAGATTTGATCGCCCCGCTTGAGGTCGACAATCCGGTGACTCGATCCAATGATGGGCGCGCCGATCCTTGGGGCGGGTTCTGGATTGGCACCATGGGCAAACAGGCAGAAGTAGGCGCAGGTTCGATCTATCGCTATTGGAATGGCGAGCTACGGCCATTGGTCCGAGATATCACCATCTCAAATGCAATCTGCTTTGCGCCGGACCGATCCTGCGCCTATTACAGCGATACCGCCACCAAGCTGGTCATGCGTTGGGAACTGGACGCGCAGACAGGCTGGCCCATAGGCAAAGCGGCGGTCTTCCTTGACCTGCGCAGCGAAGATCTGAACCCGGACGGCGCTGTGGTTGATCGCTCCGGAAACATCTGGATCGCCCAATGGGGTGACAGCCGGGTCGCAGCCTATACGCCCAGCGGTCAGTTCCTGAAAGCTGTCGTCTTCGATGCCAAACACACTTCGTGCCCGAGTTTTGGTGGTGATGACCTGACTACACTGTTCTGCACCACCGCCCGCCAAGGGCTGGACGCGGACACTCTTGTAAGAACGCCGACGAATGGCATGACACTCACCGCGCCAAATGTGGCGCAAGGTCAAGCTGAACACAGAGTTATACTATGAAGCCGGAACTTGGCGTTTGCTATTACCCTGAACACTGGCCCGAAGAAAACTGGGCTCAGGACGCCGCGCGCATGGTCGAGACTGGCTTGAAATGGGTCAGGATCGGCGAATTCGCCTGGAGCCGAATGGAACCCACTGCTGGAGACCTGCAATTCGACTGGTTGGATCGCGCGATTGAAACCTTGGGTGCGGCAGGGCTGAAGATTGTGCTGGGCACCCCGACGGCAACACCTCCGCGATGGATGCTGGACAAGCATCCCGACATGCTGGCTGTGGATGCTGATGGCAATCTACGCAAGTTCGGCTCACGCAGACATTATTGCTTTAGTCACACCGGCTATATCGACGAATGCAAGCGGATCACGAAGATCATGGGTCAGCGCTATGGCCGCAACCCGCATATCGCTGCTTGGCAAATCGATAACGAATATGGCTGTCACGATACGACGCTCAGCTATAGTGCTGCGGCGTTGTATGCTTTTCACCGCTGGCTGGCGAACCGATACAACTCGATCGACGCGTTGAACAATGCCTGGGGGAATGTGTTCTGGTCGATGGAATATAACAGCTTCGATCAGATCGAGCTGCCGAACCAGACCGTGACCGAGCCCAACCCGGCACACGTCTTGGCGTTTCGCAGGTTCAGTTCGGATCAGGTGGTGGCGTTCAACAAGGCCCAGGTCGATGCGCTGCGGCCGCTAACGGATCAACCATTGCTGCACAATTACATGGGGCGCGTGCTGGAATTCGATCATTTCGATGTAGGCAGGGATTTGGACATCGCCACGTGGGACAGCTATCCTATTGGCTTCCTGTCGGATCGGTTGGAAGTGGACGAGCCGCACAAGACTGCATTTCTGCAGCAGGGTGATCCGGACATGCAGGCCTTTCACCACGACCTATACCGCGCCGTCGGTCGAGGCCGTTGGTGGGTCATGGAACAGCAACCCGGTCCAGTGAACTGGGCCCCCTACAACCCGGCACCCCTGCCCGGCATGGTGCGTCTCTGGTCGCTTGAGGCGGTGGCCCATGGGGCCGAAGTGGTCAGCTATTTCCGCTGGCGGCAAGCACCGTTCGGGCAGGAACAGATGCATGCCGGTCTACTTACCCCGCATGGCGACGAAGCACCCGGTTTGGCCGAGGCGCGTCAGACCGCCGATGATCTGGCCGCGATAGGCACGGTTCAGCCTATCCATGCGCAGGTTGCTATCGTCTTCGATTATGCATCTGACTGGGCCTGGACAACGCAGCCTCAGAGCGCGGGGTTCGATTATTTCCGGCTCGTATTCTCTGCCTACCGCGCGTTGCGGCGCGCTGGGTTGTCGGTGGATTTCGTGCCTCAGAACGAGGTCGGCAAGGAGCACTATAATCTGATCCTAGCACCGGGCCTGGCTGCCCTAGGCGATCTTGAACAAAGGCTACTACAAGGATGTGATCTTGCCGTTCTGGGACCGCGCAGCGGGGCAATCACCGAAGATTTTCAGATCCCTGATTCGGGGCGCCCAGGTCTTGATGGCCTCAGCAGCCATGTCGATCTGATCGAGACTTTGCCACCCGGCGTAACCCGCATTGTCGAAGGGGGCGGTGCTGCGGAACATTGGGTTGAGCGCTTGTCAGGCTCCGCGCAAAAATTGCTTTCTTTCGCAGATGGCACTGCGGCGTTGCATGGCGGTGCCGGTCTTTGGTATTTGGCGGGGTTCCCCGATGAGGCCCTTTGGGATCGCGTCATAGCCATGGCGGCCCAGAAAACGGATCTGGCGCTCCATCCGATGCCCAAAGGGCTGCGGCGGCGCGAGACGCAGTCGCACGAAGTGCTGATCAACTATAATGCGCATTCAGTGACATGGGACGGCCAGCAGATCGAGGGATGTGATGTCCTGTTCAGGACGCGCGGTTCATATAAACGTTAATCTAGATACCGCTAACATAACCTGTTAGATGGCGTGACGCTGGTCATGGCTCCAACAGGTTGCGACAATGAAATATACCCGTTCTGACTTTCCCAATGGCTTTCTGTTTGGTGCGGCTGCCCCTGCAGAACCGGCAACTGGGCTAGACATGCACCGCTTTACAGTCCGTTGGCAGCAAATCATGCCAGACGGTCGCATTCCTGATGCACGCGCATTGGATCAGTGCGAGCAGCGGATTGATCAGCTTTTGGCACACAGCATTCGGCCATGCATTGTGCTGGATCACAACGATATCCCCCCAGCGCTGGAGGATATCGGCGGGTGGCGCAATCGAGTAATGGCCGACTATTTTGCAGCGTTTTCTGAGGCAGTCGTCGCTCGGATGGGTGATCGGATATTCAACATCTCTACCTTGAACCCGTCCGTCGGAATCGAACGCGACCCTCGCACTAATGCCCGCAGCCTGCACCATCAATTGCTTGCACAGGGCGCGGCGCGTCAGGAAATGCGGAGCTATGGGATGGCCAATCTGGGTGTAGAGGTCGATCCGCTCATCCTTGATACGATAACCAACGGGCAATACCCGCAGTCTTTGCTGGATCGATTGGCCCGCCACTTTCCCGAAAATTGGCGGGATGATTTTTCCATCATCGCCGAGCCGATTGATTGGTGCAGCGTAGTCGTGAAAGAGGGCGCTGACATAGACATACTCATGAGCACAACACATGAGCAATCGCTGCCTTCATTCGTGACCGTAGCCGCCGATGCGGGTCATGACTTGGTGCATTCGCTGGCGCGCGTGCATGACGCGCTTGAATCCGACACCTTGGTACACGGCATTTTCGTTCAGTCCGGGACCGACGTCGAGGCGTTGCAGACAATCCAAACAAGTGACGCCCAGCCGGCCCCATGGGTTAGACCCAAGGGAGGGTTACACGCACATTGGAATCTGGTGGCCGATATCGGCGGCACCAATACAAGATTGGGCGTCGTAACCGAGGGGGCGCTGACCGATCTTCGCAAACACCCCACGGGCACTGTAAGCGACCTGCAAGACGCATTGCACAGCCTCTGCGACGAGGTCGGAACACAGCCGCGCGCGGTCGTCGCTGCCGGGGCTGGTCCGGTTCAGGACGGCACCATTCGCCTGACCAATGCCAATCTTGATCTTTCCGAAGACGCTCTGGCCCGAGCAACCGGCGCGCACCATACCTATGTCATCAATGATTTCACTGCTGCCGCATGGTCAGTCGCCGAGATTACCGAGAATGATGTTGAGGTATTGCAGGGCTCAGCCGCTCCACCACTGGGGACACGGCTAGTTGTCGGGCCGGGAACCGGGCTGGGCGTGGGCGCCCTGCTCTACTCTGAAGGACATTTTCACACCGTTTCCGGCGAGGGCGGCCATGTTGGATTGTCCCCGCGCCATCTTGACGAGGTCGAGGTTTTCCGCGCAGCGCGCAAGATCATACCCGAGTGCTTTTTTGACGATACGCTAACCATCGAGGCCGAGATGTTCCTGAGCGGAACTGGCCTACCGGTTCTCTATCAGGCGATCGGAATGGCCGAAGGTCAGGCCAACGGCATGATACGTTCGGCAAAAGACATTCTGCAGGATGCTCAGGACGGCTCGGATGCCTGCGCTGTTAAGGCGGCGCGAATGTTCACCGAGCATCTGGGCGCCATAATGGGCGATCTTGCTGTTGCTCTTATCCCCTTCGGAGGTGTGTTTCTTGTTGGCGGGGTGGCCGAAAAGAACCGCTGGCTGTTTGGTCAGGATTTTCTGCGTGCCTTCAACGCAGGAGGTCGGTTTGATGAACTGCGGCGATCAATGAACCTGTATGTGTCGGAGCAGAATGAGTTTGGCATTGTTGGCGCTAACAATTTCTGTAAGAATGCCTTGGCACGGTAATTTGGCCGTGCATTTTTAGGCAGATCGAAGGGTAGCGGAATGATCCTGTGCTGTGGAGAAGCTCTGATCGATATGATCGCCGAACCAACGGTTTCTGGCAGCAAAGGGTTTGTCCCACATTCCGGCGGCGCGATCTTCAATACAGCAATTGCACTGGGTCGTCTGGGCATACAAACGGGGCTGCTGTCAGGGCTATCTACCGACATGTTCGGAGAGCAGTTGATCGCCGCCTTGCAGATCAGCCATGTCGCGACCTCGCACGTTATCCGCTCGGACCGTCCTACGACACTTGCATTCGTGCAGTTGAGGGATGGGCACGCCACATACAGTTTTGTCGATGAGAATACGGCGGGCCGGATGCTGCGGCCCGAAGACATGCCGGATCAACTACCGGGCGTTTCCGCACTGTATTTCGGAGGGATCAGCCTGGCTTGCGAACCATGCGCTGATGCGTACGCGGCCGCACTTGATCGTCATGGCGCGGATCATGCAGTGATGTTGGATCCCAATATTCGACCCAGCTTTATCAAGGATCAGACGCGATACCGGACCCGCTTGAACCGTATGATCGCAAAGACCGACATCATTAAAGTTTCCGATGAAGACCTTGATTGGATTATACCGGGCCCCGAAAGCCATGCCGAGAAAATTCCACTGCTGCTTCGTGCAGGACCAGTGATCGCAATCGTGACCAAAGGGGGGGATGGCGCGACAGGCTATCTTTCTGATGGAACGGACGTTTCCGTGCCCGTCCAGAAGGTTAAGGTCGTGGATACTGTTGGTGCTGGCGATACGTTCAACGCAGGTGTGCTGGCTGCGCTAAGCCAAACCGGTCATCTCAACAAGCCCGCCTTGCGCACTTTGCCCACAAGCAGTCTTCGCGACGCTCTTGAATACGGTGCAAAGGTCGCTGCCGTCACCGTATCCCGAGCGGGGGCAAACCCGCCTTGGGCACAGGAGCTCTGAAGGTATACAGACCGATGCCGTGTTCAAGCTAAGTTAGCAGCAAGGTCCAACGCCGCGTTCTTAATCGCAGCTGAAACAAAAGGCCCCCGAGATTGCTCGGGGGCCGCTTTGTTACCACAGTATCGGAAAGACCGATCAGCTGCGGCCTTTCCATGGCACCAGCCAGTTCTCGGCCTTGCGCATCAGGATATCGATTCCATATCCGATCACCCCGATCAGGACGATCCCCATAATGACAATGTCGGTCAGCTGGAATTTGGATGCGGCGATGATCATCATGCCGGCACCCTTTTGTGCGGCAACCAGTTCAGCCGCAACAACAGTTCCCCAACAGACACCCATAGCCACACGTGCACCGGTGAAAATCTCGGGCAGCGAGTTAGGCACGATCACATGGCGCATGATCTGCCATTTCGACGCCCCCAGAGAATACGCTGCGTGGATTTTCGAGATGTTCACACCGGACACACCAGCCCGCGCGGCGATGGTCATGATCCAAAGGGCCGCAAGGAACAGCAGAACGATCTTGCCGGTCTCCCAGATGCCGAACCAGATGATCACCAGTGGGATCAGCGCAAGTGGCGGCACCGGTCGCATGAACTCGACAATCGGATCGAACCAGCCGCGGAACCAACCGGATAGGCCCATTGCATAACCCAGCGGAATCCCCACAAGCGCACCTGCGATAAACCCAGCAATCACGCGCAACAGCGACCAGCCCAGATGCTCCCAAAGCGAGAAGTTCTGGTAGCCTTCATTCGCAATCTCAAAGAACCGGGCCACAACGGTTTCAGGGGCTGGAAGCCAGATGGGGTTCATCTGCAAGCCCTGTTTGGGGGTGAAACTGATCGCCCCTTTCCCGGTCAGCGTTACGGTACCATCGCCTGTATCAACCTTCTGGCCTTCACCTATAGGTGTGCCGTTGATCGCGACGATCTTTGCACCCTCATTACGTTTGGCATCATCGTTCTTGTCGAACAGGATCGTCGATGAGCGGCCCGCAGCAGCAGCAACCGCATCGTCTTTGGCAAATCCGCTGCCGGGCTCGACCTCGAATTTCTCTGCTTCCTCACCGAAGGCTGGAACGCGAACAAAAATCGTGGCTTCATCCGTGCTGCCATCCGCGTTTTCGAGCGTATAGGTGAATTGCGTATCACCTACAAATGGGCCCGGCACATGGATCGGAAACAACTTCGAGCCGGTGAAAGCCGCCCAGATTACAAAGATCACGAGAACTGAGATTATCGATGCAGCCCTATCCGCTCGTACGGCACTTTCGTCGCCGAAAGTCACAGTTTTCAAGCTTGTGAAATCCTGACGCGATTGCAAACCGCGGCGTAACGCGTAGACGATGAAAAACGCGCCACCGAACAGGCCGATATAGAAGAGAAGTACAATCATGATGCCTGCTCCGTCCGACCCATAATTTCTTCTTCCATCTCCCAGATCATCGAGAGGATCTCATCGCGCTTTTCCGCAAAACCTTCGGATTTCTTCACATCACGCAGATCGGCATTCACACCGCGTTCAGCAAAAGGCAGATTGTATTCGCGGTGAATGCGCCCCGGTCTGGGGGCCATGACAATCAAACGCTCACCCAGCAACAAGGCCTCTTCGACCGAGTGGGTGATCAGGATGATCGTCTTGCCCGTTTCTTTCCAAAGCTTCAGGACAAGGCCCTGCATTTTCTCACGGGTCAGTGCATCCAAAGCACCCAGCGGTTCGTCCATCAGGATGACGTCCGGCTCGTTTGCCAGGCACCGCGCCAATGCAACACGCTGCTGCATCCCGCCCGATAGTTCATAAACCGCCTTGTCCTTGAAATCCTGCAGCCCCACGACCTCAAGCAGATGGTCGGAAATCTGGTCACGCTCGGCTTTGGGCATGCCTTTCATACGCGGGCCAAACTCGACATTTTCCCGCACGTTCATCCATTCGAACAACGCGCCCTTCTGAAACACCATCCCGCGTTCAGCATCAGGGCCTTTGACCAGATGGCCGTTCAGTTCAATCTTGCCAGATGTCGGCGCCAGAAATCCTGCAACGATGTTCAGCAACGTCGTTTTACCACAGCCCGACGGGCCAAGGACAGACATCAGCTCACCCTCTTTAAGGCTGAGTGAAACATCTTGTAGGGCCTGTACTGAGGAGCCGTTGGGTAAGTCAAAGCGCATGGACAATTCTACGATGTCCAGTTCAGGCATCCTGCCTCCTTCCTGCTTTCATAGCTGTCGACCGGCCCGAAACCGGGGCCGGTCGCATGAAATGTCCTGCGTGATTAGTTATTCGCAGCTGTCAGCGGGCCTGCATTAACGGCACCATCATACGAATCCAGAGCGGATTCGATGCTGCCTGCCGACACGAACACGTTTGCAACACCCTGCATGAAGTCTTGCGCGCCACCTCCCAGCCACTTCTCGGACAGCTGGTCTTCAACTGACGGGAAGGTGAAAGTCGCGATTGTGGCTTCAGCGTCTGCAGGATCCATACCAGCATCCTTTGCAATCACCGGCAGCATTTCATCTTTGCTGTCGCCTGCGTTCCACTTGGCGTTGGCATCTGCGGTAACCTTAAGGAACTTCGACAGAAGCTCGGGCTCTTCTTCGATGAAGCTTGCCGGAGCGCTTGTGACGTCGAACACCAGGATACCGATCTCTTCTTTTTCAGCACCGGTCAGCAGGATGTTGCCATGCTCAGTCATACGACGAAGCGCGCCACCCCAGCCGCAAACCATGTCGAGGTTGCCCTGCGCAAATGCCGCGGCGCCATCGGCCGGAGCCATGTCAACAATTTCCATTGAACCGATGTCGACACCGAAGTGAGACATTTGCGACAGGAAACCGTAATGCGCAGCTGTACCGATCGGAACACCGACCTTCTTGCCGTTCAGTTCACCCGCGTTGCCCTTGTCGATTTCAAGCGCTTCGGCAACAACGCAGTTGTCGTTGTCTGAATAGCTAACCGCCACATCGACGATCTGGATGTCCTGACCGGCCGAAGTGGTTACCACAAACGGTGGTACCCCTTGGCTGACCGCGATCTGTACATCACCCGAGGCCATCGCAGCTGACATGGCGGTACCGGTGTCGAAAGACACCCAGTTGATCTTGACGCCCAGTTCTTCTTCGTAGGTTCCGTTTGCTTTCGCATACTGGAACGGCATCGGCCATTCGAGGAAATATGCAACCGTCAGTTCATCAAGCGCGGCGGCTTGTGAAGCGGTAACGGCCGCAATCCCGGCATATGCTGTTGTGAGCAGATATTTCTTGATCATTTTGACTATTTTCTCCCTGCTGGTTCCACTTGTCGGCTCTTGAAACGTCCGAACTCTGGAACAGTAGAAAAACCATAGTCCTTACGCGTTGAATTAGTAAATCAAAATACTGGTTGCGTAAAAAGCGAAACTTTGTTTCGCTTTTGACTGATAGTTCGCTGGTTTGGGAGCCCCCGATGACAAAGAAAGCACTCAGTCTCAGGTGGCTGGAGGTCTTCCAACTTATTTCCAAGTTGGGTTCAATCCAAAAGGTGTCAGCTGAAACCGGTTTGTCAATCAGTACGGTCTCCAATCACTTGCGCAGTCTTGAAAAGGCGCTGGATGTGGATTTGGTGGACCACAGCCGCAGACCCATGGGTCTGACACCCGCAGGCACGGTGTTCTCACGACATGTGCATGACGGCCTGATCGCCTTGAAACGGGGCGAGGCCGAGCTTCGCTCGGGCAGTTGGCAACATGCAACAGATTTGCGTCTGGGCCTGATTGACGATTTTGACAGCCGGGTCGCGCCAGAACTCTTCCGTCATCTCTCTGCAAGCCTGCCGCGGTGCAATTTTCGCCACTTTACCCGCCCCAGCCATGAGATTCTTGACAAACTGCAGTCTCAAAAGCTGGATGCAGGCGTTGCGACCCGACCTCCTGAGCACTTTGAGGGGTTAATCGAATTCCCGCTACTTCGAGATCCGTTTATCGTCATTCTTCCGCCTGCATATGACGGACCGGTCGAGGAACTGACCAAATCAGACAGTCCGCTTCCGCTTTTACGATATTCGCGTGATCACACCATAGGCAGACTCATCGAAATTCAGCTAACCCGCAGCAAGATTAACCTACCCAACCGGTTCGAACTTGAATGTAATCAGTCAATTATCGGACTTGTCGCCGGGGGCAGTGGTTGGACGATCACGACTGCCGCCAGCTACTATCGCGCACGGCGATTCCACAAAGATACACGCGCATTACCTTTCCCGGGCAAAAGCTTTGCGCGTACCGTATCGTTGTTCACGACCAATATCTATCCGTCGACAACCACACGACTGATCCACAACACACTGCAAAACCTGATCCGTCGTCATGTGACCGAGCCTATGAATTCGCGGTTTCCGTGGTTGAATGACGACTTTCGAACCATTCCCGCACCCCCCGAATGAGCAACCAGGTAATCTGAGCGCAATATCGAAGTTATTTTCCGGCTTTTTCGAAACCGGGTACAGTGCGCTTGACCGACGCGCCCCATCCGCTGTGATTAGGCCTGACCTTGCGGCTTGAATACAGGCGGCATTCTAAACCCAGAAACCTACCCAGCGGCCCGTGTTGGCAAGACCTACCGGTCTTGAACTATGTGCCGGGCCCAGATCAGGACAGCTTGATGCATCTTTCCCGTTTTCCCCGTGTTTTTCTTGCCCATCTGCCAACACCGCTTGAACGGATGGATCGTATGTCCGAGGCTCTGGGAATCGATCTGTGGATCAAGCGAGACGACTGCACCGGCATGTCGACGGGTGGCAACAAGACCCGCAAACTAGAGTTTCTGTTCGGCGAAGCGCTCGAACAAGGCGCAGACATGGTGATGACACAAGGGGCAACGCAATCGAACCATGCGCGTCAAACCGCTGCATTCGCTGCCCGGCTGGGTTTGAAATGTCATATCCTACTGGAAGACCGCACCAGCTATAACAACGCCAACTACAACAACAACGGCAACGTTCTGCTGGATCATTTGCATGGCGCAACCACCGAGAAGTTTCCCGGCGGCCACGACATGCCCGCCGAGATGGAGCGTTCGGCCGCGAAGAAGCGTGAAGAAGGTCACAACGTCTATGTCATTCCGGGCGGAGGTTCGAACCCGATCGGAGCGCTTGGCTATGTAAACTGCGCGCTAGAGCTTGTGAGCCAGGCCAATAACGCCGGTCTCAAAATCGATCGCGTGGTGCATGCGACGGGCTCCTCGGGCACGCAAGCCGGGCTGGTCACCGGGCTTTGCGCCATGAATACGGGCATTCCGGTTCTTGGCATTGGCACCCGCGCACCGCAGCCCAAGCAAGAGCAGATGGTCTATGATCTAGCCCGCAACACGGCTGAGAAATTGGGTTGCCCAGGCGTGGTGCGGCGCGAGGAAGTGATGGCCAATACCGACTATGTAGGCGACGGCTACGGCTTGCCGACCGAAAGCGGCATTGAGGCGATCCGCATGTTTGCCGAACTGGAAGGCATTCTGCTCGACCCGGTCTATTCCGCCAAAGGGGCCGCCGGTCTGATCGATCTGGCGCGCAAGGGCTCGTTTAAGGATGAGCGTGTGGTGTTCTTGCATACCGGAGGCTCGGTTGGCCTGTTCGGTTATGATTTCGCTTTCGATCACACCGACCGCTGGGTCAATCTGTAAATCACGGTGATAAGTTCCAGCAAGCAGGTCTTCGCATGAAACCCCGCGTCACCGGCATATTGGGCGGAATGGGCCCCGAGGCGACAATTCTGTTGCAGCAGCGCGTGTTATCCACGGTACAGGCGGCGGATGATGCCGATCACCTGCCACTACTGATTGACATGAACCCACAGGTGCCTTCCCGCATCGCGCACCTGATCGAGGGCAACGGGTCTGATCCCGGGCCGGTTCTGGCCGATATGGCGAGAGGATTGGAGCAATCAGGGGCAACCGCGCTTGCGATGCCGTGTAACACCGCACACCACTATGCGGCGCAGATAGAGGACGCCGTCTCGATCCCCTTTCTGAACATGGTAGACCTGTCCGTGGATCAAGCGGCGCAGCTCCTGCCTTCTGGCAGCCAGGTCGGAATTCTTGCCTCCCCAGCGCTGCGAAAGGTCGGAATTTTTGACGCCCCCCTGAACCGCGCCGGATTTACCGCAATCTGGCCCGAGGATGAAGACAGGATGCTCGGCACGATCCGCCACATCAAATCTGAAGGGCCAACCGGCGCTGCACTCAGCACACTTTCCGACGCTGCTAACGCCCTTTCGGGCCGGGGTGCCGCGCTTTTGTTTGTGGCCTGCTCCGAATTCTCTCTACTCACCCGCGACTTGCCCAAAAGCGTTCCGATCATCGACACCGTCGATGTTCTGGCGGGCGCTATCCACTCCCACTCTCTGACGCGTTGAGGTTTCCCATGGCCGTCTCTTATCTGAAAACCGCCCTGCCCCGCCCCGACGCAGAAAATTCGGATATCCGCGATATCGTCGCAATCATGCTCTCCAATATCGAGCGCGAGGGCGAAGAGGCCGTTCGGCGCTATGCCGGAACGCTCGATGGCTGGACAGGAGAGTTCGTGTTGACTGATGAAGCGCGCAAAGCCGCATGTGACCGCGTGCCTGAACAGGTCAAAGACGACATCCGCTTTGCCCATGCCAATATCCGTCGATTTGCCGAAGCGCAGATGACCACGGTGAGCGAATGCGAGATCGAGGTGATGCCCGGCCTGATCGCAGGTCAGAAACAGATCCCGATCGCTAGTGCGGGATGTTACGTTCCTGGTGGTCGGTATAGCCATATCGCAAGTGCGTTGATGACGATTACCACGGCAAAGGTGGCTGGGGTGTCCCACATCACGGCGGTCTCGCCACCGCGTCCCGGTGCGGGCATCCCCGATGCAATAGTTTATGCGATGGACCTTAGCGGTGCAGATCTGATCCTGAATTTGGGCGGAGTTCAGGGGATTGCTGCGATGGCCCATGGCTTTTTTGGTGCGCTTCCTGCCGACATTCTTGTCGGTCCCGGAAATTCCTATGTCGCCGAGGCGAAACGGATGCTGTTTGGTAAGGTTGGCATCGACATGTTTGCAGGTCCAACCGATACCTTGGTAATTGCCGATCACACAGCATCGATCGAGACCGTCGCCTGGGATCTGGTGAGCCAAGCCGAGCACGGCGTCGATAGCCCTGTCTGGCTTGTCAGCACCGATAAAGCTCTGGCCCAGGGCGTTATCGCGCGCGCCGATGCCCTGATCGACAGTCTTCCCGAGCCGAACGCTAGTGCAGCGCGCACGGCATGGCGCGACCGGGCCGAGATCATTCTTTGCGACAGCCGCGACGAGGCTGCCAGGGTCGCCAATAACTACGCGCCCGAACATCTGCAGGTGATCGCCGAGGACCTGGATTGGTGGCTGGACCAACTGACCACCTATGGATCGCTGTTTCTGGGTGCCGAAACAACAGTGCCCTTCGGCGACAAGACGTCCGGGCCAAATCATGTTTTGCCGACAAGCGGAGCGGCCCGATATACCGGCGGTCTGTCAGTGCATAAATTCACCAAAACGGTGACATGGCAGCGCTGCTCAGCGCAAGCCTCGCACGAGCTTGCTGAACGCACTGCTAGGATCAGTCGGATGGAAGGCATGGAAGGCCACGCACGCGCGGCAGAAATGCGATTGTCTAAAGTGTGCTAAATCTGGCCCAAGGATGCTGTTGATTAGTCAGATTCACCGCATCACGAACGGATCGGGGATCGGATCGTCGCTTGTGCGCAACCAGACCGATTTGACCCGTGTGTAATCAAGCGCCGCCTGTAGGCCCCCTTCGCGCCCGTGGCCCGACAGTCCATGACCTCCGAATGGAGCAATCGGGCTGACAGCGCGATATGTGTTAACCCAGACAATGCCAGCCCGAATTCTGCGGATCATTCGATGTGCGCGGGTCAAGTCTTTGGTAAAGACACCCGACGCCAGCCCAAACGCGGTGTTGTTGGCTATTTGTATCGCCTCCGCTTCGGTCCCGAAACTGACGACCGAGAGGATCGGACCAAAGGCTTCGCGCGTCAGACAGGGCGCATCAGGCGCGTCCGTACAATCAATGATTGTCGGTGGAAAATAGTGCCCCTCACGGTCCAAAGGTTGCCCACCCGCTATCACGGTAGCCCCTGCCGAGACGGATTCAGCAACCAAATTTGCCGCTGTCACAAGCTGAGCCTGAGTGCACAGCGGGCCAACTTCGGTCTTTAGGTCATCGGGCGCCCCGATCACGATCTCACCCGCTTTTTCGGTGAGCCGGGCCAGAAACTCATCTTTGATCTTATCAGAGATTACCAATCGCGATCCCGCCACGCAGCTTTGCCCGGTAGCAGCAAAGATCCCCGAAACCTGCGCGTTCACAGCACTTTCGATATCGGCATCTTCGAATACGATGAACGGGGATTTTCCGCCCAGTTCCAACGAAGTCGAAGCGAGGTTTTCAGCCGAGTTGCGCACGATATGGCGCGCGGTTTCCGGGCCGCCTGTAAAGGCAACATGATCGACATCCGGGTGACTGGTCAGAACGGCGCCGCATTCCGGCCCGAAGCCGGTGATGACGTTCAGAACTCCGGGCGGGAAGCCTGCCTGATCGAAAATACGCGCGAATTCCAGCATCGGGGCCGGACCATCTTCGGATGCTTTCAGAACGACTGTGCAACCGGCGGCAAGCGCCGGGCCAATCTTGACCGCAGACAGGAACAGTTGCGAATTCCACGGCACTATGGCGGCCACCACACCAACTGGTTCTCGGCGCAGCCAAACCTCCATGTCGGGCTTGTCGATCGGCAGGTGCGCCCCTTCGATTTTGTCCGCCAATCCGGCATAGTAACGGTAGTAGTCCGCGACATAGGCGATCTGAGCAGAGGTTTCGCGAATGATCTTGCCGGTATCGCGCGTTTCAAGCTCGGCTAAGGTCTGAGCATTTTCGGCGACCAGATCGGCCAGCCGGTACAACAGTTTACCACGCGCCGTTGCCGTCATGGTCGCCCATTCGGGGGCATTCAGCGCTGAACACGCAGCCTCAACCGCGGCGTTCACATCATGTGTTCGGGCCTCAGGCATTTTCGCCCAAACGGTGCCCGTCGCGGGATCAAGGCTGTCGAAATGCGCGGTCCCATCCGAAAACGTGCCGCCGATATAGTGCTGAAACTGCCGCATTTTCTCTCCTTAGGCGAAGGCGGGCATGACGTCCGCGATGAACCGCTCTAGCGAGGCTTTCTTGCGCTCAAAGCTCATCCCACTGTCGATCCAGAAAGAATACTCATCATATCCAAGATCGCTATAGCCCTTGAGGCGTTCGATTGCTTTGTCGGGCGTGGCGATCACATTGTCCCGGATCATCGCCTCGGGCGAATAGAAGGGATGGTTAGCGATGTCGTCATCGCTCAGCGTCTGGATCAGACCCTGCGACACAGGGCGTTCGTTTTTGAACCACGCGCCGAAATAGCAATAAAAGCGATTGATCTCTTCCGCCGCGCGACGGGCATCCGTCTCGTCCAAGGCGATGTAGGTGTGGTTCAACAGCATGATTTCGGGGCGCGGGACGTCATGGAATTTGGCACAAGCGGCATTGAACGTATCCATCAGCCGGGTAATCTCTTCGTCGCCCTGCCACAAAGGGGTGACCTGCACGTGACAACCGTTCGATACCGCAAACTCATGACTGTTGGGATCGCGCGCGGCAACCCAGATCGGTGGACCGTTTTGTTGCAGAGGCTTGGGTGAAGATGTGGTTGCCGGGAAAGAATGAAACTCTCCGTCCAGCGCATGATCGCCTTCCCAAAGACCCCGCACTGCCGGAACAAGCTCGCGCATACGCTGGCCTGCCTCCCAGGCGTCCAGCCCCGGCACCATCCGCTCGTATTCATAGCTGTAGGCGCCACGCGCAATGCCCAGATCCAAACGGCCATTCGTGATCATGTCCGTCATTGCGGCCTCTCCGGCCAGCCGGATCGGATGCCAGAACGGAGCGATAACGGTTCCGGTTCCCAGACGCACATTGTTGGTCTGGCGTGCCAGATCGACGATATTCAGGAACGGGTTCGGCGAGATGGTGAAATCCATCCCGTGATGTTCGCCGGTCCAGACCGCATGCATGCCGCCCGCATCAGCGATCTTGGCCAGTTCTATGAAGTTTTCATACAGCTCCTGCTGGTCCTGATCGGGAGAGGTGCGTTCCATATGAACGAAAAGCGAAAACCGCATGTCAGTGACCTCCTCGTGTAATCGGGCGAACCTCGCCGCTGTTCTTGTTTCCGTAGTAAATGCCAAAATCTCCCAGCCGGGATTCCTCGGACAATCGTTCCAGCATGGTTCGGGTCGCCGTGTCGGTTACAGTGCCAAAGGATACGACATCCAGCGGGACGAAATTACCTTTCTTCGGCTCACCATCTGCGGCCTGACACAGAAACGCGATGTGTTGACGCTTTTTCTCTGCATCCTCGTAAACCGAATAAACAAAGCCCGGCTCTGCGGTCAGCCCGGTGGCCTCAATCAATTGTTCCAATGCCGCTGAAACACCTTCTGACCCAACCACTGCCTCGGGCGGTGCAAGCGCGCCGTCACCAGCATCGATCAACAGAACCTCACCTGCGCGTTCGATCAAGGCTGAGACGATCAGGCCGGTGTCCTGCATCAAGGCACCAGCAGCTGTTGATGGTGTTACATAGGCCCCCCTGACATATCCGAGACCGGGTGCCGGAGTATTGTCGAAGGCTTTGACCTCGCCGATCAGGATCACATGATCCCCCGCTTCGACGGTTTTGTGCATAGCGCAGTCAAACCAGGCCGACGACCGATCGATCAACGGCGATCCCGCAGGTCCACGCCGCCACTCGACGCTGGCAAACCGGTCTTCGACGGGCCGGGCAAAGGTATTGGATATCTCGATCTGTGTCTCTGACAGGATATTGACGGCAAACCCGTCTGCGGCAATCAATGCTTCATAGTTCTTTGAACTGTTGGCGAGACAAACCAGCACAAGCGGCGGGTCTAGTGAGACGGATGTGAACGAGTTCGCGGTAAACCCGATCGGGTTACCTTGGGTATCATGCGACGTAACCACGGTGACGCCAGTCATGAACGCTCCAAATGCATTTCGCAGCGTGCGGGGATCAAGCGAGGTCATTGCGCAATCCTTTCTTCGGCGGGCTGGCCGAGCCATTCAACCAGATGCGCTGTTACTTCATCGGGTGCTGTCAAGTTCACCATATGTCGGTGGCCTTGGATCACAACGGCCCGACCGTTTTGAACTGCTGCGGCCATAGCTTGTGACATAGCCGGGGTTGAGTTCGAGTCTCCGTCGCCGGTGAGCGCTAGAAACGGGCACGAAATCAGATTCATCTTGCTGGCGTAGGTGGCATCGCCCCGCGCAAAAGCGGAATAGGCGATGGCGTAGCCTCGTTGATCCACAGACCCAAGCCACGACGCCACCTGCGCACGGGCAGCCAGATCACCCGGACTGTCACCAAACCAGCGCGACAACGGCGTTTCCAGATCAACTCGACCCGCGCTGATTTCAGCGGCCCGTTGGATGACTGCGGCGCGGGCTGAGGCATCGCGACAGAAGACGCCGTTCAACATAGCAACACGGCTAGTGATGTCGGGGTGCTCCGCCGCAAAGCCGGCGGCAATCAGAGCCCCCATTGAATGCCCGATGATTGCGACCGGAGCCAGATTCAATGCGTCGACAACATCATGCATCCAGCCAACAAAATCCGGCAATTGGCTTCCAGATGACAGACGGTCACTGCCTCCATGCCCCGGCAGATCAACCGCAATTATACGGCAATGCTGGCTCAGCGTGTCAAACTGAGGGCCCCAGGCCGCAGATTGCATGCCAACGCCATGGATCATAAAGACCGGTTGCCCTTCGCCCGCCTCTCTGAACGCGACTGATCGGCCCGAGTTAGACAGCTGCAGGGTTGTCAACGTCATGACCAAGTTCCTCGATGTCCTGATAGCGATCCCCGATCCGGTGGTGCGGCCGCCCTCCAATCGATGCACCCAGTGCAATCAGAATCTCATCTGCCGCAGGTGCATCTGCAACCGAAGTCTGGATCGTAAGGTAGTGAGAGCGACGACCGCCATCATGTTTGTCCATCAAGGGGATCAGCAGCGGCGCATTGGCTGGGCCGCGCGTATTGCAGAAGGAAAGGTAGGATTTCGCGCCGACTGCTTTGCGATAATGATTGCCAAAATGCAGCGTGTGGATCAGGGCCGACGCATGCTCGACCTCTCCGTTCAAGCCCACAATCGCGGATTTTCCATAGGCTTCGACCCGGTCGCCGCCACCTGAAGCATCCAAAATCATTTTGGTCAGCAACTCCCCCAATCCGGGGGCGCAATCGCGGATCGCGGGGCCAAGATCTTCGACAAAACCCTGACCAGCCCAAGGGTTCCGAATGACAGCCATTGCGGCAATTAGCTTCAGCGGAGTGTCCGCCAACTTACCACCCTCGATCAGAGTGTCTTCGACATGCAGAAGCGTTTTTCGAATTTCGGCGGACATGGTGATTCCTTTGGCAAGCCTTTGGTCGAGAATATGGTATACCATAATACGATATGTCAATCATACTTGTTCCGGATCCGTACCACAGATATGAAAGCGTCGATGATGAACACCGACTCCACCCTGCAAAAGATCGAAAAAGCACCGCAAACCTTGCGGGATATCGTGCAAGCCCGCCTGCGCGAAGCGATCATCGCCGGGCATTTTGCCCCCGGTGAGCGGCTTGTTGAACGCCCGCTTTGCGATCAGCTTGGTGTCAGCCGCACCGTCATCCGCGAGACGATCCGGTTTCTGGAAGCCGAAGGTTTGGTTGAGATTATCCCCAACCGCGGGCCAATCGTCTCGACCCTCAGCTGGGACCAAGCGCAGCAAATCTATGACATCCGCTTACAGCTAGAAGGCTCAGCCGCCGCCGCCTGTGCACAAGCGCATGAGACAGGTTTCGCAAACGATCTGGGCAAGGCATTGAAAGCAGTGGGCGCGGCGCAGAATGACACCGAATGGTCAAATCTGCTACAGGCCACAACTCGCTTCTATGAACTGATTTTTCTACAGGCTGGGCACAGCATCGCCTGGGATGTCGTGCAACGTCTGAACGGCCGGATCAGCCGCCTGCGGGCCTTGACCCTCGCAGCGCGGAATCGAGAGCGTTCTGGGATGAGCCACATGACTGCAATCCATGATGCCATCCTCAGTGGTGATCCTGCCAAAGCCCGAAAAGCAGTCGAAAGCCATATCGCGGATGCTGCACAGACCGCGCGCGGCTTTTTGGAAAGCTCTGAAACCTGAGTGCTCGGCAATTGAGCCAGAATTCCAAGATTCTGATATCAAAGCTCTCATTATCTGCGTAGATTTGCCGGGAATGCCCTGATCTCACGAAAGCACCGGAATGCCGCGTCAGTCTACTCCGAAAGACCTCAGCCTCAAATGGCTGGAACTGTTTCAGATATGCGCGCAGAAAGGGTCGCTGCAGGCGGCCTCAAAGGAAACAGGGCTGACGATAAGCACCGTTTCCCATCACCTGCGCAATCTCGAAGACCATCTGGGCGTTGAGCTGTTCAACCACACCCGCAGACCCATGGTTCTGACCCCGAAGGGCCGGGTCTTCCTGCGCAATATCGACGATGCGCTGCACCTGATCCGAAAGGCCAAGGCCGAAGCGTCTGCAGGAAGCATCACCGAGGCCAGCTATCTGCGTTTCGGCACGATCGAAGACTTCGACAGCGACATCATTCCAGAGCTGGCGGTCTATCTATTCGCGAATATGCCCGCCTGTGATTTCATGTACCACACGGATTCCAGCCACGCGATTATCGACATGCTGCGCGACAGGCAGTTGGATCTGGGGATTTCCACTACTCCTAGCGAACGTATGCGCGATCTGCAGGATCGCCCCCTTCTGCGCGATCCATTTGTGATCGTTTTGCCTGCGGTGAGTGACAAGTCTTTGCAAGACATTGTTGAGGGTCGAACTAAATTGCCGTTTCTACGATATTCCAGCAATCTGATCATCGCGCGCCAGATCGAGTCCCAATTACGCCGGATGGGGATTTCGTCCTCTCACAGGTTTGAATGCAGCAACAATCAGACGTTGATGTCGATGGTGTCCTCCGGTGCGGGTTGGACCATCACGACGCCGCTGCTGTATTCTCGGGCAAAGCGGTTCCAATCAAAGCTGTGCATGCACCCGTTTCCGGGCAAGAGCTTTGCACGCACACTGGCGCTGGTCGCGACGCCGGATTGTTCAAGATCAGTGATTGAGCTTGTGGATGCCAAAACCCGATCACTGATCAATGACCGCATCATTTCACCACTGCGCGATGATACCCCGTGGCTGACGGATAGTTTCAAACTTATCGAATAGCACTGGATCAGCCTTCAAAGAATGTTGAAGCGATCTCGGATTTGCCGATCCTGTTCGTCTGACAGGTATCTTGGCGTATGGGTCTGCAAAATTTCTTGCGCCCGATGTCGCGCGCGGCTCCAGGCATCTTGCGCTCCGTTTTCTGCCCAGGTTCGCGGCTCGTCCCTGTCTGCGAGTGAGGGATAAAAGTAATCCCGTTCCATGGCCGCAAAAGTATGCTGACCACCCAGAAAATGGCCCTCGCCCAGAACTGCTTCGCAGATCGCGTCAAAGCCCAGATTCTCGTGTGTCACCTCTATGCCCCTCAAAGCGCGGTAGGTGTACGAGTGCATCTCATCATCCAGCACGAACGCCTCAAAACTTGCACCCAGCAACGAGGCCGTCATGCCCGAGCTTTCATAGATCAGATTACCACCTGCCAGCGCTGCCGACATTGAGGTCAGTCCCTTTTCCATCCCGTATTGAGCGTCGATCGCCTTGGCATCAGACATCGAACAGGCCACACCTGAAGGCAGCCCAAGCCAATTTGATAATTGTGCTGATGCTGCATTCAGGACAGCCGTCTCTCCGCTGCCACCTGAGAACGCGCCGGTCCGAAGGTCAATCACCAGTGGCCAATTCGAAAAGACCATAGGAAACCCGGGCTGGATCGCGTGGACCATTACTAGACTCGCAAGAGTTTCTGCCAATGACTGCGCCAGAAAACCAGCCAAGGTCGCTGGTGCAGTCGCGCCGGCCTGAGCAGCGGTGATGCAAGAAATCGGAATATTGTGTTCGATGCAGGCGTAGACCACATCCACCGCGTCTTCGCCGTAGCGCATCGGCGAGATCACCGGGCTTATATGTGCTTTCATGAACGGGCGTTTTGCGAATTCACCGGGTCCCCCGGCTGCGATATCCAATATCTCAACAATTGGCGCAACGTGCTGCGCCAATGTAAATGACGTCGCGGTGGGCTTGGAGGTATTCTTCAACAGCGCATAGACGGTGTTCACATCCAGATCGAAGGTTTCCTCCAGATCGGTTGCAACGCAACAGCGGGTGAACCAGCTGACATTTGGCAAGACATCTTGAAGACGCGTGAAATCATGCAAGTCCTGCAAGGTTGAAGGCCGATAGCGACCACTGCGCAGATCAAGCGTCTGAACCGCCGCCCCTCCGGTTCCGAAATAGACGCGATTACCGCCAACTTCGATGGATCGGGCTGGATCACGCCCGTGCAGAACGAAGGTCTTGGCGGCCTGATCAATCGCCTGTTCCACAAGTTGAGGCGAAAAAAGTATCCTCCCCTCCCCGCTATCTTGCGCCCCAACCGCCAACAAATCAGAACGCAAGCGATCCGGCACCTCGCCGATCCCCAGCTTCTCAAGAAGATCCAGAGCTGTGTTGTAAATCCGCTCAAGCTCAACCCCAGTCAAGGGTTTGTAAGTGCCTCCCGGTTGACCTGGCGGACAGGGGTCGAGCGCAGGCTTTTCAGCCCGCTGTGCGATACGTCCTTTTCGACCGGACCTTTTCGCCTGCGGCGCAGCCATTTGTGATCCTCCAACCGCATCAGGTTGATCAATTCAACTAAACGTCTAAAGCCAATTTCAACCGCATTCGAATTACTACGAGTTAATGAGCTATTATTTTCGATTTTTTACGTAACAATATCCAGCCGCTTGTGAACCAACTGACAGAACAGGCTAATCCCCAAAAACTACGTACCGGAGGGTCCTTGATGAAATCGCGCACTAAAGTGGTCGTCATTGGCGGCGGTATCGCCGGCTGCTCGACTCTGTATCACTTGACCCGTGAAGGTTGGTCCGATGTGGTGCTGGTCGAGCGCGATGAGTTGACCAGCGGCACAACTTGGCATTCGGCCGCGCAGGTGACCAATTTTGGCATGAACCAGACCATGGTTGGTCTGAAGACCCACTCGATCAACCTGTACAAGGAACTGGCCGAGGATCCGGACTATCCTATCAACTACCATCACGGTGACGGCGGCATCCGGCTTGCAAATACGCCTGAGCAGATGCAGGGGTACCATCATTTTGCGTCTATGGCGCGCGGAATGGATGTGCATTTCGAGGTCATAGATGCAGAGGAATGCGCCCGCCGGCACCCGTTGATTTCCACCGACAACCTTCTCGGTGGGCTATGGGATCCGCTAGATGGCGACATCGATCCGGCTCAACTGTGCCAAGCTCTGGCGCGCCGTGCTCGCAAAGCCGGGGCCGAGGTTTATCGCAATACTCCGGTCACAGGACTGACACAGCACAAGGACGATACCTGGACGGTTCGCACGGAACACGGCGATATTGATTGCGATATCGTAGTTAACGCTTGTGGTTATCGGGTCAACGAAGTGGGCGCGATGATGGGCGTGCACCACCCTGTCGCTTCAATGGAGCATCAGTATTTTCTGACAGAAGAAATCGCATCGATCCGCGACGCAGGCCATCGGATGCCCCTGCTGCGCTGTCCGATCAGCGACTATTATTGTCGGCAGGAGAAGAACGGCTTGCTGGTCGGCTTCTACGAGCAGGATTGCAAAACCTGGGGCATGGACGGGATCGATCCGAATTTTGTGAACGCGCTGTGCCCTGACGATCTGGACCGTGTGACGGATGTGCTGGAAGGTGCCTTCGCACGCATGCCTGCACTGATGGATGTCGGTATTCATACAGTGGTGAATGGTCCGATCACCTACACAATTGACGGCGCACCTTTGGTCGGGCCGATCCCCGGAAAGCGCAATGCTTTCTGCATCATCGGCCTACGCGCAGGTCTAGGTGAAGGAGGAGGCCACGGCTGGCTGCTGGCCCAACAGATCGTTCATGGCGAGGCCTGTTATGACACGTGGTGCCTTGATCCGCGTCGGTTTACCGGCCACACAAATGTGGAGCTGACCGCGCTGAAAGCCATCGAAGATTACCAGAATGAATTCCGCTTTCATTTCCCGCACGAACACCGGCCTGCCGGTCGCCCCGCCAAAACCACACCGCTGACCCCGATCCTTGCAGCAGAAGGGGCTGAATTTACAGCGGTCAACGGTTGGGAGCGGGTCGACTACATCAAGCCTGCACCAGATTTTCACCCAACGCTGAGTTTCAGTTTTGATGAGACCTTCGACGTCGTGGCAGCGGAAATCAGAAACCTTCAAGAAAATGTCGGACTGGCCGAAGTTAACGGCTTCAACCGGCTGGAAATCACCGGAACCGATCGGCATCGGTTTCTGGATCGGATGATGTGCGGCGCGGTGACAAAACGCGACGGGCGGGTCGGCCTTGGTTATCTGCTGAACCACCACGGGATGGTCAAAGCCGAGGCCACCATCGCCAACCTTCCCGCGAGTGATCGCGGCCCGGCACGGGTCTGGTACGGGTCCGCCGCCGCCAGCGAATACCATGATATGGACTGGCTAAAGGCGCATCTGCATGATGGCGAAGATGTGCAAATCCGCTCACTCACCAATGATCAGACAATATTAGTGCTGGCCGGACCCAAATCGCGCGACGTGCTGTCCGCTTGTGCTCGAGGAGACTGGTCGCGAGAAGCTTTTCCCTGGCTGTCAGTTCGCGAGTGCTTTGTCGGGTTCGCGCCAGCAACTGTATTGAATATCAGCTTCTCAGGGGAACTGGCCTACGAGATACATGTCCCGAACGCCTCACTATACGCGGCCTATCTGGCGCTCAGAAAAGCTGGCGAGACGCATGACTTGAAATTATTTGGTGCTCGCGCCGTCGAGTCCATGCGGATGGAGAAAGGGTTCTTGCACTGGAAAGCCGATCTGCTCACAGAGTTCGACCCGTTTGAGACCGGTTTGGATCGGTTCGTGAAACTGACCAAAGGCGATTTCATTGGCCGAAACGCGTTGCAGAGACGCCTTGAGAACGGGCCTCAAAAGAAACTGGTGAGCCTGAAAATCGAAGCAACCAAAGCACCGGCGCATGGTGGAGCCTCCCTGATGTTGGACGACATGGTTATTGGCACAATCACGTCAGGTGACTGGGGCCACAGAACAGGGCTAAACCTTGCTTACGGCTTTGTGAATCCGGAATTTTCCGAACCCGGCAGCCGAATGCAACTTGACCTGTGCGGAGAAATGATTGCTGCCGAGGTGATTGCGCCGTCCCCGTATGACCCGGACCTCTCACGCGTGCGAGGCTAAACCCAAAGTTACTCCCCGTTTCGATAGGCTGTTGGTGTCTGCCCGAATTGCATCCGGAACGCCCGCGTCATTGCGCTTGGGTTCTCATACCCGCAGCGGCTGGCGATCTCGGCCACGGACTGCTGGGTCTCGACCGCAAGTTTACGCGCCAAATTCAGACGCAGGCGACGATAGAGCGCCTGCGGTGTTACACCCAGCTCGGACAAAACCCGGGTCTCAATCTTCTTTTGAGAGCACCCGAGCTGACGAGCGATATCCTTTATCATTACTGGCGCATCCAACGTGCCCTGCATGACGCCCAGCACCCGATTCACCAGCCTGTCTTCGGATTTCATCTGTGGTGAAGCAGCACTTGGTTCACCACGGTTCATCAGAAGATGCGCCACCTCCATCGACAACAGCGGCCCGTGATCCGCGAGAATCAGCGCAGTCGCCAGATCATAAGCAGCCATCGCGCCTGAGCAGGTGATCCGGTCCCGGTCAATCACAAAACGTTCCTGCACGACCTCGACATCGGTAAAAGTTTCTTCGAACCGGGAAAGTTCATCCCAGTGAATGGTCGCGCGATGCCCTTCCAACAGTCCCGCGCGCGCGAGCAACCAACTCCCTGTGTCCAGACCAGCCAGTTTGCGATGACGGGTCGCGGCCCTGCGCAAAGCGCGATGAGTATCGGGAACCGAGTGTTCCAGATACCCATAAGACGGCATGACAACCAAAGCATCACCCGCCTCAATGCCCATCGCTCCATGCGGCGCGACCTGCAACCCGCTGGAACTTTGGACAGGCGCACCATGGGGTGAATAGAACTGCCAGGCATAGAGATGCTGACCCGCCAATGTATTTGCCGCGCGCAATGGCTCAACCATGTTGGCGAGGCAAAGGTTCGAGAACCCGTTGAACAGCAAAAAGTTATAGATCTGTGTCAAGTTTTTCTAACTCGGCATGATATCGTACGATTACTGCATGTCATCGTGTCAGGCAATTACGTTTCATTGCCAATCAGACATCAGGGGAACGCGTCATGCAATTTGGCTTAACCGAAGAACAGGAAATGATCGTCTCAACAGTGCGGAGCTTTGTTGAGAACGAGATTTACCCCTACGAAGCTGAGGTCGAACGCACCGGACAGGTGCCGCAAGAGCTGGGCGACGAAATCAAGCGGAAATGCATCGAACTGGGATTTTATGCCTGTAACTTCCCCGAAGAAGTTGGTGGCGCGGGTCTCTCGCATCTTGATTTCACTCTTGTCGAACGCGAGCTCGGCCGAGGTTCGATGGCATTGACCCACTTCTTCGGTCGCCCGCAGAATATCCTGATGGCCTGCAACGCCGACCAGCGTGAACGCTATTTGTTGCCTGCCGTGCGTGGCGAAAAGATGGATGCTCTGGCTATGACCGAACCTGACGCGGGGTCAGATGTTCGGGGCATGAAATGTCAGGCCGTACGCGATGGAGGAGACTGGGTCGTCAACGGTTCGAAACACTTCATCTCGGGCGCGGAGCACGCGGATTTCTTCATCGTATTCATCGCAACAGGTGTGGATGAAACTCCCAAAGGCCCTAAAAAGCGGATCACTACATTCCTCGTAGATCGTGGTACGCCGGGTTTTGAAGTGCGCGAGGGGTACAATTCAGTCAGCCACAAAGGCTACAAGAACTATATCCTGTATTTTGACAATTGCCGCCTGCCTGACACACAGGTTCTGGGCGAGGTCGATGGCGGTTTCGCCGTGATGAACGAGTGGCTCTATGCAACGCGCCTGACGGTTGCTGCTTTTTCGGTCGGGCGCGCGCGGCGCTGTTTTGATTATGCGCTGAACTACGCGGCTGAGCGCAAGCAATTCGGCCAGCCGATCGGTAAGTTTCAGGGTGTCGGCTTTCAGATCGCCGACATGATCACCGAGATCGACGCTGCTGACTGGCTGACGCTCGCGGCCGCATGGCGACTGGATCAGGACTTGCCCTCAAATCGCGAGATTGCCTCGGCCAAGCTTTATGCTTCGGAAATGCTGGCAAAGGTCACGGATACGACGTTGCAAATCTATGGTGGTATGGGTCTGATGGATGACTTCCCGATCGAACGGTTCTGGCGGGATGCGCGTGTAGAACGTATTTGGGATGGTACGAGTGAAATCCAGCGGCATATCATCAGTCGTGATCTGCTGCGGCCCCTGGGTGCCTGAGGACCGAATGAGCAAGGATATCTCCCGTCTTCTACGCCCGGAATCCATCGCGGTGATCGGCGGCGGCGCGTGGTGCCAGCAGGTTATCCTGCAGTCGGAACGCATGGGCTACGCAGGGAAAATCTGGCCTGTCCATCCCAAGGCGGATGAAATTGCCGGGCACAAGGCCTACGCACGGATTGAAGACCTGCCATCGTCCCCGGACGCGGCCTTTGTTGGCATCAACCGTCACGCCACTGTTGAGGCCGTTCAGGTTCTGTCAGACATGGGCAGCGGCGGCGCAGTTTGCTTTGCCTCTGGCTTCTCGGAAGCTGCAGCCGAGGATCAGGCAGGAGGAGATCTGCAATCAGAGTTGATCAATGCAGCAGGCAGCATGCCCATTCTTGGGCCAAACTGCTATGGCTTTATCAATGCGCTTGATGGTGCGCTATTGTGGCCCGATCAGCATGGAGCTGCTCGAGTAGATCGAGGCGTTGCCATTCTGACCCAGAGCTCCAACATCTCGATCAACCTGACTATGCAGAAACGAGCTCTGCCGATTGCCTATATGGTGACTTGCGGGAACATGGCGCAGACCAGTCAGGCTGAGATCGCGATGTCGCTGATCGATGATCCACGGGTCACTGCCGTCGGTTTACATATCGAGGGCTTCAAGGATATCCGCGAATGGGAGGCCCTTGCTGCCAAGGCACATCGGAAAGGCGTGCCTCTGATCGCACTTAAGGTGGGTGCATCCGAACAGGCGCAAGCAGCAACAGTTTCTCATACCGCCTCACTGGCAGGGAGCGATGCGGGTGCGCAGGCTTTGCTAAACCGGCTGGGCATCCCGCGCCTGTCCTCGCTGCCCGAGTTTCTGGAAACCCTGAAATTGTTGCATTGTTATGGGCCTTTGCCGGGGGGCAACATTGCTTCGATCAGCTGCTCGGGCGGCGAGGCCAGCCTGATCGCAGATATGGCGATCGGCACTGACCTCAGATTTCCAGAACTGTCCAGAGACAAGCAAACCCGATTGCGCGATGCGCTTGGTCCGATGGTCGCACTAAGCAATCCACTCGATTACCACACCTATATCTGGCGCGATGAAGAGGCGATGGCGAACGCTTGGGCCGGAATGACTGGCGACGACATAGATCTGACATTCACGATCGTTGATTACCCGACCACCGATCCCACAGATTGGGCCGCTGCCACGCGTACAGCACAAAAAGTGCGGGCAGATACGGGTGCGCGTTTTGCCGTGGTTTCTACCCTGCCCGAATTGCTACCTGAGGATGTAGCACAAACCCTAATGGAGGCCGGTGTGGTACCCTTCATGGGTCTCCGCGAAGCCCTTTCTGCCACGCGTGCGGCGGGTCAGGTCGCCGTACCTGCAAGCGCGCCAGTCTGCTTGCCGGGTACGTCTGATGTCAAGCATACGCTGTTCGAAGCCGAGGCCAAGCAAGCTCTGGCTGCCTATGGTTTGCGCATCCCTCGGAACAGGTCCGTTCGTGGCGCAAAGGAAGCCCTCAGCGCGGCGCAAGAAATGGAAGCGCCATTTGCTGTCAAAGGCGTCGGCCTTGCCCACAAGTCCGAACATTCCGCTGTACGATTGAGGGTTCAGGCTGCCGATGTGACAGGTGTGGCAGCGGATATTGGAACCGATGAGATTCTGATCGAAGAGATGATCACGGGTGCGGTGGCTGAAATCCTAGTCGGTGTGGTGCGGGACCCTGCCCATGGCTTTGTGCTGACAATAGGGGCCGGTGGTGTCTTGACCGAAATATTGCGCGATACCACCTCTCTTCTGGTCCCGGCAACATCCGACAGTATTCGCGCTGCTCTCGGCGAACTAAAGATCGCGTCATTGCTGGCAGGCTATCGCGGCCAACCAGCGGCTTATATGGATGAAATCGTTGCCGCCATTCAGGCCGTTCAAGACTATGTAATGCAAAATGCCGAAACGCTCGGCGAGGTCGAAATCAACCCGCTTCTCTGCACGCCCACCCGGGCGGTGGCGGTGGATGCGCTTATCAGAAAGGCCTGAGAAATGGACCCGATCAAGACCCGCCGTGACGGCGCAATTCTCGAAGTGACGCTGGATCGGCCAAAAGCCAATGCGATCGATCTAGCTACCAGCCGCATCATGGGGCAGGTATTTGCCGAGTTTCGCGATGATCCCGAACTGCGCGTCGCGATCTTGACCGGAGCAGGTGATAAATTCTTTTGCCCTGGCTGGGACCTGAAGGCAGCCGCCGAAGGCGATGCCGTAGATGGAGATTATGGTGTCGGTGGCTTTGGCGGTTTGCAGGAGTTACGCGATCTGAACAAACCGGTCATCGCGGCCATCAATGGTATTGCCTGTGGTGGCGGACTCGAGCTTGCGATTTCCGCCGATATGATCCTGGCCGCTGAACACGCAACTTTTGCCCTGCCTGAGATTCGATCCGGAACCGTTGCAGATGCGGCGAGCGTCAAGCTACCCAAACGCATTCCCTACCACATCGCGATGGAGCTATTGCTGACTGGACGCTGGTTCGATGCCGAAGAAGGTCGGCGTTGGGGCTTGGTCAATGAAGTCCTGTCTGCCGATCAACTGATGGATCGTGCCTGGGAATTGGCGCGTCTGCTCGCCTCGGGTCCTCCGCTGGTTTATGCTGCGATCAAAGAGGTCGTGCGCGAAGCTGAAGACAGCAAATTTCAGGACGCCATGAACCGCATCACCAAGCGCCAGCTGCGCACCGTCGATATCCTCTATTCCAGCGAGGATCAGCTTGAAGGCGCAAAAGCCTTCGCTGAAAAGCGTGATCCGGTCTGGAAAGGAAAATAAGTTCAAAACACCGCTGCCTTCATCGCATTGGCGCAGTTTTGCGCCAATCGCTCAGCTAAGCTTGTTTTTTGTCAGAACACACTTTTACTATCCTGCAATTCAGGCCACAGCTACTTTAACTGGAAGAAGGAATGTCAAAGCGGCCCGATGCAGGACAAGAAAACAGAACCAGAACTTGAGATCGGGCGCACCCTGCAGCGTTTGCGACAGGAACGTCAGCTCACGGTGACCGAACTTGCTGCGCAGTCAAAGGTTTCCGCGCCCATGATCAGCCGAATCGAAAATGGTCATGTTTCGCCGTCCCTTAGTACCTTACACGCGTTGGCAGATGCACTATCTGTCTCTCTGATGGCGATGTTCAGCCATACCGACACGACCTCGGATGTGCATCACGTTCATGCGGGAACCGGGTTGCCGTCGCGGCGTATCACACCAGACCATGCCCATGACTATCTACTGCTCGGCAAACACAGCGGGCCTAGCGGGTCATTCCAATCCGCACGCATCCGCATCTCAAAACAAGACCAACGCAAGTTGCCTAACTATCAGCACGAAGGCTACGTCTTCATCTACATGATTGAAGGCAGCGCCATCTATGGCTGTGGGACCGAAGAGTTCCAGATGTCAGAAGGTGATACGCTCAGCTTCGACGCCAAGCTCCCACATGGGGTACGGGTCATCCTGTCAGACGAAATTGAATTCGTGACCGTGTCGACGCGACCGCATTGATCTTTGCAGATGCCCTAGGCTCCACGCCGCGTTTGGCATCCGATCAGACTGAAACACGCGAACACTACTGCAGCAACACAAACAATGGATGGCCCTGCAGGCGTATCAAACATGTAAGCAGCCCGTAGCCCGGCGATTGCGGAGAATGCGCCAATCGCCGCCGCAATCAATGCCATCGCTTCCGGAGATCTGGCCAGGCTGCGCGCAGCCGCCGCCGGGATGATCAGCATTGCAGCAATCAGTAGAACACCTACGACCTTTATCGCCACGGCCACTGTAACTGCCAGAGACAGCGTCAGGATCAACTGCTCTCGCTTGGGGTCAAAGCCGCTAGCATAAGCCAACTCTTCATTCATGGTCGCCGTCAAAAGCTGCGACCAGCGCCATACGATGAGGGCCACTACAAGCGCTGCGCCACCCCAGATCACAACCAGATCGGTGCGTGACACCGCCAGAATATCACCGAAGAGATAGGCCATCAGGTCGATGCGAACACCGGACAGGAACGATACGGCGACTAGACCGAAGGCAAGTGCAGAATGTGCTAGAACACCCAGCAGTGTATCCATCGCGTAGCCACGTCCGGACAACAGTGTCACGGTAAGTGCCATTGCAAGCGCAACAGCTAGCGCCCCAGTAAAGACGGACAACTGAAACGTCAGCGACAAAGCGACACCCAGGATTGCCGCATGGGCGGTGGCATCCCCGAAATAGGCCATTCGACGCCAGACAACAAAACACCCCAGTGGTGCCGCAGCAAAAGCAACGCCAACACCTGCAAGCGTCGCGCGCGTCATGAAATCATCCAGCATTATTCTGCGGCTTCCTGAGAGGTTTCACAGTGACCGTGATCGTGATCATGGTCGTGATCATGGCGATAAAGGGCCAGTGCGCCTCCGGTACCCGTTCCGAACAGGGCCCGATATTCCGGGGCCGAGGCTACGACTGCGGGGGACCCTTGGCAGCACACATGACCATTGAGGCAGATCACCCTGTCAGACGCGCTCATGACCACGTGCAATTCATGGCTGATCATCAGTATGGCGCATCCGGTTTCACGCCGGACCTCCTCGATCTGACGATAAAACGCCGCCGACCCCGGTTGGTCGAGACCCTGAGTGGCTTCGTCCAAAAGCAGAACGTCGGGCCGATTGATCAACGCTCGCGCCAGCAAAACGCGCTGAAACTGTCCGCCTGACAATTGCGACATTTGGCGCTTTAGCAGATCCGGCACCCCAGCAGTTTCAAGCGCTTCTGTACATTGAAGCCTAGAGACACGATCCGTCAGACGCATGAATCTTTCGACTGATATCGGCAGGGTCGGATCAATGTGCAGTTTTTGGGGGACATACCCGATTTTTAGCCCAGGCTTCAGTGTAACCTTACCTTCCGCAGGCTTGGTCGCGCCAATGACGGCACGCAACAGGCTGGTCTTTCCCGATCCGTTTGGACCAACGATCGTCACGATTTCACCAGCCTCAATCGTCATGCCGACATGGCGCAGAACGGTATTCGCGCCATAACGCACGCTGAGATTTTCAACGGTGATCAGGGTCATGTCTACGCCTTCTCGGTGCAGTCTGGGCAGAGTCCCTCGGCTTCTACAACGGTTCGCTCGATTTCGAAACCCGCCGCGCGCGCGGCTGCGCCGAGGACGCCATTGGACGGTGCCGACTGAGCTTCGGCGACAGCGTCGCATTTTCTGCAGATCATGAAGGCCGGGGAATGGACCTCTCCGGGATGAGAGCAGGCCACAAAGGCGTTCAAACGTTCAATCTTATGGACGAACCCGTACTGGACCAGAAAATCCAGCGCGCGATAAGCCACCGGCGGCTGCGAGCCAAAACCGGCTTCGCGCAAACGATCAAGTATAGCGTAAGCCCCAAGCGACTTGTGATCTTGCAACAGCATTTCAAGAACTTTTCGCCGCACAGGGGTTAGCCGCAACCCTTCTTCCCTGCACCGAGCATCCGCTGTGGCCAACGCCGTTTCGACGCAATTCTTGTGATCATGCTCCTGAAATCCTACCAGCGCATCTTCACCAACCGAAATGGAGTGCATCTCACTTGTCATGTTATACCATATCATATATGCCGCTCGTAACGTTATAAAATCACACAGAGGGTCTGATGTCCAGAAAGCTGCTCCCACTATCGATTACCGCTGCATTGATGGGCGGAACCGCCATGGCGGATGCACCCAAGGTTGCGGTTGACATCGCACCCGTTCACTCACTCGTGGCCCGGGTGATGGAGGGGGTAGGAACGCCTGAATTGATAGTGCAGCCCGGTGCCTCGCCACACGAATACAAACTTCGTCCGTCAGAAGCAGCCGCACTGCAAGAGGCAGATCTGGTATTCTGGATTGGCGAGGACCTGACCCCGTGGATGGAAGGCGCTGTCGAGACGCTCAGCGACGGGGCGACTGTTACGGTGTTGCTTGAGTCGGACGGAACGGTTCTGCTCGATTTCCGTGAAAGTGCTTTGTTCGAAGCGCATGACCATGGCGACGACGAAGATCATGGGGATGACAATCATGACGATCACGACCATGCTGAGGATGATGGTCATGATCACGACGACCACGACGATCATGCAAAAGACGATGACCACGATCACGAGGATCATGCCGAGGACAAAGAGCATGATGATCATAATCATGACGAAGAGCATGCGGATGAGCATGACCACGATGATCATGAGGACCACGCCGGACATGACGACCATGAGGGCCACGCGCATGGCGAACATGATCCGCACGCCTGGCTCTCTCCGGTCAACGCAGAAATCTGGCTGAAAACGATCGCGGCGCAGCTTTCTTCGGCTGACCCAGACAACGCAGGTGCTTATTTTGCAAATGCGGCAGCTGCGCGTGAAGAAATGGCTGCTTTGTCTGCGGAAGTGGCCGAAACGCTGTCGCCGGTCAAAGGTGGCAGCTTCATCGTGTTCCACGATGCCTATCAATATTTCGAAGATGCCTTTGGCTTCCCGGCCTCGGGTGCAATTTCCCTCAGCGATGCGACCGATCCAAGCCCGGCAAGGATCGCCGAAATTCAGGGGCGTATCCGCGACGAAGGTGTGGATTGTGTCATGGCTGAACCCCAGTTCAACCCCGGAATTGTCGCAACCGTTCTCGACGGCACCGAAGCTAAAACCGGCATCATGGACCCGCTGGGATCTGATCTGGAACCCGGAGTAAATCTGTACCCGCAACTCATCCGCAATCTGGCCAAAACACTGTCTGAGTGCCTTTGACTCAATCAACAGCCTGGTTGGGAGTTGGTTCTGGCCAGGCTGAAATCAGACAGAGTTCTCCGCTCATCGTTCCAACAAAGTCATCAGTATTCGGCTACCGGCCTCTCTAAGCTGTCCAATTTGGCGGCTAAGCTGCCGGCGCAAGTCAATCATCGCCAGCGGACTTTCGATGCCGCGCTCGACCAGAGGTTGGATCACGCCAATCTATTCCTCCAGAAACGCCGCCTCCACACCTGTACGGTCGGGAAGATCAAATTCTTGTCCGGATATCTGAGCCTCAAGTCTCGCGCGCGACGCGATCGCAATCGCCTGTCGCGGCCTGCCAATCGCCTAGATCACGCCACGAATACGAACGGGAAGGGCAGATCGACCAAAGCAACCAGCGAGGCAGACGTAAAGAAATCCCTCACGACTTCAAAGTCCTGAAGGATCGAGGCCATGCGTCCATTCTGCCCGCCCCGGGCTTTCATTATAAGCGCCATCAACTGATTGAACAGCCGCTCGGTGATCTTCAGGTCCGCCCGTTTTCCCGCTGCATCGATGAACCGTGTCCGCAATTTCTTGATCAGGAAATCGAACAACAGTGCAAGGCCAACTCCGACGACCAGAGCCAGTAAGCTATCAACCACTTCGTTTGGCAGATTGGGGTCATGAACGACCATGGTGAACAGCGACGTCGTCGGCCCAAGCACACTTATCACCATCGCGGCCAACATATTCTGAATGTAGACCACGCGCAGATCGCTGAACGCAGACCAAAACCATTGGCCTTGCGGGGCAGAGCGGTCCTCGTCCGAACGGCGCGAGCATTATGCGCGCAATATCCTGCGCGTCTTGCGCAGTCGTGTTTCCTGTCGCCGCCAGATCTGAGGTTCGCTGAATCCGGTGCTGACATCGATCGCAAGAAAGCGTCGGTGTCTTCTCGATCCAGAACCACTAAAGGTTGAACATCTGGGGCAAACGCCAGGACCAGAAACAAGTACAGGTCCAGTTTGAGTAACCGCGCTTTCCCAAAACCTGACTGTAGCCCACCGCTTCCACTGCGCTGACGGCCTAGGCGACTTCATCGCCCGAGAACACCCGAAAGATATCCACCTCGGACAAACCGAGACCCAAATGCTCTGTCAGTAGTCGGAGGTGCGTATTCAGCGGGTTAGTCGCAGTCGGGTTCACGACGGATATCACAAGGTTGGATCGGTCGGCTGTGCAACACCCAACGCGTCCAGGATATCGCCCGTGACCGCCAGCACGGCATATTCTGCACGACGTGCCTGAGCCTCAAGCTGGATCACCCGAACCTGCGCAAGATTCAACTCGCGCAACGCATCCAATATCTGTACCAGCGTGCTGCGCCCGATATCAAACTGTCCACGAGCTGCATCCAGCGCTTGCTCATTGATCTCGACAGCGCGCCGGGCTGTGGCGAGCCGTCGCTGGATTGAATTGGTCTCTTCCAAGGCCTGGGAGAGATTACGTTGCAACTCGCGCCGCAATTCTTCTTCATCAGCCCGGCTTTGTTGAAGATTCGCCCTTGCGGTTTCGACATTGGCGCGCGCGGATCCCCCTTGGTAAATCGGGACCGTTACACCCAATCGGGCCTGCACACCGTCGTCGATACTGCCCTGGTCGAAATCTGTCTCAAGAATCGCAGAGAGTGTTGGGCGGGTCGCTCGTTCGGCAACCACGACCTCTTGTTCACGCACTTGACTGAAGGCGACCTGAGTACGCAGACGCGGGCTGCGTGCAACCATTTGCTGCGAGGTGGCCGCTGCCAGAATGGGTGCGGGGGGGATGGTCGGAATAGCACCGGGTCGCGTTCCGAAGACTTCGACCCATGTTGCCGTCGCCAGTTCCACATCCGTCTGAGCCTGCGCTAATTCTGTCTCGGCATTAGACTTCCGCCCCTGCCCCGCCAGCAAATCCGCCACCGACCCCGCCCCGGCATCAAAACGGGACTGGAGGTCGTTGACCAAAACGTCCGTACGATCCAGATTCTGCAGGGCTTGTTCTTCGAGGCGGCGATTTCGATCCAGATCAATTATGGTTTCGATGGCCTCGAAGCTCAGCGCGCTCAGCTCTGACAATTCGTTTAACCAGGTCTGCCGGGCTTCAATCTGACGCAAACCCACACGACCCGAGACTTTGCCACCATCATAGATGATCTGGCTAAGCCGCAGGATCGGTACTGTATCCCCATCGGACGTCAGGGATGTCTCGGCCTCGATCTGCGGCAGGAACGCGCCTTGCTCGGCATCAATGCGGGATTTCGAAGCCAGAACGCTGGCGGCTCCGGCTGCGGTGGTGGGCGATGTCGCGACAGACCTTCGCACCAACTCAGCGAATTCAGTGCGTGCGACATTTCCCTTCAGGTTATTCCCCCCCGATAAGGGGGCGGGGGCTGGTGTCGCCCCGGGATCAAAGGACTTGGTTCCCTGTAAATCCTGACTGCAGCCCGCCAAAATAATAGTGGCTATCACAACCGACAACCATGCCCTCATCCCGCTAAAGCTCCTGATTTCAACTCTGAGATAAGCAACAAATTTCCAGTCAGTTAATCGTGGAACTTGCTGCCCGCATTTTGCGTTACAGGAGAAAGTGCGGTAAAAAAGTAACCATATTCTTTACGAGTTTAATGTTCTGGCACGACATCAGTTTATCAAGATGCGGGTCCAGAAAAATCAAGCGGAGCAAGGGCGCAGATCCCATCTGATAATCCGCGAGCTTTCGGCCGCCAGCCATGTTCTGTTTGGCAAGTTTGATTCAACCAATCACAACTCATCCAACCTTATTGCCTTGGCTCCAGACACCGCGCAAAACTGGTGTTTGACCCATGCGACGCACACGCAGAACGTCACCGCGCAGACCCACATTCAGGATGCCACGGTCATCAAGACCGACAGCCATTGCAGGATTACGTGTAACCGTGGCCACAGCACGAGGCAGGTCGTCCCAAACACTGGCAAGGTGAAAAGCCGACAGCAGTAGCGCAGAGGGCACATAGTCGGAAGACACAATTTCCAGAAGATCGGCCTTTGCAAGATCTTCAGCCGCGACATTGCCGGAATGCGAGCCGCCACGGATCAGATTCGGGGCACCCATCATGACGGCGATGTTGCGGGTACGGCAGGCCTCGGCCGCCTCGAACGTGGTTGGGAACTCGGCGAAAGCCACACCATTTTCGGACGATTTTTCGACATGCTGCGCCGTGGTATCGTCATGGCTGGCCAGCGCGGCGCCAAGACGGGCGGCCTCGATCACTGCACCGGCTTCGTGCTTTTCTCCGAAACGCTGCTGCAGACCACGCAGGTTCTCGACATGTGCAACGAAATCGGCGTCGGTCATACCGCGCTTTTTGGCGACATAGGTCTTCAATGCACTCAGATCGCTGAATTGACGTTGACCCGGCGTGTGGTCCATCAGGCTGACAATGCCAACCCTGTCTTCCGGCCCGAAGGTCGCCAATTCCTCAAGCAGTGTCTCCGAGCAGATCTCAGCCCGCAGGTGAAGGAAATGGCTGATCTTGAAATAGCCTGCGGCGCGCGCCGACAACAGTTCGTCCGCCAGTTTGCGGGCATAGTCGATGTAACGGCCCTTGCCGCTGTGAATGGAACCTACTCGCATGGCGTCGAACACGGTTGTGATTCCGGTCGAAGCCAGCTCGCTATCATGCGCGATCAGGGCCGGAAGATGAGGCCAGTCCACTTCCGGGCGAGGCTCGATATGACGTTCGATATTGTCGGTGTGCAGCTCGACCAGTCCCGGAAGGATGTAATCACCTGCACAATCGACTGCGCCGGTCGGAACATGATCCCCTTCGGTGATCACGGAAATGACGCCTTGTTCGATTGTCACCGAACCGGTTACTACCCGATCGGGCATCACAAGCTGGGCATTCGCAAGGCACAGATTATCTGACATATCGCTGTCACAAGCCTTTGCCAAAGAGGGCGCGGGAAAAGGGGAATTCATGTCATACTCTCGATTTGCAATCTACTACGTGCCGCCCGAAGGACCATTGGAACAGTTCGGCGCGCGCTGGCTGGGATGGGATGTCGTGCAGGGCTGCGAGGTGCCTCAGCCCGATCTGCCCGATTTGCATGACGTTACGATGACACCGCGCAAATACGGCTTTCACGGAACGCTGAAACCACCCTTTCAACTGGCCGGAGGTTATTCGCTTGAAGCCCTGAAAGCGGCGGCGTCTGAGATGGCCGCTGGCCTGGCGCCTTCGAGCTGTGAAGGGCTGGGTCTGACGAGGCTGGGCCGGTTTCTCGCCTTGACCCCACAGGGCGAAGTTAGCGGCTTGCAAAGAATTGCTGCGGCCTGTGTACGTGAGCTTGACCCGTTTCGCGCCCCAACCAATGAGGCTGAACTTGAGCGGCGGCGCGGTGCAAGGTTGAGCCCACGTCAAGACGCACTGTTGATCGAGTGGGGTTATCCCTATGTGATGGACGAGTTTCGGTTTCACATGACGCTGACAGGTCGGCTGCCGAATGGTGATATTCCTGTATGGACCGAGGCGCTGCGCCGCCATTTGCCAGCCTTGCCCGAGCCCTTCGTCATCGACCAAATTGCCTTGTGCGGCGAGCGCATTGATGGGCGTTTCGAGCTTATTCATCGGTACGCGCTCGCTGGTTGAAGGACCCCTGCGGCGCGCGCAACCGTCTCGGTCAGTGGGCCATCGTTGGAAATGGTGATAACGTCCAACCCATCGGGCAAGGGTTTTTCTGCCTGAGCAAGCCGATTTGCAATCTCGCTATCGCTTTCTCGGCCGCGAGTCGCCAAACGCCGTGCAAGAGTTTCCGGCTTCGCCGTGATATTCAGGACAATGAAGCGCGGGAAATTTTCTGCGGCCTCGAGCAGAGCTTTGCGCGAGAAATTTGCCAGACAGTCTGCGCCATCACTCAGCCGATCTTTGACGGCAACCGGTATCCCGTAGCAAAGCCCATGAGCAACCCAATGCACCGCAAAGGCACCATTCGCTGCCATTTCTTCAAATTCGGCGATTTCGACGGCGTCATAGTCTTCCCCGCCCAACTCTGGTGCCCGGGTGATGACGCGGCGCACCAAATGCAAATCGGGCAACAAGTCACAAAGCCCTAGCATCACACTGTCTTTGCCAGCCCCCGACGGGCCAACCACAGCGATGAGGCGACCCCGGGTCATGCCGCGACCTCGGGTGAAAACTGACTGGCGTCGATTTCGCGATCACAAACGCGCGCCCTAGCCGCTTCGTCATGGAAAATGCCGATGATTGCAGTACCACGCGCCTTTGCCTCTTCGATGAGCCTTAGAACAACCTCGCGATTAGCCGCATCCAGACTGGCAGTCGGCTCATCCAACAGCATCGCGGGATAAGAATGGGCGAACCCGCGTGCGATGTTGACACGCTGCTGTTCACCACCCGAGAAGGTAGTCGGTGAAAGGGTCCAGAGCCGCTCGGGAATGTTTAGTTGCTGCAACAAGGCTTCGGCGCGCGCCTTCGCGTCAGCAGCGGAAATGCCCACCGCGCGCAAAGGCTCGGCCACGACATCAACTGTGGGCACGCGCGGCACCACACGCAGGAACTGGCTGACATAGCCCAGAACCTCGCGGCGCAGTGCGATAACTGTCCGAGGCTCTGCCTGCACGATATCCACATCACCGATGCGAATCTCTCCGCTTCGGGCCAGATAGTTGCCATAGATCATACGCATGAGGGTGGACTTGCCCGCCCCCGACGCGCCCGTCAGTGCCACGCATTCGCCCGGAGAGACCGAGAAGGATACATCGCTCAGCACCTCGATCACGGCCGCACCTTGATTATGGAGAGTGAAAGTCTTTGAGACGTTGTTAAGCTCAATCATTGCTCACACCTGCAAAACGGAACTGACAAGAAGTTGGCTATAGGCGTGTTGCGGGTCATCCAGCACTTGATCGGTCAGGCCTGCCTCGACCACGCGGCCCGATTTCATCACCATCAACCGATCTGCCAGCAGGCGCACCACGGCCAGATCATGCGTGACGATGATCGCCGACAAGCCCATGTCGCGAACTAACCCACGCAACAAGTCGAGCAACCGCGCCTGAACGGACACGTCCAGACCGCCCGTTGGCTCATCCATGAACACCAACCGAGGACCGGTCACGAGGTTTCGTGCAATCTGCAGGCGCTGCTGCATCCCGCCCGAAAAGGTCGTCGGGCGATCATCCACACGGGAGGCATCGATCTCCACTCGTTGAAGCCAATCCGTGGCCTTGTCACGTATGTCGCCATAGTGACGCTCTCCAACGGCCATCAGCCGTTCACCTACATTCCCACCGGCACTGACGCCCATGCGCAACCCGTCGCGTGCATGTTGGTGGACAAAGGCCCAATCGGTGCGGCTCAGCATCCGGCGCTCGGGCTCGGACATCGTTACCGTGTCCTGCGGACCTTTTGCGCGGGTGTCGAACACAACCTCTCCGGCATCCGGGGTCAGATGCCCGGCCATGCAATTCAGCAGTGTCGACTTACCTGACCCGCTTTCGCCAACGATCCCCATGACCTCACCGGGATAGAGGTCGAATGACACATCGGCACAGCCAATATTTGGGCCATAGCGCTTTGTGATGTCCCGAACAGACAGCAAAGGTGTCATGCGGCGTCCTTTCCTTTGTGACCCGCCGCCTGGCGCGCCTCGCAATAATCGGTATCCGAGCAGACGAACATCCGCCCACCCGCGTCATCGATGATTACCTCGTCCAGATAGCTGTCCTCGGCACCGCACAAGCCGCAGGCTTGGTCGGCCTTGGACACCTCAAACGCATGATCCTCAAAATCCAGTGAGACAACCTGCGTGTAGGGTGGCAGCGCGTAGATCCGTTGTTCACGCCCAGCTCCGAACAGCTGGATCGCAGCCATATCACCAAGCTTTGGGTTATCGAATTTCGGGATTGGCGACGGGTCCATCACATAGCGGCCTTCGACCTTCACCGGGTAAGCATACGACGTCGCGATATGCCCGTGACGACTGATATCTTCGTACAGCTTCACATGCATCAGCCCGTATTCCTCAAGGCTGTGCATCTTGCGGGTTTCGCTCTCTCGTGGTTCGAGAAAGCGCAACGGCTCGGGGATAGGCACCTGATAGACAAGGATCTGACCTTCTTGCAGCGGCTCCTCGGGAATCCGGTGGCGGGTCTGAATGACGGAGGCGTCGCTTGTCGTTGTGGTTGTTTCAACCCCTGCAGTGCGTTCAAAGAAGGTGCGGATCGAGACCGCGTTTGTGGTATCGTCCGAGCCCTGATCGATCACCTTGAACGTGTCATCCGGGGTCAACACAGCGGCCGAGACCTGCACACCGCCCGTACCCCAGCCATACGGCATGGGCATTTCGCGCGAGGCAAACGGCACCTGATAGCCCGGGATCGCCAGACTTTTCAGAATTGCACGGCGGATCATCCGCTTGGTCTGCTCGTCCAGATAAGCAAAGTTATAGGCGTTCATTCCGCAGCCTCCTGCACCTGATTCGCGCCAGCCTCGCGGCGTAGTTTGCGCACCAGTTCCAGTTCAGACTGGAAGTCGACGTAATGCGGCAGCTTGATATGCTCTAGAAACCCCGTCGCTTGAATGTTGTCCGCGTGATAGAGAACAAACTCGGCATCCTGAGCAGGTGCGCCAACATTATCCTCACCCAGTTCTTCCCACCGCAGCGCACGGTCGACCAAAGCCATCGAGATCGCCTTGCGTTCCGTCTGACCAAACACAAGCCCATAACCTCGGGTGAATTGCGGCGGCTCGGTTTTGGAGCCCTTGAACTGGTTAACCGTTTCACATTCGGTCAGAACGACTTCACCGATTTCGATGGCAAAGCCGAGCTCAGGGATCTCCATTTCCACCGGAACGGACCCGATCCGAAGCTCTCCAACAAAGGCGTGATTGCGCGCGTATCCGCGCTGTGTGGAATACGCCAGACCGAGGGTGAAACCTTCATCCGCGCGGGTCAGCGCCTGAAGGCGCAGGGCGCGATCGGCGGGCATTTCAAGCGGCTCGCGGGTCAGATCAGGTGGCGGCGTATCGTCATGCGGCGCTTCCTCGATCAGGCCTTCGCGATTGAGGAAGTCCGTGACATGCGGCACATCACCCAGTTCAGCTTCGCGCGCTGGGGCTTTGGGCACCTCACCATCAGCAGCCAGTTTGAAATCCAGTAAGCGATGAGTATAGTCGAAGGTCGGCCCAAGCACCTGCCCGCCCGGCAAGTCCTTGAAGGTTGCCGAAATGCGCCGGTCACAAGCCATTGCCCCGGTATCAACAGGCTCGGATGCGCCAAAGCGTGGCAACGTGGTTCGATAGGCGCGGATTAAGAAGATGGCCTCGATCAGATCGCCGCGCGCCTGCTTGATCGCAAGCGCGGCCAGATCAGGATCGAACAACGAGCCTTCGGCCATAACCCGATTGACCGCCAGGCTAAGCTGTTCGCGGATTTGCGCGATGCTCAGTTCCGCCACATCGGTATCACCTCGGCGTTCTTCGGCAAGCCAAGTGTGGGCATTTTCAATCGCACGCTCGCCACCTTTTACTGCGACATACATCAGGACACCTCGGTCGTTCTTGGCAGAGCCGCTAGGCGGCTGCTATTCGTGAAGATGAAGTCGAGCCCCAGTGGATATAGCGTCTGATTATGCTGAAACGCCTCAAGCTCGGGCAATGAAAGCGCGGATTTATCCTTGATTCCCGGACCTGTCAGTGTCGCCCCTGAAGCGATGAGTTCGGGACATTCCACGATCAACGTGGCAGAACGATCCGGATATTCAGACGTCCCGATCGGGTATGCGTTCAATGGTCCAAGATCCGACCACGCACCAATGGCAAACATACAATGCGACGGGCCGGTCAGCGGTGCGCCGGTGTGGAATGCAAGCCAGCTGCGTACGGCGTTGCAATCTAGCGCACCTGCCAGATAAACGGGCGTCTCAGTGTCGCAAAGCGTCAACAACACCGCACCCGCTGCTGGTGACATTGGGGCCGGAGGAACTGCGCCAGAAATCTCTTGCACGGTACCGGGACGCGCCATTGCTTCCATCACGCTGCGAAAGGCGTGGGCAGATTGGATCGCGGGATCCTTGAAACCGCCGATCAGGGCTTCTGACTGCATCAATCCTCTCCTCGTACCATGGTGAAGAAATCAACCTTAGTGGCTGCGGCTTTGGCGGCACGCGCGGCCTTTGCATTGGTCAGCTCATCTCGCAAAGGGGTCAGCACTTTTATTCGCAACAGATCAGACACATCTGTCTGCATCAGTGCATCAACCAGCGCGGCGACTTCGGCATCTTCTTTCCGACGGCCTTGCATATAGGCATGTCCGACTTCGCCCGTTCCCAGCGTCAGCGCACAGCGTGTTACCGTCATTTCGCCCAGATTGAACGGCGCACCAGTCCCACCTGCGCGAGCCCGAACCATGGTGCTGCCAATCTCAGGAGCACGCAGCCATGTGAAGCCGGGGCGAGGCATCGCTGCATCCAACAGGGCGGCCACGCGTCCCTCCGGCGCTTTGGCCAGCAGGCTCATCCAAGCCTTCCGCTCCGCGTTTTCATCAAAAGTGTCTTTCATCTCGACAACTTTTCCATATACTATACAACTATACACATCTTATCATATTTGCCGCCGTCAGACAGAGGAATTTTGTGAAACTTGCGTGACACTCCCACCAAAACCCCGATCTGGAAGGCCATCGCCGACGCACTTCGCAGCGATATGGCCGAAGGGCGCTATGGCCCGGGTGATAAGCTGCCAACCGAAGCGGCACTGGCAGAGCGGTTCGGTGTGAACCGCCATACGGTGCGTCACGGCATCTCGGCCCTTGTGGATGAGGGCCTAATCCGAACGCGCCGGGGCGCGGGCGCTTTCGTGGCAGCCACGCCCACCGATTACCCCATCGGCTCGCGGGTGCGATTCCATGAAAACCTCATCGCTGCTGGTCGCAGACCAGAAAAGAGGGTGCTTCATGTTGAAGAACGGGCAGCGACCGAGGGCGAGGCCACCGCACTGACCGTTTCACCCGGTGATCAGATCTGTGCGTATCACGGCCTCTCATTGGCGGACGGGCACCCGATTGCCGTGTTTGAAAGCATGTTTCCCCTTGAGCGCCTGCCTGGCATCACTGCTGCGCTGCAAGAGACCAGCAGCGTTACCGAGGCGTTAAACAGGTCGGGCGTCACTGACTATACTCGGGCCTCAACCCGGTTGACGGCCACGCGCGCTACGGCCACTCAAGCTCTGCATCTGCAGGTTTCAGAAGGTGATCCGCTGCTTAGATCATCCGGAGTGAATGTTGACGAACAGGGACAACCGGTTGAATTTGGTCGAACATGGTTCGTCGGAGACCGGGTGACACTGACCCTTGAGAGTTAAGGCTCGTATTTCTCCAGAATCGCTTCCGCCGTCAGAGCACGGAAATCGTCGAGCGCTATCCGCAACTTGTCATGAGACCAATTCCACCAGGCCAATGCGATCAACCGATCGGCGATGTGTCGTGGCTGACGCAGTCGCAAGGGTCTTGCAGGTGTACCGGCAACAATTGTGTAGGGGTCTACATCCTTCGTCACCAAGGCACCCGCAGCCACAACAGCCCCGTCACCCAGTGTGACCTCGGGCTTTATCATCGCGCCTGCGCCAATCCATGTATCGTTCCCGATATGGACAATTCGGGATTTGCGGTGACTGAAAAACACCTCGTCCCGATCCGCATCGTCCCAATAATCGTTCGAGCGATACAGGAAATGGTGACAGGACGCCGTGTGCAGCGGGTGATCAGTCGCGCCGATCCGCGAAAACGCGGCGATGTTGGCGAACTTACCGACCTTCGCGTTGGCGATGTCGGCATAACGATCGCAATAGCTGTAGTCGCCCATTTTTGTATGTACGACGCGGCTGCCCTTGCCGATTTCAACATAGGCCCCGAACGTACTTTCGGTAATCTCACATTCGGGGTGAATGAAGGTCTGTTCCGCTGAAAGCCGCGCCATCAGTCTTTCCGCCCGATCAGCTTACCGCGCAACCAGCCCGAGGCCCAATCCATGAACATCACCATGATGATGATCAGGACAATGTAATAGGCGACCTCTTCCCAATCTTTCTGCGTCTGGATGGCTTGCGTCAGCATCAGTCCGATGCCGCCACCGGTGATCGCACCGATGATCGTCGCAGAACGTGTATTGGATTCGAGGAAATATAGAATCTGGGCCAGCAGCACGGGAACAACCTGCGGGATCACCCCGAACCGGTATCGCTGTAGCGGTTTGGCCCCGGTCGAGGACACCCCCTCGATCTGTTTCTGATCAACGTTTTCCAACGCCTCCGAGAAGATCTTGCCAAACGTGCCCGTGTCGGTAATCAGAATCGCCAACGCGCCGGTCAATGGTCCGGGGCCAAAGGCCCGAGCCAGAACCACAGTCCAGATCAATGCGTCCACACCGCGCACAAAGTCGAAAAGACGGCGCGTTGCGGCGCGAAGCAACATGATCGGCGAAAACCGTTTGGCGGCGAGAAAGGCCAATGGCAGCGCGATCATAGCGGCACCCATCGTACCCAGAAATGCCATCAGGATCGTTTCTCCGATGGCCCAGGCCACATCCTTATGCCGCCACATCGCGTTGTTCCACCAGTCAGAGACTGCGCCTGCGATATTCGAACGGCTTGGATCGATCTGCGCGCCAAACAGGATTTCACCAAGCCCATGGCCGTGGTAGGGACTGTCAAGCGTGAACCAGAACAACTCCCAACCCGGGAAATAGTTGAACACTTCAGTCCGAGCGCCCGTCATGGTGATCCGGCCCTCAGGCGTTGTGACGCCAACACGCCGTTCAGATGCGGAAATCCAGTCGGGCAGTTCAGAGGGCAGATTTGTCGTCAGGCGACGTCCCTTGGCCTGCACTTCGATCAGCTGGAAGTCGGGTATTTCAATCTCGGTCCGGTTGTCAGGCAGGAACCGCACGATATGATTGCGGCCCAGATCGATCGTCGTCACCTCTTCACCCGATACCCAATCGGGGCGCTGACCTTCGGGATAAGTGCCCTTACGCTCGCCCTCAACAGCATAGGTCACCTGGCCGGACCGGTTATTGCGTGTGACATGCACTTTGTGTGACCAGCTATCAGAAGCCAGTGTAACGGCGTTGTCCAGATTGGCACGTTGCGCAAGGCCCGGCAGGTCGAAGGCAAAGAAGATGTAGGTGAGATAAACGAGGATCACGACAGGGATGCTAAAGCCGATCAATCGTTTACGCTGAAATAGCTTTTCGGCGTCAAGCTTGGCCCCGTCCAGCCCGAAGTTCCAATCAATTGTGGTCATTGGCCCTGCCCTTCGGTCAGACGGTTGCGGTAGCGGCTGGACACCTGATCGAAGAATACGATGGTGCTGAATAGCAGGATGAAAATCGCGCCGGCCTCGTCAAAACGACCCGGACCCCAAGCCATGGCATTGCGCAGTTCGTAACCCAACCCTCCCGCGCCGACAAAGCCGAGGATGGCAGAAGCGCGAATATTGATCTCAAATCGCAGCAACGTGTAGCTGATATAGTTTGGCGCGACGTGTGGCAGGATACCCAGCATCATCTGTTTCGACCAAGTCGCCCCGGTCGAAGCCAACCCCTCAACCGGTTTCAGGTCAGCGTTTTCGGATACTTCCGAGAACATTTTACCAAGCGCCCCTGCGGTGTGGATTGAGATAGCGATCATCGCCGGCACCGGACCGCCCCCAAGGACGAAGATCAGCACAAGCGCGATAACGATTTCCGGCACTGCGCGCATTACATCCGAGATACGCCGGAAGACCGGGATTAAACCCGGCCATTTCGCCAGCCCGCGTGTGCCGAGAAGCGACAGGATCAGACCACCGATGGCCCCGATCAACGTGGAAACTGCGGCAATGTTCACCGTCTCAACCAGTGCAGGGAAGTACTTCACGATCAGGCCAGGCAGATCGGCCCGCTTTTCCCAAGCTTCAGACAACACATCCGTCGGGTAATCACCGATCTGATGCAATCCGTCCCAGAACCCACCCGCGTTTCGGGAATCCGCAATGTTGAAACCTGATACCATCAGGACCACAAAGATCAGCAACGTCAGCCCACCATAAAGCCTGCGCTTGTGAACTTGTGCCATATAGCTGGATTGAATGGTCTCGACGCCGCCTGGCGCCGCACCGATTGATAAATCTGCCATCCCTAGCCCCGAATGAATAAAGACCGGCAACCCCAATGGGTTGCCGGAAACGTCATGTGCGCGCGTTAGCCACCGATTTTGGCTTTGCGGGCCTCAACAATCGAGATGTAGGTGTCATGCGATACCGGCTGGAAACCCAGCGTCTCGCCTGCCGCCACACCATAAGCGCAATCGGGGTCACGCTCGTGCAGGCCATCGACAAGATCTGTCATGGTCGCACGGACATCGGCAGGCAACGCCTTGCGCAGAACCACAGGGCCTTCGGGGATAACGTTCGATTTCCAGATCTGGACCATGTCGTTCATGTCGACAAGACCTGCGTCAACCGCTTTGCGCAGGGCACCAGAATTGTATCCATCTTCCCAGTTACCCTGACCATCGGCCCAGGTCACACCACCATCAATGTCGCCATTATTCACAGCGACGATCGTCTGCTCGTGGCCACCAGTGAATTTGACCTCACCGAAATACTCACCCGACTCCATGGTGATACCTTCTTTGTATTGCGGGATTTCGATCGAGGGGATCAGATAACCTGAGGTCGAGTTCGGATCACCAAACCCAAACACTCTGCCTTTCATGTCGTCCAGTGAGGTGACGCCACTATCCTTGCGGGCGAACCCAATCGAGTGATACCCGATTGAACCATCCACATTGACCTTGATCAGAACGGGCTCAACTGCTTCGGGGTCTTGCAGATAGGTGGCTGCGTAAGAAGAGGCACCCAGCCATGCCATGTCGAGTGTACCGCCCAACAGGCCCTGTATCACACCGTTGTAATCCGCCGGGGCGAATAGCTTGGTCTCAACTCCTAACGCCTCAGAGGTATAGTCTGCAAGACACTGGTACGAGTTCATGCGGTCCTGGGCATTTTCACCACCGAGGATGCCAATGCGAAACTCGGTGATTTCTTCGGCAAGAGCAGCAGTGCTCAAAACGGTCGTGGCGGCAAACGCCAGTGCGAGGGTCTTTTTCATCATTTTCTCCGTTCGGTTAGATGAAGGTGGCCCGCGACGGACGCGGGGGAAACTGGCTCAGACGTAGGCTTCCGCTTCGCGGACCTCTGGCCTGTCCAGTGTTTCGATCTCGGTCGAGGTTGCGGCCTCGGAAAAGTCTGCACCTGCACCGTAGATGTCGCGCGCTACGCCCGTGGTCAGCTGCGCAGGGGTGCCGTCGAACACAATCCGACCATCACGCATTCCGATGACCCGGTCGCAGTAGCGACGTGCGGTATCCAATGTGTGCAGATTAGCAATGACCATGCGGCCGTCTTCTTCGTGAATGGCGCGCAGCGATTGCATCACAACCTGTGCATTCATTGGGTCTAGCGAAGCGATCGGCTCATCCGCCAGAATGATCTTCGGGTCCTGCATCAATGCGCGGGCGATGGCGACGCGTTGCTGCTGGCCGCCTGATAAGGCTTCGGCTCGCTTGGGTGCTTGCTCGGCAATGCCTAGCCGATCCAGAATTTCAATCGCCTTATGAATATCCGACCGCGGGTACAGGTTGAACATCGTCGAAAAGGTCGATTGCCTGTTCAGCGTGCCATGCAAAACGTTCGAGACGACATCCATGCGCGGTACAAGATTGAACTGCTGAAAGATCATCGCACAGCGCGATTGCCATTCGCGTTTGGCAGCACCGCGAAGCGCAGAAATCTCTTCGCCTTCAAAAGTAATTGTGCCGGTCGTTGCATCGCTCAGACGGTTGACCATGCGCAAAAGCGTGGATTTTCCAGCCCCGGAGCTGCCTATAATCCCGATCATGGTTGGCTTGTTGACGACGATATTCGCCGAATCCACGGCCCGTTTGTCACCAAACTTTTTGGTCAGCTTTTCAATTCTCAGCATATCGCCCCCATCGTTGCGAGGCGGATAGAACGTCAAAACAAAAGCTTCGTGACGCTTTTGAATCGTTTCGTTTACATCTATGCGAAAGATTTGTGACAGGCGCGATGATTGCCTGGTTCTGCAGTGTGTGGCGTTTCTCGCAGGACTCTGCGCGAGTTTTATCTACAGGGCGTCATAAAACTGTTACGCTTGAGCGCAGAAAGAACTAACCTTCACCTATGACCCGTCTTCATGCCAGCCTTCTTCTTCTATGCCTTGCGGTGCCTTCTACTGCGCAGTCTAAAATGGCGGATGTCAGCTGTGATGACAGCGCGCGGATGGCACAGACACTGAAACAGGTTCTGGGAGCCGAACGTCAGGGCATGGGTTTGCGCGATCCCGAAACAATGCTGGAGGTTTGGGTCAAACGCACAAGCGGAGACTGGATGATCGTTCAGAACTACGCCAACGGTACTTCATGCATCGTCGCGATGGGGGACCATTGGCAAGGTGAAGTGCCAGACCCGGCTTAGGCGCCAAAAACAGATCGATTAAGCAATGTAGCCCGTCAATTCGCCACAACAATTGGCGGAAGCCTACAACACAGAGTTTTATTCTTCGAAGGCAAGCTCAAATTGGCTTATCGAGAGTGCATATAACATCACCGACTAAGCCAGATTTTTTCAGTGTTATTTCGAGGCGCCTCAAAAACGTCTCAAGCGAAATTGCATCAAGCAACCTCGTACGCGCAGTCTCAGCCATTCGCTTTAAAGATTCGGGGTCTTTCAGAATTGCCGTGCATTTTTCTTCCAGATCGCTGTAATCCCAAGAAATTGAAACGTATGTGGTTCCAGGAACGAAAAGATCAGGATAGGTCGAAATATGAGACATATCCGGCTTCACCAACACACTTCCGCAGAGCATGGATTCAAAGTCGCGCCAGCATAGCTCACCAAATCCGAACGGGCTTACCGTAAGCCGCGAGTTTAGCATCTCGTTGTAGTACTCTTGTTGAGGAACTCTGTCCTTTGGCGCATGAACCTTGAACTTACCTTGCAGCGCCATGATCGCCTCGACGGCATCGTTCCGCATATCGTACGTCCATTGATCGCGCCCAACACTTGCCCTGCAAGAGATGTCCACGCTTCGCTTTGACCGAAGTTTGGCTGGGTTGATATCGCGTGCCAAAGAGTAAATCTTGTCATCCAGGGCAATATTCCAACCAAGTACGATCTTGGATATTTGGTCTTCCGTCAGTGGGTAAGATTCCGGGATGATATCTTTGGAAAAATCGTTGCCATAGGTGCTTGCAACATAATCGGTTAGATTGCTTTTTCCGATGTAAGATCTTCTATAAGAATTGAGATCAGAAAAACAGTGCTTCTTGATGTATACGTCACAGGCGTCGATGAGTTGTGGCCAAAGCACGCACTGATCATCATCTCCATCAAACACAATGCAACGTGCGTCTACTGCGCGCGCGCGCTTGAAGAGTTTTTCGGCTTTGGCAGCAGCTACAGGCGCTGGAGTTTCAAAGGACAGTTTTATTCCGACGGCTCTATAGGCTGAAATCTGATCGGTTGTAATTTCATCAATCAAGTCTAATGTGCCAAAGTCGAAAAGGACTCCGAGTTCTCGCGCGATGGTTTGACGGAATCTCATTATAGGCGCAAATTGCTGCTCACTTGTTCCGGCACGGCCGTCGCTCAGGATAAGCACCTTACACACTGGTCGACCAGAGAGCCTGGCACCAATACTTGCCATGTGATCGGCTAAACGACTACGCGAAATTGCCCCTCTAATAGCTCGGGAATACTGAATTGCAGTTGAGGGTACACCAGCCCCAGCACCAAATAGCACGTTACCCATAATCTGCCTATAGAAACACAAATCCAGTTTTTATTATTGGCTACATAGCTTAATCTTCCGCAGATAACAAAGTAATGATTGGGATTAACATGCACATTGGTATGGCCGGCGCTGGCTTGTCTTGCGCCGTAATCGGTCGGGCGCTTGCTGAAGACGGACACAAAATTACGATGTTCGAGTCCCGGAAACACATTGGCGGTAACTGCCATACCGAACGAGATCCCCCGACCGGTGTCATGGTGCATACTTATGGCCCACACATCTTTCATACTAACGACGAAGAGGTCTGGACTTACGTCAATCGCTTCATGAAATTCAAGCCATTTGTGAACCGTGTGAAAGCCACAACGAAAGGCCGCGTTTTTTCTCTGCCTATTAACTTGCTCACAATCAATCAGTTCTTCGGAAAGACCATGACACCGAATGAAGCGCGCGATTTTATTGAAGAGCGCTCAGATACATCAATTAAAGAACCAAAGAACTTCGAAGAACAGGCTCTGCGCTTTATCGGAGCCGAGCTCTATGAAGCCTTTTTTCTTGGCTATACGCGTAAGCAATGGGGTAAGGAACCGACAGAGATTCCAGCTTCAATCCTCAAACGCTTGCCTGTTCGCTTCAATTACGACGACAACTACTTTGCGCATCGCTATCAAGGCATGCCTGAGCACGGCTATACTGCAATGATCGAGAATATTGTCGATCACCCGAATATCGAATTACATCTGGAAACCAAACTCAGTCCCGACAACGTGAGAGATTTTGATCATGTTTTTTGGTCCGGCCCGATCGACGCATATTTCAATCATGAATTTGGGCGGCTTCAATACCGTACCTTAGACTTTGTACGAAGCACAAAAGAGGGAGACGCACAAGGGTGTGCCGTGATGAACTACACCGACGAAGATGTGCCCTGGACGCGCATTACGGAGCACAAGCACTTCAGCCCGTGGGAAGAACATGATGGCACCGTTATTTTTCATGAGTATAGCCGCGCCTGCGGTCCAGATGACATTCCATACTATCCAATCCACCGCACCGATGGAGATGACATCCTTGACAAGTACCAACAGGCTGCGATGGCAGAAGAAGCGGTGACCTTTATTGGTAGGTTAGGAACATATCGCTACATGGACATGGATGTAACTGTACGAGCTGCACTGGATACAATCTCGGATTGGCGTAAGCAGAACAGTCGATAGGCCACACGACTGTTCCCATCGCTCGCTTCCATCGCAATTGATTTCTGCGGTGCAACATGCCGAGGAAGCCATAGTTGCTGGAAGCGGTAGCGCTACGAAGGCTTCTTCGCCGAGATTCTAATAGGTTCAGCCACTGATCACGCTTAATAGAACGACGCACCATCGAGCACTAAGACCTGGTTACGCGCTTAAATCTTGTAATTGTGATAACAAATAGCCAAGTTAATTTATTTGTTAGCCGCCTATGCCAAAGTGTGACGCGTGCAGCCTTCACAGCCTTTGATCAGTCCAGTAGCCCACGTTCGGTCAGGACTTTGCGCGCGACACGGAAGCATTCAAGAGATTGCGGGACGCCACAATAAATGCCAATCACATGAATGATTGATCGGATTTCCTCTTTGGTGACACCATTGTTCAACGCGCCGTTACAGTGGATTTCCCATTCATGCATCTTGCCGAGTGCCCCAATCATAGCGAGGTTCATCATCGAACGGGTCTTGTGATCGATCGTGTCATCCCCCCAGCCGAAGCCCCAGCACCAAGCAGTCATGTTCTCTTGGAATGAGCGGGTAAAATCATCCGCCGCTGCCAGGTTCTTCTCAACATACTCGGCGCCCAGCGTCGACTTGCGCTGCTTCAGGCCATGTTCAAACAGGTTGTCGTCCATCATTCTCTCCTCAGGTGAAACGACCGATCTGCAACTTAGTCGGTCCTGGCTCGATATTCCGCTAAAGCCGCCGCCCCTGTCTTACAACCAAGCCCACCACCGAAGGCAAGGGGCTCGATCGCGTCGTTCTGGTCGGGTGTGCCCTTTGGCACAGCGTTGGCTTCGGTGATGTCTTATCTGGCCCATCCACAGCACGTAACGTTATTCAATCGCCTCGCGCATCCATTGTTGAAGCTTCGCAACGGAATGCTCGCTCATGACGCCACAGGCCGGATCAAGCACCAGCGGTCCCGGTTTGTACCCTTTGGATTTCAGGCCGCGGTGAACGGATTCCACTAACCGAATATCCTCGGCCACAGTCGTTTCGCGATCCTGAGTGGCAAGGCCACGGATCACGTCGCTTTCATGACCGCCTTCTGTGTACCACCCGCGCCAGACGGTACAGCTGTCCACTGTATTTGCCCGCCAATGATAGGTGTTCAGAACATTTCCTGGATAGCATTGGAACGAGAACATCGGCCACAGGAACCAGCTTTGGTAGTCGCCCGCATGCTTGTTGCTTTCCAGATCAATCGGATAGGTCATCTTTTCGAGGCTTTGGCACTCGGTCGTGTGACGCAGCACGTAACCTCCCGACACATCGGGCTGAATGTCATAGGTTTCCGGTTTGATCACGCCTTCGGCAAAGGTCGGGTGATTAGTTGGGCAGTGATAGCATTCCGAGTAATTCTCGATCGAAACCTTCCAATTGCAGTTCTCAGGAATTTCGACCCACTCTAAGGGGGCCAGAGCGTTAGTGTTCGGCACGAACTCAGACAACTCGTCCCGGACACCGGGATACCATTCGTCCATCGTTGCCGCGTTATCGTCCAAATTGACAAAGATGAACCCGAGGAAGTCTTCGGTCCGTACTTCGGTCAGACAAATTTTCGCGCGATCAAAACCGGGAACTTTCTTGATGTTCGGTCCAGACCGCAGGCCGCCGGTAAGCTCATAGGTCCACTGATGATAGGGACAGACCACTACACGGGTATTTCCGGTTCCGGTCACCATTTCATGCGCACGATGCTGGCACACGTTGTAGAAAGTCCTGACAAGATTGTCGCGTCCGCGAATGGCAAAAAGGTTCTGACCTGCGATTTCGAACGCAAAGTAATCGCCTACATTTGGGATATCTGCCGCATGACCTGCGTATTGCCAAGTTCTGCACAACAGGCCGTTCATCTCTTTGTCGAATATGTCAGGATCCGTATAGTACCGGGCCTCGAGCGAGTGGGTTGGCAGGACAGTCATATTTTTTCTCCTGATACAAACCGAGCTGGTGTTTCAGTCAAAAAGATCGCGTCAGGATTCGTAACATCCGTACGCGTCACAATACCACTTGAAACATCTGTACCGCACATTGCTTACCTCGGTATGTACATTTGTGCCATTTTTCATTGACAGTGGTACATATGTAGCAATAGGAAGTCCACAGAATTCCATGTCTCGGAAACAGGAAGTTGCGATGTCTAAAAAGGAACTGCCTGCACGCGCAAAGGTCGTCGTTGTCGGCGGTGGCGTCATGGGTTGCGGACTGGCGTATCACCTGGGCCATGAAGGTTGGGGCGAAGACACGGTGCTGTTGGAAAAGGCCGAGTTAACTTCGGGCTCCACCTGGCATGCCGCTGGTCAGATTACTCACTCCACCAGTTCCTACGGGCTGGGCAAAATGGTCGACTATAACATTGGCCTTTACTCCAAGACACTTGAGGAAGAAACCGGTCAGGCGGTTACATGGCATGGCTGCGGTTCATTCCGTCTGGCCTATACCGAGGATGAGATGGACTGGCTGCGCCACACATTATCAGTTGGCCGAGCGCTGGGATTCAACATCGAGTTGGTAGGGCCTGATTTTATAGCTGAAAAGCACCCCTACTATAACCTCGACGGTGTCATTGGCGCGCTTTACACGCCAGATGACGGTCACGTTGATCCCTCTAACGTGACTATGGCCATGGCCGCTGGGGCCCGTCAGAAAGGTGTGAAGATTTTCCGCCACTGTCGCGCGACCAACATCACCCAGAACGATGCAGGTGAATGGGTGGTGGAAACCGAACAAGGCACCATCACCTGCGAACACGTCGTTAATGCAGGCGGCACCTATGCCCGTCAGATGGGCGAATGGTCAAACCTGCAGTTGCCTATGACCTCGATGACCCATCATTATTTTGTCACTGAAGATGTGCCGGAATTCAAAGACCTGACAACTGAGCTGCCGGTGATCCGCGATGACAAGATGGTTTCGGGCTATATCCGCATGGAACAGAAAAAGGGCCTGATCGGGATCTATGAAAAGGAGAACTCGAACTCTGTCTGGCATGATGAATGCCCATGGGAGTACGAAAACTGGCTGTTCGAGGCGGATTATGACCGTGTCATGCCTTGGCTGGAAAACTCATTGGAACGGATGCCGATCTTTTCTGAACTGGGCATCACCCGCGAAGTCCATGGTGCAATCAGCCACCCGCCAGATGGCAACCCGATGGTCGGCCCCGCACCCGGCGTCAAGAATTACTGGTGCTGCTGTGGCACGCAGATCGGCATCGGTTGGGGGCCTGGTCTGACCCGTGAACTGGCCAAATGGATGGTACACGGTGCTGCCGATATCAACATGCGTGACTATGATCCGCGCCGCTTTGGCAGCTATGCCAAGAAAGACTGGCAGGTCATCAAGGCGCATGAGGATTACAAGCTGCGGCACGAGATCCCCTTTCCGCATTTCAACCGCCTTGCAGGGCGTCCGATCAAACCCTCGCCGCTTTATGAAATCCTCAAGGAAAAAGGCGCGATCTATGAAGAGGTTTTCGGCCACGAACGCCCCCGCTGGTTCGCGCGCAATGGTGTTGAACAGCGTGACCACTATTCGTTCCGCCGCAACGAAGTCTTCGACATGGTGGCGCTGGAATGCCAAGCCGTGCGTGAGCGTGTTGGTATCATGGACGTGACCGCGTTCACCAAAGTCGAAGTTTCAGGCCCCGATGCCTATGCCTATCTTGACCGTCTGACGGCCAACAAGATGCCGCAAAAAGACGGCTCGATCACGCTGACCCACTTTTTGAATCGCCGAGGCCGGATCGAGCTTGAGACGACCATCGTTCGCATGGCTGAAGATCGGTTCTACCTTGTATGTGCCGCCTTCTTCGAACAACGCCTTGTCGATCACCTGAACCAGAACCTCACGGGAGAGACAGTCTTTGTCAAAACGCTCTCCGAAGATTGGTCGGCTTTGTCCCTGAACGGGCCAAATTCCCGCGAGGTGCTGGCCAGATGCACCGACGCGGACCTGTCCAACGCCGGGTTCCGCTGGCTGTCGGCTCTGGAAATCACCATCGCGGGGCACAAGGTCTGGGCCTTTCGCATGTCCTATGCGGGCGAGTTGGGTTGGGAATTCCACATGCCGGATGAAGCCTGCGTTGACGTCTACAACGCACTGTGGGCTGCCGGCGAGGAATTTGGCATCGAAAACTACGGCTCGTTTGCGATGAACAGCCTGCGCATGGAAAAAGCATTCCCCGGTGCTGGAGAACTGACCAACGAGGTCACGCTGCCAGAGGCCAATGTCAGCCGGTTCTTCAAGCTGGACAAAGAGTATCTGGGTGTCGAAGCAACGCGCGCCAGTGCCGCTCAGTCTGAGGCGGGCGAGATGCCTTGGATTTGCGCCTATTTGGAGATCGAACCGGATGGGGTCGAAGATGGTCATGGGGGCGAGGCTATTCGGATCAAAGGCGAGGTTGTCGGTGCAACAGCCTCGGTCGCCTATGGCCACAGCGTCGGCAAAATCCTCGCCTTTGCTTACGTCAAGCCACACGTGAATGTTCCGGGCACAGAGATCGAAGTAGTTATCGCTGGTGTACCCCGCAAAGGGCGTGTCCTCGGCGAAGCAGCCTATGATCCGAAATCCGAACGCCCACGCACGGACGCAGTTCGTGAACTGGCGTGATCTGAAAACCAGAGCATCGGCCATCGCGGAAGCCCTATGGTGACGCCATGAAGATAACCCGTATCCGTGTGTTCAAAACCCCCCTGCCCTATGTCGGCGGATCATACGGCTGGGGCGCGGGCAACGCGATCACAACGTCGATGTCTTCGGTAGTGGTGATCGACACGGATGCGGGTCTACAGGGCTGCGGCGAGTTTGCCCCATGCGGCGAGAACTACATGATCGCCCATTCCGAAGGCGTCGAGGCCTTTGCCCGCCTCGTCGCCCCGCGCTTGCTGGGGGAAGATCCCCGCCAGCTGTCCAAGATCGAACGGTTGATGGATGGCACGGTCCAAGGTCACGGCTACGCCAAAGCGCCCTTTGATGCAGCGTGTTGGGATATTCTGGGACGGTCCACCGGACAACCTGTTTGGATGCTGATGGGCGGCAAACTCACCGATGGTGCGCCGATATACCGGGTTGTGCCGCAAAAGCTTGTCTTGGAAGAAACCATCGCCGAGATGGAGCAGCACCGCGCAGCGGGATACCGGCAGTTCCAGATCAAGGTAGGTGGCGACTGGGTGACCGATATCGACCGTATCCGCGAAGGCGTGCCCCTGCTGAAGCCCGGTGAAAAGGCGATGGCAGACGCCAATCAGGGTTGGCGCGTTGACAACGCCATCCGTGTGGCCCGGGCAACCCGAGATCTGGACTTTATCCTTGAACAACCCTGCCACAGCTATGACGAATGCCAGCAGGTGCGCCGCGTAGCCGAGCAACCGATGAAGCTGGATGAATGTGTGACCGGGATCGACATGGCCCGGCGTATTGTAAACGATCGGGGTGCCGAAATTTGCTGTCTGAAGATTTCAAACCTTGGTGGGCTGTCCAAAGCCCGCCGGGTGCGTGATTTCCTGATTGATCACGGTATTCCGGTTGTCTCCGAGGACACATGGGGCGGGCAGATCACCACCGCTGCGGTCGCCCATTTTGCGGCCTCAACACCCCAAGAGATGCTGATCAACTCGACCGATCTGATGAACTACAACACACAAAACACCGGGATTGGCGGCCCCACAGTAAGGGACGGTAAACTCTATGCCACAGATACTCCGGGGCTTGGGGTGACGCCGGACTTTGACAGCCTTGGCCCACCTGTCGCAACCTACGAATCCTGCGCCTGATGGAAACCGCCTGATGAAGATAACCCGCATCACCGCCTGGGAAGTCCCGTTGACCTCGCATGACACCTATTACATGGCTGAGGGCAAGACCTGCGATACGACGGTTTCAGTGGTTGTCCGCCTGGATACCGACACCGGCGCATCGGGCTGGGGAGAGGTTTGTCCGATCCCGCATTATTTACCCGCCTATGCCAAGGGCGTGGTTCCAGCACTTGAAGAGATGGCACCCGTTCTCATCGGCGCTAACCCGGTTGGTCCCGAAGCGCTGATGGAGCGCCTTAATAAGCATCTGATCGGGCATGGCTACGCCAAGTCAGCGATCGATACAGCGCTTTGGGACCTGACCGCACAGGCAGCCGACCTACCGCTTTACGCTTTGCTCGGTGGGCGGGCGGTCGCGGATTTGCCGCTGTATCACTCGATCACCTGTATCACACCAGAGGAAATGGCGCGCATGGCGCGCGATGCCTTTGATCAGGGCATGCGACAGTTTCAGGTGAAGCTGGGCGCGGACGACAACTGGGAAGCCGACGTTGCTCGTTTGATTCAGGTGCGCGAGACTGTGGGTGATGGCCCGTTGGTTTATGGAGACTGGAACTGCGGGTCAGATACGCTGACCGCCACACGAGTTGGCCGCGCTGTCTCGCATCTGGACATAATGCTGGAACAACCTTGCGCCACGATCGAGGAATGCGCCCATGTACGAGCAGCCACGGGTCTGCCGATGAAGCTGGACGAAAGTGCCTGTGACATTCATTCGATACTGGCTGGACACCGCGCTGGCTGCATGGATGCTGCCGCGCTGAAACTGTCGAAGATGGGCGGCCTTTCGACGATGCGTCAAATCCGCGATCTCTGCCTGTCGCTTGGCACGCAGATGTGCATCGAGGACACTTGGGGCAGCGATGTTACGACGGCCGCCTCGCTGCATCTTGCAGCCTCAACCCCAGCGCGCGGCATCATGAATACCTGCGATTTGTCCCACTATGTCAAACCGCGTCTCGATCCGAATGCACCTAGCCGCCGGAACGGCCGCATCGCCCCACCCGAAGGCCCCGGCCTTGGCGTCACGCCTGATGCAGACGCTTTGGGCCAGCCAGTAACCATCATCGATTGATCCCAACCCCGCACGCCAAGAGGCCTGTTATGGAAGACTTCAGCAACGCCTACCCCTCCCATGATCCCGAATGGGTCAAAGACATGCACGCGGATCATTATCTGCAAAGCTGGTCTAAACAGGGCAGCCGCCCGCGTGTCATCACCGGCGCGCAGGGCAGCTGGTTCTGGGACAGCGAAGGTAAACGCTACCTCGATTTCCAAAGCCAACTTGTGAACGCCAATATGGGTCATCAGCACCCCAAGATCGTACAAGCGATTAAGGATCAGGCGGACAAGCTTTGTTATATCGGCCCGGCCATGGGCTCGGATGTTCGATCAGAACTCGCGGCAATCATGACCGAGATCACGCCTGCCAACATCTCATCAACCTTTTTTACAACAGGAGGGTCCGCCGCCAATGAAACCGCGATCCGTTTGGCGCGGCATTACACCGGTCGGACAAAGATCATTGCCCGCTACCGTTCCTATCACGGAGCAACCGGAGGCACGCTGTCGCTGACGGGCGATCCACGTCACCATCTGACCCGCGCCGATATGCCGGGCATCGTGCGGATGCTTGATCCTTACGTCTATCGGTTACCAACGGGCCACAAAGACCCGGCCCAGTGCCCGGTCGCCCAAGGCGGGCCGCATCTGGAAGAAATCCTGATGTATGAAAACCCCAACACCGTGGCCGCTGTCATTCTGGAACCTATTGTCGGCACAAACGGGATCATCGTGCCACCCGACGGATATCTGCAATCTATTAAGGCAACCTGCGAAAAATACGGCATCCTACTGATCGCGGATGAGGTCATGGCCGGGTTTGGCCGGACCGGAAAATGGTTCGCCGTCGATCAGTGGGGTGTTCAGCCGGACATCATTTGTTCGGCCAAGGGCATCAACTCGGGTTACGTGCCGCTTGGCACCATGTCCGTCAGTACCGAGCTGCATGACTGGCTGCGCGATTACCCATTGCCCGGAGGCCTGACTTATGCCGGCCATCCGCTGGCCTGCGCATCTGGCGTTGCCGCGATCCGAGCCATGCAGGAAGAAGGCACGCTGGCCCACGCCACCGCGATGGGTGAGAAGATGCGCGCCGAACTGCGCAAGCTGGCAAAGAAACACCCCTCGATCGGGGATATTCGCGGCAAGGGCATGTTCAACGGGATCGAACTGGTCAAGAACCGCGACACCCGCGAACCGCTGGTGCCGTTTGCCGCCAAAGGCGAAGACGCCAGACCCATGAGCGAGATGATGAGCTTTGCGATGAACGAAGGCCTCTACCTGTCCTTCTTCTCGAACGTGATCCGCCTGACCCCACCGCTCAACATCAGTGAAGACGACCTGATGACAGGGCTGGCGATTCTGGACCGCACCCTCGACATCGCCGACCGGGAGTGTCTCTGAGAACTAGTCGGCGCGAACGATCGCATTTCGGAAATCCAAAGCCATCACATAGCCCTACGCCGCAGCCTCCGCTCGTTGCGAGCGCAATCACAAAATGAACGCTCTGGTCAGACCCTTCTACGCGTTGCTGACCAAGAAGGCCTGCGCGGCCTTCTGGAAGGAAGGCCAGGCAATCACGGCAGCATATCGGATATTCTGCTAAATCCCGCCAGATCGAAACCAAAGGAAATCGGATCGCCGACCCGGTTTACGCTTTCAATACTCAACAGATTGCCAGCGCGCATCTTTGACATCCAGTCCTGAGAAACAGGAGAACGGGCAAAACAACCCTGTGCTTCGCAGGTTAGAAAATCCAGCCGCGCGATCTCGGCATCATCCACTTTAGCAATCAGCCCTTCAGAGAACAGCAGGCCAAATGGCAGTGTCAGCACCGCTTCGATCTCGTCTCTGCCGGCAGGTTTGACGAACGCAATCGAGGCAAGCCTTTGATTATTCTCGGTTAAGATAATGGTCTGGGTCATTTCACAAATCAGTTCAGTTCCGTTGACCTGATTGCTGCAGTTGACCGACCACAATGGCGCTTCGTTTTCCTGTGCGCCAAGTTGAGTTGTCAAACCGAACGACGCCACCAAAGCGTAGATCCAAGTTTTCATACTGCTGTTCCTCATAAACTAGAATTGTATCCCAAGGCCAATGCCAACCTGCAGGGCTTCGGTTGAGTCTCCAAACATATGGTCCAGGCTCAGGTTGATAAAGCTGCTGTCATCCAAAGCAAACAATCCCAACCGCGCGGACACGACGCCGTGGGCGTCACCGATATAGCTGGTATTCACGAACCCTCCGTCGGAGGCGCTGGCCCCACTGAAGCCAGCGGTTACCGACACCGTGTCGTCAGACGAGAGGATGGCACCGGCGCGCAGGCTCGCACGCAGTTTCTGCGAGGCGCTCAGGATCTGCTCGGTCCCGATCTCAATCGACGGCGTCAGCGAATAGATCATCTCGTTGTCGTCCTGCAAGACGATACCTGACAAAGTGGCATCGCCATTGCTTTCCGTCGCCAACCGCGTCGCATCGACGGCCAGTTCGGGGCGCAGGTACGCTCCACCAGCGCCAAGTCTTTGATCATACGCCAGGCTGAGCCGCAGGTTCTGGTGGTTCATCTTGTGCTTGATCTCGCTGACACCAACGGTGTCCACAATAGTGCCATTGGGCAAAACGCCCCGGATCCCACCTGCACGGCTTGTATCGTAGTTTGACCAACCTGCCGACAGCATGGCCGCAAACTCCCACGCGCCTGTGTATTTGGTCAGCGATGCACCCAGATTAAACCGATCGCCGGATGCATTGTATTGCGATCCGTTCTGCAGGCTGATCTGATCGTAGCCCAAGGCAAACCCTGCATACAACTCATCCCCCACCGGTAGCCGGACACCCGCCGACCAATTGGTGTTATTGACGTTCAGATCGTTGTAAATCCCGGTCTGCTCGCGGTCGAAGAAATAGCGGCCGCCGGTAAACCAGATACAGTTACGCGGATCATCCCCGGCTTGATAATTGGTGTAGCGTTCGCAGTTTTGCAGCGTATCCGCGAATACCCGCGTGCCAAAATACGCATCCACCGCATCTGCGGCGTAGTCCGCTGTCGACAAGCTCTTAATGGCCGCGATCACATCGGCCTCGGATTGCATGTTCCCGATCAGCGCCAAAAGCTCGCCCTGGTCGGACGTTCCCCGCCCGTTCAGGACATCATTGATATAGTCACCGATCGCGGTCTGGTTGGAGTTCATCCTGGGCGTCGAATAGTCTGGTGTGATCACCAGATCGATCGAACTGCCGTCCGACGTCGCCCCGTTCAAACCAATGGAGTAATCCAGAACCACAGTGTCCTGGATGGTCGTGCCAGCATCTGCGGCCGTTCCATCGGGATTGATGATGACAAGCGGCAACGCGCGTTCGAGCGTGTTCAACCGCGGCACCAATGTACCACCAATGGTGGCATCCCCGGTGACATTGATCAGATCGCTGTCTCCACCCGATATGCCAGTGGTTCGGAAATACACGTCGAACGTTGAAGTCGCAGTGCCGCCAAAGGCCAGACTTCCGGTCACGTTCGTGGTCTGGCTGACATTTTCGGTGAAGGAAAAATCATCCGCTTGAACAGCAGCCGTCAGACCTCCGTCGACGCCCCAATTTGCGCCCAGAACCAAGTTGCCATCTACCTGCATGAGCCCGGCGTCGCCCAGATTCACGGTATCCAATGCATAGAAGGTTGCACCATCTTCCACGGTCAGGCCATTCGTCCCGTCACCAAGGTTCAGGTTCCCAAGCGCGCGTCCGGACAGCGTGATTTGTTCATTGCCATCGCCGCCGTTCACCAGTTGGTTATTGCCCGCGATCAGCACCGTGTCTTCTGATAGGGTCAGCGTGTTGTCGGTACCTCCTTCGACAATGATCGAGGCAACCGAGTTCGCTTGCCCGGTGCCGCCCATGACAACACCATCGAACCCAAGCATAATGGCGTCTGCACCGTCACGGCCTTCGGATTGTGCAAAGACACCAATGCCACCGTCGCCGACCGACAAGACATTGCCGGTCAGGGTCATGTCGATAGCACCGCCCGACCCGGCGCCACCTGCGGCACCCCGGAATATGGAATCGACGATGCCGCCACCACCACCCAACGACTGCGCGGCGACACCGATCGCGTTCTCTCCGCTGGTGACCGTGTTACCAGTTTGCGAGAACAGAATGTCCCCGCCGTCCCCGCCATTTGCAGCTGACAGATTTACGGTCACCTGGCTGGGGTCCAGGTCTGTCGTGACAAGACCACCGCCGCCACCGATGCTCTGGATCACGAACGCATGCGATCCGGTACCACTTGTGTTTACGTCACCGGTATTGGTGAAATCGACGTTGCCACCATCTCCAGTTGAATCGTCCTGAGCCCCGAGGGTCACATCGACGCCTCCAAGACCAGCAACGACAGCTTCACCACCACCCGCGCCGATGCTTTGAACGCTTTGGCCAAAGGACCGGTCACCGCTGGTGAAGACATCTCCATTCAGATCAAGATCGATATCACCGCCGCTGTTGCGGAAGCTTGGATCGGACCCCAGGATTACCGAAGCAAACCTGTTGGTATCAGCCGTGCCCGTGCTGTTGAGCACCAGCTTACCGCCGCCGCCGCCAATAGATTGCGCCGTACCTGCAGAGGAAAACGCACCATCAGTGCCGACATCGCCAGTCCGGCTGCCGAACACATCGCCACCTGCTGCATCATTCGTATCAATCGCGCCCAGGCGCGCATCAATCTCGATACCGTCGCCATCCTGAAGGCTGATGTTGTTGGCCGATGTGCCACCACCGCCGCCAACACTCTGCAGCATCAGACCTGTCGAGCGGTCACTGGTGGTCGCTATGTTACCGACGTGCGACTGGGCAACCTGGCTGCCCGCCGTGCCCGAAACATCATCACCGCCCAGCGAGATGTCACTGATATAAACAGTGCCGGTTCCACCCGCGCTTGCCGTCGCGGTCGTAAAGTCGACCGATGTTTCAGAGTTGCCGCCGCCGCCATTGACGGATTGTGCGAAGATGGCCTCGCTGCCTGCACCATTCACCAGAATGTCACCGGTTGAATTGACAGTCGCGGTTCCCACCGATCCGGTGGTCCCTTCTCGCGCGCCCAACACATGAGAGATCGTGTAGTCCAGCGCCGAGACCAAGGGCGACGATACCGAATATCCCGCATTACCGCCGCCGCCACCTACGGATTGGGCATAGATACCGAACCCGTTTTCAGCGTTCACGACAATCGTACCGGTATGGTTGACCGTGACATCTCCACCATCCGCCCCGTCACCACCAGAACCGCCAATGGCGATCTTCGAGTATGACTGGCCGGTCATGGTGTTTTTGAGGTCATTCACATCCATCGCAACGGCTAATCCACCATTGCCACCACCGCCACCAACGGATTGTGCGAAGATACCGTAGGCCCCTTCGCCATCAACGCGGATGTCGCCGGTATTGGTGACAACCGAGTTTCCGGCAGCATTGCCACTGCCACCCGAACCACCGATGTTCAACTGCGCGGTCGGAGAGCTATTGTCCCCAGTCTTTAGCCGCAGCGTCCCTGTAATCGAACTCCCACCATTGCCGCCGCCGCCACCAACGGATTGAGCAAAGATGCCATGCGCACCTGCACCAATGGTGATGATCGTACCCGCATTTGTGACGGCCACGTTGCCTCCGGTTCCACCGGAACCACCCGAGCCACCCAGGCCAAACTGCAACGCCCGCCGAGTGCTCGCCTCGGCCCCGCCATAGCGACCATCGACCGAGATTGTCGATCCGCCATTGCCGCCGCCACCGCCGACAGACTGCGCGAAGATACCGTGGCTTTCGGCTCCGCCGGTCACGATCGTACCATCGGCTTCGTTCACAACAGTGGTTGTACTGCCAGAACCACCGGTGCCGCCGGTGCCACCAATAAGGATCGCGTTTGTCGTAGACCCCTCCGAGGACCGGCCCAGAATAATGTTTCGAACCTGCTGTGCATCACCGCCGCCACCGCCGACCGATTGCGCGTAGATACCAACCGACTTGTCGCCCGTGGTCAGGATCACGTCCCGGTTGGTCACAGATACCGCCGCCGACATCGCACCCGAGCCGCCGTTGCCGCCGATGGACAATGTCGCGGTGTTTCCAATCTCCTTACGCAGGCTGATGATGCGGTTTTCCACGACACCACCCATGCCGCCGCCGCCTCCGACGGACTGCGCAAAGATACCATGGGCCATGGTGCCTGCTGTGCTGATTATTCCGTCGCTCACAACGGTCACGATGTCCGAGGTCATACCGTCCCCACCTGTACCGCCTATGTTGATCGATGCTGTGGTGCCGACTGTGGACGGGTTGACCACAGCTTTGATGGTATCGAGGTTCGATTGTCCGGCCTGTACCATGCCGCCAGTTCCGCCTGCGCCACCGATGGATTGCGCCATCAGCCCAATCGAGCGATCTCCGAACGTTGCGATCTGGGCAGTGTTGGTCACGTCCACCGTGCCACCAACGCCTCCGGTGCCGCCGGTACCACCGATGGACAAGGCAATTGACGTGCCCTTGCCAGCCGAGTTGCTGGCCTTACCGCCATTGCCTCCGCCGCCGCCAACTGACTGCGCAAATACGCCATGTGCGTCATCGCCCTGCGTGACGACGGTGCCCGCCACCACAGAAGTCACATCGCCTGCCGCGCCACCCGTACCGCCTTCAAGCCCGACTGACAGGCTGGCTTTGTTGCCTTTGCTGTCGCCGGATTTCGGGGTGCCGATGCTGACCGAAGTTGATGACGAGTTACCCCCGCCATTGCCGATGGACTGTGCAAAGAAGCCATAAGACCGGTTGCCCGTCGTGCTGATCGCGCCGTTCGAGCTGGCATAGACGTCCCCGCCGCTGCCCCCGGTTCCACCCGTGCGGCCGATCTGGATGTTTACATTGCCGCCATCAACCGACGTCGATGCCGAATTGTAGCCAGCATTGCCGCCGCCGCCGCCAACGGATTGCGCAAACAGACCATGGGAATCTGCGCCCGAGGTCGCGATGTCGCCTGTATTGCGCACATCCACCGAACCACCGATGCCGCCCTCACCCGTGCCGCCGCCAATAGCCAAGCCAAAGCCTTTGTTGGTCGCGTCGGAGGCAAGCTCATAGGTCATGCCGAGGTTCAAGGCGGCGTTGCCGCCGCCACCGCCGATGGATTGCCCAAACACACCGTGGCTGCCATCTTGCAAGGTGACGATATCACCATAGTGGTCAACATCGACCCCGCCACCGTCCCCTGCCGTACCTGCATCGCCACCGATGGCAACCACCGCCGACACTCCGGTTTTGTTGCCCGAGGAATCTGCAGGGTTCACCTTGCCTTCAAGCTCATCCAAAACCGCGTTGTAGTTGGCGATGACCGAGTCATCGACGCCGGTATTGGTCGGTGTCTTGCGATCCGTGGAATCGCCGGTGCCGCCGTTACTTTGATTGCCGGTGGTCTTGCTGATACCCACAACTGCGTTGATCCCGGCATCGCCGCCGCCGCCGCCAATGCTCGACGCCTCGATACCGTGCGATCCAACGCCATCGGTCGTGATTGTCCCCGCAGCAAGGGCCGCTGTGCCACGCGCGACGGTCACGTCACCCGCATCGCCGCCACCGCCGCCAAAGCCGCCGATCCCCATCGCGATCGGTGAGCTGTCCTTAGTACCAACAAAGGTTGCATTGATGCCGCCAGTGCCACCGCCGCCGCCGATGCTCTGGGCAAAGATTCCACGCGCGTGATAGCCATTTGTTGCGATGTTGCCGGTCTGAGTGACCGACACGTCACCCGCATCCGCACCAGTACCTCCGTGGCCGCCAAGGCCGCCCACAATGCTCAGATCCGTTTTGCCGTCCGAGTTGTTGGAGTCGCCATAGTTCAGCTGCCCGGTCACATTCAATGCACCGTTGCCACCGCCGCCTGCGATCGACTGGGCCAAAACTCCATGTTTCCAGTTGCCGGCGACTGACACAGTTCCCGCGTGATTGACGCCCACATTGCCCGAGACATTGCCGTCACCGCCAAAGCCTCCGACGCCAAACGTAACCGAAGGGATCTTGCCATCTTTGCTGAGCGCGATTCCACCCGAGACATTCAGACCGCCATTGCCGCCGCCGCCGCCGATGGACTGCGCCAGTAGACCCGCCGAACCGTCAGTATCCGGCTTTTCTTCGTTGAAGACACCCATGTCGATGAACAGGCGTTCCAACCCGAAGTTCGACGCCAATTCCTCGGTCTCATCTACGATCGAGTCGCCCAGGAAATCACGCAGTTTGTCTTCGAACGTCGTTGTATTGGGGATCGATATATCGTCCGGGTTCGTTGTAACCGTAATATCCGCTTGCGAGGTGACCGTGACGTCTCCGGCCTGACCGCCATCGCCTGCGAAACCACCGACGCCCACGATCAGAGAGCTGTCGGATACGATCCCGCCTGACACGTTCAGACCACCGTTGCCACCGCCGCCGCCAACGGATTGGGCCAGCAGGCCGGATTGGCCAGTGCCGTGAGCTGTGATCGTACTGCCTGCGCCAATGTTCACATCGACATTTCCGGCGTCTCCACCGCCGCCACCAAAGCCCCCGACGCCCACGACAACCGCGTAGGATTTGCTGCTATCTGTCTGGCCTGCGCCGGGTTTGCCGCTGATCGCGAGGCCGCCCGAGACGTTCGTACCACCGTCACCGCCGCCGCCGCCAAGCGACTGAGCAACGATGCCACTGGCTCCTTTGCTTTCATCAACAGCGAATGTTCCATCCGATTGCTCGACCATCGGAACGGCCTGCACATTGCCGGTATAGTCCAGATCGACGTCACTTGCGTCACCGCCAGCCCCGCCAAAGCCGCCAACACCCGCTGAAACCGAAAAGATCGTGTCCGACCCCGATGGTTTAGTCAGCGCCAGAGTGCCCGAAATATTCACGCCCCCGGTGCCGCCACCGCCACCAAGGCTTTGCGCAAACAGACCATGCGATCCGTCGCCCGCCGTCACTACATCGCTTTGAACATCCAACGTGACCGCATCGGCATTGCCACCACCGCCACCAAAGCCACCAAGTCCCAGGGCAACCGCTGCACCGGATTTGCCGGTGAGATTGACAGCGCCAGAAACGTTCAGACCGCCGTTACCGCCGCCGCCGCCGACCGACTGGGCCATGACACCAATACTGTCTACGCCAGTGGTTACCACCGAAGTTGTGCCACTGCTGTCCGTTCTTGAGCGCAATGTGCTGTTCACTTCACCAGCGTTACCCGCCCCGCCACCGAAGCCGCCAACGCCCAGACTGACCGAGCCGCCATTTTCCTGGCTGATACCCAACGAGGCCGAGATATTAGTGCCGCCGTTGCCACCACCGCCGCCAAGGCTCTGTGTCAGGATCCCGGTGCTGCGATCACCTGTTGTGGTTACTCCACCGGTGATTGTCGATTGCACCAACGCGCCGGCATCAGCGCCGCCGCCGCCAAAACCGCCCACACCGATGCCGACCGCCGCATTGGCTGATCGGGACATAGACAACGCTGCCGAGATGTTGGTGCCGCCGTTGCCACCACCGCCGCCGAGGCTTTGCGTCAGAATGCCGACCGAGTCATCACCGGTTGTCATGACATCTCCGGTGACCCGCTGCGTGACGTTATCTGCCGCACCACCGTCCCCGCCAAAGCCGCCGACGCCGATCCCCAAACCGCCGGAATAGTTGCTGGCTACAGAAATGGCCCCGGAAATGTTTGTGGCGCCATTGCCGCCACCTCCGCCAAGGCTTTGTGCGATAATACCTGCCGACCGCGGACCCGAGGTGCTCACATTGCCCGAGAACGTGTTGTCGACTACCCCGCTGGTCCCGCCACTGCCGCCGAAGCCGCCCACGCCGATACCTGCCGCACCCGATCCAGTGCGTGCGATGCTCAGAGCGCCCGAGATGTTGACGCCGCCATTACCGCCGCCGCCGCCAACGGATTGGACCAGAACGCCCGTCGCGTTCTCACCACTTGTAGTGACATCGCCGGTGACCGAACCCGTCGCCGCGCTCGCAGCACCGCCATCGCCACCCGAGCCACCGATGCCAACCCCGACGGCGCCGCCCCCGGTCCCCGAGATGTTCACGGCTGCTGATACGTTCAGCCCGCCATTGCCGCCGCCACCCGCAGCAGATTGCACCAAGACGCCGCCAGAATTGTCACCGGTAGTGATAACATTGCCAACGACCGTGCCTTCGGCCGTATCCGCGTCGCCCCCGTCGCCACCGCTGCCACCAAGACCAACAGACGCACCACCGCTGCCGGTTCCTGCGACAGTGACTGTGGCCGAGACATTCATACCTCCATTGCCACCACCGCCGCCAAGGCTTTGCACGATCACCCCGCCGGATTCATCGCCTTGTGTCGAGACGTTTCCGTTCAATGTGGCTTCAACTGTGCCTCCGTTGCCGCCGGTACCGGACGCGCCACCAAGACCCACGGATGCCCCACCCGAGCCAGTGCCCGCCGCGGCCACTGCAACCGAGACGTTCATGCCACCATTACCGCCGCCACCGCCGACAGATTGTGCCAAGAGACCGCTGGAGGTTTCACCTTGCGTGATCAGATTCCCGGTTACATTCGCCGTGACCGCCGAGGCGTCACCGCCACCAGTTCCGCGACCGCCCAAGCCAACTGCCGCAGCGCCAGAACCCGTACCTGCGCCACCGACGGAAGCAGAAACGTTGAACCCGCCATTGCCGCCGCCGCCGCCGATTGATTGCGCCACAACTGCGCTGGACTGCGCACCTTCGGTTTGAACACTATTGGCAACCGTCAGGCCAACAACACCCCCCGTGCCGCCACTGCCACCGGACCCACCCAGGCCAACGCTGATCGCGCCCGATCCGGTGCCGGCCCCAGCCAAAGCCGGTGAGACATTGAAGCCACCATTACCACCGCCGCCACCAACGGACTGCGCGAGTATACCCACCGAAGCATCCCCTCGGGTCACCACGTTAGCTGTTGTGCTGGCCGTCACCAAACTGCCGTCACCCCCGGCGGACCCTGAGCCGCCCAGACCAACCGAAACCGATCCCGCGCCCGTTCCAGCCCCGGACACGGTGGGCGAGACATTGAACCCGCCGTTACCTCCGCCACCGCCAAGCGACTGCGCAACAAACCCACTTGAGGCGAAGCCATCCGTCAGGATGGTGCCATTCGAAGTCAGCGTGACAATGCCGCCATTGCCGCCGGTATCACCTGAACCACCCAGTCCTACACTCACCGCACCACTGGCTGTACCTGCGCCCGACAGAACCGGGGCTACGTTGAACCCACCATTGCCGCCTCCGCCACCGATGGATTGCGCTACGACGCCCGAGGACTGATCCCCCTGCGTTTCAACCGCATTATTCGATGTGGCATCGACCGTGCTGCCATCGCCTCCACCGCCGCCGTTGCCACCCAATCCGACCGAGACGCCAGCCCCTGCAGTGCCCGATCCCTGAACCGATGCGCTGACGTTAAACCCGCCGTTACCTCCGCCACCGCCGATGGACTGCGCGAGGAATGCTGTCGCCGAGTCGCCTTGCGTCAGAATTGTCCCACTGGACCTTAGCGTAACCGACCCGCCATTACCGCCACCTGCGCCCGTTCCACCAAGCCCGACGCTGACCGCACCGCTTGCAGTACCTGCACCGGCCCCGGTCCCCGAGATATTAAACCCACCATTGCCGCCACCACCGCCGATGGATTGGGCGACGACGCCTGAAGAACGGTCCCCGACAGTTACAATCGTATTTGTAGTCGTCAGATTGACAGCGCCACCCGTCGAGCCCGTACCTGCGTCACCGCCAAGGCCAACTGAAACTGCACCGCTCGCAACCCCAGCCCCTGCAAGTGACGCGCTAACATTAAAAGCACCATTGCCACCGCCTCCGCCAACGGACTGTGCCAGAACGGCAGTAGAGTCCGCGCCACCGGTGCTTACGGTGCCTGTGACTCGGCCTGTCACCGATTGACCGATTCCACCTCCTGAGCCGTCGCCACCAAGGCCAACGGTGACGGCACCGCCACCTGCCCCCGCACCAGCAACACCGGCCGTCACGTTGAAGCCACCATTGCCACCACCGCCGCCGATGGATTGGAAAACTACGCCGCCTGAACCTTCGGACACTGTTGTGACGTTTCCTGCAACCTGGCCTTCAACCACGCCGCCATTGCCGCCTGTATCGCCGTTGCCGCCGAGCCCGACGCCAATTGACCCAGCACCGGCTCCTGCCGCTGCCACTCCGGCGGTGACATTGAAACCACCATTACCACCGCCACCGCCGATGGATTGAATAACGACAGCCGTCGAGCGTGCACCTTCGGTCCGAACGTCGCCGTTGACGCGCACGCCGGTTACCGTACCGCCTATGCCGCCGCTGCCTCCGTCGCCGCCAAGTCCGACTCCAATCGTTCCGGCACCGCCACCGCCGGCCGCCAAGCCAGCAGCGACGCTGAAGCCGCCATTGCCACCGCCACCGCCGATGGATTGCACCACGACCGCACCGGCATCATCCCCACGGGTGGTGACATCCGCATCAACTTGGGCCGTCACTGTGCCGCCCGCACCTCCACCGCCAGCTTTGCCGCCGAGGCCTACACTGATGGACCCGGCAGCGCCGCCCGCAATATCGGCGCTGGCACCGATGGCATAACCACCATTGCCACCGCCGCCGCCAACGGATTGCGCAACGACACCGCTGGAGAATGCGCCACTGGTTTCGATTGAGGTCCCACCGGCACGCAAAGTGACGTTGCCACCGATACCGGCACCACCACCATCTCCGCCGACACCAACGTTGATCCCGACCGCAGCGCCTCCGCTTGCGCTGATACCGGCCGCGATGCTTCCACCACCATTACCGCCACCGCCGCCAACGGATTGCGCGATAATCGCACTGGAGCTTGTGCCAGTCGTGGTCACGTCAGCATTGGTATAGACCTGAACAAGTCCACCATTGCCCGCACTGCCGGCCTTGCCGCCAATTCCAACTGATACGTTGCCCGAAAATAGTGCCGAGGCGCCACCGGTCGCAGCGACCGCCAAACCACCATTGCCACCACCCCCGCCGACGGACTGGAACAGCATGCCTGTCGATCGGTTTCCGGTCGTGACGACAGTGCCTTCAAACCCAGCTGCCGTTGCGACGCCCCTACCATCGAACTGGCCAACAGTGACCGGACCACCCGTGCCGCCCGTACCACCGTCACCGCCAACCCCAACAGCCAGCGAACCCGATACCGGGCCGCCTGACGCTGCGACAGATACGGCATAGCCACCATTGCCGCCACCACCGCCAACAGATTGCAGCATCACCCCAACCGAGTCGTCACCACCGGTTTGTACAGAAGCTGAACCGCTGCCGCTAAGCGTGACCGTCCCACCGTTGCCACCATTGCCAGCGGACCCACCAACCGAGACCGATGCCGCGCCGAATGCGCCAACCGCAACCGAGACCGCTCCGCCACCGTTGCCGCCACCGCCGCCGACGGATTGTGCAAATACACCTGCCGAGCGCGCGCCCGAAGTCCGGATAGCCGACGGCTGGCTGCCATCGGTGTTGGATAAGGTTACGTTGACATTGCCACCGGTCCCTCCGGCCCCGCCATCACCACCGATGGCTACCCCGACAAACGCACCTACCGAACCGGACGAACCACCATTGCCGCCACCGCCACCAATCGACTGGGCCAGAATACCCATCGCATCATCACCCGAAGTGGTGATGATCCCGTCATTCACGATCGTCACAGTGGACCCGCTGCCACCGCCGCTGCCATTGCCACCGACCGAGACCATTCCGCCGGACGAGCCGCCGTCACCGCCACCGCCGCCGATGGATTGCGCGATAATCCCGCGGGCGTTGTCGTCTTCGGTTACAATACGCCCGTAGTTGCTGACGCTCACCGCAGCGCCCGTTCCGCCCCGAGATCCTGTGCCACCAATCGCAACAAGCCCATAGGAGTTTGCACCGGTTCCACCGCTGCCGCCGATGGATTGCGCCATGACGCCATCGGCACCAATGCCCGAAGTCAGGATGCTTCCCGAACCTTGCACAGTGACATTTACCGCGTCCCCGCTACCGCCGTTCGAGCCCACACCACCAAGAGAAAGGGATACCAGGCCGCCTGCAGTTCCGCCCGAACCGCCGCCGCCGCCGATGGACTGGGCAACAATACCGCGTGCGAAATCACCTTGTGTTTCAATCGCGCCACCATGCGAGACGTTAACCCTGCCTCCATTTCCGCCATTATCGGCCCCGCCAATGAGCGAAACCAACAAGTTGCCACTTGTCCCCGCTGACCCCCCCGAACCGCCGATGGATTGGGCGTAAATACCGTTCGCATAGTCGCCGGTCGTCAAGATGCTACCGCTTGAGGTCGTGTTTACCGTTACGGTGCCACCGCTACCGCCATAGCCTCCGTTACCGGACGAGCCAACCAGCCCCCATTGTGACCCACCATTACCGCCGTTGTTCGAAACGCTCAGCGCATAGATGCCATCAGCCGAGTCGCCGGACGTAGAAATGTCACCCCGCTGCGTAACGGTTACGTCGCCACCATCTGCCGAGTGGCCACCGGTGCCCCCACCCGGAGCCGCGAAGCCGCTGCCACCATCACCAGCCTCGCCGCTGCGGCTGAACGCAAATATACCGTCATAGCCGTCGCCCGATGTCTGGATCGTGCTGCTGGAGGATTGTGTTGCGTTTACCGTGCCGCCCTCCCCGCCGTCGCCGCCATCGCGCCCGTCCCAAAAGCTCAGATACGAGTCGCCGCCCTGACCACCGTCACCGCCAACGCTACCCACTTGCCAACCGACATTGCTGGTTGCGTTGACATTCCCGCTCAGGGTTTGAGTCTGGGTTGGGCCATCGGCACCGTTTCCACCTGAACTTGGTGGCACAACAAGCGCACCATCGCGCCCATTGCTGCCATCTCGCCCGTAAACGACCTGGCTCACACCGTTAGGTCCGGAGACGTTCACCGGCGGGGTGACAGAGCCAGGAGTACCCGAACTGTTGAAGTTGCTGTTGTACTGAGACAGGGTCAGCTGAGTGGACAAGCTGGCCGTTCCGGTCGCACCAGAATTACTGATCTGAGCCGTTGTTCCCGTTATCGATACAATCTCAAATGCCAGCGGGGGATTGTCAGAGTTGTAAATTGTATCGCCGGCATCTTTGACGAGAAACACATAGCCATCCGCCGTCTCAACAAAAGCCGTCGTCCCGGCTGTAGGTGTTGAAGCGGGATCCACAATCAGTGCAGTGACTGTCGTATCCAGACCAGTCACAGGGTTGTTAACAGTGTCTCCAACAATTGAATCTGCAGTCGGCGCGGCAAGCAAAGGTGTTGAATTAAATAGAAAAATAGAAAGCGCAAACAGCAGGTTTGAAAACTTTGACACCTTGAGACCCTACAACCCAATTCACCAGCACAGAAGGCAAAGAAGAGCTGCACCCAAAAGCAACACATTGCTTTTGGGAATTTCCCCATCACCACCTAAAGAAAGATATGCGCAAGTTTAAGGAGAGTGGATTTCTTAAATTTGTCTAAAACTGGATTTGGTTAAAATAGTGCTAAAATGCCACAACTTGGGTTCATCCCTAAGGCTGGATCAGTTCGGCTGAGTTGGTTTAGGTTCACACAACTTTTCGAAAAAATGAAAGAGCACACTATGAAGGCTGTCCTGTTCGAGAAGTTCCAACAAACCCCCAAGGTTGTCATAATCGACGACCCTGCACCCGATACTCATGGCGTTGTTCTGAAGGTCGAAGCCACTGGCGTTTGTCGCAGCGATTGGCACGGGTGGATGGGGCATGACAGTGATATCGAGCTGCCTCACATACCCGGTCATGAGTTGGCTGGCGTGGTCGAAGCCGTCGGACGGGATGTAAAGAACTGGAAAGTTGGCGACAAGGTAACCGTGCCTTTCGTCTGCGGCTGCGGAACGTGCAGCGAATGTCACGCAGGGCATCAGCAAGTCTGTCTGTATCAAGAGCAACCCGGCTTTACCCATTGGGGCAGTTTCGCGGAATATGTGCCAATTCATCAGGCTGACCTTAATTTGGTCGCGCTGCCTGAAACCATGGAATTTGCAACCGCCGCCAGCCTTGGCTGCAGGTTTGCCACTTCATTCCGCGCGGTCGTCGATCAGGGAAGGGTCTCGGCCGGTCAATGGGTTGCCATACATGGCTGCGGTGGGGTCGGTCTGTCAGCCGTTATGATTGCTGCCGCCGTCGGGGCCAATGTCATCGGGGTTGATCTAGACGAAGCCAGACTCGAACTTGCGCAAGAACTGGGTGCAGTTGCGACCATTAACGGTACAGATGCTGATGTTCCCGAAGCGATCCGCGAAATCACCAAAGGCGGCTCCCATGTGTCAATCGACGCTTTGGGTCATCCCGTCACTATGACCAACTCAATCCTCTGCCTGCGTCCGCGCGGCAAGCACATTCAGGTCGGTCTGATGCTGGGTGATCACGCTTCGCCAGCAGTACCCATGCCAAAGATCGTAGGACAAGAGATCGAATTGCTTGGTTCGCACGGGATGCAGGCGCATCGCTATGGCGCGATGCTCGACATGATTAAAAATGGCAAGTTGGATCCGGCGCGATTGGTGGGGGAAAAAATCAGCCTGGAAGACGCACCCAAGGCCTTGATAGGGATGGATAAGTTTACCTCAATCGGTGCGACGGTCATCACAAGGTTCTGAGTTACAAACAGGATCCGCCCCGTGCGAAAATGGCGCCACTAAACGGCGATTTCAAAATGCATCACTCAATTGGCAAGTTCTGTTGGTATCGCTGAAAAATGGGCATCGCCTGATCCCAAAAGGTACTTTCGGACCGCCAGGTCGATTGATTTACTCTGTTCTGAATAGACACCGCAGGCAGTGAGCGCTTCACGGGCGGTAATGCGCTCATCAAGCCGTTTCCAGATTGTTTTCGCCGCATAAGGGTGTGGAAACGGCCGCCAAGCCACACCCATTGTCATGCCACGCAAGTATTTTAGCTGTTGGCGATGCGCGGAATAAAGGATGGTCTGCGCAATGCTTCCTTCCTTGCCGCATTCATGTTCGGTGGCGAAGATCCTGTTACCGCGCAGGGCAACCAGCCCTTCGTAGCGCGAAATCTGCCGAACGCTTTTGTCCGGGGAGGTGGCGTTTTCGTGCGAGCGGATCGTCACGACGCCATCCACCTCCTTAAGTCGAATCAGAGAACAAAAAATGCGCCCCTGCCAAGACGGGGTGCAAAAGAAAGAATGATAGAAGCCCACATAGCGTCTGAGATTCTTCACCTGATCACTGTACGGCTTAACAAACAAGCTGGCAGGAGTTTCTTTCCGACGGACGATCGAGTCTTTTAATGTTTCTTCAAACTCCGTCCGAGGCGCAAAAAGCTGTGCCTCAGGCAGATCAAAATACCGAGCGATACGGCGTAGGTTGTGGGCTGATGGCAAGCTTTCGCCGTTGAGGTAGCGATTAAACTGCTGCCTGTTCAGGCCGATTTCTCGACAGACTTGCGAGATATTGCCTCGCTCGGCGCACAAAGACCGTAAATTTGCGGAAAAACTTTCGGACATAAGCGTCATTTCTTTCGCGTTTTGACGCTATAATGCTAAAGATTGAATAAAAGCGCGTAAAGTAGCTCAGTTCAATAATTTTCGGAATGCGGGTTGGCTGTACCAAACGCAACAACGGGACCTCGCTCCGAATGTCCACAAAAATCATCGAAAACACCTGGATCGCCCTGCCGGATGGTCGGAAACTGGCTGCACGAATTTGGTTGCCCGAAACCGGGCCGTCACCCGCCATTCTGGAATACCTCCCCTATCGCAAACGGGATGGAACTGCGCCGCGAGATGCAACCACTCATCCAGTATTTGCCGAGGCAGGATACGCCTGCATCCGCGTCGACATTGCCGGAACCGGTGATAGCGAGGGGCAGTTCGACGACGAGTATTCGGAACAGGAACTCCGCGATGGTGAAGCCGTTCTGAGTTGGATCGCCGCACAAAACTGGTGCGACGGAAACATTGGGATGATCGGTATCTCGTGGGGAGGATTCAATGGGCTGCAGCTGGCCTTTCGCCATCCGCCCGAGCTCAAGGCGGTGGTCAGTGTCGCCTCGACCGTGGATCGGTACGCCGATGACATACACTTCATGGGCGGCTGCCTGTTAAGCGACAATATCAACTGGGGCAGTCAGATGTTCGCCTATTTGACACGGCCCGCAGACCCCGAGCTGCGATCTGATTGGCGAGAAGACTGGCTTGCCCGACTTGAGAATGTACCATTCTCAGCAGCCGATTGGCTGCGTCATCCAACGCGCAGCGCGTTCTGGAAACATGGCTCGGTTTGCGAGGATTGGTCGGCGATTCAAGCTCCGGTTCTTGCGATAACGGGTTGGTCGGATGCATATGTCAACGCTCCGCCAGCGCTGGCAGCAAATCTGGCCGTGCCGTCAAAAGCGCTGATCGGACCGTGGGAGCACCGCTATCCGCATATCTCGAAACTGGAGGCAGGAGATTTCCATTCCGAGGTGATCGGCTGGTTTGATCGCTGGCTGAAGGGGCAGCAGAATGGCGCCGAAGACCTGCCCGCCTACCGAACCTATATGCAGGATCATTTTGGCCCGAGCAAAAAGAACAAACCCAGGCAGGGCCGCTGGATCGCCGAGACAGAATGGCCGTCGCCCAATGTCAGCGATGAAGTCTGGCATTTGGGATTGGGTGGGTTTTCCGACGTCGCCACTACGGCCGAGACAACCGTATCGAATCCGGCCCATATCGGACAGGCTGGCGGGTATTTCTGCCCGGGCATGCGGATCGACAATGAGTTGGCCGAAGATCAAGCAGCCGATGACGCACTGTCGCTTTGTTTCGATACGGCACCGCTGGACAAGCCGCTTGAACTGCTTGGACGGGCGCGACTGAAACTGTCCTTCACCGTGGACAGACCGGTAGCCCAACTGATTGCGCGATTGTGTGATGTCGCCCCGGATGGGGTTTCTCAGCGGATCACCTATCGGGCGCTGAACCTGACGCACTACAAGAGCCACGAGACCCCTGTAGCGTTGGTTCCCGGTCAAGTTTACAGTGCGGAAATTGCACTAAATGAGTGCGCGCATCGCGTGAAACCCGGTCATATCCTGCGTCTTGCGCTGTCTACCGCTTACTGGCCAATCGTTTGGCCCGCGCCAGAAGCGGCAGAGGTGACATTGCAACTGCAAGGTTCGGCGCTGTATTTGCCGGTTCGGACGATGTCTGAGGAAGCTGATCCTGCACATCCCGGACCAGCGCAGGATTATCCGACTTTGCAAAGCACCGAGCTGCGCGCGCCGTCGGGCCGATCCGAACGGCGCATCGAAGCGGACGGAACCGTCGTACTTGAGACATTCGACGACTACGGCAAAGCACAGGACCCCGGCCACGGCCTCATCGTCGGAAGCCACGTCGCCATGCGCTATGCGATCCATCCCGATGACCCAGCGACCGCGCAATTCACGGCGGGCTGGCGTTTCACGTTCGAGAGGGACGAATGGCAGGTCGAGATCAGCACCGAAAACGCGATGACCTGTGACGTCGAGAATTTCTATCTGCATCGAAAACTGCGCGCCACCGAAGGCGCGGACAAAACAGAAGTTCTGACAAAGGAATGGAACGAAACCATCCCGCGCAGGCTTCTGTAAACGATCTGACCCAAGGGAGAACATCATGAAAATCGAATGGACAAAAGCAAATGTCGGGCGCAGGGGCTTCTTGAAAGGGGCAACTGCGCTTGGGGCGGCATCCGCGCTGCCTGCAAGCTGGGCCAATCGCGCCTTCGCCGCTGATGACGGGGTGTTGCGGGTGCGCGCCTACGGTGATGCCCAGAACATGGACCCCGCACATTCCGTCGGTGTTGTCGAAGAAGAAGTGCATGCCTCGATTTACAACAAGCTGATCCAATACAAGCCCGGCGAGGAATGGGGTTGGCAGCTGGATGCGGCGGCGATGATCGAGCAGGTTGACCCGACCCATATCAAGTTCGCCCTACGCGATGATATCGGTTTCACCAATGGCTTCGGTGCGATGACCGCTGAAGACGTGAAATTCAGCATGGAGCGCATCGTGGACGATGCGACCGAAAGCCCGAACAAGCCCGATTTGGGTCCGTTCAGCCATGTCGAAGTGAGCAGCGAACGCGAAGGTACCATCGTTCTGAACGAGCCGTTTGCTCCGATTTGGTCGATCGCCCTGCCCTACATAACCGGCAACATCGTCTCGAAAGCTGCGGTCGAGGCCGCAGGGGGCCGCATCGGGGCTGATCCGGTCGCTGAATCCGGCCCTTATCTGCGGGACAGCTGGTCACCCAAAGAAAAAACCGTGCTTAAGCGCAACCCGGATTGGAAGGGTGACGCACCAACATGGGACACAATCGAAATCCTGCCGATCGACGACGAAAACACCGCCGAGATCGCCTTTGAGGCGGGCGAACTGGACATGACTCGGGTTTCGCTGGGATCGGTCGAACGCTATCGGGCCGGTGTTCCGAATGGCGGATCTTTGGTCGAGAAACCCTCACTGTTCTATGTCTGGTTGGGCATGAATCTGGATCACCCCAAGCTTCAGAACCCAAAACTGCGTCAGGCGATTCAACATGCAGTCGACGTACCAAGCATCCTAGAGGCGGCCTATTTTGGAGCCGCTGAACCCTCGACAGGCATCATCGCACCTGGCCTTGCGGGCCACCGCCCGCAATCTCTGGTCCCTCCGGCGGCAAACTTCGAGAAAGCGGCGCAATTGCTGGCGGAGTCTGGCGAGACCAATGTGACGCTTACGTTGGACACGCTGAACAAGACCACTTTCACCACGACGGCTCAGATCATTCAGGCAACTCTGGCGCAGATCGGGATCACGGTCGAAGTCAACGTACTGGAATCCGGTGCATTCTGGGCAAGCGGAGACAACGAGAACCTGCAACTGGTTCTGAACCGCTTCTCGATGACCCCCGATCCATATTATGCGACGGCCTGGTTCACCACCGAACAGGTCGGCATCTGGAACTGGGAGCGGTTCAGCAACGCTGAATTTGACGAAATTCACAACTCGGCATTCAAGGAAGCGGATGTGGCCAAACGCGCTGAGATGTATCAGCGGGCGCAGGATCTGATGGAAGAAAGTGGTGCCTACCGCTTTATCACCCACGAGGCGACACCGGTGATTCATTCGGCGCGTGTCACCCCCGCGCTAAGACCCGACGGTCTGGCACTGCTGCGGTACTTCGGCAGGGCGACCTGACCTCCCCAAGGTCGGCTATGTCCGGCGGGGTTTGACGCCCGCCGGATAAAACAGCTCGCCACCCATCCACAAGGAGCCAGCTTTTCATGTTGAAGTTTGCAACCCGCCGCTTCGGGCTAGCGCTGCTTATCCTGTTCGTGGCGGTTACCGTCATGTTCCTGATGATCCGCGCCGTCCCCGGGGACCCGGTCCAGATCATGTTGGGGCCACGCGCAACACCTGAGCTTCAGGCCCAGCTCACCGCTGCGTTGGCGCTGGATCAACCAATCTGGAAACAGCTGGTCATATTCTATGGAAACCTGGTCCGTGGCGATCTGGGAATCGACGTATTCTCGGGCCGGTCCGTGACAGATATCGTGTTTCAGCAGCTACCCTACACTCTGGAACTGATCTTTGCGTCGATCCTGTGGTCCGCCACTTTGGGAATTGCACTTGGGGCATATGCCGCCGCCCATCCGAACACTCTGATCGATCGCATTGCGGCGGCGATTTCGGTCAGTTTTGTTGCAGCACCCGCCTTTGTCGTAGCACTTCTGTCGCTATTGGTCTTTGCCGTGCATCTTCAGTGGTTTCCAGCCATCGGCGCGGGCGAAGGCTTCTGGGGTCGCATTGATCACCTCGTTTTGCCCGCCTTTGCCATCGGGCTAAGCTGGGTGGGCTACATCGCGCGGTTGGTGCGCGCCTCGATGTTGGAAGTCTTAGGCGAAAACCACGTTCGGACCGCACGTGCCTTCGGTATCGCAGAGCGCCGCGTGGTGATGGTTTATGCCTTGCGTATCGCCATTCTTCCGGTTGTCACGGTGATCGGCGTCGGCATGGGTTTCCTGCTGAGTTCGGCCGTATTCGCCGAAATAGTGTTCGCGCGCCCGGGTCTGGGCAAGCTGGTGATCGACAGCATAACCACCCGCAATTACCCGATTGTCATGGGCTCGGTTCTGATCTCAACCGGTTTGTTCGTCGTGTCGACCGCACTGGCGGATCTGATCAATGCGTGGCTCGACCCACGCGCTAGACAAGCGCATTGAGGAAAGCCGAAATGGAAAAATCTCGTTCTGAACTTGGTCAGATCATTGTCGGCGTCGCCCGCGACCCTCTGGGTCTGATTGGTTTGGTCATTGTCGGCACCATCGTCTTCTGTGCGATTTTCGCCTATTGGATTGTGCCCTATGATCCTGTGGCCATGGATATCAAAGCCCGGTTGCAAGGCCCGTCTGCCGAGCACCTTCTGGGTACGGACCAACTTGGCCGCGATACGTTTTCCCGCGTGATTGCCGGCGGTCAGGTTGCGTTGAAAGTCGCCTTGCCTGCGGTCTTTGGTGCGATGGTAATTGGCCTAACCTTGGGAATGATTGCGGGGTATGGGCCAAAATGGCTCGACAACCTGTTGATGTTGTTCTTTGACACCATCCGATCCTTCCCAACCGTGATGTTCGCGCTGGCCGTTGTGGCCCTGGTCGGTCCCAGTTTGCAAACGGTTGTGTTCGTGGTGATGGCGACTTCGATCCCAACCTATGGCCGTGTGGCGCGAACGCAGACCCTGACGTTGCGCAATTCCGAGTACATTCTGGCCGAGCGGTCGATGGGGGCCAGCATGGCCCGCATCTTGGGTGTGCACATGCTACCAAATATCGTGGGGGTTTTGGCCGTCCTGGCTGCTATGGACATCCCGACGGTGATCGCGCTTGAGGCGGGGCTGTCCTTTCTCGGGCTTGGCGTGAAGCCCCCAACCCCCAGTTGGGGCGCACTTCTGAAGGACGGATATTCCCTGATCCGACAGACACCTTGGCTGGTGGTGGGCGGCGGTCTGCCGATCATTCTGGCAACCCTGGGCTTTACGTTTTTAGGGGAATCCCTGCGCGACGTGGTTGATCCCAAACTGAGGAAACAGCGATGACCGAAACTCTTCTGGAAATCGAGAACCTCAGCGTCGATTATGAAACGGCACGCGGAGATCTCAAGGCATTGCGGGATATCACCTTTGACATCCGCAAAGGTGAGATCGTGGGCATTGTCGGTGAGTCTGGTTGCGGAAAATCAACCTTGATCTCGTCGATCCTGCGGCTGACCGCACCGAACACGCGGTTCCGGCAAGGCGAAATACGCTTTAAAGGGCAGGATCTGTTGCAAGTGCCTGAACGCAGGATGAGTGATCTGCGCGGGGCCGATATCTCAATCATCTTTCAGGACCCGATGCAGACCCACAATCCGGTTCTGACCATTGGCCAGCAGATGGTCGATATTCAGCACCGGTCCAAGGCTAGTAAGCAGGAAAAACTGGCCAATGCGGCAAAGATGCTGGGGGCTGTCGGAATTCCGGACCCAGAGGCACGGCTAAAGCAGTTCCCGCATGAGTTTTCAGGCGGAATGCGACAGCGGATCGCGATCGCCATGGCGTTGATGTCAGAACCCGACCTGCTGATCGCGGATGAGCCGACCACCGCGCTGGACGCCACGCTTGAGGTGCAAATCATTGAGCGCTTGCAAGAGCTGCAGCGCGAGTTCGATTGCGCCATCCTATTTATCTCGCACCATCTGGGTGTGATCGCGGAACTGTGCGACCGAGTGGTTGTGATGTACGCTGGCGCCGTTGTCGAAAGCGGTGAAGTGCGCGAGATTTTTCACAATCCCAAGCACCCTTACACACGCCGTCTAATCGACTGTGATCCGGGCCATATCAAGGAACGCGCACGGGTCCTGCCAACCATTCCGGGCGAAGTGCCCGATCTGGCCAACCTGCCCGGTGGATGTATCTTCCGCGACCGCTGCGACCAGACGATGCCGCGCTGTGCAAAGGACGTTCCCCCCTTGGATCTTCTGAAAGAAGGGCATCACGCCGCCTGCTGGCTGAACCATGAGGAGGCCGCGACATGAGCCTGCTGAACGTCCACGACCTGCAAACCAGCTATGGCCCGGTCAATGTGCTGGCTGGCGTCAGTTTTGAGGTCGAAGCTGGCGAAACCTATGCGCTTGTCGGCGAGAGCGGCTCGGGCAAGACAACTGTCATCCGTGCGATTGCTGGTCTGGCCCCGGCGCAAGCCGGTTCGGTCGTGTTTGACTCGCAGGAGATACGGGGTGCGCCGGAACGGGTAATGCGTCCGCTGCGCAAGGACATGGCGATGATGTTTCAGGACCCTGTGGGCAGCTTGTCACCACGCCTGACAATTCGAAGCCTGATCACGGAACCCTATCGCATTCAGGGCATGAAAGATCGCGATCTGGATGCCGAAGCCAAGCGTCTGCTGGAAATGGTGAACCTGCCGGTGCATTTCGCGGACCGCTACCCCTATCAATTGTCCGGTGGCCAGGCACGACGGGTTGGTGTTGCCCGCGCTTTGGCGCTGGAGCCGAAACTGATCCTGGCGGATGAACCAACGGCGGGGCTGGATGTCTCGGTACAGGGTGAGCTGCTGAACCTGCTCAATGACCTGCGGGAACGCCTGGGCCTGGCGATGGTGATCATCACCCACAACCTGAACGTGGTGCGCCACGTGGCAGACCGCATGGGCATTATGTATCTGGGTCGACTGGTCGAGGAAGGCACGACAGAGGCGATCTTCGACGATCCGCGCCACCCCTATACCCGCTGCCTGCTCAGCGCCAACCCCGAGCCGGACCCCGATGCGCGCCTTGAACGGATCGCGCTCAAAGGTGAGCCGCCCAGCCTCTTGCAACGTCCGTCGGGCTGTGAGTTCCGCGAAAGATGCCCGTTTGCCAAAGACATCTGCACACAGACACCGCAATGGGAGGTTGCTGCGGGCCACGGGCTGCGCTGTCTCGCACCCTTGTCGGGTGCGCCTGCTCCGGGTCACTAAAGGATGAGGGAAACACTCTATTTCGGCGGTCCCATCCTGACGATGGACGCCGACAATTCCCGACCCGAGGCGGTGTTGGTGCGGGACGATGTCATCATTGCGGTGGGGGACGAAGCAACGCTGCGGCGGCAGATGTCATCCGATGCGGGTGTATATGACCTAGCTGGCCAGACCCTGATCCCAGCCTTCATCGACTCGCACGGCCACTTCCCAGATCCCGGCTTCATCCAGCTGTTTCGGGTTGATCTTGCATCACCTCCGCGCGGCGCGTGTATGGATATGGCGCAAGCTTTGGAAAAGCTGCGCGGCCGGGCCGAAGAGACGCCTGAGGGCAATTGGGTGATGGGCGTTTTGTTCGACAACACCGCCATTTCAGAAGGCCGCATGCCTACCCGGGCCGAACTGGATGATGTCTCAACGGCGCATCCAATCTGGGTTCTGCATGCTTCGGGTCACAACGGCGCGGCCAATTCGATGGCGCTGAAGCTGCATGGCGTCAATCGCGACACCCCGGACCCGGCCGGAGGGCGTTATGGCCGCGACCCCGATACCGGCGCCCTGACGGGGCTGGTCGAAGGGCTGTCGGCCATGGGCGAAATGGGCGATACTGATTTTCTGATCGGCCGGGACAGGTTCTGGCAAGGGTTCAACGCCTGCCGTGATGAGTATTTGTCCCACGGAGTAACTTATGCACAGAACGCTTGGGCATCGCAGGTTATGCTCGACCACTTTGCCAGCCTTCGTGCCGATCAGGATCCCGGCATTGATTTGGAATTATTGCCAATTGCCGATCTGGAACCGGCTCTGAGCCAGGGCTGGATCGACGATAACTGGCCCGGCAACCCACATTTTACGCTGGGTGCGCGCAAGCTGTTTACCGATGGCGCATTCCAGTTACAGACTGCCTATCTGTCTGCGCCCTACCACAAGTCGCTGGACCCCGATCACCCCTGTGGCATGATCTATGCCACGCAGGTCGACATGGATTCCGAGGTTCTCCGCCTACACGCTATGGGGTTTCAGATCCACTGCCATTGCAACGGGGATGCCGGGGCCGAGATGTTCATCGATGCGGTGGACAAGGCCTTGTTAGCGCATCCGCGAGACGATCACCGCCATACAATCATCCACGGCCAGGTTCTGCGCGACGATCAACTGGACCGCATGGCGCGACTTGGAATAACTGTCAGTTTTTTTTCAGCACATGTGCATTTCTGGGGGGACCGACATTACGATACCTTCCTCGGCCCGGAGCGCGCTGAACGGATTTCGCCAGCCGCAACTGCGGAACGATACGGTGTACGCTATACGATCCACAATGACGCGTCGGTTACGCCAACGCGGCCAATCCATCTGGCACATTGCGCGGTGAATCGACTGACTGCGTCCGGCCGGCAACTGGGTGAAAAGGAAAGGGTCAGCGTACTGTCTGCGCTTCGGGCACAAACTATCGATGCGGCGTGGCAAGTGTTTAAAGAAGATGAGCGCGGTTCGATTGAACCCGGAAAACTGGCAGATTTCGCCATCCTTTCTCGCAATCCCCTAGATGATCCTGAACGGCTACTCGACACATCAATTGTTGCAACCATCCGGCGAGGACAGATTGTGTTTGGCGCCACCAAATCCAGAAAAGAACTGGAATTTTAAAATGACAGCCAAACGCATTGCCATTGCCGGATTTCAACACGAAACCAACTGCTTCGGAGCGACCAAAGCGGGTCTGCCCGAGTTCGAGATGGCAGATTCCTGGCCCGAAATGTTGCATGGCCCGCGTGTCATCGCGGACACCAAAGGTATGAACCTACCCATCGCCGGGTTTTCTTCCGCCGCGAACCAGGCAGGTTTCGAGCTTTTCCCAATCCTGTGGTGTGCGGCGGAACCTAGCGCTCATGTCACGGATCACGCGTTCGAGAAGATATGTACTATGATCTTGGATGGCCTTCGCGGCGCGGGACCGCTGGACGGAGTGTATCTTGACCTGCACGGTGCAATGGTGACTGAAAGCCTTGCCGATGGTGAGGGAGAGCTGTTGCGCCGAGTACGTGATCTGGTAGGGCAGGACGTTCCTGTCGTGGCGAGCCTGGACCTGCATGCCAATATCTCTGACCAGATGATCTCGCAGGCGGATTATCTGGCAATTTTCCGCACGTACCCGCACCTCGATATGGGCGAAACCGGTGCGCGATGCGTACCGGTTCTGCAAAGGCTACTGGCAGGAGAGAAGCTGCACAAAGCCTTCCGGCAGGTGCCCTATCTGATCCCATTACATGCGCAATACACCTGGGCTGCACCGTTTGATGAGATTTATCAGTTGCCCACCCGGTTCGAACAGGCCCATGTCTATGCAGAAATCGCACTGGGTTTTACAGCGGCAGATTATCCCGATACTGGTCCGTCCTGCGTTGCCTACGCGACCAGTGCCGCGCAAGCGACCGCCGCAGTAGATCAAATAGTCGACCTTTTTCTGGCCCGCGAACCTGATGTGGACTGCTCTATGTTGTCGTTGGACGAAGTCGTTCTGGCCTGTCGTTCGCATCGCGACAAACCGCTCGTGTTAGCGGATGTACAGGACAACGCAGGCGCAGGCGGCACATCCGATACCACCGGACTTCTGGCCGCTTTGATCGAGGGGGAAGCGCAGGAGGTTTTGATGGGTCTCTTCCACGACGCCGAAAGCGCAGAGAAAGCGCATCGTGCAGGCCAAGGCGCAAAACTGAACCTGGCCATCGGCGGAAAATCAGGTCTGCCCGGGCACCACCCCGTTGAGGCAAAGTTCGAAGTTCTGGCCATCGGAGATGGCATCTGCCGATACTCAGGTGAGATGTACGGAGGCGGCATCGCGACGCTTGGCAAAACGGCCGCTCTGAGGATGATAGAGTCTGGCGCGAAGATAGACTTGGTCGTCACCAGTGTGCGCAACCAATGCCTAGACCGCGCTCATTTCACCCATATCGGCCTGAATCCCACATCCTATTCAGTGATCTGTGTCAAAAGCACCACACATTTCCGGGCGGATTTCCAACCCATCGCAAGCGACGTGAAAGCCGTTGCCGCTCCAGGCACCTTTCTCTGCGATCTGGACCAGATCCCCTACTACAACATCGCAGGCAAACGCCGCATCGAAACAAGTGGACCCAAAACCAGAAACCATTGATTTCCCACCCGCATCGCAGCTCGCAATCGACATAGCAGGCGCAGAAACTGCATTGAGACCCGGCTCGTGAACTAAGAGATTGGAAACTTCTCGCTTCACGTTTTGACAATGCTGCGTCATCATTCGCTTCAAACCTACAGAAGATAGGGCTTAAACCGCTTCTGTTCGGCAGAAATCCAAACCCGTCATGACCAAGCTTTGATGGAGCAAGCTTGTGGGGCATCCCGACCCAGCGAACGGACCCTGCTAGCGACACACCATTATGGAAGCGGTTGCGCGCGTTGATCGTATAAGCCATCGTTTGGACGAGTTCGAAGTCTCAACCTTGCGCCTCTGGCAATCAGAAAAAATGTTTGGATCAGAAAAAATGCAGCGATTAGTTATTCTTGGCGCGGGGGGAAATGGGCGCATTGCCGCTGAAATTGCAGAGCTGTCGGGATGGAAACAGGTTGTGTTTCTTGACCCCAATTGGGAAAGCCATCGCCAAAGTGGTATTTGGCCGGTAATCGATGATGATCGCACGGATGTGCTGATGAGTCAGCCTCAAGACAGCTTTTTCTTTGTAGGAGTAGGTGACAATAAGAAACGTGCATTTTTACAAAAACGACTAGAAGATCTTAATCTGCCTATCGCCACTTTGGTGCACCCCAAAGCAATCGTGTCAAGTTATGCAGACGTAGCACCAGGCTGTTTGATTTCAGCCGGTGCCGTTGTGAATATCGGCTGCAAGATTGAACGCGGGGCAATCGTAAACACAAATGCCAGTATCGACCATGACAGCAGCGTCGGCGCATTTTGCCATGTAGCGCCCGGTTCTCAGATCGCAGCAGATGTTACTTTGGGTGAGCGGGTATTCATAGGCGTCGGGGCAAGCGTACGAAATGGAATTACGATCCTGGCCGGAGCGGTTGTTGGCGCAGGCGCTACGGTGATCAAAACGGTCGAGGCGGAGCAGTTAGTCGCTGGCACTCCGGCCCGCCCACTAATCCGCAATGATCGCTAACACTCTCATAAAAAGGATTATTTTAAACCGGAAATGGTAAATGCGTAAACTATCTTGCACAATATGGTTTCAATCTTCATCGCGGGCAACATTGTCTCGGACGAAACTAAGAAAGTTTGCCTTTCGATTGCGTGCACGGCGTAGGATATTGGTGTTCTTTCAAACCCAGATACCGAAGGAGCATGCAAAACAGATCAAACGGTACCAGCGCTTGGGATTGATCGAAGTTTTCCAGGTTGACGGTCTGGCGGGTTTCTACTCTGAAACGGACTTTCAGATCGCCATCCAGACTCAATTTTTGGCAAAGTACATCGTGTCAAAAATTGCCCCGTCAATGCTATCGAAATCCGGGTTCAGTTTTGACAGAATAGACATATCCAATATGTCTGCAGGTTTAGAGTTACAGCTGGCCGATAACCTCTATTCGAGAATCAGACAGATTCTTGCGATATTTGACGAGTGCAAGGTCGATAAGAACGATCTTTGGGAAGACTTTGGGAATTCACTTTTGACAAATCTCAATGCCCAGAGCCTTTGTTATCCAGGGCGTTATGAGGAATGGCCGGCCCACGTTAATCTAGTAGCAAAGGAACCAAACTTCTTTAGACCTGACATTGAAACTTCAGGGTTTGGGCATTTCCCAGATTCACGGCCTCAGACACTCCTTTTAGGGAACCCAGGGCAGCCGACATATCTTCGATCCGCTGAAGCGATCGGCTACGCCGAACTAAAGATGGGAAAGCGTTTTGACGCGATTTTCGAAGTTCGATACCCTAATAAGATTGCTCCTTTGCATTGGGGTGATGAGTTTGTCTGTCACTCTTCAGAGTTCTATCTGAATTCACCCGAGCCGGCCCTTGGTGACGCAAAACTAAGACTCGCACTACCCGAACAGAATACCAGCAAAACGGTACATGCGCAGTTGTCCAAATCCGACCCGCTTTTGGTACAAAGATTTGGGTTTAACCCAGAGAACTGGTTTGCTCTATTGTTAAATGAAACACTCGCGGCAACGAATACCAGACTGCCTAGGATAGCAGGGTTCTATCACTGCCTCATGAACCATCCGCAGTTTGAGAATATCGAAACGCTCGTTTGCTCACCCAGCCGTTCCGCAGTTTTTGTCCCCATCGCGTTGGGCCTGAAGCAAAAAGGCGTCAAGACCATAGAATATCAGGCTTTTTTCTGGAGCGCCCATCCCAGATATCAAGTCCTTGATATGGATCTCTTTGTCTGCTCGGATGCAGCAACAATGAAGGTTATCGAAGAGAAAAATGACCGCGTTAGCCACGAGACTAAAGTTGTGCTTGGACCATCTTTTGGCATGGCAAATTTCATGAAAGACTATGCGGATTCTTTGTCAAAAGAACCCGAGAAAAAATCACTTAAACCAATAGGTATTGCCCTGCAACCGATCAATGATAAGGAATTCGAAGCCGCGTGCCGTCTAATTAGGGACGCCGGGTACGATATTCTGTGTCGACCACATCCAAGGTTAGACCGGGCTCAGGTCAAAGCCCAGTTTGGGAGATACGGCCAAATCGATGACGGCACACTTGTGGACTTCATCCGAAACACTTCTCTGGTTGTAACCGGGTTTTCAAACGTTGCATTACAAACTGCTTTGGTGGGTAAAACCGCTGTCTGCCTACCCGTGCCAAATCTTTTGGGATTGAACCTGTCAGATGCTTCGCAACACATTCACCTGTGTAATGACTTGGAAGATCTTCACAGATTTCTGGGTACAAGTGAACATATCAACGAAACCCCAGGTTTTCACGATCCTATCAGCCATTGGTGCGAGATCAGGCGGGCAGAAACGCCTGACCAGATATCGATATTTCAGGCTAATGGATAAACGCTTGCGCGATCAACGTCACTTAACGGCAACGCAATGACTGAAGTCGTCTCGATTGCCTTGCGAGCTGCAATCATAACTTCCAGAGCTAGTGTCGCGTCGATCAACGAAGCGCCGCCTTCGCTGCGGTCATTTAACAGATCAAGGAACACATCACGCGTATGATTGACTACATCGCCGGGAACAAAATCCTTCCACGGAATCTCCTGTAAGGCAGCACCATAGAAATGCTTGGGGAGGTCTTGTGTTTCTGGTTTACGTACAAAGACTTGCGGAGGTTCCGAAGTGAATGGCATCAGCACGCGCCCGCGTTCAAATCGGAACTCATATCCGCCGATGACTCCGATATCATCACCGATCTCCAACAGCAAACGTCGTTGTTTGGGATAACTTACAAGAACGGCACCTCCCGCGTCTTTGAATTGCGGGCCACGTGGGTTTGTTGACTCTGGCTGAGTACCAACTGCTGAAACGTAAAGGGGAGTATCGGAGAACATCCAATTTGCGAGATCAAAATAATGTGTGCCTAGGTTTCCCAATCCACCAGCACCTTGTGTGATTACAAAGGATTGCAATTTCCCGAATTGAGGATCCCCATCAAACTGGCGTATTGTTCGAAGCACATTCCAGCACCGGTGATTGTGATTGACCAACGCATTGATACTATTGTCCTTAGCGATCCGCACCATCTCCAAACCGTCTGCAACTGAACAAGCGACCGGTTTTTCTACCAGAACCATTTTCACGCCTGCGTCGACCAAAGCGCGGAACAAATCAGCGTGGCTATCGGCAGTCGTCGAAATTGCTACGATGTCTGGAACGTTAGCGAGAAAGGCATCCATCGAATTAACTAGAACCGACACTAGCGTCGCGTCTTGTGTCACGCCCCACGGCTCATCAGAACTGTCCAGAACCGTAGCAAGTTCAAGGCCAGCTGCGCGCCCAGCAAGCACAGTGCGATAGCCCATGCGCCCCAGGCCAATTACTCCAAAGCTCTTTGTCATCTTTATCCTTCGCTATCTGTCACGATCTTGCGCGCGCGCTGCAAATCCTCGGGCCTACCGATATCGATCCAATCTCCGCTTGTCGGAAAAATGCGCGTATTGATTTTTTGCTCGCGCAAAACATCGAACAATGAGGGCAGATCGAAGAATGTTCCGCTTGGAACGTGATCAATGGCAGTGCGATCTAGCACATAATACCCGGCATTTATGAAGTACTTATAGGTGGGTTTCTCGCTCAGAGACTTTATTTCGAAACCTTCGGTCTCCACGACTCCGAAGGGAATTTCGATTTCATGTTCTCGCACTGCCATCGTCGCACAGGATTTCTGATCCAAGTGGAATTCAAGCATCTCGCGGTAGTTTGTCGAACACAAGATATCCGCGTTGGTGACAAAGAACTGATCAAAGACACCGGCATCGACCAAGGAAAGTGCACCACCGGTCCCAAGGCGTTCTTGCTCTTCTACGTATTCGATGCGTACACCCAGTTTGTCGCCGGATCCGAAGTGATTACGGATCATCTCAGCCTTGTAGTTGACGCAGAAGATGAAGTTTTCCAAACCGTTGTTTCTGAACCGCTTGATAATTTTCTCAAGGATGGGTTCGCCATCAACTTCCAGCAGCGGCTTCGGTTTGTCTTTGGTCAATTCCCCAAGGCGCGAGCCAAGGCCACCAGCCATGACTACAACAGCTACATTGTCCAGTGTACTACCTGGCAAATGCGGGGAAACAGCAACCGACACAACCGATCCTGTCTGATCAACGATCGGAGCAAAAGTGATTTTGTTGCGCATTAAGAACTTTTGCTGATCCGAGTGAGTTACCCCAGCGTCAATTGTTCGCGGCGATTTATTCATCAAATCTTCTGCAGTCTTGTCGACCAATGGACCTTGAATCATCGCCCGTCGAAGATCTCCGTCAGTCACGGTACCCAGCAATTTGTTTTCGGGCCCGACTACGAGGGCAAACCCCACGGCTGAGTTATCTATGATCTTAAGAACTTGGCGAAAATCATCCGTCGGAGAGACAAAAATTGAAGCAATTTCTTTCAATGCTCATTTACCTCTTTATTCTCAGGATTTTGCAAATCTTGCTTTGCCAGAAGATCGAATGCCAACTCGGCAAAGCTCCAATCGTCTTCCGTGTCAATATCTAGCGAGTATAAGCTGTCCATCTCGTATATATCTGTTTTATGGCAAATTGCCCTTTGTTGAATAGTCAATGCCTCCCTTGACCACGCATAGATAGACCCATTCAACTGAAAGACTTCTGGTGCATCTTGCCGTCTCTTGACATCGCCGCTAAGAGGCTTGGACAGCGAGTAAGTTCCTTGGTCGGCGTCAAATTCAAGAAGGTTGAAATACGGAGAGTTCTTGGCGCGCGCTACACTGAGCACACTATCGAGCTTATCGTCTTCGAGCCTGGATACAGCCTCCTGAATATGTCGGCTTTGCCGTAATGGAGATGTTGCCTGTAAAAGCACGACGGTAGTGTATTTCTTGGCAGACAGGGCTTCGCATTCGGAAAGTGCGTGCAATACAACATCCATCGATCCAGCCAAATCTGATGCCAGCTCATCTGGTCGTTTGATACATCTGGTTGCGCCTGTTTCCTTTGCGATCGCTAGATAGGTGTCGCTATCACTGGAAACCGCGACTTCCGTAAATATGCCAGCGGCGACCGCATGTTGGACGCTATGGGCCAACAAAGGTTGGCCACGAAAATCCCGGATGTTCTTGTGCGGAACACCTTTGGACCCCGCCCTAACCGGGATGATGCACAACCTCTCAGTCATTAATCGGGTCACCTTCACGATAGTCTTTTGAAGCTGATGTACCAAGCATCTCCCAAAACAACAGCGGGTCCTTGCCAGACGCCGCACGCTTTGTTGATAGATTTTCCAGCGTGAAAGGATTTCCTTTGGAAATGTCCGCCTTTGCTACCAGACGTTTTCGTGCCGCATTCATCGTGCTGCGCTCTTCCGGCGTACAGCATTTGACAGAAGAGCCAAGCATTGCTTCGACTTCTCTGACGCTAGTAAAAATAGCGGCAATTTCATCTGGCTCAGCTGAAGCCGCGTGATCAGGACCCTCTAGCGAATTGTCGAGTGTAAGGTGTTTTTCTATGCAGCACGCACCAAGCGCGGCGGCCGCAATTGAAGCGGTTCCACCCAGCGTATGGTCAGAATAGCCGACACGCAAACCAAACGCTGAGCGGATGGTGCCGATTGTATGCAAATTTGTAGCTTCTGGGCTGGATGGATAATTTGAAACGCAGTGCAGGATGGTCACTTTGTCTTGCAGACCTGCGCGCAGTTCCGGATCCGCCCACGCCATACTCATATCGTGCCTACTGGGGGCAGCAGGTGGTGCCGGACTATATCCTAACGCTAGAAGACCCAGAGCGCGCTCAATTTCCCCCAAGTCGGACATTCCGGTCGATAGAATAATATCGCATCCGGTCTGTGCCGCAGCATAAAGCAATGGCCCGTTATTAAGATCACCCGAACCAATTTTTAACAGGCTTTGCCCAAGCCCCTTGGTCAATAATTCGAGGCTCACAATATCAAACGGTGTCGATAGGAAACCAATTCCGCGTTCCGAACACTTCTGAATGAGGGTGTGATGCGCAGCTTCGTTCAATTCCAGATCGATGAGCATTTCAAGCTGCGTTTTACTGGAACCGATCTGTTGCTCTTGATAGTCGGCCAACGCAGCAGACTTTGATACCATCGCTTTGGCAGAAAAGGTTTGAAACTTGATCAGGTCAGCCCCGGCATCGGCGGCTGCATCGACCAACGCAAGGGCTTTGTCCAGCTCCCCGTTATGGTTTACACCGGCTTCGGCAATGAGGGTTATTTTGCTATTCAGCATGATTACGACTTTCTATCGCAGACTGTGGAAGCGCTTCGCCAGTATTTCGTGGCGCGAGCGATTGCGGGATACTGATCGCAAAGCGTCAACGATTTTCGCCGCACTGTGTCCATCCCCATACGGATTGACCACGTCTTTGTCCGAATACTCCGTTGTTGCGTGAATAGATGCCAGGATCTCATCTTTTGTACCGGCGCAATCGAAGACACTTGTTGCGCGCAATCGGCCTTTTTGTCGGTCCCCAATATTGATTGTTGGGACCGACAAGCTAGGGATTTCGTAGAGGCCGCTGGACGAATTGCCGATGACGGCCTGCACTTGACGAACAGTGTTGAAGTAGAGGGTCTGACCCAAGCTTTTTTTAAAAATGGAACTTGGCCGCTGAGCAACATAGGCTTGTAAAGCGGCATTGAATTCTGCCCCGCCTGTATCGGCATTGGCACCAGTGAAAATTAGCTGTGCGTCTGGAAGCTCGTCCAATGCCGCCAATAATGCATGCAATTCTGAGCGACCGAAATCTTCTTTCAAAGTAGTGGGATGCAACGTGATCAGGTAAGTAGAGACACCATCAGATAAGCCCAATGCTGTAAAAACATCGGCTCGCGACATCTGTGGTATGTTGTGCAACGCATCAAGCCCCGGGCTGCCCACATTTACTACGCGCCAGGGTTCTTCTCCCATCTGTAGCACATTCTGCGCCGCATCATCGGTCGACGTACAATGCAGATGGCTTAGTTTTGTAATCGCATGCCTGAAGGCGTCGTCATAGGCTTCTTCGGTGACATCACCACCGCACAAATGGCAAACGGGAATTCGATGAAGGGCCGCGGCTGTGGCAGCCCCTAGAACCTCGAACCGATCGCCCAGAAGCACGACCCAATCGGGCGCCAACCGCCCGAGAGCCTGAGCTACGCCCATGGTTGCAAGCCCTGCACTGACTGCCGGGCCAGTTGCAGTGCTGCTATCAAGGTACATCTCAACTGTCTGATCGACTTGAAATCCGTCTTGTTCAATTTCTGAAATCGTGGCGCCTTGTGACGTTGCGAGGTGCCCTCCCCCTGCGATAATACTCAACCTCAGCCCATCACAGTCAGCAATTTTGTACATAGGCCAACGTATTAGTGAATAATCCGCACGACCTGTCGTGATGCAGGTCACATGGAGGTCTGAATCTTGCACCTGTCGCTCCTGAAAATGTCTTGTTCCTGCTCAGTTTCTATTTCATTCGCTCGTGCCATGCCACCTGTTTGCAGACTTTTTGCTGCTTGACCAGAGACCAAAATTACCGGAAAAGCCGCATCATTAAAAATGGAGTGTCCTATGGAGAAGAAGGATTTATCACCCCTTGCAACGGGGCGAGTTGAAAGCCTTTTCCAAAGTGATCTCTGGGCTAAACGCGACGAGATTCATCGTGTTATGAATGGCGCGCGCGTTCTAGTAATCGGCGGTGCTGGCTCAATCGGCAGTTCCACAGTCAACGAGATTTTGCCGTTTCGGCCGGCCGCGCTGCATGTCATCGATCAGAATGAAAACGAACTGGCAGAATTGGTGCGCAATCTACGGTCGGCGGAATCGCCAATAGACGTAAATGACTTCCGCACGCTGCCACTTGACTATGGTTCGCCCGCATTTCGAGCGTTTGTGAGAAATGAAGGACCCTATGACTTTATTCTGAATTTTGCCGCCATTAAACATGTAAGATCCGAGAAGGACGGCTACTCAACGCTTCAGATGTTCGACACAAACATCCTGAAGCAGGCGCGCCTCGTAGAGCTGTTAAAACATGTCGGATTTAACGGAAGATATTTCAGTGTTTCCACGGATAAAGCTGCAAATCCAACATCTTTGATGGGCGCTTCAAAGCGAGTCATGGAACATGTGATGTTCGATGACGGATTGATCGACGGTCTTAACTGCACGATCACTTCTGCCCGTTTCGCAAATGTCGCCTTTTCCAATGGATCTCTACTTCAGAGCTTTGAGAAGCGCCTACAAAAAGACCAACCTTTGGCCGCACCTAAAGGTACGCGGCGTTACTTTGTGTCGCTGAAGGAAAGCGGCCAGCTATGCCTATTGGCCGCGACAACCGCCCCGCACAAGCATATTATGGTACCAGATCTCGACCCAGAAACTGCGCTTGTAGAAATGCAATCCGTTGCCGAAAATGTTCTGGTGGCGAACGGTTATCAGCCAAAGCACTACACTGATGAGGCGCAGGCCTGCGTTACTGTAGTAGCCGACAAAGCAACAGGGCATTGGCCTTTACTTCTAACTCCATTGTCGACTTCGGGCGAGAAGCCATACGAGGAATTCGTCGCCAACGGCGAGACTTGCGTTGAGCTAGGATACGATGCTCTTTTAGGCGTTCAATACCTACCGCTCGAAGACGCGGGCGTCATGAGGCAACTTCTTGCTGAAATGCAAGAAATATTCAAGAGGGCTGAATCCGAGGCGATCTCTAAGGAATCCCTGAAAGCTCTGATCGCCCTTGCGGAGCCAGCATTCCTCGACAGCCACAAGGAAACTGGCATGAACCTTGATCAAAGGGTATAGCTATGATCCCCCTGTGCATTCCGAATATTTCTGGCAACGAAGGCAAATATCTCGCCGAGTGCGTGTCCTCGACGTTCGTGTCATCCGTAGGCCCATTTGTGGACCAGTTCGAAGCGAGAACCAAAGAGGTAACCGGTGCAGCCTGGGCGGTCGCAACCTCGGCAGGCACGACGGCTTTGCACACCGCCTTGCATTCGTTGGGTGTAGGCCCCGGAGATCATGTGATCATTCCTTCACTGACATTTATTGCTACGGCAAACGCAGTCTCGCACTGCCATGCGGCGCCGATCATCATTGATGTCGACGAAGAACGTTGGGGTATGGATGCAAGCCTCTTGTCTGAGTTGTTGGCACGCGAATGTACCCGCGATGCGAGTGGAGTTTTGCGTTATTCTAAGACAGGTGGGGCAGTCAAAGCAGTCATGCCTGTTTTCGCAATGGGGCTGCCCGCAGATATGGATGCGATTGTTACTGTAGCTAAGTCTCATAAACTGCCTATCGTCGTCGATGCTGCCGCTGCTATTGGCGCCACTTACAAAGACCGACCTCTTGCGCAGATGGGTGCGGATCTGACGGCATTGTCCTTCAACGGAAATAAGCTGGTGACATCAGGAGGGGGAGGTGCGATCGTCTCGGGAAAAGACGTCGGTGGAGCGGAGATCAAACACCTGACGTCGACTGCGCGCGTCGGTGCCGCATATGATCACGACATCATCGGCTTCAATTACCGAATGACAAATGTACAAGCCGCAGTGGGTGTCGCCCAGCTTGAACGTCTTGATGAGTTTCTTCGAAACAAGGCCAAGATCGCCGCAACTTATGCCAGCCAATTTGAGGACTTGAATGGAGTTCTTTCGTTTCCCTCGCCCGATGACAGCAACGGTTCAAATTGGCTGTCGGGTATTTATCTTCCGGATGCGTCGCTTGCGTTAATGTCTCAGTTGCGAGAAGCGCTTTCGCACAATGGGATCGAAGGCAGGGCCTTCTGGAAGCCCATTCACATGCAAGCCCCTTATAAAAGCTGTCCGCATATGTTGAGCGGAAGATCAGAAGCCATCTGGGAACGTGTTCAACCATTGCCCTGCTCCACCCAACTCGAGGATCTTGAACAAGAACGCGTGATTGAAGTCGTGCGGTCTGTTCTGGGGCGGATCTAGTCTAAGTGCCACCAATATCTGATAAAAACCTTGAGCTTTTCATCAGCGCGATAGAGAAGATAGAAGACTTCGAAAAGCAAGGTGTAGTAACGCGCTGGCGCTATCGTGGCTTTCATGTCTGGCCAATCGTCAAGTATGTAATTGTGAAACAGATGGTTTTTGCGATGAACCGCAACTACTCATCTTCCGACCGGTACAAGCGATATCCGAATTTCGCCAAGCGCAACCGGCTCCGACCCGCTTATTCGAGGCTATTAAGTAGAAAGCCAGCCGATAGTCTTCGGTCCGTTGACACTCTGCCGATCGAACAGTTGAAGAACCACAAATACTGGTGTCTTGGTTCGGGATCAGGTTTTTATGATTTGGATGGTGAAAAGGCAAGCCAGCATCACCACGCGCTTCGCGTCGCGTTGATGGAAAATGGGCACCGGAGCATCGGGCTGTACTCAGGGTTCGATCCCGATACTATGCCAGCTCGCTCGGAATATGGACCTCATGCTTCGCTAGACCCGTTTATTAAGAATGTCGCGCTAATAGCGCGAGTACCGAAACTTTCGCACGCGTTTTTGTATAAGCACTTTAAATCCATAGAGTCGGTTGTCAGTCTGACCGGCCATGGTGGCACCGAACTGTGTGCTTTCGTCGACACAGTAATTGGGAGAGTTGATCACGCGGCAAACTGCTTTACTTACCTTTTCCGTTCCATGCGGCCGGATGCAATAATTACCAGCAATTATGCGTCGTTTTATGGTTGGGCACTGGCACACGTCTGTCGGCTATACGATATTCCGTACATTGACATCCAGCACGGCATCGAGGGACGTTTCAACGGGTCCTACTATTTCAAAAATACGCCAAAAATGGATTGGTCAACTTGTCCTACAGCGCATATGTGCTGGACTGAATCGGACGCCGAAAGCTTCATGAGGCAGAACGCCAAACGCCGTGCTGCGGTCGTTGGTCCGACATGGGAACAGTTTGCCAGGTTTTTGCCTGATCAATCTGACCGCAACCGCAGAACCCTTTCCGACTTTCAGTCGCGTAACGGGCCATTAGTGCTATTTGCAGCGCAACAAGCTGATGACATTTTGTTGGCCCAAAAATTGCACCAATCCGGCCTCAACATATTATTTCGTTGTCATCCTCTACGAAAAGACGAAACCGAAAAACTTGTGGATGCGACGCAACTAGCGGCGCTGGGATGCTCCTTGGCATTTGAGACACCGCTTCCGTCACTTCTTGATGCAGTTGACGGTGTTATAACGGGATACTCTGCCGTAATCCTCGAAGCATGCCTCAAAGGCGTGGCGGTGTTGGCAACCGGCAGTTATGCTAGCCTTCTGGAGGCAGACTACGCGCGTGAGCTCGACGGACTCCTCACCATCAAATCCGGCATAGCGGGTGATGAAAAGATTTACGCAGTACTAGAATGGGCACGACGAATAGAGCGTGAGAGATCTAGAAAAGTGCAGTCAAGGAAATCGTACTCGGACGCATTGGAAGCTCTGGGAATCACCCAATAGGAAAACGACCCTTCAAAAGTGTGGAGACACTAGTGGTCTCGCGACAGTATTTTGGCAAATACCTTCATGCGCGATACCTGATTGCGCATGCTGGGAAGTCGGTGACCATCATGGTAGATAAAGTTGGAAACCATATCAGGCAACCCGGGTTTTAGTCCTTCTGGATCCGCCGCAATCTCGATTGGATTCACTTGGAATGATTCCCGACATTGCTCTGTAAGCGTTTCAAGTGGCTTTAATCGCAGCCGCCTGTTGGCAGTAGCTATTTCGACATTCCAGTTTCCACCAGACCGCCAATCTGCAAAACAACTAAAGAGCGATTGATCTCCGACTAACCCGCAGCTAGCGAACCGTGATCCGTCCGGATGCCAGGGGATTTCACCTTGCCTTACTGCCCCGGAAATTAAGACCTCACCTAAATGCTCGGAGGCCTGACCGAGATAGAAGGCCATGTCAAAAACATGTGACGAATTTGCGTAAGGAAGATTCGCCAAAACCTCAGGTGGGTGCACACCCAAAGATTCGAGCCTGTCTGGTAGTTCTGTGAACTCGAAGTGGATCAATTGCGCACCGCCATCTTCATTGATGAGATCTAATGCATGCTGGGTTGATTTGAAGAATCTTCGGTTGTACGCAACGCGAATGCAGTCTTGCCTATCAAGCTCTGCCAAGGCTTGCATATCCTCAAGGTCTATGCCTCCGGGTTTCTCGACAAGGATTGACTTTATGCCCGCGTCAAGAAGTGAGGCGCAAACCGCAGACAATTGGTTCAAATTTACCGCCACAATTGCTGACGCGCCGCGCACATCCGTTTTCTTGAGCTGCTCTGTAAGCAGGCCTGTTCCGGCTATTATACCGGTTTCCGCTTCAAACCGTTTTGCAGAGTCAACACCTCGCCCCAAACAACGAAAGGAGATGCCCAGATATCTTAGAGTCTTGGCGTAGGCGATTGCCATGTTGCCTGCGCCAACTAGTACGATGTCCACAATACACCTCCGATTACTGAGTGTTCGTTTCACATCAGTCTCTTCAGATGAGGTCAACTACAATCTGAAGGCAAAGAGTGATAATGGTCTTACGGTCGGATTCGAATACCAATGATCAAGCTACAATTGGATGTCTAATCACGTATAATCCGCGATTTCGCGCGTCGCGATCGATGCAGACTTGTAACGTGCAAGATTTCCGTAACGGGGATCTAGAATTTCAAGGAGTATGCTTTCCCCAATACTTCGGTGGACTCGTTTCTTATGTTCATTTCATCGAACTAAGAATGGATACTTAATGGTACTTTCTGCTTCACAGCTACGTATTCGAAGATATGGAGTAGGAGAAACAAATTCCGGTGCCAATGCGTTCTGGCATCTGCGATGGTATCATCCTTTCGAGCCTATTTCGGGCCAAATGTCCTTAAATAAGTTAGCGAACTCTGGCGCATGATAACGATAGATATAAAACATACCGGTCCTTGGGATTTGAGCTTGTATCTGCGATAAAGCGCAACTCAATCCGGTCATATGGCGTTGGCTTCGGTTCCACAAAGATCGTTTACGTGCAATGAAAATCAAGACAAACTGGACATGGCGGCAGAAACCCGCATTCTGTGGTGTGGAATTTTTGCGTAATATTGTAGCCAGTAAGATTTAACATCGAGCTTAACTAGGGAACAGTTTTCTATGGCAGCCATTGCAACGGATATTGCAATTATAGGGTTAGGGGCACATCTGCCTGGCGCCGCCAGCCCCGAAATTTACTGGCAGAACCTTCGTAATGGAATTGAATCCATACGTAGTTATAGCCGAGAAGAGCTCATTGCGGCGGGTGAAGCGCCCCATTTATTGGAACGGCCTGACTACGTACCAGCTGCCGCGCCTCTTGATGGATTCGAAACATTCGATGCGGATTTCTTTGGATTGTCTCCAAAAGAGGCAGCGATAATGGATCCACAGCATCGCCAGTTTCTTGAGGTAGCCTGGGAAGCGATGGAGCATGCTGGCCATCCACCCAGCAAAGCCAAAGGACCCATTGGTGTCTACGCGGGCTGCGGCATGGGCAGCTACTTCTATTTCAACATCTGCTCCAACCACGATCTCGTCAATGATGTTGGCATGTTTTTGTTACGCCACACAGGCAACGACAAGGATTTCCTTGCCACGCGAGTAAGCCATATCTTCGACATGAAAGGCCCCAGCGTTAATGTGCAGACGGCTTGTTCGACCTCGCTGGTGGCTACGCATTACGCGGCTCAGGCATTGCTGACCGGTGAATGCGACATTGCCATCGCTGGCGGAGTGACCATCGAGTTACCGCAAAACCGCGGCTATATCTACAAACCGGGCGAGGTGCTCTCGCCGGATGGCCATTGTCACGCATTTGACCACCGCGCGGAAGGGACGGTTTTCGGGTCGGGTGCCGGTGCCGTCGTGTTGCGTCGCCTTGATGACGCGATCCGCGATGGCGATCACATCTGGGCGGTCCTGAAAGGCACCGCAATCAACAATGATGGGGCCGCCAAAGCAGGCTATCTCGCGCCGTCCGTAGATGGGCAGGCTGCCGCGATCTCGGAAGCGCATACAATGTCGGACGTGACCGCCGACACCATCGACTATGTCGAGTGTCACGGCACCGGGACCTATTTGGGTGACCCGATCGAAATTGCCGCCTTAACGCAGGCTTTTGCAGAAACCACCGAAAAGACAGGGTTCTGCAAATTGGGCTCGGTCAAGACCAATATCGGTCATCTCGACACAGCAGCGGGCGTGGCGAGTTTGATCAAGACCACGCTTGCTTTGCATCACCGTGAGATCCCTCCTTCTCTGGGCTATGAAAAACCCAACCCCGCTATCGATTTTGAGACCTCTCCTTTCAAGGTCAATGATACGCTGTCGAACTGGGTCAGCCACAAAGGCCCTCGACGCGCAGGTATCAATTCATTGGGCGTCGGTGGCACAAATGCCCACGCAGTACTGGAAGAAGCGCCTTTGCGTTCCGCCTCCGAGCCCTCGGACTGGCCCTTTCAACTATTAACCTTATCTGCACGGTCGAAAGCAGCACTCGAGGATAATGCGGCCAATCTTGCGGCGCATCTCACAGCCCGTCCCGAGCAAGATTTGGCGGATGTCGCATGGACCCTGCACGAAGGTCGCCACGATTTCGAACGGCGTCGCGTAGTAGTGGCCGAAACTCATGAGGAAGCTGCCGCACGGCTGCAGGAGAACGACCCCCGCCGTGTATTTAGCCACGTCGCTCTCGACCGCCCCGACACGGTATTCATGTTTCCAGGCGGTGGTGCGCAATATGCCGGAATGGCGCGCGATCTCTATGAAACAGAGCCTGTCTTTGCCGAATGGATGGATCGCGGCCTTGAGATTCTGGCGCCCAAGCTCGATTATGACATCCGTGCGCTTTGGCTGCCTGAAAGCGATGCAGAGGCCGACGCCGATGCTCAGCTACAGAAGCCATCGGTACAGCTTCCACTCATTATGATTTGCGAGGTTGCTCTTGCACATCTTTGGATGAGCTGGGGTGTGAAACCTGCCGCCCTTGTCGGCCACTCCATGGGCGAGAATACCGCAGCCTGTGTCGCTGGTGTCATGTCTTTTGAGGATTGTATCGGGCTGGTCCATCTGCGAGGCCGGCTGTTCGATACGGTTCCTGCTGGCGGGATGCTGTCCGTAACCCTTTCGGCAGAAGAACTCACTCCGATGCTGGGTGACGATTTGGATCTGGGCGCAGTGAACGCTCCTCAACTTTCTGTCGCCACCGGTCCGCAAGCTGCGCTTGATCAGCTTGAAGAAGAACTGAAGAAACGCGAAGTGGATTACCAGCGCATCCAGATCGATATTGCTGCGCATTCGCGTATGTTAGAGCCAATTCTGGAGGATTTTCGGGCTTATCTGAATTCCATTGAATTGAAGGCCCCACAGATACCTTTCACCTCGAACCGCTCCGGCGAGATGATCACCGACGCGCAGGCTACTAATCCGGACTACTGGGTGGACCATCTGCGCGGCACAGTCCATTTCGCCGACTGCATAGGTACACTGGCGAACAAAAACCGCATCTTCATCGAAGTGGGGCCTGGTAAGGCTATGGCCTCGCTTGCAGGTCAGCATCCAAAACTGGAAGCCAATCAGGTCATCAGCACGTTGCGCCATCCAGCGGATGAAACTGCAGACGACGCCTATTTTCTTGCCATGCTGGGCCGGATATGGGCCTTGGGTGGCAGCTTCGACTGGGATCAGTACTGGGGCGACGCGCAACGAATGCGCCTGCCCCTACCTACCTATGCATTCCAACGCAGCCCCTACTTCATCGAACCGGGCAAGGCTAAGGCAGAGGCCGATACCGATTGGCTGATGCGCGAAGATGTCCCGGAAAACTGGGGGTGGCGCCCAGCGTGGCGTCCGGCCTATGCCGCTTGCGACATGGATGTCACCGGCGATCTCGCCACCGACACACCCGAAACGTGGCTCGTGTTCGCGGATGAGGCGGGGTTGTGCGATGCCGTGACGGCGCGACTGCGCAAGGCCGGTCATATCGTACTGACGGTGCGCGCCGGCGATACCTTTGCCCGAGATGGGGACAGCGACTACATCCTGTCACCTGAACGCGGCAGAGACAGCTATGATGCATTGATCGCGGATCTCATATCGCGAGAAATTCTACCTACTCGGGTGCTTCATGGTTGGCTCACTACGACGCGTGAGAGTTACCGTCCCGGCTCGAGCTTTATTCACCGCAACTTGGAACAAGGTTTCTTCTGTCTGCTATTTCTTGCCCAAGCCATGGGTGACGAAGGCTGGAGCCATCCGATGCATCTCACCGTGTTGAGCTCAGGCGCAGCCCAGGTGGCCAGCGAAGTGCTTAGCTATCCTGAAAAGAGCACGTTGGCCGGGCCCGCACGCGTCATCCCACGCGAGTTTCCCAATATAACAGTAGCGACGCTTGATCTCGACGTGCCGCAAATTGCAGGCCGGGGCGCTCGCGCTCGTCCTGATTTATCCGGCTTTGTTGCACCCGTATTGGAAGAGGTGTTGGGACCACCAGTAAATCTGACCGCCGCGTTGCGCGGTACAAAGCGTTTTGAGATGGGCTACCGCGCGCAGGCCCTCGCCAAAACAGAAGATGCACAGCCCATGCTTCGAGAAGGCGGAGTATACCTCATCACCGGCGGATTTGGCGGAATTGGCCTCACGCTCGCTCGACGATTGATGGCGCAAACTGCAGCCCGTGTCGTGCTTCTTGCCCGAAGCCCCTTGCCTCCGCGCAAGGATTGGGATCGAGTTCTGGAAAACACTGCGCCAGACGATCCGTTGGCGCGCCGTATCAGCGCCGTTCGCGATCTGGAATCAGCTGGTGGCGAGATACTCTGTCTGGCAGGTGATGTTAGCAACATCGAGGATATGCGCACTGTACGAGCGAAGGCAGAAGAGCAGTTCGGCCCGGTAAACGGTTTGATCCACGCAGCCGGCGTTATCAAGGATGGGCTCATCCAGACCAAGAGTATGACCGAGGTGGAAGATGTCTTTTCGCCGAAACTGCATGGTCTAAAGGTTCTCGAAGAAGTCTTTCCAGATGGCGCACTCGACTGGATGGCCCTGTTTTCATCAAGTTCGACCGCAACAACCCCTGCTGGCCAGGTCGATTATGTTGCCGCCAACGAATACATAAATGCTTATGCCAAATCCCGCGCCGGAGGTCAGACCAAGATCATCGCTATCGGTTGGGGGATTTGGGCGGATACCGGTATGGCGGCAAAGGCGATGGCCCTGCGTACCGGTACGCGCGAGCCTGCGCCTGTCTTGCCTGCTGGTGTACCTCTGCTGGCGGAAAAGACTTTCGATGCCTCCGGCCACCGAATTTTCAATGCGAAATACAGTGTGGCCGAGCAATGGATTTTGGACGATCACCGCACATACGCCGGGGATGCCTTGCTGCCGGGCACGGGATATCTGGAACTGGCTGCTCAAGCGCTTGCCGCTCAGGGTGAGACTGCAGCGTTTGAGATCCGCGATCTCTATTTTCTGCGACCGCTAGCCGTAAGTGAGACCGAAACCCGCGATATAGCAGTGCAAATGCCACGCAGCAGTACCGGCTATGATCTGATTGTGGAAAGTGGTCCCGAGGATGCGCGTGAAAGGAACGCGCAAGCCAGTCTGGCTCTATTACCGATGGCCAGCCCAGCGCCTATTGATCCCGCTGAAATCGCCTCGCGCTGCGCCGCCCCGATTGAAGCAGGCACAGGCGGCTGGCTACCGGGCGCTCAAGAGGCGCATCTGCGCTTTGGACCGCGCTGGAGAGTGTTGCAAAAAACCGCCCTCGGAGATGGCGAAGGTTTAGCGGAACTTGCTCTGCCGATTGAGGCAAAAGAGGATGGCGCGGCCGGGTATAGGCTGCATCCCGGATTGATGGATTTGGCCACGGGTTGGGCAATGGCTCTGATAAAAGACTATCAACCCACCAACTTATGGGTGCCTGTCTCATATCAGTCTGTCCGCGTATTCCGCGCGCTACCTGAGCGAGTGGTCAGCTGGGTCCGAAATGCGGGGGACAACCACGCAGAAGGTGAAATCGCCAGTTTCGACATCACTATAGCCACACCCGAGGGTGAGGTCTGTGTAGAGATACACAATTTCTCGATCCGCCGGATGGAAAGCAGCGCAGGTTTTGCGGTGACCGAAACAGAAGCGGCACCTATTACCGTTGATGACACCGAACCACAACGCCAATTGTCACCTGCCGAAGAACGCCTGCGTCACAATATTTCACAAGGTATCCGCGCTGAAGAAGGGGGCGAGCTCTTCCTACGCGCGCTCGCATTGGACATACCACAGGTGATCGTCAGCTCACTGCCACTGCCCGATCTGATCGCGCAGGCTGAGCAGACTGAAGACACCGAAACCGAGAGCCAGACCTTCGAACGCCCGCAGTTGGACAGCGATTATGTCGAACCCGAAGGTGCGATCGAAACGACCCTTGCCGGTTTCTGGTCAGACCTTCTTGGGGTCGACCAGATCGGCGCAGAAGACAGTTTCTTCGATCTCGGTGGGCATTCATTGATTGCGGTGCGGCTCTTTGCGCAAATCCGCAAGACTTATGCAGTGGACTTCCCGATATCTGTCCTCTTCGAAGCACCCACCATTCGCAAGGTGGCAACCCTTATCGCTGAACGCGGTGTGGTCGCGGGCGGTACGGCAAGCGATGGGCCATCTGACGAAAATGCTTCACGGCTGGAACGGCGCTTTACTCATCTTGTTCCGATGCATGCCGACGAAAGCGGCCCTCGCACACCCTTCTTCTTGGTGGCCGGCATGTTCGGCAATGTGCTCAATCTGCGCCATCTAGCGCATATATTGGGGGCGGATCGGCCCTTCTACGGGCTACAAGCACGCGGACTCTACGGCGATGAAGAACCGCACCGATCCCTGCCGGATGCTGCCCGCGACTACATCGCGGAAATGCGGCAAGTACAGCCAAGCGGACCCTACATGGTTGGTGGATTTTCTGGCGGCGGCATTACCGCTTACGAGATTGCACAGCAACTTCGTGCCGCCGGTGAAGAAGTATCCGCGATCATTCTGCTTGATACACCGCTGCCTCAGCGACCGCACCTCACCCGCCGCGACCGGTACATGATCAATTGGCTCAACCTGCGCGAAGAAGGACTGCGCTATGTCACGACATGGGCCCGCAATCGCATTGAGTGGGAAATGAAAAAACGCCGGGGCGAACCTGTCGAAGACGAGGAGGCCGGGTCAAAGTTCCATGACGCTGCAATCGAAGCCGCGTTCCTCGAAAGTGTCGGCCAGTACAAAGTCGAACCGTGGGATGGACCGCTGACACTCTTCCGTCCACCACTTCTGGCGCGTTGGGAAGTGGCACCAGGGCGTCTCGTGGACAAGCACAAACATTACATGTTCCCTGACAATGACTGGACGCGCCATGTTCCGGGGCTTGAGGTCTTTGAAGTACCCGGAGATCACGACTCCATGGTCCTGGAGCCCAATGTCCGAGTGTTGGCTGACCGCATTCGGCGTGTATTGGAGGCCGCCGAAAAATCGAACCAATCTGGTCCGATAGCGCCGTATCTGGAGGCTGCAGAATGATCGCGCGTAACAGCCCGACAGTACTGACCATCATCTTGAACTATAAGACCGCTGAAATGACGCTGAAATCTATTGATGCGGCGCGGAGGGCGATGGAAGGCATTGCAGGAGGTATCGTCATTGTCGACAATCACAGCGAGGACGGATCTTATGAACAAATCTCGGCGCATGTAGCTCAAGAAGGTTGGGATGCAGACGGTCGAATACGAGTGATAGAGGCAGGCTGGAATGGTGGATTTGGCGCTGGTAACAACGTTGGCATCCGCGCCGGGCTGCCCGATGGGACCAAGCCCGACTACGTCTATATTCTGAATTCTGATGCGTTTCCCGCTGATGACGCGATTCAAGCGCTATTGGAGCATCTGGAAAAAAACTCTAAGGCGGGTTTTGCCGGCAGCTATATCCATGGTGAAACCGGCGAGACCCATCTTACAAGTTTCCGCTTCCCTTCCATCGTAAGCGAATTTGAAAGTTCCATTCGCATCGGACCCATCACCCGGCTGTTACGCAACCACCGTGTACCGATCGACACGCCCAAAGAAACAACGCCTGTAGATTGGCTGGCTGGCGCCAGCATGATGATGCGGCAGAGTGTTTTGGACGATATCGGTTTGTTCGACGAGACCTTCTTCCTTTATTTCGAAGAAACTGATCTTTGCCGTAGGGCCACCAAAGCGGGCCACCGGGTCGACTACGTGGTCGATAGCCGTGTTGCCCATATAGGCTCTGCATCCACCGGGATGAAACGTTGGAATCGGATTCCGTCATACTGGTATGACAGCCGTTGGCACTACTTCTCCAAAAATCATGGGCGCGCCTATGCCGCCTTTGCAACGCTGACGCATGTGCTGTGCGGCGGGCTGCATTCACTTCGCTGTTTTTTGCTGCGTCGGGATCGTCACATGAAGCCTGGCTTTCTAACCACTATGTTAGTCCACGATCTGCAAGCACTTGTGCGGCGACCCACCACCTCGAACCTACAGGACGACCGAGATACAGTTTCCCAGTCCTGATTCATACCAAAGCGGATATTCCATGTCTCATTTCAGTTCGGTCATTATGGGCAATGAAAGCCTCGTCATTCAATGCGGGGAGATTCTCCTGGAGGGCAATCATAGCATTCGCGCTGTCGTTACTCGAAATGAGGATGTGCGCCATTGGGCAACGGAACATATGCTTCCCGTGATCGCACCGGGGCCGGACCTCGCAGACTGTCTGAACACTCAATTGACCGGGGAACGTTTCGACTGGCTGCTTTCAATTGCCAACTTGGACATAATACCCAAGGCCGTGCTGCAGACGCCTGACAGGGGGGCTGTGAATTTCCACGACGGGCCTTTGCCAGAGTACGCCGGACTCAACGTTCCGGTTTGGGCCGCTTTAGCCGGTGAAACTGAACACGGGATCAGCTGGCACCTGATCGAAGGCGGAGTGGACGAAGGCGATGTAATAGCTAGCGCCCGCTTTGAAATTACCAATCGTGACACGGCTTTGACGCTCAATACAAAATGCTATGCCGCCGCCATTGATAGCTTTCCCACGGTAGTGGCTGAGTTGGCAAGGCCAGAACCCAATCGGCAAAAGCAAGATCTGTCAAAACGCGGCTATTTCGCTCGGGATGACCGACCACAAGCAGGCGCGCGACTTGATTTCACGCGCCCCGCCGCTGAGCTTGAGCGGCTAATCCGCGCGCTGGATCACGGGGATTACTGGAACCCGCTCTGCATTCCGAAATTCGAGGTCGGCGGACAGGTTTGGTTGGTACGCGCAGCACATATCGCCACCGGCGCATCAGGTGCAGCCCCCGGCGCCGTCCTTGCTGCAGATGCCGATATGCTTTCGGTTGCCACTGGAGAAGGTGATTTGGTTCTAACGCGGATTACTGATAGCTACGGCAAACATGTTTTGCCGCAGGATATCACTCGCGTTGGGGCAATCCTGCCCAGCCCGACATCGCAGGCCAGGCAAGAGCTCGACGCAGCATTGGCACCGCTTGCCGCCAACGATCACGTTTGGCGAAGTAAACTTGAGGCGATCACACCCTCCAATCTTCCATTGATCACAGCAGCGCAAGGGGCACATCAGCCCATCGCACGAGCCATTGCCGTTCCCGATGAGCTGGACACGGCCAGCGTCCACGCAGCCTTCGCCTTAATGGGCACGCGGCTTTCAGATAATGCGAGCATCGATCTCGCCCTGCATGTACCCGCGCCGCAAGACCCGGGTGCTTCCTACATCGCCGATTGGCGGCCCGTGCAGATTGCGCAAAGTGACAGCTTTGCCACAATGACCAACGCCCTGAAAGACGCCTGTGCCGAAGCACTGGATAATGGCCCCTTCGTCGTTGACCTCATCGCGCGTCTGCCGGGAGGGGATCTGCCTGCCATGCCTGAACTGGGTCTGTCCGACGATCCAGAAGCAGGGCTGGTGCCCAATACCGTGCTAACCCTTGCGATAGACGCAGGGGGCAGTGCGACACTTTTCGGGGATAAATCCCGGATCGGTGATGCCGTACTCGACCTCTATGCAGCTCGCCTTTCACATCTTCTGACACATCTGCACGACAGCGATTCCGCTTCAGCTCTTCCGATCCTGCCAGAAGGTGAACGCGAGAAGCTTGTCTCCGAGTGGAACAGGACCGCAACCACCTATGACCCAGAACTTTGCGTGCATCAGGCGTTTGAGACACAGGTTGCGCGTAACCCAGACGCCGAAGCGCTCGCTTTCGAAGGCCGTAGTCTGAGCTACGGCGAACTCGACGCAGCTTCAAATCGAATGGCGCACAGGCTGATCGCTTTGGGTGTGACACCCGGTACCATTGTCGGGCTACATCTGCCGCGCTCTGCAGAACTAGTAATCTCGGCGCTGGCCATCATGAAGGCAGGTGGTGCATATTTGCCCATCGACCCGACCTACCCATCCGAACGCACGGCACTGTGCATTGAAGACAGTCGGGCCGCAGTCATTGTCACCGATACTGAGAATGCCGCCGCATTGCCGCCGGGCAATGCCCGGATTCTTGATATCGCCAGCGATATAAGTTCAGAGCCAGACACGGCACCCAACACAGGTGTAAGCGGAGCTGATCTGGCTTACGTAATTTATACATCCGGATCGACCGGGCGTCCCAAGGGCGTGATGGTCGAGCATAGAAATGTAATTAATTTCTTTGCGGGCATGGATGAACGGATCGAACATGGCGAAGGCAATGTCTGGTTTGCTGTCACCTCACTCAGCTTCGATATTTCCGTTCTGGAATTGTTTTGGACGTTGGCCCGTGGTTTCAAGCTTGTCCTGTCTGGTGACGAAAGCCGCGCTCAGGTCGCAGGTGACGTACCAACGGGCAAGCCTGTCGGCGGCATGGAGTTCAGCCTTTACTACTGGGGAAATGACGACGGTGTTGGCCGGGACAAATACCGCTCGCTGTTGGAGGGGGCAAAGTTTGCCGATCAAAACGGGTTCTGCGCCGTTTGGACACCCGAACGTCATTTCCATGCATTTGGTGGCCCCTACCCCAACCCGTCGGTAACTGGAGCGGCAGTCGCAGGATGTACCCAAAACATCGGCGTCCGCGCAGGATCTTGCGTAGCACCGCTACACCACACCGCCCGCATCGCCGAGGAATGGGCGGTGATCGACAATTTGACGAACGGGCGCGCGGGTCTGGCCATTGCCAGCGGTTGGCAGCCCGATGATTTTGTGCTGAGGCCCGAAAACACTCCGCCGGAGAACAAGCCCGCCATGTTCCGCCAGATCGCCGATCTGCGTAAGCTCTGGGCAGGTGAGCCCGTGGAGTTTCCGCGCAAAGATGGCGAAATGCATGCCGTCGTCACTCAGCCGCGCCCTATCTCGCCATCCCCTGATCTGTGGGTCACTACGGCTGGCAATCCCGAAACATGGCGAGAGGCGGGACGCAACGGCTGCCATGTACTAACCCATCTTCTGGGTCAGTCGATCGACGAGGTGGCAGACAAGATTAAGCTTTATCACGCAGCACTGCGAGAGGCGGGTCACGATCCGTCGCGCTTTAAAGTAACGCTGATGTTGCACAGCTTCCTTGCCCAAAGCCGCGATGAGGCCCGCGAAATCGCTCGCGAACCGATGAAGGATTACCTGCGCTCGGCCGCTGGGCTCATCAAGCAATATGCCTGGGCCTTTCCTGCCTTCAAGAAACCTGAAGGTGTCGATAACGCCTTCCAGCTCGATCTGGGAAGCCTCACTGAGGAGGAACTGGAAGGCATACTTGATTTTGCCTTTGAGCGTTATTTCAACGATAGCGGCCTTTTCGGCACGATCGAAGATGCGATGGAGCGTGTCACGCAAGTCAAGGCCATCGGTGTTACCGAGATCGCTTGCCTGATCGACTATGGCATTGCCGTAGACACGATCTTGCAAGGACTGAAACCGCTGGCAGAAGTGGTGCGTCGCACCAATGAAAGCACTGATCTCGCCTCTGATGACTATTCAATTGCAGCGCAAATCGCCCGGCATAACGTCACTCATCTGCAATGCACGCCCTCGATGGCAAGGATGCTGGTGATGAATGACGAGGCAGGTGCTGCACTTCACACGGTCAAACATTTGATGGTTGGCGGTGAAGCACTGCCTGGGGCGTTGGTGGGCGATCTGGCAAAGCTCACGAAGGCCCGGGTTCAAAACATGTACGGGCCGACTGAGACCACAATTTGGTCCACGTCTCACGTCGCGCAACCAGGCGAGGGGTTGGTTAGTATCGGCACGCCCATTGCCAACACGCAAGTCTACATTTTGGACGAAGATATGGCCCTGCAGCCTATTGGCAAGGCGGGCGAACTTCATATCGGCGGCGCAGGGGTTACGCGTGGATATTGGGACCGCCCCGAGCTGACAGCCGAGCGCTTTGTTCCCGATCCTTTTGGAGACCAAGCTGGCGCGCGCCTGTATCGCACGGGTGATTTGGCACGCTGGCGGATGGACGGTACGCTCGAATTCATCGGCCGTACGGATTTTCAGGTAAAACTACGCGGCTATCGGATTGAACTGGGCGAGATCGAATCCGCCATCGACCAGCTTGAGGGAATTCGCCAGTCCGTTGTTGTGGTCCGTGAGGATCAGCCAGGTCTGCAGCAGCTTGTCGCGTACTTGCTGGCGGATTCCGAAGTGGAAGAGATCGCACTTAAAACCGCACTCGCCGAACACCTGCCCGCACATATGATCCCGACGCGATTTGTGCAGCTTGAGACCTTCCCGCTTACACCGAACAAGAAAGTGGACCGCAAGGCGCTGCCTGCGCCTGTCCGCACATTAGTCCCGAAAACGCCTGGCCTGACAAAGCCTCCCGAAACCAACGTGCAAGATGACGAGAGGTCTGCGGCAATCAATCTCGAAGAAATCACAGCCAATCTTGCGAAGATTTGGACCGAGACACTCGGGGTCGGCGATGTATCACCGCGGGACAATTTCTTCGATCTGGGCGGTCACTCCTTGTTGGCGGTACAAGCACATCGGGAGATCCGAACCAGACTTGCGGTGCCTAAACTGTCGATAACCGATATCTTCCGGTTCCCGGTGCTGAGCGATCTCGCAACGTCAGTGCACGATAAACTAGGTGGTACAACCGCTTCGATGCCAGTTTCCAGCGCAGCGAACACGGAACCGCCCCCGGCAAATTCGGACCGTACACAAGCTGATCCAATCACAACAAGTGCGAGGGCCGATGCAATGGCTCGTCGAAAAGAGATGCGCATGCGGCGCACACAAAAGGCCGACCGATGACCGAAATGAGTGCGATCACAGAATATTTGCGCAGGATGGTCAGCGACAAGATCGGGATTGGTGTGTGTGATCCACTTTGTCCAGATCGACCATTGTGGCCAGAAGAAGAGGTCGCTGCGATGCGCATGACTAGGAAACGCAGAAATGAGTTTGCTGCTGGTCGCGCGTCAGCACGCTCAGCTATGGCGGACATAGGTCTGCCACAGACTGCCATACCCATGGGGCCAGATCGCGCACCCATATGGCCGTTTGGACTAAAAGGGTCAATTTCACACTGTGACCGAGCTGCTGTCGCATTGGTTTCGCACGGTGATCAGATCCAGTCTCTCGGGGTCGATATTGAAGAGGATCATCCACTTGACCGATCGATTTGGGACACGGTTCTAACTACTGAGGAACAAGTTGGTTTGGCTGCCTATCCGAAAAGCGTCCGAGGTATTTTTGCAAAGCAGATGTTCTCCGCCAAAGAGGCGGTCTTCAAGGCGCAATATCCTATAACAAAGAAGTTTCTTTCTTTTCGGGACGTCACATTAACGAAAAACAGACAGGGTTTTTTCGCAATGGCTAACGAACCCAATATCCAGCTTAACCCTCAGCAAGTCTTATGTGAAGTCATAGAAAATCTTATAATCTCGATCGCCAGCTGCCACAACGGACAGAGCCTTTCGTCAGCAGCCTAATTTTAAACTTGCACCGAGAAAGGCATTGATGGTGCTCAGCGTGACGCCAAATCCACTCAATAATCTTAAGCCCGCGCCTGTGCCACTTAGCGATCGGCACTATTTTACGTAAAGGCCTACGACTTGCTGTTTAACTCTACAGTTTTCTTGTTTTTTTTGTTTGCGGTCGTGACGCTGCACTATTCGCTGCCCTTGAACTGGCGTCGTTATTTTCTGTTGGTGGCAAGTTATGTCTTCTACTGGTACTGGGATGTTGAACTTTCGCTGCTTCTAGTGGCTTCAACTGCGGTCGACTATATGTGTGCCCGCACTATCTCTCGCGCACCACCGGGAGATATCCGTCGCAAACTCGCGCTTTGGATGTCACTCGTATTTAACCTTGGTTTGCTGGGGATCTTCAAATACGCGAATTTTTTCTCAACCACTATCTCCGAAATAACCGGCGTTACGCCATGGCCGGCATTGGATCTCATCTTACCACTCGGGATCAGTTTTTACACATTTCAAACAATGAGTTACACGATTGATGTTTATCGCGGAAAGATACGCGCGTTTGAAGATCCAATCGACGTTGCACTCTATGTTTCGTTTTTTCCACAGCTTGTTGCCGGGCCGATTGTGCGCGCAGACGTGTTGGTGCCACAGATCCACAAAGCGCACAAATTAGACCCTGTTTTGTTGAGAGCTGGTATCGCCTTGATGGTCTGGGGATTGTGCAAAAAGGTGTTCTTGGCAGACTCGATGGCTCCTATCGTCAACGAAGCTTATGGCAACGTTGATGTCATGTCCGGGCTGGCCTTACTCAGCGCAACCTACGCCTTTGCCGCACAGATATACTTCGACTTCTCCGGCTATACAGATATCGCAATCGGTTGCGCGCTAATGTTGGGCGTCAAGTTGCCAAAAAACTTTAACTCACCTTATCTCTCATTATCGATGGGTGAATTCTGGCGGCGCTGGCACATCTCACTGTCCACTTGGTTGCGAGACTATCTTTATATCTCACTCGGTGGAAGCAAACGGGGCGCAGTGCGCACTTACCTCAATCTGATGATTACAATGACACTAGGTGGCCTATGGCATGGTGCCGGATTGAATTGGCTAGCTTGGGGTATTTTTCATGGTGCCATTCTATCGTTAGAGCGTATGTTTGGTTTAGCCCATAAACGTGCAAGAACCTTGCCAATCAGGCTGTTGCAGTGGTTTATTACTTTTCATCTGGTCTGCTTCTCCTGGATACTCTTCCGCGCCACAGACATTGAACAGGCCAAAGCTATCATTCATCGGATCGCCGTATGGGCGCCGGGGTATGAGTTCTCGTTGGGATGGCCCGTCGCAATACTGCTTGTCTTGTTCGTGGTAGAGTTATTGGGACTGCGTAGTGTCTGGGTTGCTCGTTTCAGAGCATACCCGCGTCTGGCATTCATTGCTGCATTGGCGACCTGCCTCATTTTCCCGATGATATACGCCGGTGCATCCAACGTTGAATTCATCTATTTCCAATTCTAAGGTCTGATTATGTCGTTTCGCCCTGAATATTCTGCTGGCTCGGGAGCAAAGCTGAGCGGGCCTCGCGAATTAGGCCAGGCTATTCAAAAATTCTTACGGGCACAGGCGGGATTTTTATTCTGCCTGATAGCGCTAATTGTAGGGCTAGAAGCAGGGCTACGTTTGCTTCGCCCACAGATGGCAGACCAAATCTATGATGCCCGGAATACTGGAGGGCATCCTGTAGTATTCTCTGACACCGGTTGGCGCCTCCCTGCAGATGGTGACCAGGCTGAAGCGCCGCTTATCCTGGGATTGGGAGATTCAACTACGTTCGGTACAGGCGTCGCCGCAGAAGAAACCTGGCCGCTGCGGCTAACCACCTATCTCAATGATGGAACCACTGTTGCAAATGCAGGCCAACGAGGTGGAGATTTACGACAGATCGGTGCCGGATTGGAGACCCTTTGGACCTCACCGCCACCTCAGACAGTCATACTATTGGTCACTAGCAACATGATCAGCTTCACAGAATTTCGTAATGGAAAGCCGATGGTAAACGTTTCACATGTGGTCGAAGCGACACGGCGTCGGGCGGCTCGACCGCAGACTCTTGTGGATAAGCTCTCTGCAACCATTCGCGGAAGCGCGCTCTGGAAGGTTTTGAATGGCAGCGTTGAAAGTTTGAAATATGCATTAGGTCTCCTAACCCATCATGCAAACCCAAATGACCCTCTAAGCCCATTGTTGGCATATGGCTGGCAACAACCGGATCTGCCTTGGGGTTATTCGCAGCGTATGTGGGAAAACTTCGAGTTAGAGCTAGCCAGGTTGAACCAGTTGGCGCGCCGTAATGATATTTGCGTCATTGTCGGATTCCTACCTTCGCGCTTTATGCTAAGTGAGCGTTTGGCCGACAATGTTAAATTCGTTCCTAAATCACGACTAAGCGTTGATGCCCCAAAACGTTTGGGCGGGATTGCGGCCGATCTTAACCTGCCCTTTCTCGATTTGACCGAGGTTCTGCGTGAAGCTCGAAGCAATCATCCACCATACCGTAATCCTTTCTATATTCCGTACGATTACACTCATCTTGATGCTGCAGGGCACGATCTGGTAGCGCGCAGCTTTGCAGATATGCTAAACACGGGCGAACAATGCGCATGACAATTAAAGCATTGTGTTCCGACAAATATTCAAGCTTCAACAGCCACTCAAAGTTGTGTCCAAAGGTCTTTTACCGCCCTGGGTTTCCCAATTGAATATCGTATCAATCCAGAATGTTATCTAGCCAGTACACTCAACGCCAAACCGAAATTGACAAAGCCAGCCCGCACTGCAAAGACGTCTAAGACAAGTTGCAGTCAGGCGTTTAAGCCAGCGCGTCGCTAGCAATGCAAGCCATGTTGGCCAAGAACAAGTTATCCGAACAGAAGGTCAGGATACACAATGCCGAGATACTTTTTTGTCCAACCTGATGTCACAAGACCAGTTGGTGGAAACAACGTGTCGTTGCAATTGATAAGCCATTTGTGCGAGGCAGGATATGAGGCGGCTGCGCTCCATGCCGCCAGCGACTACACTTACCCATTTTTTGAAAACTCGCAGCCCCCTTACTACTATCCTCCGCTATCGAAGGTCAGCTATCAGTTTTTAGGTCGCAAAGCTCGCTTTAAAGCGCATTTGTTAGATTTAATTACTCGGCGCGAAACCGGACCAAACCCGCTGCTGACATTGCGTCCCGACGATGTCTTCATGATCCCTGAGTTTTTGTACCCCGAATACAGCGCTCTTTTTCCGGACAATAAGAAGGTACTATTTGTGCAGGATGTTTTTGGGTTCTGTTTTGCGCTGCAACGTGATCTGAATACCGGTGCCAAGGCGCTTGATGATTTTGAAACGACTATTACCACCTCGGTCGCGGCGCAGTCTGCAGTCACTCAATTCACTGGCCTTGACAGCCTTTTGGTTTCTCAGTCAGTTGCTCGACCCAGGTTGGACCCAACAACAAGGAAGAAGCGCCAAATCGCCTACATGCCTCGTAAGCGGCCCAAAGAGATTGCGACACTTTTAGGGTGTCTGCAGGGGAATCCTGCATTGGAAGGTTGGTCCTTTCGAAAGATTGAGAATGCCTCACCGGAAGAGCTGGATGCGATATTCAATGAGAGTTTGATCTTCCTTTCTTTCTCCTATCGAGAAGGTTTCGGTTTACCGCCTGCTGAAGCGATGACTGCCGGTTGCATTGTGGTTGGATACACAGGTGTAGGCGGCGAAGAGTATTTTCAACATGACACGGGATTTCCGATTCTGGACGGCGACATCGCAGCGTTCGCAAGGACCATGGTAGAAGTGGTCACAGAATACGATCGTGACCCTACCCGCCTGGATCAACTCCGCGCCCATACTGCCAGCGCGATCACTGACCGATATAACCCAGAAACCATGCGCAGTACTTTGCTGTCAGCTTGGGAGCAGATCGACAAGAGGATTTCCATTTGACGTTCAACTCTAGAGATATTTTGCAAGCTTCAAGTAATAAAGATGGGAATTGACCTGTAATTTAGACCCACGCTATTAGACTGGCGCCCGAATAGCGCTCAAATCGGAGCCTGTCCGACGGATCACGTTGACACTTAAACGATATGCCTTGGCCACGCTCAAAAACGAACCCAGACGAAGTGTGATAAATTTAACTCGTGGACATCAAAATCCGTGCCAAACATCTCATGAATTTAAACCCAAAGGATGCTGGTCTCAGGAAATATAATTTTGGATTGCATTCAGAATGCCATATCGTAATGCATGCATTGTCATCAGCCAGGTAGATCGGCTCAGATCATGAAGCACCGGCGAGGATCTATGCGGCAGGACTGCGAATTCTGTCAGACTGCCCTTTTCACAAGCCGTAAAAAATATCTACCATTCGGGAGCCTGAACTCAGTGATGAATGCCCTTTTTTTGCTACTGACCCCGCTCGCACCACACCGGATACCTCCGCTCAAACAAACTGGTCTGAGAGCCGACCGGTTCGGCGTTGGATGTAGACGGCAAGTGTAGCTATCGATAGACAACTTCCACAGGGTCAAACCGAAAACGAGGGCCCGAGGCAACCCAGGCAACAGGAAGAAACTATGAAGCGCTGTGCAATTGTACAATTTGAACCGCGCCATGAAGAAGTCATCCCCAGCTTGGTGGCCGCCTGTAATGCCAACGGGTACCGGCCACGAATCTTTCTGCATCGCCGGATCTTAAAGCTGCGCGGAGATATCATGTCCTTGGTGCCGGGATTGGAATTTGATGTTGAGTATGTGCCTTTGAGCACACCGGATTACCGGGCTGCGGATGCACCAAAACATATCAAGTCTACTTTGGCTGCAATTGAAGCGGCCGAACATGACTTCGTCCTGATGGCCTCTTTGAGTCGTCCAAAAGCGGCAAGCTGGGCGCATGGAGTGAAGAAGCCATTGATCATGGTCCTGCATAATCTGGATCAGTTCAGCCAGATGGCACCCCTGCGCGAGACGCTTCAGATGCCAAATACGCGCTACATCAGCCTGAGTGCACATGTCACGGCTGAATGGATCAGCCGGGTGGGCAAAGCCCATATGGACAGGATCGCGACGTTGGAGCCGTTTTATTGGATCGATGATCCGGAACCAAAGTTGGTCCAGCCGCGTCAGGTCGTGATCCCCGGCAACGTTAACATGCGGACACGTGATTACCCTGGCTTGCTGGATCTTCTTGGCAATCGACCGGACGCCTTTCAGAATCTGCATTTCATCCTACCGTCAGGAGGCGGAGATCGCGCCAAGGTTGAAAGTGAGATCCAGGACCGAAAGCTTGACGCGCGTTTTACGTGCGTGCCTTTGGACGACAGCGGGCAGGTGGGGCATGCCGCGTATTTTAACGCACTGGCGGGCGCTCAGGTGATACATCCGCTCATGCCATTTGACTATGAACAATATCAACGGATCAAGATCACATCTGCCCTGTCCTCTTCGGGTGGATTCTGTGTGCCGATCGTCATGGACCGCTGGTCAGAGGCCTGTTACCGACCACCAATGCTGATTGCTGACAATGGGTTGGAGGCAAGCCTGACCCGCATTTCAGAGGCGAGTGATGCAGAACTCAGCGATCTTCAGGTAGCACTGAAGTCTTACCGCCGATCTGCACTTGCAAACGGAGCTGTCGGGCTAAGACGGCTAATTGAACAATAAGTGCATCTATCCGGTTCACTCTCAGCCTTTTAGATCCACCTACCACCGAGTTGGAAATCGCCCAAGTTGGCAACATGATGCCGCGCCGTACATTTTTCGTTCCTATGTGAAATTCGCAGTTCAGAACATCTGCAAAACCGTTATTCTCAATGAGCACCACATGACATGCGGTCTGGCGGATCACCAGACTGAAGCGTCGGATCAAAGGAATAGAATGACACGAAAGCTAGCGATCCTGACGGTCAAAGATGAAGGCGCGTTCCTGTTGGAATGGCTCGCCCATCATCAGATGGTTGGTTTCACTGATTTTCTGATCTTCTCGAATGATTGCGCGGATGGCACCGATCTGATGTTGCACCGACTCGAAGAGATGGGGCAAATCACTCATGTCAGCCATGAAGCCAAGCCCGATAAGAGCGTACAGTGGCAGGCTATGAAACAAGCCGCCAAACATCCTCTATTGAAAGAAGCAGACTGGATATTGGCGCTCGATATTGATGAGTTTGTAAATATCCATATTGGCGACGGCTCATTAAACGCGCTCATCCATAGCCTCCCCGAGGCGGATGCGATCACGCTCACCTGGCGGCTATTCGGAAATGCAGGGATCGTTTATTTTGAAGATGCGCCGGTGACCCAACAGTTCACTTCGTGCGCCCCCAAACCCATCCTTTGGCCCTGGCGCGCCTCGATGTTCAAAACGCTTTATCGCAACAACGGGATTTACCGTAAACCAGGCATTCATCGGCCAATTTCGCCTGATCAGACCCGCGTGGATGAGGCGCGCTGGTATGATGGATCAGGCCGTTTGCTTGGTGGCGATCATCGCCGCCAGCGGGTATTTTCCAACTATACCCAAGATACGACCATGAGGGTTCAGCTTAACCATTATGCTTTGGGCGCGATGGACTCCTTTCTGCTCAAACGTGCGCGTGGACGTGGGGTGCATTTCAAAGAGAAAATCGGCATGGATTATTGGGTCGATTACAACTTTAACAGCGATCAGGACGTCTCTATTTCCCGCTACCAATCTGCACTGGCTGCTCGGGTTTCCGAGCTAAAATCAGATGCCACACTGAAGAAGCTACATGACAAGGCCTGCGAATGGCGGCACAAGCGATTTAAGGAACTTTTGGAGTCAGAACCTGAACGCGCGTTTTTTGCTCGCCTGATGATGGCTGGCCAAACCACACCTCTGACGGAGCATACGGCCCGTCAACTTATTTCAGTTGCCATGCGCGCGAACCAGAAAGCCGCCGCAGAATCCGAGTAGGAGCCTTCCTTCGTGCCGCAATCATCAAAAACCCATCCTGAATATCTGTCTACTCGTGCAGGCCGTACGCGGCGGATATTTCAGGTCGGTTTCAACAAGTGCGGCACAAGGTCGATTTCCGGCTTTCTAGATAACAACGGCATTCCGACGGTTCACTTCAAGCGTGGCAATCTGGCCCGCGCGCTCGCTAACAATCTTAAGTATGGTTATGCGCCGCTCAATGGCATTGACCGTTGGGTCGGCTACACCGACATGCAGATGGTGAGCGGCTCGCGCGTGATTGAAGGTTGCCGTTATTTTCGTCAACTCGCGGCATATTATCCCAATTCCTATTTCATATTGAACACTCGAGACAAAGACAGGTGGATCGCAAGTCGCCGAAACCATGGCAATGGGTTTTATGCCGAGCGTTATCGTAAGGGTATGAATTTCGAGTCGGTTGATCAGGTAATTGATCATTGGTCAGAAGAATGGGATCGGCATCATCAGGAGGTGCTCGAATTTTTTAAGGACCAACCGGATAAATTATTGATATATAATATAGAAACAGACAGCCCTGACCAGATGTCCAAGTTCCTTGCGCCTGATTTTGAGACTGATCCGACTTTCTTCGGCCATGAGGGTAAAACGTCCGGAGGCAATGACGCCGACGATGCGGTTTCTCCGAATTGAGATGTCATGGCCTGCTTATTTGAGCAGCATAAGAAATCGAGTGTGGGCGAGAACGAAAGGTTCGGTCGCCAACTCTCTGACGAATGAATGCGACTTAAAACTTGCCCAGCTTAGCTGGCTAACGGAGTGACAAGACTGAACAGGCAGGCTGCGCCGCCGCGCACCTTTTGATTGCCTTGATTCCTATGGTGCGCGCGATGCTCTTGCCGTTGGCAATCTTTTGGAAAGGCCGTTGATTTCGACAATTTGGGCAATGAGCGTCGTAACTGTTGGTTTACTCTTGGTGCTGTTAGAGCACAAAATCCAGACCAATATCGAGGCAGTGTGCACTATGGGTGATCCAGCCCATAGAAATCAAATCAACACCGGTGTTCGCCACAGCCCGCACATTATCTGGGGTTATCCCGCCTGAAGCTTCGGCAATGGCTTGACCATCAATCATGCCTATAGCTTCGCTTAAGGTTCTTGGATCCATGTTATCTAGAAGCACCGCATCAACACCGATTTTCAGTACTTCGGCCAACTGCTCCAGCGTGTCGACCTCGATCTCGATCTTGACCATATGACCGACTGTCTCTTTGGCCCGAGTCAAGGCTGGGCGGACACCCCCGGCTATGGCGATGTGGTTGTCCTTGATCAGCACCGCGTCACTTAAGGAGTAGCGATGGTTCATGCCGCCGCCTGATCGCACAGCGTATTTCTCTAACGCCCGCAAACCGGGCGTTGTTTTTCGGGTACAGACGATGGCAGCACGCGTGCCTTCGACGCAGCGAACCATATCGGCAGTCACACTTGCAATACCCGATAGATGACCCAAGAAGTTGAGCGCCGTACGTTCGGCAATCAGCAGACTGCGCGACGGCCCTTTGAAAGTGGCGATCATTGTGCCGGGCGCGACTGTCCCACCATCCTCGACATGGCGGATTACTTTGATCGACGGATCTATCAGCTCACAAGCCAATTCAGCACAATCCAGACCGGAAATACATCCGGATTGACGCGCGCAAGCCACAACTTCGGAAACATGATCCGAAGGAATAACAGCCGAGGAGGTGACATCTCCGGCGAGGCCCAAATCTTCATCAAGTGCGCGGCGGATCACCGGCTCCAGCATCGTTCGGGGCAACGGGGCTAGGGGCATGATAGTCATTTCTCAAGCAGTCCTCAGAAAGGGTTCCTGACTGTTCAAACTCGCATGAGCAAGTACTTCGGTCAGAGTCATCAAAAGAGATTGCGCGTTCGCCTCAGGATTGGGGAAGTCGCTTCGGTAATGTCCGCCACGCGATTCTCGGCGCAGATCGGCAAAGACCGCGATCGAAAGCGCGACTAGTGCCGGGTCAGAAGCGCAGGCAGCGGTTTCGACCAACGGAGATAACTTTGAAATGACTTGACGCAATCCCACCTCGTCGCGGATCAAACCCAGAAATTTTGTAGCCAAAGGCCGGACAGAGCTAGGGTCAGAACGAGGCAGAGCGGTAACTGTAGGAACAAATGACAGGTTTCTCATTTCTGCCTTGGCAACATCATTTGCGGCGCGGCATCCCATCACCACCGCCTCCAGCAGTGAATTGCTAGCAAGGCGATTGGCACCATGCAGGCCAGTGGCCGCGCATTCACCTATGGCCCAAAGGCCTGACAGAGTGCTTCTTCCATACTCATCAACGGCGATACCGCCCATGTGGTAATGCGCAGCCGGAAGTATCGGTATGGGATCGCGCGCCGGATCAATTCCGCTTGCTGCGCACAATGCATGGATGCCAGGGAACCGCTGGACAAATTCGGCACCAAGCGCGGCACGAGCATCAAGAAACACTCGCCCACCTTCCAATATGACCTGATGCACGGCACGAGCCACCACGTCGCGCGGGGCCAGTTCAGCCCCCGGAATATGCGACATGAAGCGCTTGCCGGTTTGGTCAATCAGAATTGCGCCTTCGCCCCGGACGGCTTCACTGACCAATGCCAGTGGTGTCTGCTTGGCATCCAGCGCTGTGGGATGAAACTGGACAAATTCCATATCGCGCAAGGCTGCCCCGGCACGGGCGGCCATCATGACACCCTGGCCGAAATTACCTGAAGGGTTGGTGCTGACACCAAACAGACCGCCGCAACCGCCTGTCGCCATAACGACCTGAGATGTGCGCAGTACCTCTGCTTGGGCATCTTTTTGCAGATGAACGCCTGTGACGTGTCCGTCTAGCGTCAACACCCGTCGGGCTTCGACTCCGGTCAACCAAGTGATCGACTGGCATTGCAACACAGCACGCGCAAGGGCCGATGTGATTTCGGCTCCGGTGCGGTCGCCGCCTGCATGCAGTATGCGGCGGCGGGAATGCGCGGCCTCGCGCCCCAAGGCATATCTGCCGTCGGCGGTTCTATCGAAACGAACGCCATGTTTCTCTAAACCAGTGATCGCCTTTTGCGCTTCGCAGAGAATGGCCGACGCCAGGGTTTCGTCGCACAGCCCGTCGCCCGCCCGCAAAGTATCGGCCAAGTGTTGCGCAGGATCACCATCCGTGCCTAGTTCGGCGGCAATCCCTCCTTGAGCCCAAGCGCTGGAACATTCCTGGCCCAGCCCTGCACGGGTGATTAGTACTACGGGTTGTGGAGCTAGTTCCAGCGCTGCCGTCAGCCCGGCGATGCCGCCACCGATGATGGCAGTTCGACCATGAAGCCCTTCGAGCCAGATCATTTCACTGCCAGCATCCGTTCTACCGCGCGGCGCGCATCTTCGGCGATGGCCGGATCGACGGTGACTTCGTGATGGCCCAGTTCCAATGCGTTGCGAATGTTGCGCAGACTAATGCGCTTCATATGTGGACACAGGTTACAGGGGCGCACGAATTCCACCTCAGGATGGTTCAGCGCCACGTTGTCGCTCATCGAGCATTCGGTCAGCAGGCAAACCCGCGTCGGTTTTTTGTCGCCGACGAAATCCGACATGACTGCGGTAGAGCCAGAAAAATCAGCTTCGGCAACCACTTCGGGCGGGCATTCAGGATGGGCCAGGACCGTAACACCCGGCCACGCTTCGCGCATTTCACGTATATCGGCTGGCGTAAACAGTTCGTGCACCTCGCAATGTCCATGCCATGCGATCAATTCGACATCGGTCTCTTTGGCGACGTTCTTGGCGAGATACTCGTCCGGGATCATCAACACGCGCGGCACTCCGAGGGATTCCACCACCTTTACTGCGTTGCCCGAGGTGCAGCAGATATCCGATGCCGCCTTCACCGCTGCCGAAGTGTTTACATATGTGATCACCGGAACGCCGGGATGGGCTTCGCGCAGAAGCGCAATATCCTCGGGTGTGATGGAATCCGCCAGTGAACACCCCGCCCCCAAATCTGGGATCAGCACTGTCTTATCAGGATTCAGCAGCTTGGCAGTTTCCGCCATAAAATGCACACCAGCCAACACAATGACATCGGCATCAACCTTCACAGCTTCGCGCGCAAGCGCAAGGCTGTCGCCCACGATATCGGCAACTCCATGGAAGATCTCCGGCGTTTGGTAATTGTGGGCGAGGATGACCGCATTCCTCTCACGCTTGAGATCAAGGATGGCTTCCAGATCATCTTCAAACAGCATCCATTCGGGTTGCGGGATGATCTGCTTTACCCGGTCGTAGAGGTCTGGAAGGCGAAAATCTTTCATTGGCTTCTCCGTTTATACTCGAATCGAGTATATTGAGGTCATGCTTATTCTCGATTCGAGATTATGTCAAGCGAGGTTCAGGACCGGGAGAGAGGTAATCTGACGCCCGACAGCATGCGAGCCTCTAGAATGGCCGGCCTATATCGGAACAGGCGCGCCGGGCGACCACCGGTGCCGCTGGACATTTCGCCGGTATCTTCAATCAATTCCTGCTGATCAATCTGGCGGCGAAAATTGGGTTTGTGCAGGTGTAGACCAGACAGCGCTTCGACTGTGCGCTGTAACTGCAGCAAGGTGAAGCTTTCGGGCATGAGCTCGAACACCACCGGAGAGTATTTTATCTTGGCCCGCAAGCGAGATATGCCGGTGGCGAGAATGCGACGGTTGTCCGCTTCCATGTGACGACCGAATTCAGGAGTATCAACAAGCCCTGCTTCGTACATCAGCTCATAACGTTGCAAAACCAGTTCTTCGTTCCAAGTCTTCCCATTCAAACCAAACAGATAGTCCACACGCTGCAGTTTTAGCGGATCACTTCCTGCCCAAGCTGAGATACGTTTGATAATTTGCGGTAGATCTTCTGGGCTGCGATCACGATGATCCTCCCATGGGAAGTACTGATACCAGCTACGCCATGCCGGACGTCCAGCACCGGTAGTATCCTGCTCCCGCACCAGACCGAGATAGCTGATCGAGATACGCTGAGAGTTGTCGGCATAACCCGAGCGTGGATCGCGATCCTTGTCTGCAAAGGTATAAAGCTGTTCAAGATATCCCACCGGATGGCCAGTCTGCGCCTCAATCCAGGCCCGCAAGCCGCTTTGCAAGCTGCGGTGCGAAGATTCGAACGGTCCCGAAGGTAGCGCGTTACCGCCACGCAAGGTCATGACACGCGGCTGATCATCAGTCACGGCGATTAGGATTGCGATCAGTTCGGCAGGGGCTAGTCCACTTGGCAAGGAATTTCCTGTTTGTAGAATGTCGCGAAGCGTTGGTTAGAATGTGCGTTCTAAACCAAATTTAGTACCTTGGCTTGAAGAAAAATACCGTGTGACGGGTGCTTCTTCAGAGAACAAGCGTTTCTGGCCCAGTTAATCGCCCCACTGATCAACCATCAGGTTACTACTTTCGGTCCAACGAGCTCGAGATACAGTTTCGTCCCACAACTTGAGCAGTGTCGCAAGCTATGGGTTCGGGCTGACCAAACAGCCCGTTGAGGTATTCGTTTCGCTAAAGTAGTTCTCAGACCGGTCGTACATATGATCTTTTTAAAGGCTGCCGTTTCCGCAAAGACATTATTGATTACACTAAATACTTCGATTTGCGACACACAGTGTCTTATCGAAATTTGGAAGCGATCATAGCATATCGCAGCTAAAGTCTGACCACGTCACATTCGACAGTTGGGTTGTGAAGCTTCCTCCAGTTCGAAGATACCCATCCGACCCGCGGCGCTAAGCAGCCAGTTCTTTGAATCGTTGTACGGGACGGGGTCCAGGAGTGAATTGAAATCTACGGATCGGGACCTCTAGGTAGTTTGATATCTTGGCTGATGTTCACAAATTGCAAGTTTCAGAACATCCCAGTTTGATTTTTGCGTCATGCGCTTTGGCTTTCTTAGGCTGAAGATTCTGATCCCGCATTGACACCACGGATGAAAGAGTCCACGCACGGCGGTAACAATCCAGCAGTCGTTCGGGCGGGGCATTCTGCTGCTCCGATACCAGCACTACTGGTCGAAAACTTCTCCCGGTCCAATAGTCAGAAAGAGAGAGGCCCAGGGCAGCAAAACCCTGAGCCAGCTTTCAATCGGACGGTCCCGTCTCAGCCGCCACTCGAGTTTGCTAACCCGGGCTGGGCAAAATCATTGGCGGGTGGTGTCAAATCCTGTGCACCGGTGCCGGGCATCAACTCGAAACCCAAATCGAATTGATCCAGGGTCGAAGCCAGTTGCGCTACGATCTCGGCGTTGCCCTCAGACTGCGCGGTGCCATCAGCGAGCATCTCGGTCAATCTGCGCTCACCGGTCATGAGCTTTTCCAGGTCCGTGCGGCTCAGACTGATCGAAAGATCGGCGTCTTCCGCCACCTGATCGACGATATGAGTCAGAGTGGCATTGCTCATCTCGACAACGATGTTCTCGTCCCGATCGGGGATCGACAGGTTGATGGTGAACTCCATATCGGCGGCTTTGGCGCTATTGACACGAATGGCCAGAAAGTCGAGCCACATCGTGGTCTGCATCGCCCTTATCGTATCGGGACCGGTGGTCTCGATAGTAGCGCCCTGCGGAATACCGTTGCGCAGTTCGAACGCCGCGCCAAGGAACGAGTTGCGGACCGAAGGGCTTTCCTTCTGATACCCGATCTGCTCGAACGCGTCGGCCAACAGGTCCTTGGCGGCCTGGTTCTGTGGCTCGGCGTAGACCAGTTTGTTTAGAATCTCGGTCGCTTCAAGATATTTGCCGGTGTCGACCAATTCCTGCCCTTTCGACAGGATCGGTTCGGCGCCGCCCATCATCTCGATAAACAGCGGCGCGCTGTCTTCTGGCGACAGAGGTGTGAGCGTGGTGGGGTTGGCATCCCAGTAGCCCAGATAACGGTTTATCACCGCCCGGCTGTTATGCTCGACCGAGCCATGATAGCTGCGCGCGGCCCATTGCTGCTGCAGGCTTTCCGGCACGTCATAGACGTTGTGAATCTGATTGATGGTCACGCCCTTGTTGGCCAGATTCAACACCCCGTTGTTAAGATTGGCGTAAGTGTCACGCTGCGCACGCATCACTTCTTGAATGCGCTCATTTCCGTAACGGGGCCAAGAGTGAGAGGCGAACATCAACTCGGCATCCTGCCCAAACTTGTACAGCGCGTCATTGACATGCTTGGACCAGCTCAGCGCATCGCGCACCAGTGCGCCACGCAAGGTATAGATGTTGTGAATTGTGCCAGTGATGTTTTCCGCCGCCCAGAATGCCTTGAGGTCGGGGAAATAAGTATTCATCTCAGCAGGTGCTTCAGTACCCGGTGTATTCTGGAAGATCATACGCACGCCGTCTACGATGATCTCTTCATACGCGTCCGAGACATAGCGGGTCGGTTCGATCAGGCCCGTGGTGCCAGCCGAGATGTTTTTGCCGATGGACTGATCCACATGGCCGAACGGGCTGCGTGGCAGCAATACGCCGTATTGGAAAAACAGACGGCGGTTCATCACGTTGCCCGCATAGACGTTTTCGGAAACCGCATGTTCCATGAAACCTTCGGGCGCGATCACCTCCACGCCGTTTGCCACGTCCTCATCGGTGATCACCCCGCGCACACCGCCATAATGGTCGGCGTGGGAATGCGAATAGACAACCGCCTTGACAGGAAGTTCGCCCACGGTGTCGTTTAGCAGCTTCAGCGCTGCAGCGGCAGTTTCCTTGGAGGCCAGCGGGTCAAAGATGATCCAGCCGGTATCGCCACGAATAAAAGTGATGTTGGACAGATCGAAGCCACGCACCTGATAGATGCTGTCGTCGAGAATCTCGTACAGGCCGAAATTCATGTTCAGGATCGCCTGACGCTGCAACGACGGGTGGATCGAGTCGAACTCTTTGCCCTCGAGCAGATAGTCATAGCTGCCGATGTCCCAGGCGACGGTGCCATCCTCGGTTTTGATCTGGCGGTATTCTGGAACCGCAATTAGCCCCTTGCGGCTTTCTTCAAAGTCACGCTCGTCATCGAACGGCAGGTTATTGCGTTGGGTTTGCTGGAATTCGATCGTGTAATCCGAGGGCAACTTGCCCTTCGGGTCAAAGTGCTGAGGACTATCATCCTGCGCGACGGCAAGACCTGAGGTCAGCGTCAAAAGGGTGACGGTCAAGAGTAAGGTGGTTCGGCGTGGCATATATAATCGGTTCCTATCATGAACGCTTCAAAAGAGATCGCAGCGCAGGAGGTCTGACGGGACGAACCACGAGGTTGAAATTCGTCCCGCCGGTGCATTGACCTCCAGAAGTGCCGAGATGCGCGATCTTTTGGAAGCCGGGTGCCTGCCTGTACGACCAGCAGTGCGGCCCTCTTATCCGCAGAATTTTTCCCGAGAAGTGCAAACATGTTGCCACCTGTCAAAAAACACATGTATCAACGAGGCCAACATAATGGTTTTCCTCGGTTTTCCCGAGGCAGAGGGATATTGAAGTGGATACTACCGAGCGCGAAATTCGGGTACAGATGCAACGTATCCTGGATCATCCGGATTTCACCGCCAGCCCCAAACGCCGCGCATTTCTGAACTATATCATCGAGGAATATCTGGCCGGTCGTTCAGATCAGATCAAAGGCGTGTCGATTGCCATGTCCGTCTTTGACCGCGACGAAAGCTTCGACCAGCAGGTCGATCCGATTGTCCGACTTGAGGCGCGGCGACTACGGCAGGAGATTGACACCTACTATGCCGGGCCCGGTCGGGGCGATCCGATACGTCTCACCATACCCAAAGGAGGATACGCGCCGCGGTTCGCAAAATCTTCACTGCCCGGCCCTGTTCCGGCACCTGCTGACGCCCGGCCAAATGCCGGGTTCAGCGGACGACGACGCGCTGGGATTGGACTGGCTGTCGCCTTTGGCCTGGCATTGTTTGGGCTAATCTGGGGATTGACCCGTTCAGGGACGCCAGAGGAACAGGCAAATCACAGCTTGCCCAAAGGGCCCGTCGTGGCTGTACTGCCCTTTGAAACTCTGGGAGATGGCCCCGAGTACTTCGCCGATGGTCTTACCCGGCAGTTGACGACCGAGTTGATCCGGTTCCGGGACATCTGGGTCTTGCCCCTTGGCAGCACACTGCATTCTGGTGAAACCGAGATTGATACGGCGAGCTTGCGTACAGAATTCAACGCTGATTTCGCGCTGGAAGGCAATGTGATGGACAGGGGCGACACCTTGCGCCTGTCCGCACGCCTCATTGATCTGAAAGACCGAAGATATATCTGGTCGCAAAGCTACGAGGTCAGCAATACCTCCAAGGAGATCTATGCGGTACAGGACAGCATTATCCGAGATGTAATGGGTAAACTGGCCGGGAAATACGGGCTACTGACGCTTGGCGCGATGCGAGATGCCGATAGAATTCCACCCAACAATCGCGATGCTTATGACTGTGTGCTTGGTTATTACAGCTATCTGGTAACCATCAATCTGGATCGCCATGCCGAAATCAAATCCTGTATCCTGAGCGCGCTCGAGAAGGCTCCGGATTATGCCGAGGCCTGGGCGGTGCTGTCGAACTTGTATCTGCAACAGATACGTTTTGGGCTGGGCGGAAATCGCGAACAGATTCTGGCCGCAGCCGATGCCGCAGCACGCCGGGCGGTCGAGATCGACCCAAATCTGGCGGCGGGACATCTGATGATGGCCAATATGCGGTTCGTGCTCGGTGATTTTGCCGGGTTCCGCGAGGCCGGGCAACGGGCGATCGACCTGAATCCGAATGACACCGACATTCTGGCCCATTACGGGATGCGTCTGGCGTTCAGTGGCGAATGGGACAAAGGACTTGCTATTGTAGACCGGGCAATCGCTCTGAACCCTGTGCATCCTCAGTGGTATCTGTTTCCGCGGGTTTTTTACGAGTTCGACCGGGGCGACTATGAAGCGGCGCTGGCACAATTGGAACAAATCGATATGCCAGGTTTCTTCTGGACCCATCTATGGCAGGCCGCGCTACACAGCAAACTGAGAAATGGGGAACAGGCCCAGGCGGCTCTACGCAGCTTGTTGGTTCTACGCCCAGATTTTTCATCTGTTGCATCAGATATACTTGCCATTTGGCAACTTGACGCCACTTTTAAGGAGAAACTGTTGGCCAGCCTTCAGAAGGCTGGTTTGTCAGATTCTTGACCGGCTTATCCAATTTCCGCACACCTATTCATCGGTGGGCTTCACTGTTATCTGGAATCGCATCACCCTTGTACGCAGCAATAAGCAAACCACGTCAGATGGCTGACTTTAAATCATCAGATCGTTGTTTGTTTCTCCAACTTCCAGTGCTGCTTTCACGCGAGCAGGCCAATGGTCGCTGCCGGTTCATGTCTGGGTTGGCTTGTCAGGGTTACTGAAGGGTATTGTCTGGTTGTTCGTTGCTTGAAGCAGAAAGTTATCGAATTGGAGTGCAGGCGTTCACAGCGCGCGTATAGTATTGCCATACATCAAAAGCATCAGCTCGGGCGTGTCGATAAGAATTGGCAGAAACGCGGTGGCGTTTTGGACGGAACAATGAGGCGATTTAGTCATGGGCTGCCAAAAACCGCTGCGCTTGTCCGAGTGACTTGCACCACTCCATGATCTTCTCCAGTCGAGGCACCGACGCGTGGTTTCAGCTCGATTTTTCGAGCCCTGTGCTGGCGATGTTCGATCCCTGGAGCAATCTCCGATTTTTCTGCTGCATAGGGGGAACTCACCTGCTAAGAATATCACCAGCCTTGCTCAGAATGTAGTTAATACTAGCTTCGCAGCTAAAAACCTTGGGATACTGTGTGCCTTGGAGGGCAATCGCAAATTAGCTTTCGGCTAAAAAGCTTGATATTCATTCGCCAACTAAAACACCGCCGATGACCAAAAGTTGGCGAATAACCCTTCAAAGTCTTAGCGAGAGACATGACATGCCGCCATCCAGCTTGGCGCAATCGGTGTTGTCAATTTCTACGATCTCAAACCCTTCACGATCCAACATGTCCGCTGTGCGTGAGAAGCCAGCAGCCATCAGCACCAGATTGTTGAAGCGGATCGCGTTGGCAGCAGCTTCTTCCCCATCAGCAACATGAAGCACTCGGTAGCCCTCAAAGCAGCCTGATGCATCAAGTCTTCGGGTAGACAGGATTGTTTCGGCATCCATCAGTGAACAATCTGTCTTGAAGTGCAAAACGCCTTCCGGTGTAAACACTTCACGCAGTTTGTGGCCCCACGCGGAGGTGATTTTAGACAGCTCGGCGACACCTTCAGCGTCAGTGCGGTCTGATCTGCCCACCAAAATTTCGCGGCCGGTTACAAGAATATCTCCGCCCTCGATATGGCCGGGGCCGTTGATTTCCAGAACCGTCTCGTAGCAAGCGCGAAGATTTGGCGCCATTTCTGCCACCTCACCCATCCGCGATGGTGCGCCTGGCCGCATCAGCACAGCGCCTTGCGGCAGGCAAAGGGCCGTATCCTCGACAAACTGCGCGTCGGGGAACGCGTCGAGGGGATCAAGTTCGATCACTTCAGCCCCGGTGCTTTTCAGTGCAGCCACGTAAGCCTTGTGTGCCGCCATCATCCCTTCGAAATCGGGGTTTCCAATATCCTTTGCACGCAAACCGCCAGCAATGGTCGCAGCCGGGCGGCGGGTGATGGCGCGGGAGAACTCAAAGGTCGGGTCTGACATGTTTCAATCTTTCTGAGGTTCACATTTCGGAGCGATGACTTCGATCATTGCAGGCCCATCTAAAGCGACAGTTTCGCGAAACGCCTGCGCGACAGCCTGTGGTTCGGCCGGAACCTTGGTGAATGGAATGCCAAAAGACTTGGCTGATGCAGAAAAATTCGGGGGCGAAGGATCACAACCTATGACGGTCACACCCACATCCCGCATCGACGCGGCAATTTCCTGGTATCCATGATTGTTCCAGATCACGAAGGTGACCGGCAGGTTTTCATCTGCTGCGGCCATGATTTCAGGCAATGAAAACTGTGCACCTCCATCGCCGACAATGCAGATCGCCCTTGCAGTCGGATCGGCGATCGACGCGCCGATGGCAGCGGGTATCCCGTAGCCGAGCGCGCCATATCCCGTTGCTGCGTTGAACCAACCTCCGGCCCGGTCGTGGTCGTAGAAAAGATTGCCGGCATAAATTGGTTGGGTTGAGTCTCCGACCATCAATGCATTCGGAACTGCCGAGCGAATGGCGTTCAGGATTTCGACCTGATGGCGATAGTCCGGACCAATTTCCTCCCAGGCGGCGCGGCGTGTTTTGCTGGCGCGTTCGGCACCGTCGTCTTGCTTTGCCTCATTGGACAATGCCCCAAAAAGCGCCGGTACAACCAAATTAACGTCACCTTGAATGGTTAGCGCTGCCTCATGTCGCGCCAGTTGATCGCTGCAGCGATCCACCCGGATCAGGCCTGACCTTCCTGCTATTTGCTCGGTGGCGTACATGTCATAGTCGGTTGGCCCCAATTCGGTTCCCAAAGCCAGAACGCAATCAGCGCTTTCTATCAGCTCGCGTACTGCTTTGAGGCTGGGGCTGGCCGGAACGGTCAGTGGATGTCCGTGCATCAGGCCCCGTGCGTTGACGGTTTGCACGACGGGGGCATCGAGAGTTTCAGCCAATGTCTGTAAATCGGTTTCCGCTTTTTTCGCGCCACCACCCGCCAGAATGACAACTCTATTTGCTTCAGCCAGTTGCCTTGCCGCTTGTGAGATTAAGTCTGGATTGACCGGGGGTGCTGGATCGAGCGTCTCGACTGGTGTTTTTTGATATTTTTCTGCCGCTACATCCAACGGGACCTCTATATGCACCGGCCCTGGGCGACCGTTGGTCAGGTCGTGAAAAACACGGTCCAAGACCGGGTCCAGAGCGTTGGAGTCGGGAACTTGTTCTGACACCAACGCAACTGTTCTGGCCAGCCCCAGTTGGTCTGGCAATTCATGCAGATGTCCCAAGCCCTTGCCAAGTGAAGTGGTCTTATTGACACCAGAGACCACCAACATCGGAATTGAATCAGCGCGCGCCTGCGCCATGGGTGTCAAGGTGTTGGTCAATCCGGGGCCGGTGATCACAAAGGTCACACCCGGTTTCCCCGAAACACGCGCATAACCATCAGCCATGAAACCAGCACCCTGTTCATGCCTGGGCGTGATATGACGAATGCCCGAAGCCGCAAGACCGCGGTAAAGTTCGACCGTGTGAACGCCCGGAATTCCGAAGACGCAGGTCACATCTCTTTGGCGAAGCTTGGCAACCAAAGCTTCGCCGATTGTCATTCCGCTCATGCAACCTCGCGTGATTTGCTGTTGGCGTGATCAATGATGCGAGAAACCGCTGTGGCAAAATCGGCGTCACTAATCGTCAGCGCGACCCGGACCCAGTCTTTCAGACCGTCGCCAAAGGCGGACCCTGGCATGACAGCCACCCCGGCCTGTAACAGATCCCACGCATAAGCTTCACCATCAAACCCGGTGGCAGAAACGTTGATGAGGGCGAACATTCCCGCCTCTGGGCGATGAACCGTCAGATCCGTTTCTGCTTCAAGACGATCAGCCAGCAGGGTGGCGCGGCGAGAGAAACGAGCGGCCATGCCGGGCGCAACCTCGGACCCGTCGCGGATTGCCTTTTCGGTCATGTCCGCGATGAAGGGCTGATTGCCAAAGAGCATTGTTTCGGAATACGGCAGCAGCGCTTCACAAAACGCTGCTGGTCCGACACACCAACCGCTACGAAACCCTGGGGCAGCATGTGATTTCGAGATGGATGATACACCTATGACACGATCCGCCAGTTTCGGGTCTGCCAATGGTGAAGCAAATTCGGCCTCGTCAAAGATCAGTTCTTCATAGACCTCGTCCGAGATGATCCATAAATCGTGCGCCATGGCGAGCTGCCCGATTTCGGCAATTTCCGTGGTAGTCAGAATTGCACCTGTCGGGTTGTGTGGCGTTGTCAGAAGAATGGCGCTGCTGCGTGGAGTGATGCGTGCAGCAATATCTTCGGCTTGCATGCGAAACCCGTGCTCTGGCCGAAGCGGCACAGGCACCATATCCGCCCCGGATGCACGCACGACTCCTTCGTATGTCGCGTACATCGGATCACCAACCAAAACTTCGTCTCCGGCCTCTGCAATCCCGGACATCACTGCAAAAAGGGCGGTTTGCGTCCCGGGAAAGCACAAAAAGTTCTCGGGTCCGAAGGGCCGCCCCCGAGAGGCTGAATAGCGAGCAGCAAGCGCGTCAAGCAGTCCGGCTTCACCGCGCCCGTTGGAATACCCTGTCCGTTGTGCCCGCAAGGAGGTTACGGTGGCTTCTACCAATGCGGCTGGCACGGGCACATCCGGTTCTCCAATCGTCATTTCGACGATATCCACTCCGGCTTTGATAAGGTCACGTGCTTTCAGGTGTACACCCCATTTGGCACCACCCAACCCCGCTAAGCGCTCAGTCAGAGATGTTGTCTTCATGGCTGCTCCGCCTCTTTGTTTAATGGTATCCCCAGGATGGCGCTCACGGAGTCCAAGCCGATCCGCGCCAGTTGCCCTTCGGAAAACGCGTCCGGAAGCGCACCGCCTTCCAGCCAAAGGCCGTCGATTACCGCGTTGCAAGCAATGGCCAGTTGCGTTGCCTCCGTTGCAGCAACTGAACGTCCGGTTTCCAGCAATGCGGCGACGATCAGCTCCTCGAGGTGACCCCGGAAATAGTTATAGGTCTGCTGGTGAATGCGCTGCATTTTTGAATCATGTTGCACCTTGTTCAGAAAGCTGGCCCACAACGCCACGGCGCTTGGATCAACGATTGGTGGTCGCAGCGACGCGTCAACGAAGTTGGTCAACTGAGATACCGCGCTTCCCATTCCTGACGAAGCTGCTGTCTGATCGGTTAGCGTATTCATGTGGTGCTCATACGCCGCTTGAACCAACTCTTCTTTTGAAGAGAAATAATGACGGATCAACCCTTGGGTCACGTTCGCGCGGGCTGCAATATCACGCACCGTGGCACCGTGGACGCCCATCTCGGCGATCAGGTCCAAAGTCGCCAATATCAGCGCCTCGCGCCGAAACTCAGCAGATTCACGTTTAAATTTGCGGCTGTCGTCCTGCACGTCAGTGTCATCCATGGCATGGAGTTATTATACACTTGCATAATTGCGAGATTCGAGGCTTACTGCAAGCTGAAATCAGAAGATTGATAGATATGGACACAGCCGAAGCAGCATCACCCACACCCGAAGCCACTGCGTCCATTGAGGCGATAAAGATTGAGGACCTGCACAAATCCTTTGGTGCGCTAGAGGTCCTGAAGGGTGTCTCCCTGACTGCCAACAAGGGGGACGTTGTCGCAATCATCGGGGGGTCAGGCTCGGGCAAATCCACCATGCTGCGCTGTATCAACTTCTTGGAAACGCCGAGCTCGGGAAAAATCACCATAGGCGGTGAATTGGTTGAAATGCACGCCGATGGTAGCCCCGCGAACCGCCGCCAGATCGAGCGTATCCGAACGCGGCTGGCAATGGTTTTTCAGCAGTTCAATCTGTGGACGCATCGCACGCTTCTGGAGAACGTGATCGAAGTGCCGATACATGTCCTAAAGGCGCCAAAGGCAGAGGCTATCTCGCGGGCGCACGACCTGTTGAAAAGGGTAGGGCTTGGTGACAAGGCCGACACCTTTCCGGCCTATCTATCTGGCGGTCAGCAACAGCGCGCCGCCATTGCCCGTGCGCTTGCTGTAGATCCTTCGGTGATGCTTTTCGATGAGCCCACATCGGCGCTGGACCCCGAGTTGGTCGGCGAAGTTTTGAACGTGATCCGTGATCTCGCTGGTGAAGGACGCACCATGCTGCTCGTCACCCATGAAATGAAATTTGCGCGCGAAGTTGCCAGCCACGTTGTCTATCTTTTCGAAGGCCGCATTGAAGAGCAGGGTCCACCTGCCGAGGTCTTCGGTAATCCAAAATCAGAGCGGTTGAGGCAGTTCCTCAGCTCGGTCGCCTGATTCAGTCAAAACAAACTAATGAACCAAAAGGGAGTAACAAAATGAACCTTAAGAAACTGCTTGCGTCCGGAGTTGCCGCCGCCATCCTTTCAGTTGGTGTCGCCAGTGCCGAAGAGGTCAAGATCGGTATCGCGGCTGAACCTTATCCACCATTCGCTTCGCTTGACAGCTCAGGCAACTGGGTTGGATGGGAGATCGATGTTATCAATGCTGTCTGTGCCGCTGCCGAACTGGACTGTGTTATAACGCCTGTAGCCTGGGATGGTATCATCCCATCGCTGACCGGGCAGCAAATCGACGCCATCATGGCCTCTATGTCGATCACCGAGGAGCGGATGAAAACCATTGATTTCAGCGATCCTTACTACAACACACCCGCTGTGATCGTTGCGGACAAATCGATGGATATCGAAGCGACACCAGAGTCGCTGGCGGGTAAAGTTGTCGGCATTCAGGCTTCGACCATCCACCAGGCCTATGCGCAGGAATATTTCAAGGATGCTGAACTGCGGGTTTATCAGACACAGGATGAGGCCAATCAGGACCTGTTCGCAGGCCGTATTGATGCAACTCAAGCAGACAGCATCGCCATGGCCGACTTTGTAAACTCGGATGCGGGCGCTTGCTGTGAAATTAAAGGCGCCGTTGCAGATGATCCCGCTATTCTGGGACGCGGCGTTGGGGCTGGCGTGCGCAAAGGGCAAGATGACCTGCGTGAGGCGCTGAACAAAGGCATCGCCGCAATTCTTGCCGATGGCACGCACGAGAAGATCACATCGAACTATTTCTCGGCCAGCATTTACTAAGCCGCTGCTGTGAACGGACTGTTGGATTCACTTGGATTGGCGCAGAGCGCAGAGCTTTTGTCGCTCTCGCCGCCGGGATGGGGGGCCAATCTGCTGCGCGGATTGTCCCACTCATTGCAGATCGCTTTCGGCGCTTATGCCCTCGGTCTCGTGATCGGATTGTTCGGAGCTTATGGCAAACTCTATGGCGGGAAGGTCACGCGCGATCTTCTCGCCATCTACACGACGGTGATCCGGGCTGTGCCCGAGCTGGTCCTGATACTGATCCTGTATTACGTGGGATCTGACATCATAAACAAAATCTCCGCCGCAATGGGCGGGGGTCGGGTTGAGGTCAGTGGTGTTGGCGCAGGCATATGGGTGCTGGGTGTTGTCCAGGGTGCTTACGCGACCGAGATTTTGCGCGGCGCAATTCAGGCGGTTCCGCCCGGTCAGATCGAAGCCGCCAAATCCTACGGGATGCCCGCCTTCATGACCATGCGCCGCGTGACAATCCCGGCCATGATGAGCTTCGCCGTGCCAGGTCTTGCCAACCTGTGGCTGATTGCAACCAAAGATACCGCGTTGCTCGCTGTTGTGGGTTTCAACGAGCTGACACTGGAAACCCGCCAGGCTGCAAGCAGTACACGCGCCTATTTTACTTTCTTTCTGGCAGCGGGATTTCTTTATCTCATGGTAACGCTGTGTTCGGGCGGCATCTTCGCTCGGATTGAGAAATGGGCGCGTCGCGGCCAACCCTCCCTTAAAGGAGGGGGCAGATGATTGATTTCAGATCGTTGATGCAACCACATCGCATTGTGATGATGCTGATATTCGCTGGAATCGTTGTCTGGTGCGCCGTCTCTCTTCAGTGGGACTGGATCCCGAAATATGCGCCGCTCGCCCTTCAGGGCATTTGGACGACAATCTGGCTGTTGGTGGTCACCGTAGTTTTGGGTTTCCTACTCGCCGTTCCACTTGGATTGGCACAGGCGGTTGGGCCTTGGTATCTTGCCGCCCCTGCCAAGGCATTTTGCACTATAATCCGTGGCACACCGCTGCTGCTGCAACTCTGGTTATTGTATTATGGGCTTGGGTCTTTGTTTCCGCAGTTCCCCTGGATACGCTCTTCCGAGTTGTGGCCCTATTTGCGACAGGCCTGGCCATATGCAGTACTGGCGCTGACGTTGTCCTATGCCGGCTACGAAGGAGAGGTGATGCGCGGTGCCTTCAAAGGGGTCGCCAAGGGTCAGCTTGAGGCAGCCAAGGCATTTGGCATGCCACGTTTCACCATGTTTCGCCGTATCTGGTTGCCGCAAGCTATCCGCAACGTCCTGCCGACATTGGGCGGTGAAACCATATTGCAACTCAAAGCAACTCCATTGGTTGCGACGATCACTGTCGTCGACATTTACGCCGTATCTTCACGTGTGCGCTCCGACACTTTCATTATTTACGAGCCGCTCATCCTGTTGGCCGTATTCTATATTCTCGTCGCGGGCGTGATCGCATTTGGTTTCCACTGGCTGGAAGTAAAGGTTCTTGGGACTGGAAACCGCAATGGCGGTACCAGTTAGTATCGCCAGCAGCGGAGGGGATCCATGTGCTGCGTCAGCTCCGACCAGTGCTTTGAGTTCATAGCAATCTGAGCTGCAACTTGCATTCAGCTTGGCTGAGTACTGATGGTCGATATCAATATCAGGCCCTACTGGAATGGTGCACAATTATATCTCTGCGCACCAATCCCGGCCGGTTCCGTTCACAGCTCTACAACAACTTTTCCGACCGCCGCTCCGTTTGTCAGGTGCTCATAGGCTGCATCGACATTGGTCCACCCAAACCTCTGTTCGTCAACAATTGGTTTGAGTTGGCCCGCGTCCGCCATTTCCGCCAGAGTTTTCAGGATGTCACCATGGGATTGACGCCCGACATCATGCATCATCGGGATCAGCATGAAGACGACGTGCAGAGACAGACCTTTGAAATGCACAGGTGTCAGATCAATCTCGACCATCGCGACGGTTGAGGCGACTTGGCCATTGAGCTTGGCCGCTTCGAACGAGTTCGTCATGTTAGGCCCACCCACGCTATCAAACACCACATCGAAGCCCACGCCATCAGTGTGTTCGGCCACGTAGTCCTCGACCTTTTGGGTTGTGAAATCCAACGGGCGCGCACCGAGATCCTCGATGAGGGCTAACTGATCCGCTCCGCGACCTGTTGCCGAAACGGTTGCGCCAAAGTGGCGCGCAACTTGAACGGCAACATGACCAACGCCACCGGCACCGCCTTGAACCAGAACGGTCTGCCCTTCGCCGACACCGGCGCGGGTCAATCCTTCGTAGGCGGTGATGCCTACGAGAGGCAGCGCCGCGGCCTCTCGCATGCTCAGCGTCTTGGGTTTGTGTGCAATCAGGCGGGCATCCGCATTGATGTACTCGGCAAGCGAACCAGGGAGGTCCATCAAACCACCGGCGCAGCCATACACCTCATCGCCTATGGAAAAACCTATAACACCTTCGCCAACGGCTGTGATTGTGCCAGCAAAATCCATGCCAAGGACCGCGGGCAAATTGGGGGACAGAGGTAGATCCGCGCCCATGCTTCGGATCATTGTATCGACGGTATTGACGCTGGCCGCGGCCACTTTGACGACTACATGCCCAGACGTTGCGACCGGGTCAGGCATTTCTACAAGCTCGAACGGTGCATCGGGTCCGTAGGCGTTCAGAACCATTGCTTTCATTGGGATATTCCTTTTTTAACGAAGTGTCAGGCGCGGCTTTGAACAGCGCACGCCTGACGTGATCATTGTGTTGGAGGACGGATCAGTTGATATCCTGAACCTGCATAACCAGATCGCCCCACTTGCGCTGGTTTTCGATGTCGTGTTCCAGACCCTGTTCATCCGCGATGGTGAACCGTTTGACCGCCGGGGTTTTGCTTGTGGCCTGATACAGCCAATAGGCTTCGGCCTTCAGCGCTTCATCAATGGGTTTGTCGATGGATTCATAGACCATCTGCTTGCAGGCATTGATCGACTCTGCCGGGAATTTTGCGATCCGCTCGGCCAGAGCCGTCACATACGGGCCAATCTCATCTGGCTCCAAAGCCTTGTTTATGGTGCCCAGACGTTCTGCATCATCCGCATCGTAGTCTTGTGCGCTCAGGATGATCTCAAGCGCTTTTCCAAGGCCGGTTTGACGTGCCATGCGCGAAGCACCGCCGCCGCAAGGCAGGATGCCCATTCCAACTTCCATCTGCATGAACTTGTACTTACCCCGCGCCGCAAATCGCATGTCGAGCGCCAACGCCAACTCGTGTCCGCCACCACGTGCGAACCCTTCCAGCTTTGCGATGGTGGCTTGTGGCACCTTGCTGATCCGCTCGCAGACCGATTGAAGGTCCAAAAGCTGTGCGTCCTCGCGGGATACGGCCTCAGTCGACATATCCTTGAGCAGCTCGGTATCGTAGTGGCAGACCCAGATTTCCGGGTTGGCGGATTGAAAGATCACGACCTTGGTTTCGCGGTCTCGCTCTAGCCGCATGGCCAGACTGTTGAGGTCGGCCAGCATTTCCTGGCCTTGCACGTTTACGGTGCCAAAGTTGAATGTGACTGTTGCGATGCCGTTTTCAACAGCAACGTCAAAGGTTTGAAAGTTCTCATATTTCATCAGACAGTCCTTTCTTGGGCCTCGACGCGGCACGCGCGAGGGGTAAGGGAGGTTAAAGTTGGAAGCGCGTATGGCTTTAGCGCAGCGCGGGTCAGTTGGTCTGGTTAATCAAACCTTTGATTGTGTTCATGACGTCGGCGACGTGAGTTTTGTCCAGTGCTGCGGCATGTGGATTCGCGAAGGCACCGCTGTCATTGTCAAAATAGGCACCTGACGCATCAGCGAACCGATCACCCAATGCCGCATCAATCAGGATATCAGCGCCGATGTTCATATCGTTCCCGGCTAAGCCGAATCCTTCTTTCACCATCTTTGAGGCCAACAGCGATCCGGGATTTACCGCGACCATGACGGGTGCATCGGACAGAGATTTGGCCCATTCCCGGGTCCAGATGGTGATCGCCAGCTTGCTTTGCGCATAAGCCTCCATATCAGCCAGCGGGACACTACCCTCCAGTGCATTTATATTCACCGGGGCCTGCGCTGCCGATGACAGGTTCACGACGCGCCCGGCGGCGGGAATGATCGGCATCAGCAATTCTGTGAGCAGATAGGGTGCGAGTGTGTTGACGACAAAGCGGATGTCCTGCCCATTCGCAAGCACGGTTTGCGGAGCTTTCAGCACACCTGCATTGTTGATCAACACGTCCAGTTTGTCATGTTTGGCCTTTACGCTCTCAGCCAGTTCTCGCACTGCGGACAGATCGCTCAGATCAGCGCTATAAGTTTCGACATCGCCGCCGACTTCGGAGGCCGCGCTGTCCAATTTGGAGGTACTGCGTCCATGCAGAAGTACTTTGTGTCCATCGGCGGCCAGCTTCTTTGCCGTGAGCAAACCAATGCCGTCGGTTGAACCTGTAATGAGTATAGTCTTGGTCATTGATCTGATCCTTTAGGAAAAGTCGGGCAGTACGGTATCTGCCAAGTGTTCGAGGGTCGTATCGATGGGCGCTTGATTGAACCGTAGGTTCAGTGCAACGTGATTGACCCCAAGCGTTTCTATTTCACGTAGATAGCTACGCAGGAAATCGGTGCCAGACTGAAACCCAAGATGGATCGGGCGCGGTGGTGCGGCGTGATCGGCAACGACATCGATATACAGGGATTGCATGACAGGCTTGTCTGGCTGGCCCGCTTCCTTACCGCGCCTCCGATAGTCCGCAATAGCCTGCCTTTGGGCAGTCGCATTGCGCGGATAGGTCATCCAACCATCGCCGTTCTGCGCCACCCAATCGGGGGATTGCTGGCTACCACCCGTAATAATCATCGGCAGGCGGGTCCCATGCGGCTTTGGCAGCAGGTCAATCCCGCCAGACAGCGTACCCTGTGCACTTTCACGCTCGGGATAGTCCAATCCAACGGCGCGGATATAGTCAAAGCTGTCGCGGAAACGTGCCCCGCGGTCATCATAGCTCTGGTTCATAGCCGGATACTCCTCAGGCCGGTCCCCGGAGGCTACACCCAAGAGCAACCGTCCGCCCGAGAGCACATCCGCGCTCGCCGCCGCCTTGGCTACATGAGCGGGGTGACGCAATGGCAGGATCACGCTCGCGGTTCCAAGGGCAATTCGGTCCGTAACCGCAGCAAGCGCACCCAGATAGACAAATGGATCGAAAATCTGTCCTGCATCACCAAAGCTTGGAACGTTGAATGGCACGTCGCGCAGCCAAAGTGATGCAAACCCGAGGTTCTCCGCTTTCCGAGCCGCTTCCAGATGATCCCGAAGCGTCGGCTCTGCACCGACTGCATATGCTTCGAGCGGCAACACAAGGCCAACGCTCAGCCGTCCCGGTCGAAATACCCGGTTATAGGCCACGTTGATTTGGGCAAAATCAGCAGGCTGCATTTTATCCAACATGTCCGGCTCTCCTTTAATAGCGCACCAATGTGCGGCTCTCGATGCTTTTGCGAATGGTGTTGACGTTTGAATCTTCGACCATATCAAGCGCACTATGCGCGATCGACGGAGCACCTCGATTGTCATAGATGTTGAAGATCGCGACCTCATCCGGCGTCATCTTCGACTGATAAATCCACTCATGCCTGGGGTTTCCTACCAGCCCCATTATTTGCCCATTGCGGTCGGGATAGATCAGGTCCAGCAAAATCCAATCAGACGGTTCAACTGATGACGGGCGAACAAAGCCCAGGGGTGCTGAGTTGATAGGATGATCCACAGGGCGCCACACATTAACAAAAGCATAGTGACCGCGCGCCCACTCGGCTGCGGCCTCGGCACCCAAAAGATCGACAAGCCGCTGTTCGGCTCCTTCCTTGCTATAGTCACTGTGGACGTTGCGCGCGGGTTTGCGCGTCGCTCCTGGGTCATCTATCCGAACCGTGTGATCAAAAACCACAACCTCGCGCGCACCTAACTTGTTCGAGAGCATTGCCGTTAGTTCCGCATCGTATGTCGGTTTCCAGACCTCGCCGGTAAAATCTTGTACCTGCGTTTCCAGCAGCGCGAACTCAACAACATCAGACGCAAATGTAACTGTGTTGCTCGTGGTGCGGGCATCTGTCAATGCAACAGCCGTGCTGGCCAGTTCGGGCGAAATCAAATTACCAGCAATCCCGCCTGCATCTAGTTCAAAGGCTTGCCGCCAGGGCTTGTGAACGTGGTAGTTGACTGTGGCTGTCCGCGTCATCTGCGTCTCCTTCCCATGCCGAGTTGCATCCATGAAGGGGATTTAACGCTAATCTATTTGCGTATAAACTGCCCATTCATGGATTGATAATTCGGGTTTACGATATAATGGGGCTTGATACAGACGCGCTGAGATTGTTTGTAGCGGCGGCAGAAAGGCTGAACATCAGTGCGGCGGGGCGCGCTTTGGGCATGGCTCCAGCTGTCTCGAGCGCAAAGCTTGCCAAGTTGGAGCAAAGCCTGGGTTCCGAACTGTTACATCGCACAACGCGCAAGGTGTCGCTGTCTGTTGAAGGTGCCGATTTCCTGCCCTTCGCCCGAGAGATTATTGCGCAGGAAGAGGCGGCACTTACGGCGTTGGGCAAACAAACAGCGACCATCCGCGGTACATTGCGCTTCGCTGCACCCAGCACCTTTGCTCAGCTCTACATTGCACCAATCCTGCCGAAATTTCTTCAACAGCACCCCGATCTGACGCTCGATTTGCGCCTGTCGGATGTGCAGTTCGATCTTATCGAGGGGAGTTACGACCTTGCACTAAGAAATGCGCCGCTTGTCGACACCAGCCTGAAAGGCCGAAAATTGGCTGATGACCGACGCATACTGTGCGCTGCGCCGCACTATCTTGACACATACGGCACACCCAAAACACCTGCCGATCTGAAAAGCCACCACCTGATCGCTTTCCAAAATCGCCAATTGCGCACGCTAACGGGTAAGGCAGGTGAGAAAACCGCATTTGACCCAGCGATGGCTAAGGGTCAATTGATCATAGACGACGGCCAAAGCCAGGTCTGCGCCACTCTGGCCGGCGCCGGAATATCCCTAAACGCACTATGGAGCGTGTATGATCACCTGAAATCGGGCCGGTTGTTGCAAATTCTGCCAGACTTTGAGGCTACGGAAGACAATGTTCTATGGCTTATCTATCCCAAGTCCAACGTATTATCTCCCAAAGTTCGGGTATTCATGGATTTTCTGATCGCAGAGATTGGCTCAAATCCACCTTGGGAATCATGATCCCAATATTGGTCAAGCGCGCCTTAAGACATCACGGCGCCAGTTTGGAGAAATGCACGAGGCGGACACGCCTTTTACAATTGCAATAGCCTGATCTGTTCCGCGAATTATGAGTTCCCGTGAATGCGGCCATCGCTCCCGTAGCGAGTGGCTAGTTAGACAGGCTGCATCGCAGCATCTAAACGGTTTATCCAAGGCCGGTTCCGGTCGTTCTTGCGTGAACCCAAAAGAGGGTTTCAAGACCTTAGTCGATCAAGCCGAAGCCGCGAGTGCAGGAAAGGTGTTTCTTATTCGCCCGCAGCGACGGCCTCGCCTGTCGAGAATAGCGCGGCAAGCATCGCCTCACTTCCAGCCAGCGCGCCCTTGCGCACGGTCGCAAGAACAAGTTTCCGAGCCGACGATTGTGGGAGACAAATACTTTTGACGTCGTCAGACCGATACCGCAAAACATCGGGGACAGGCAGAAGCGTAAATCCCAAGCCTGCCGAAACACATTCCATAATCGCTTCAAGGTTATCAAGGACAATGGTTTCGGAACCCTTTGGTCTTTTGTGCTTAAGCATCTCTCCAGCAATGAGTTTTCCGATCCCGGTGTCGGGCATAAAGTGAAAGAAGGGCTGTGCATTCAATAAACCCGCGAGGCCGTCTTTCAGCAATTTCTCATGGGCTGCAAAGGCAAAGGGTTCCTCTCGAAGCACCTTTTCCGCAAGCGTGTCTGGAACACCTTCTGCATCTGTAAGAAGGGCGGCATCAAGCTGACCGCTTACAACCTTTTCTTGTAGAACCTTGGACAGGCCGGTTTCGAATGAGAAGGTCGCTTGCGGTGTTTGACGTTTTGCGTTGTTCAGGAAGTTCGGCAGCAAGCGAACGGCAGCAGTTGTGACAAATCCTATTCGGAAATGCCCGACAAGCGTGTCCGTCGGGCGACAGATTTTGAGAAGGCTGTCTTCGTGCTGCAGGAGCGGGATCGATGCCTCGACGACGCTCCGGCCGATTGGCGTAAGTCGCGGTGGTCGTACGGTGCGGTCAAAGAGGTCGACGCCAAGCTCCACCTCAAGCGCCTTCATCTGCATTGAAAGTGCAGACAATGTCATGTTTTGCTGCTCGGCCGCTTTCGCAAAGGAGCCGACATTCGAGACCCGTATGAGGGTTCTGAGAGAACGTGTCTGCATAAGTTAAAGTATACTGGATTAGATATCCAATTTTATTCGATTGTGTTGTATTACTGCAAGCGTATTCTGTTAAAAAACAGAGACGAGGGATACGCATGCCGCATCCGCTTGTGAACGTTGCGAAAGAACTGGCCCCAGAATTTGAGAAACGTGCCGCAGATTGGGACAGATCGCGCAGGTATTGCTGGCAGAATGTTGGCGAATTGGCCGATGCTGGCATCATGGGTATGACCATTCCCAAGAAATATGGTGGGCAGGGCGCGAGTTTTCTGGATGTCACCATGGTGGTGGAAGAGATCGCAAAAGCCTGCACCCTGACCGCCCGCATCGTTGTCGAGGGCAACATGGGCGGCATCAGTGCGGTCATGGGGTACGGCAATGATGAGCAGAAGGCTTTTTGTGCTCAGCATGTCCTGGCAGGAGATAAGCCTGCGATCTGCATAACCGAACCTGACTCGGGAAGTGCCGCGACCGAAATGCAGACTACCGCGCGGAAACAGGGTCGCACATACATCCTCAACGGGTCCAAGCATTGGATCACTGGTGGAGGGGTCTCGAAGCTGTACCTGATCTTTGCCCGCGTGCTCGATGAGGCAGGCGTCGATCAGGGGATTGGCGGTTTCATTCTGTTTGCCGATCCGATGTCAGGTGATACGCCCAAGGGGTTCACCGTGGTGGGTCGCGAATACACGATGGGCCTTTGCGGTATGCCCGAAGCAGAATTGCGGTTCGAAAATGTCGAGATCAACGAGAAATGGCTGGTCAAACCGCCTTCAGGATTGAAGCGTGGCTTTGCCGACCTGATGAACGCTTACAATTCGCAACGCGTCGGTGCGGGAGCAGTTGCTATGGGTGTTGCGGCAGGGGCACTTGAACATGCAAAACGCTACCTCGTTCAACGTGAACAGTTCGGGCGCCCGCTTGCAGAATTCCAGGGGCTTCAATGGATGCTGGCCGATATGGACACGAAAGTTCATGCAGCCAGGTTGCTGCTCCATGAAGCGGCACGATCGCGTGGCCCAAACGGTAGTCAGTATCCCGATATGACCATGGCCGCCCGCGCCAAGCTTTTTGCGTCCGAGATGGCTATTGAGGTGGTCAGCGATGCGCTGCAGATGTTCGGCGCGCGCGGCTACAGCGATCGTGAACCTCTGGAGCGGATGTATCGCGATGTGCGCATGTTCACTATCGGCGGCGGGACCGCACAGATTCTCCGGACCCAAATCGCCGGAAATATTCTAGGCATTAAAACACCACAGACGCGGGACGGATATACGCGCCTTGCCGACATGGAGCGTTACGCGGCTGAATAGAAGACCCTATAAAAATTGAAAAAGGACTTTCGGGCCGCCGACTTCCTTGTGCCGCAGCCCTACGCGGCTGCGTGCCGTCACGCCTTCGGCATGCTCGGCCGATGGTTTTTTCGCGCTAATCTAGTTGCCTATTTAGCCAACTTAGCTGCGCAAGAAAGGCGCTGCATTCATGCGCCAGAGAAGTTTGCGACCGAGCCAGCGAAACAAATGCAATTTTACGCTGCGTAAAATGGCTGGGCTATTTTTCGACAATCGTAAACTTCCTAAATGAGATTTGCCTAGGCAGGCAAGTTTAGCGCGTACGCCAAGCAATTACTTCGATTCCCGAAAGGAAAGCTGCGATGAAAAAGTTCATTTTTGTTGCTCTCATCAGTCTTACCGCATGCACTCAGTACCCGATGCAGAAGCCACTGATGGTTGACGGAACCAGGAATGCGACCTTCTACACAGATGAGGCTGAATGCCGATTGATGGCCGCGAGTTTCAATCCTGGGCAGCGTAAAATGGATGCTACGTTCGGCGCTATTGATGGCGCGGTCACTGGTTGGGTTGTTGGCGAGAAGGAAGATGTCATCGGAGGTGCGATCGCAGGTGGCATAGTCGGATCTGTGCGCGGCCAGTACAATGACGAAATGGCGCGGCGTCATGTGCTTGTGAACTGCATGCAGGTGCGTGGTCACGGAGTGGTGGGCTAGTAATGGCTGCAGATTACTTAGTGGTTTATCGAAAGGGGCCTTGGCTGTGACTCAGAAAAGGGTCCGAACAGAGTTCGTAATTTGGGGCAAACTCTGACCAGAGAAGGAGTGCTCTAATGCCGAATAAACGTTTTAGTTGTAACAGATAAAGAAACCGGCCTGATTGGGTGGGTGAACTGTGTCGCGCAGATCTTCCGAAGACGCGTCTCGATTGCCTTGCATTTTGGCGCATCGAATTGACATATTCCACCCAGAAGCGCGCTTCTTTCAGGCTACAGGTGATCAACTTCCGCATGTTTAGCACCGATGAGCAAAGTGTTTTGAAATGCCGAAACTACGTAAAAGGCCGTCCCAAAAATGCGCCAATCCAGAACACGACACCGATGGTGTGGGCGAACGATATGTCCGGTGTGCAATGGTCTTTCTGTTCGTCGTCACAACAATCGTTATCAACTGGCTTTGAAACCTGAACCTAACTGTTTTAATGAAGTTTGCGGCTGAACCGTCGAGCCTCAGAAATGTCATTGAAACGAATGCACCGAGACAATATAGAAATGCCGCAAACTTGAACTTGTTCTCCATAAACATTTAGAATGCGCGAAATTACGAACTGGATAGGGTTTTGCATGCGTTTGTTGAATCGATTCTTCAAAAATAAATCTGCTGCAAAAGCGCCTAAAAATGGTGTATTCACCATCTCGAAGGTTGGCGCCACGCACTTTCCGGACGCAGAACTAGACGATGACACCGCATTCGTGGTCAGTGCGGCACTTACGGAACTCACACTTGATGATCGCACCAAGAAAAAGTTGCGTAAACTTCTTCTTACGTTGGCCACCAATCAGCACAGCGGCTTTTTTGCCATTAGACCGCATGAAATCGGTGACGCCGAAGCGACAGAATGGCTGCTGCGCGCAGCGATCAATTGCTTGCCACAAGATTCCGGCCTATTGAGCCAACTAATAGCTCGCCTAACGACGAGCGGAAAAGTTGAAATTTGCACCAATGTTTTGAATAACTATCTAAGGTTCAACCCAGACGCGGCTACGGTCGTCGTCGAGAAATTGCATTTAGATGCAAATGCGAACAAACGCGAACATATCGAAGCTGATCTTTTGCGCGTCTCTGACCGATTGCTTGACAGCCCGCAATTGGCACAGAGGGCAATTGCGCTCCTGCAATCGATAGGAGAGAGCTCAATGCGCCTTCAGCTTTGCCGGAACGCTGCAGATAAATATCCTAACCAACCCCGCTTTCTCCTTGGTCAAGCAATATGTCTGGCAGAATTAAACCAGACACAAGCCTGCGACCGAATTTTTGAAGACATTTGCAACAGGTTTCGCGGCACACCAGAAATTGTCGCTGTCGCTCGGCAATTTATGCGTCGCGATCAGTACGAGACAGCCATCACATTACTCTCCGAGCACATAGGCTATGCGCCTCAAGCGCTGAAGATCCTATTCGTAGCCGCCCAAATTGAAGCATATGTGTCCGACGACAATATTGCGGCTGCAGAAGCTGTCGTTGCAAACAGAGTGCCCACCGACGAAGACGCGCAAGGTATCTGGCAGATCGCCCTCATATATCGGTCTCAAGGAGATGACAAAAAAGCGCTTCGCCACTTGAAGCAATTCGAGAAGTTGCTCGATGGAAAAAAGATGCCTTCTGCCGCTGAATTGCTGCGGCTCCAGCTTGAATGTTCAGATCAAACATCGAATGTGATCGAGGCAGTCCCAGTTTCGTCGCCTCTGAAAGGCGTTTGCGTGATGATTTCACAGAATTTGACTAATTCTCTGATTTGGCAGGGCCTTACCATAGCAGAGTTACGTAAAGAAGGGTATGCGAGCATCGTTCTAGAAGAAAATAATTTGCGCGCAATGCCAACTGGCGACCCCGACATTGACCGATTCCACGGCTGCATTTGCAGATCTCAGGTTCGATTTAAAGGCGAGCCAACGGGACCGGCAAAGCTGCGCAACAGATGGAAAATAGATCTAGACGCGGAAATTATAGAAGTGAACGGATTGAATTTATTCCAGCCGATCCGAGAGCGCGTCTCCACCATTCAGCGTAGATACTCCGTCGATTTCCAGGATGTGCGAGCGCAAGAAGTGATCGAAGAAATGATTCAAAAAGCGGATGTCGCGGTGTCTGTCTTCGAAGACCTACGTGCGACCCTTGAACCCAAAGGTTTGCGGGTGCTTTTTCTCGGAGTCATGTCGCACTACGTACCGAGCGCTGTTTATAAAAAAATGTGCGCGATGACTTCGGAAACCGCAAACTTCGCCTATGTAGCATTTTTGGTCGCCTATCAGCACTATTATACGGTGATGGGCAACACGCATAGCACAGCTCTATCAGTAAAGAATCTGACTAAGACAAAAGTCCGTATGCCCCACAAACCTACCCGCCAGGAATTCCTTGACTGGATTGAAGGGTTAGATGACCCGGAAACACATATCGAACGTGCAAAGCAGTTGACGACTGCGGACAGAGGTCGCATTCAAGAAAGCATGGAACGATCGGAAGCGCTTGAGAAAATAATTTCCCATCGCGCGAACGGCGGTAGTGTTGTGTGTTTATTTGGGAAGCTGACCTACGACATTGGGGCTGACCGCGAAGGTGGACCTGGGCACAAGGACATGGCTGATTGGGTGCACCACTCTGTTGAGGCAGTTCGCGGCAAAGACGATGTCCTGTTACTGATTAAGCCACACCCCAATGAGCTTCGTCGGGAATTGAATCGCCCTGTGGAGTTCTTCTTTGATCTTTTGCCAGAGTCTCTTCCATCAAATGTTATGCGTTTGGATCATAGATGGTTCAACAACAATGATCTGATTCCGCTAACTGATCTTGGTACGATCTGGCACGGCACCGCGATACTGGAATTGATGCTAATGAAAGTACCAATTCTGGCCTGTTCTTGGACCGGAATGAACGACAACCCAATCAAACCGCTCGCGCCCAAGAGCCGAGAAGATTATGCAATGTCTCTGTCCAGCCCGAAGCAGTTCAAAGTTACCGATGAGGATGCTTTACATGCAGCCCTCACGATCGCCTATATGGGTAGTGATGAATTGATGATCCCATATGAATATGCGCACATGCCATTCCTACGTGGAGTGAAGGGCGACAAGCCCACGCATTGGTTTCCTGAGAAACTGGAACAGTACTTGAAAGAGGGTGACCCGAATATCGAGAAATTGGCGAAACGATTGATCTGAAATTTCAATCTATGGCTAAGCTGTCAGGATCGGACAATAAGATGTCTGTAGCGCCGGGTCCGCAATTAAACAACAGATCGACAATACTAAGATGTGGAATAAATGGATCTCCGTTCTGTCGATATAGCGGGTGTCGGTAGTCATGAAATACCACCTCGATGCCAGCTTCTCTGAATGCATGCAAATCAAGGTAATCGCGCCCGAATGGGCCAGAGATATACATATCAGCACTGCACTTCTTGCAGATCTCAAGAACTAGATCAGCTTTGCGCGCACGTGTTTTCAGTTGATGCGAATAAATGAGATTTGGCTTCAGATCTAGTATGTCCAGTAGATGGTCCGTAATCGGGTTTATATAATCGACCAGATTTGGCGATTTTTGTTCGAGCAGAGCGAAGAGACCTTTTGAGAAATCTTTATAATATGGTGTCTTAGAATAGTTCGCCTGGAGCGAGGAAATATGCTTTCGCTGCCAGTTTATCCTATCGGATACTAGTATATCGTGAATGGGCGTTTCCTGCTTTATGCCCTTGGTCTGGATCGGAATCGTAAGCCAGGAAGCACCAGAGTTAGTGCGCACCCTGTTTCGGTTAGTAAACTGAGTCTTCGTGTTTTTGTCGATTGCGACATGGTCAAGAATGACAACTGTGTCAGATTTTGCAATCCGATCAAAAAATCCCAGCCAAGGTAAGTATGCAGGCTGCATTATTGAGACTGTAGTCATAACGCTTATCGATACAAATAGACTGTGAAATCAGCCGGGTGATAGTCATGCCTGAGAACGACTTTCCTTGATAACTTCTGGCAGTCAGTTAAGCAGCGCGCTGGATTGGCATAGAATTCATCCGGTTCTTTGCTGTCAGCCAAATCGCTCAAAGTGTTAAAGCATACACCTTTACGTGCCAACGCATACATATCCGCCACAGTTTTGTTCATTGTTATATGGCATCCCTGAACATCAAAACAGAAGATGCCGCTTGCAAAGACATAGTCAAATTGTTCACATTCAGAAAACATGCTCAGGTCACCATGATAAATTGTCGACAAACCCGTGTTTTCCCGAGCACGCTTGACCATTTCCAGCGTTATGTCACAGCCATAATAGTCATGCTCGAAATCGTTATCGGTCAACCAATTGTGGAACGCACCCAATCCGCAACCGACATCCAGAATTCGCGCGCCTCTCAATTGGGCAATCTGACTCATGACCTCAAAGCGTCGCATTTGCGATCCGTGGGACCCCCAACCTACAGCGCGAAAGCCGTCTTGCTCTGACACTACCATCGACGTGAATCGTTCGGATACCAATTGCCTGTCTGTCTTCGCGTTCATGGGTTTACTCATTTTCGGCCTCACTGCAGTAGCGTATCGCATCGCAGACTAGCAAGGTAAATACAATCTAACCCTTTGATCACTTGTTAATCACCCGCGGTCGGTTCATGATCTTCCTTTGCTCAATCCAAGAGATAGTTTCTGCCGTTAAGAAATCAGTTGCCATGCTCGGAATGTCCTGCACAACCGCTATCAAGCGAAGGGAGTTACCATGGAAGCTTAGAAACAGCCAATTCACTTAGCGCATGGCGTGTTATGCCCGCTTAACTGTCTAGGATTAAGTACCGGCGCGAGTATCTCACCTGGCTAGCTGACTTAGAATGCAGAATCGTATCGACGATATTCGATTGACGGTTCAATACCCCGCCAGAACGAACGTTTCATTCCCTATTGAACCTCTGGACAGTACATTGCTTCTTCGGTACGCAAGCCTTGGTTCGAGCCACACTTTTGGCCTACGGCCACGACACTTCAAACAAGGTTATGAAAATGACAGACGCTCGCTTCCCACCCATGGATCTGACCGGAAAATGCGTGCTTGTAACAGGGGGGACGGGTTCGTTTGGAAAGCGATTTGTCAGACGTTTGGTGGAAGAGGATCAAGCCACCCGAATAGTTGTTTATTCTCGTTGCGAACAGCGGCAATATCAGATGGCGAATACTCCAGAGTTTCGTGATTGCGCCAAACTCAGATTCATGATCGGCGATATACGAGACCTTCATCGGCTCGAAATGGCCACCCGTGGTGTAGACATAATAATTCACGCTAGCGCGATAAAGCATGTCCCTATTGCAGAATACAACCCAATGGAATGCGTGAAGACAAATATCGACGGTGCGCAAAATGTCGTCGATGTCGCGATCCGTAATGGAATCGAGAAGGTTGTCGCTTTGTCTACAGACAAGGCTTGCTCGCCAGTGAATCTTTACGGTGCGACTAAATTGGCCAGTGATAAAATCATGGTCGCTGCAAACAACCTGAGTGGCACCGCGAGAACACGCTTTTCTGTTGTCCGCTACGGAAATGTCGCGAACTCCAATGGTTCGGTTTTGCCACTTTTTCAAAAACTGATCGCAGACGGGTCAGATCATTTGCCGATCACTGATGATCGCATGACCAGATTCTGGATAACATTGGATCAAGGTGTCGACTTCGTTATGACTTGCTTGCAGGCCATGCGGGGCGGTGAGATCTTTATTCCGAAAATCCCAAGTATGCGCATTGTTGACCTTGCAAAAGCGATGGCACCTGAACTTCCACATAAAATCATCGGAATTCGTCCCGGTGAAAAGCTTCATGAGGCCATGATAACGGTAGACGACGCGCGCATGGTTTATGATATGGGGGATAGATACGCAATCGAACCACCATTTACATGGTGGGATAGGGAATCTTACTCGTCGCTTGGATACGAAACTGTGCAACCAGATTTTAGCTATACTAGTGATAAAAATGACCAGTGGCTCACGAATGAAGAACTGCTCAAAATGGTGCGTGGCTGAGCATATAGGATGGATCGTCCCTTTATTCCATATGGGCGGCAGAGTTTGACCGAAGACGATGTTTCTGCGGTCGTGGATGTTCTTCGCAGTGAATATTGGACCACGGGTCCAGCAGTTCCAGCGTTTGAAAGAGAATTCTCTGCCGCCTGTGGAGAAGTCGAATCCATTGCGACATCTAATGGAACAACTGCATTACATCTCGCCGCGCTTGCTGCGGGAGTGGGGCCGGATAGCTGTGTTATCGTGCCAGACATCACATTTATTGCAACTGCCAATGGAGCCCGTTACACAGGCGCTGAAGTAGTGCTCTCGGATGTTTCTCCTCAGACTGGGCTGCTCGGTCCAGAACAGTTGGAGGTCGCGCTAGAAACTGCAGGACGGCCTGTACAAGCTGTTTTCGCGGTTCATTTGGCAGGTCAGACAGTTGATATGCAGGCGCTACGCGAGGTGTGCGATTCTCAGCCGAATGGTAAGTCGGCGTATTTGATCGAGGATGCCTGCCATGCCGTTGGCAGTTTGGCGCAAGACGGCACGCCCGTTGGCTCATGTTTACACAGCGACTTGTCCATTTTTTCGTTCCATCCGGTCAAGACCGTTGCTGCAGGCGAAGGCGGGATGGTTACATGCAAATCACCAGAGATGGCTGAACGCCTCCGGCAACTGCGCAGTCACGGAATCACGCGAGACCCGGATCAATTCCGATACCAAAATAATGCAGTGAGCGCTTACGGGGCTATAAACCACTGGTACTATGAGGCGCTAGAGACCGGCTTCAACTACCGCCTAACAGATATTCAAGCCGCGCTAGGTTTGTCACAATTGAAGCGACTGGCAAGCTTCAAAGCAAAACGGCAAGAATTGATCTCTAGATATGAAAAACATCTTGTAGAAGCACCGCTCGAAGTACGAAATTCCATTCGATTGATCGAACGTGTCGAAAACTGCGATCCGTGCTGGCACTTGTGCGTTGTGCAGATTGACTTCGAAAAACTCAAGATCGACAAGTCAGAAATGGTCGCCGCATTGCGGGATCGATCTATTGGCTCGCAAGTTCACTATGTGCCGCTTCATATGCATCCGGTCTGCAGCCCGGGTCATATGCCTGCAGTCTCGACAGTTCGCGATCTCAGTGGAGCGACGCGGTACTACGACTCATGCCTTTCATTGCCGCTATATCAAGACTTGAGCCTATCTGACGTGGATTACGTGTGTGATAATCTCATCTCGCTATTGAAGACCTCGTTGGTATGAAGATTGTTTTTCGTGCTGACGCGGGCGATGGGATCGGAGATGGTCATCTCTCTAGGGATCTTGCGCTTGCGGAAGCTCTGCGAAAGTTGGGTGCGGACTGTAGACTACTTACCCGGCCTGAGAATACCGCATCGCGGAGCGCTTGGGTTACACGAAGTTTCGCGGTCGAAGATTGGCTATATCCAGCCGGTAAATATCAAGACATCAAAGCTATTCTAGACTATCTTGATACAACCAGAGCTCATGCGCTGGTAGTTGATAATTACGCATTTGATGAATATGCTTTGAATACGCTTTCGCGCCGGAATTCCCTCGTTGTGTTCGACGATTTGGCAGTTATTGATCCATCGGCTGAATTGGTTATCAACCAAAACCCTGGAGCCCAAACGTGGTGCTCGACAGCTTATAATAATGCCCTGAAAAGAGCCCTGGGGTCTAAATTTGCCTGCCTGCGTAGAACCATCGTTGATCAACCCTCGATCTCCCGCGAAGGCGTGCTTATTGCCTTTGGCAACGCGCAACCGAATGGCCTCTCGACTACGATCGCAACTATTCTATCGAACGCTGGAGAAAAGGTGACAATTGTCGCCCCCGAAACAGCAATGATACCGAACCTTCCGAACGTGACTGTCAAAAAGCCACAGGATTTTGCCCCGCTGCTGGCAGCAGCAGAGGTTTCCGTGATTGGTGGAGGGGTGACATCTCTGGAAGCCTGCCATCTTGGTACGCCATCTATCGTTTTGCCGCTAGCGGACAATCAGGTTGCAGGTGCTCAGGCCCTAGCGTCTGACGGCTCGGCAATCTGCGTAACTACACCAAAAGAAGCGGCTTTTGCTGCGGTTTCTCTGCTTAATGATGACGGCTTGCGCTACCGAATTTCTTTAGCCGCACGACGTGTTGCGGATGGCATGGGGCCGCAACGTCTGGCAAAACTGATACTTGATACTCTCTTACACAAGAATGAGGTCCCAGATGAATAGTCGCATTTTTGAGCGCATCATGGATCCAATCATGCCCACATATATTGTCGCAGAGATTGGGATTAATCATAATGGATCTCTCGATCTGGCCAAACAAACAATCGATGCCGCAATTGAGTCCGGCGTGGATGCTGTAAAGTTTCAGAATTTTGCGACCGCGGATTTCATAACCGACCCAACACTCACTTATAGCTACGAAAATGCAGGCAAAACGGTCACGGAAAAGATGATCGACATGTTTCGACGTGTTGAAATGGATGACGATTTTCTGGCGGAAATTGGCAGGTATTGTAACGAGAGAGGGGTAGATTGGCACTCTACACCGACCAATTCTGAAGGTATTCAGCGTTTGATCGAGTTGAATGTGCCTGTGTTGAAAAATGGATCGGATTATCTTGGTCACTTACCTCTTATTTCTGAAATGGCAGCCGCTCAAAAGCTTCTGGTACTTTCAACAGGAATGGCAACATTCGAGGATATTGAAGACGCGGTTTCTGCAGCACTAAGTGAAGGCAATGATCAAATCGTAATACTCCATTGCACATCTCAATACCCAACACCCCCAGGGGAAGTCGGCATGAAGCGAATGACGCGCATCGCTGCAGCATTTGGATTGCCGGTTGGATTTTCGGATCACACGCTTGGTTCAACAGCTGCGGTCGCTGCCGTCGCACTTGGCGCACGCTGGCTCGAAAAACACTTCACTCTGGACCGTGGTCTTTCGGGCCCCGATCACAACATGTCCGAAGACCCGGAAACTATGAAAAGCTATGTGTCCGATATACGAAATCTGGAAGAAATGTTGGTGCGCGACACCTTTCTTCTAAGTGAACGTGAAAGAGAAGCGAGGGCAGCGCATCGCCTATCTTGCGCCGCTTCAAGAGACCTAAGTGCGGGGATGCGTATCTCGGCTGAAGATATTCGATTTGCGCGCCCCGGTCATGGCTACCCACCCAAATTTGCGGATATGCTTCTTGGCAGGGCGTTGCGGCGGGACATTGGGTGCGGAACGCTTTTCTCTGACGCGGATTTTGTATAAATCCGCCCGGTAACAACTCAGCATATCAAAGGTGCCCTATGACGAAGACGATTGAGATCGATGGCAGGACAATCGGCGAAGGTGAGCCCTGCTACTTGATTGCCGAAGTCGGGACAACTTGCATGGGCAATATAGATCGGGCGAAACAGTTGATCGACTCGGCCTGCGCGGCCTGCATGGACGCGGTTAAGTTCCAAGTTATCGACCCCTACCAAGATATTCAGGATGAAGCTGAATACCGGGTGGTCTGGGATGGGATTGAACAAACTGTCAATATGCGCAAGATGTTCGAAGCACTATCCATGAGTAGAGATGAATGGGGAGAACTCATATCGTACTGCTCTGAAGAAAATATTACATTCCTGGCGACCTGTGATTTCGTCGACGGCATCAATATGTTGGAAGATCTCGGTATTTCGGCGCACAAGATTGGCGCATGGGATACCACATACAAGGACCTCATTGATGTGATTGGGCGTACCGGAAAACCTATGATCGTTGACTTAGGGCCGACATCTCAGCAGGAATTGACGGAGCTTGTCTCCTGGTACACGTCTGCGGGTGGATCAAGCGTTATTCCTTTGCATGACTATCACACCTCTATCCCGAAGCAGATGAATATGCATGCAATCACGCACTTGAGTGCGAACACTGATGGCCCAGTTGGGTATTCTTCCCCCAATACTGATAGTGATCTCGACTTTGTCGCGTTGGCTCTTGGGGCGCATGTCATAGAAAAGCGGCTAATCATGTCGCGCAACGACCATGTTTTACATGCGCATGAATCTCTCGAGCCCGATGAACTTATCACTTGGTCAGAAAAAATTCGCAATGCCGAAGCGGCGCTCGGTCGTGTCGCGATAATTCCTTCCGACAATGATCTTGCTGGGGCTAGGAAGTATTACCGATCAATAGTTGCCGCACGCGACATTGCAAAAGGGACCATCATCGCGCCCGAGGATCTCGATTACAAGCGACCCGGAACAGGTATTGCTCCAAAAAACTCACAACTGTTGATCGGGAAATCAGCGACCCGAGACCTCACTGCAAATACGCTGTTATCGGCCGACGATTTCAAATGAAGCACTCCGAGATGCACGAAAGCTGGTCGCAGTATTTACGGGAGTGCGCAAGATCTATTGACCCTATCGGGATTGTCGGCCTCGGCTCCATCGGAAAACGATATGCGAGAATCCTGCGTGAGCATGGTCTCAGAGTCTTTGCTTTTGAGGTAAATCAAACTATTGCGCAAGAGATTGCATCCAAGACAGGTGTCGTCACACGCAGTTCTATGGAAAGCCTACTTAGTGAGAAACTTTCATTTTGCATCGTGGCAACGCCCCCGGATCAACACTTGCAACCGGCAGAAGCGGCACTTTGGGCGGGAGTCCCGGCACTTGTAGAAAAACCTCTAGCGCACACCCTGGCGGACTCCGAAGCCCTGGTGAGAATTGCGGAAAAATCGGGAACTGCCTGCTATTGCGTTTGCAACATGCGTTTTCACCCCGGCTTACGCGCTCTACATCACAACCGGCATCGAGCTGGCGAGATATGCTTTGTGCGGGCACATTTTGGTCACCGCCTCAGCCAGATGCGTCCGGCGGGAACCAATATTTTTGCTGCAAGCTCGGAAATGGGAGGGGGAGTCATTCTAGACTGTATCCATGAGTTTGATTACCTGCAGGCAATGCTCGGACCATTGCACCATATTAAGAGCACTACCGCCTCTTTGGGGCCAGACAAGATTGCAGCTGAAGACTGGGCCCGTATCGAACTTCAAACAATAGATGGAATGCCCGTAAGCTTGGATTTGGACTTTATTTCTCGAAGAAAAAACCGCGGTTGCGAATTGATAGGCTCAGAAGGTTCCGTCATCTGGTCAAGTTTGGGGCGCTCCCCAGAGGAAGTTTCCGTAACATTCTCTGATGATCGGGTTGTACAATCGCTATACAATAAATGCGGACTAAATGCGGACGAGGAATACGGGCTGATGCTAGCGGATATGATCCGATCCCTTTCTGCTAAATCTCTACCCATGATCCCTATTCAGACAGTACAGGAAGCTGCGCGTAGTCTTTCGTTATGCCTTCAAGCTTTGGAAGATTGTTAACCCAATGTCACACACTGCACCGGTCGCATTAATTCCCGCGCGTGGAGGATCAAGGCGACTACCTAGAAAGAATGCCTTACCCTTTGCCGGCAAGCCAATGATGGGCTGGACAATCGAAGCGGCATTGGAAACGGGTATTTTTTCAAAAGTTTACATGACAACCGAGGACGACGAATATGCAACCATCGCTCAGCGATATGGCGCACAGGTTCTTGGTAGATCCGCGCATTTGGCACAGGATGATGTCGGGTTGATCGATGTGATCAAAGACGCAGCAGTCAACGTTCCGGATTGGCCTGATAGATTTTGTTTGTTGCTTCCCAATTGCCCATTGAGAAACGCGAACGACATTCGCAGGTTTTTTGACGCATTTGAAGTCAGAGATTGTGTGGCTTTGCTAAGCGTTGTTCCATTCGGCTGGACCCCACCACAAAGAGCCTTGCGACAGAGCGAAGCCGGGCTAGAGTTCATATTTAGCGAGGCGATGTATCAAAAATCGCAGGCTTATGAAGAAACCGTCTGCCCAAGTGGGGCGATATACTGGGCAAAAACTGAGGCACTGCTTGCGGCGAACAGCCTTTATGTTCAAGGTATTCAAGGTCTGGATATGCCATGGCACCGGGCTATCGATATCGACGAATTATATGATTTCAAACTCGCTGAAGCGCTTAAATTCGCGCAAGACGGCGGATACTCATTTGAATAAAGCTCGATTTGTGATCGTCGAGCCGAGAAGTGATCGAGGTGGGTAGTGCTTAGTGAAGGAACTTTTGTAGTTACAGGAGGCTTGGGGCGCGTTGGATCGGCTATCTGGCCAGCCATAGTCGAAGCTGGCGGAACGGCAATCGTCACAACCCGATCATCCAAGCGAGCACATGCGTTCAATCAGAATGCTCCGGCACGGGCACACGCAATCGCGTTTGATCCCAAAAGTCGAGAGGACTTTGACGCATTCTGGTCGCACCTACGCGCTGATGGGCACACTGTATGCGGGCTCGTCAACAACGCGATGGGTACGGTACCTACAAAACCAATGGATAAATTGGAAGTATCAGATTGGCAAGATGCCGTAAAGGTCGACTTGTCCGATCTGATTTCAATTTGCAACTCTCTTATTGCCATCGAGAATCCCGTCTCGATTGTAAATGTAAGTTCAATATACGGCGCGATGGCACCAGATTTCTCAATATATGATGAAAACCGCTTGCCACCATCTCCTATCTACGCGGCCACAAAAGCGGCTCAATTACAGTTAACAAAGTACCTTGCTGTTGCCTGGGCCGACAAACGTGTACGAGTGAACGCGGTATGCTTGGGTGGTGTCTTGCAAACTCAAGCTGAAGAGTTTTTGGAGGCCTATGGCAGGATGGTGCCTCAACGCCGCATGATCACGCCTACAGAAGCTGCGGATAGTATCTGTTTTTTGTTGTCTAATAAGGCGAGTGGTATCAGCGGGCATACAATTTTTGTAGACGGGGGTCGACATGCATGGTGATATCTGTGCGGTCACTCGAATGACCGGCGCCGATAGCGACTTGGTTTTCCGCTGGCGCAATCTGCCTCAAATCGTGGCGTTAAGCGGAAGCGGACAAAAGGTTACAAAGCCCGAGCATGACCGATGGTTCAGCGAGGCTGTGTCTGATTCTAACAGGTTGCTATTGAAGATCACGTCGGCCGAAGGTGCGATTGGACTAGTTCGTTTTGATCTTGGCGAAGATGAGGTTAAGTCTGCGGTGGTGTCAATTTATCTGCTGCCCGAGCACTCTGGTCGCGGATTGGGTCAGAAGGCGTTCAGTAATGGGGTCGCATTGCTGAAAAGTGATTGGCCAGACACTCGATGTATCATTGCCGAAGTCGTCCATGATAACGCACCTGCAGTAAAGTTCTTTAAATCCCTTGGGTTCAATCAGATGGGCGAGGTCAGAGGCTCCAAAACCAGACCATTGATACGTTTTTATCTTGACGTTAGCTAGTCAAGCGAAGCTTAGGAAAGGGTATTAGATGAGTGTTTTGGTACTTGCGGCGCACCCTGATGATGAGGCATTAGGCTGCGGAGCTACAATCGCGCGTCACGTCGATGCGGGCGAAAAAGTTAACATAATTTTTGCATCAGACGGCGAGTTATCTCGGCCAGACGCGGCGTTGAAGGCGGTTTCGAAACGTGAAGAGATGGCTCGGGAAGCTGCATCGGCCCTAGGTGCAGAACCGCCCTTATTCCTGGGATTTCCGGATAACAAGCTCGACACCGTTCCTATGTTGGAGATTGCGCAAGCCATCGAGATCACTGTCGCTGACATGTCTCCACGTAGAATTTACACCCATCATGCGGGCGACCTGAATGTGGATCATAGTATGCTTGCGCGTGCCTGTCTCACAGCGTTTCGGCCTCAGCCAGGAAATGGCGTGATTGATATCCTGGGCTTCGAAGTGCTGTCAAGTACACACTGGAATGCACCCGAGAGCGCGTTCACACCAACAGTTTTTGTAAATAGCGAGGGCTACGTCGCACAAAAGATCGAAGCGCTAATGGCATATACGCCGGAGATGAGAAAATTTCCTCATGCAAGATCACTAGAGGCTGTCCACCATCTACTAGGAATGCGAGGAGCCATCGTTGGTTTGCGGGCAGCTGAAGCATTTACTCTTCTTCGACGCATCGAGAGCTAGAGTTTTTGAGCTACCAGCCGCCATTCGGTATGCTGTCCCATTTCTGACGACAAAACATCTTCGATCATAACATGCTGCAACTGTGCCAGCATGAACTTGTTCTTTAGTAACTCGTCAATGTCTTGACGCGACAGAAAGGTGATCTGGGCTTGACCTGCCAGTGTACCGCCGTGAATCTCTTGGAACGTATGTTCGTCAAATTTTGTTCCTTTGGTCATACTGGTATGATCCGCGCTGTATCCTTGGGAAAAAAGCAAACCTTCTGATTTCAGGACTCGGTGAACCTCTGCAATTGCATTGGTCATTTCTGCATAATCTACGCAGGCAGTTGACGCTCGATCAATAACAAGATCAAAGCTTTCATCGTCGAACGGCAGTGGCGAGAATTGTGCCTGAAGAAAAGTTCCATTCAGCGCGTCAGCTTCAAAACGGGCTTCCGCATTTCGAACAGCCACCTGGCTTATATCAATTCCGGTGACCTCAAACCCTTCTCTGGCCGCGCACCAGAGATTGGCTCCAGTCCCACATCCAAGCTCGAGAATTTTGATATCGGCCTTGTTCTTCGACAAAACTCGCGGAGCGCGCATCAAGAAACTTACGACCATGTCCCATGGGTATCCTTGAGCATGTCCATCTAAGTATTTTTTTTCCCAGTATTCGTGAACAGTTTTTGCCATAGTTCAGGCCTTTGAGTGCGTCGTTTGCTGCCAGACAAAAGCCATTCAACCCTATACGAGAACCGGCTTCAACTGCGGCAGTTTTGCGCACGCAAAGGGACTGATAGTCGCGCTTTGCCATGTACCTCCATCAAAGTAGGCTTGAATAAAGATCAGATAAATGGTCGAAACGCTCAAGCCGACATATAACTTACATAGTGTCGTGTTCTCGCGTACCGTTTTTATGCAGTATTACCGCACACTAAATCACGCTATGCACCGCGTCTCAGAATTAACAGGGGAAATGCGCTATGTCCAAATCAATGCATTGGTGCGTCGTAGGCGGGGGAATGTCTGGATGCTACGCCGCAGCATTTCTGACTTCCAAAGGACACAAGGTGACATTGCTCGAAGGCTCGTCCAGACTTGGTGGCATTCTGGCTGGGCCGAATTGGAATGGTTTTGCCCTCGACAATGGATGCCATCTGTTTGATTTCGCCGATCCTGAGTCATCGGAGATTTTCCGCGCCACCATGGATGAGCAACTCGTACCTGTACCAGTCACATACGCATCAATCGGGGACTACGGTCACGAGATGGGTATTGCGGTTCCTGATCTTTCTTCAGCGCAGCAGGCTGATCGAGTCGAGATGATTTCCGAGTTACGTGCCGCCGCGGAGAATAAGTCGCGGGCCGCTCGTTCACTACCTGATGCAGTTGCATTGCGATTTGGAAATCGTATAGCTGCCGAGCTCATGCCTGGGTTCGAAAAGCTCTGTGGTCAAGCTTGCGCGCAACTGGCACCAGAAGCGTTCGATATACTGAGTTACGCAAAACGAGTAAGACTTGGAGATGATCTGCAAATGGCATCTCTCAAACAGGAAAGCCCTACCCTGGACGATCGCCTTGCTGTCAAGGCAAAACCGAGACCAAAGCCGCGTAATTTCTACCCTTCTGAGGGAGGGATGGCATTCTTCTGTACCAAATTGAGGATGTATCTTGAGAGTATTGGGGTGAAGGTGCTTACAGATACACGCATCGACCGCATTCGCCATGAAGACGGGAAAGTTAGGTTGCAGGCGGGAGATGACATCGTGGCCGACAAGCTGTATTGGAGCTTACCTGCATCGACATTGTCATCTGTGCTCGGTGGATTACCCAACACACGTACTTTCTTCCACCCTGTGAGTGTGGATTTTTTTGCGTTTTCGCTGCCAGCAGATCAAATCACACCGATCACTTACCTACATGACTTCCGAGCGAAGACAGCCATATTTCGTAGTTCTTCTCCCGGGTTATACGGCAATCAATTCAACGAGGACGGGCATTCATTTGTAATTGCCGAGGTGTATGACAGTCTTGTCACTCCTACCTTGGCTGAAAACACGAAATCAGCGAATCTGATATTCGAGCAATTGAAGGATGTCGGTCAAGTTGCAAGGCATGCGGAGTTCAAAAACACTCACTCTTGGAGGCTACCAACCGGGCTTATGCTACCAAAACTAGGCTGGAAAGATGCGATTTCACCACTGGCTAGTCGCTTGGCAGAGAACGAGTATTGGCTGATAACGAATCCATTGGTCCCTCGCGGGAAGCGTTCAATATTTACCTCGATCAAAGCACTGCTCTGGCAGCATATATCGTGAATCTGCAGCCCGCTTCGATGTCGCTACGCGATTCTTTCGCGACTTTTTATATGGAAGAATCTATTCAATTGGCGGCCTAGACACCTCGTTAGTAGGATAAATGGCTTTGCCGGTTTGTTAGTTGCCTGAAACAGGAGGCTACCGAAGCGGAATTCAGGCGTTCAGTTCGCGCGTGTAGTTTTGCGATATATCGAAAGCATCAGCTCTGGCATGTCGATAAGAATTGACAAAAACGCGGTGGCGTTTGGGAGGAACAGTGAGGCGATTTAGTCACGGGCGGCCCAAAACCTCTACGTCTTTTTGAGTGATTTGCACCGCACCATGATCTTCTCCGGTCGGGGACACCGATGCGTGACTTCAGCACGCTTATTCAAGCCCTTAAACCGCAGCAAGTCGGATAGGTTTAGTATGAGGCTTCTGTAAACTGACATCACGCTGCCGCAACCCTACAAAGCCGTTTAAGGGAAAAACACCGCCGCTGAACTGCTTCTTCCGGATCATCTGTACAACTTAGATGTCATCCAATATTGCGGACACTGCTTCAAAGGACTTATCCAAAACTGTTGAATGACAACCGAGCAAGCCCGCTACGCAACTGCCTTGAACTTTGCGCTACTCTCCGACAACTACTATCTGGGCGGTGTCAGCTTTGCATATCCGCATCCATGATGGCGCGGATCCGTTGCAAATCCTCAAGTTCGATGCTGGTGATCTCGTCATAAAGGTTGCGAAACTCGGGCTCATCCATCAAAAACTCAATCTTAGCTTGGTGCCAGGCAACAGCTTTTTCGTGTAGCTGCGCAATCTGCGGAATGGCTAGCAACGCTTCCATCGCCACTGACAATCTGGCCAGGTTGCGTTGGATAGTGACGTCCTGATACTGGTTCCAATCCATCCGTATCCAATAATTGCGCCCGACAGTGCGATCCACATGCAGGGCCCGGCCGCGTTGACGCTTGACCAAGAAAGACTGCGCAGATCTTAGTGCGTAGTGGTTTAGCTGGACCAGCTCATAGCCGATGGTCTTGATATCGGATCTCCAGCCATTCTTTGCCACTTTGTGCGTGATATCCTGACCCGATCCATTGACCCATAGCACCTGTTCGGCTTTTGCTTCTTTAAGCTTATTGGGCCGGTGACAGCTTAGTTTACGATAGGCACGAATATTCCTGGTGGCGGTCTTGAAGCCCCAAGCGGTATGCGGTTTGGGCAGATATGACGGAGCGCATCGGTCAAATTGCGCAAGGACCGGCCTGTCCTCGTAGGTCTTTATCCCGGCCGACCCAAATTGCCGCCAGGTCATGGCAATATTGCTGACCCCCTCGGGCAGGCGCTTATAAAGTTCCGGCAGTGTCCCGTTACCAAAGCGGATGTTGATAAACTCATCCACATCAATATGGATAACCCAATCAGCACGTTTGACCACCTTGAGCTTTGCAGACTGGTTCAGAGCCCACTGTTGCGGGGAATTGCCCTTCCATTTGTTGTTGTCGACATGCGTGACCAGACCGGTTTTGGCCAGCGCATCCAGCATCAGATCCGTGCCATCCTCGCAGCCATTGGTATAGATAACAAAGTGATGCACCCCGATCGATTGGTGGTATGCAATCCATTCCAATAAGAATGGGCCTTCGTTTTTCATGCAACCGATCAGCACCGTGCCGCTGGAACCCTCTGGCGGCCTGAGGTCCACCGGCACCGTGTCACCCATGGGTCGACTTTCGTCAAAACTTGTCAGGTCATTGCGCGGCAAGAAGCGACGGGCAAATGGCAGCACTTCTTTTGGAGTGGATTCTTCTTTTGCAGAGGAGGCCAGGGTAAAGAATGCAGGAGGCTGCGCAGTCAGATCATCTGGCCATTCAATCTGGTTAACTATCGCATCGGCACCAAATTGTGTGGCCCAAATTCTGGCGCGATCAGATCCTGAATCAAGATCAGTCAAAATCAGGATGTCGGCCGCCAATTGCCCCAAAACTTCGTGGACTCGACCAACAGAGACTTCCGTGGTGAGGTTTTCTGCTAGCCCTGGCATGGCCAAAAGCATGAACCGCGGTCGCTCATTAGCAATCGCACTGGCGAGTGCGAGCAAAAAATCGGGCGGCTCGGCCTTTGCACGTCTTCGCCGTGTAATCTGCGCAAACGTAACCAGTTGCTGCTGCAAATCCGCATTATCGATACTCAAAACAGACGCAACCCCATTGGCTTGGCGCGCCTGATCCCGAGCTGTGTCGCGTATATCCAGGATTAGCTGCAATAGTTAGCGGGCTCTTGATGGATGGGAACCAGCTGGTCGCCAAGGGCTTTTTCCAGTTTTCGGATGGTTCGCCGCCGCTGCCGCCAGAACATTTCTTCCCAGGCCAGATCAGGTGAGACAAATCCTGCATCGGCAAGCATTTTATGCAATCTGGACATGTCAAGCTCTCCAAGTGAATGGCGGTTGGGGCGACCGCGCGAAGCCAATACCCAATCAGTGCGAATGGCATTGGCGACCAAAGGCTCTTGCCCGCAAAAGGCCGCTAGCTGAGCTGAGATATTGTGATGCACCGAAGAAGTGCGGCGCGGGATCATTGCAACCTGCTGATCTGGACGGCCTACCAGAGCAAAAAGATGCAGTGCCGACCCGTCTAGTGCAACGATCTGACGGGCGGCTTTGTAACGCGCGATCTGCTTTTCCATCGGGTGTTGTTCCGGATAGAAAATCTCGTACCCGTTCTGGCGCAAATTCTCTTCGAGAAACTCTTCTCCGATAACGCCACCCCGCCGTATTCCAAGACCCGCGCGCGAAATATAAAGCCGCTCCGGCCCATCAGGGGGAACGTCGGCGCCAAAATTTTGATGGATCAAGGCACGATATTCAGGCGTTCCCGCCACAATCGGGCCCAGCCCAAATCCCTGACCGGGCACATGCAGATGTTCTACCTGAGTTGGCTCGGTCACCACTTTGATTGGCAGATCAATACCCAAAAGCGCAAAAAAATTATGCTGCATGGGGCGCGTTTCATCCCCATTGGCGGGTCGCTTGGGGGTAAAGAGGACCCCATCAATATCCTTCGCGATTGCCGGCAGCGGCCAAAGACGTGCGGTGCTTTCAGCCAGGAAATGACCAAAGTGTACCCATAACAGCCCGGCATAAAGCCAGCGACCCGACAATTGCGGCAAAGGGTCTGTTGGCGATACCGGCTGGGTGGTCATGGCACGCTTTCCCCGCCAAAGCGCCCCATGCGCGCAATATTCCCGGTTTTCAGTCAGAACACCAGCTTCCTGCACCGTGTCGGAGACTGCGGGCGGAACCACAATGGCCCGCTCAAGCGCAACAAGTTCGCGCGACCATCCTTGATCAGGCTGAGGAGGTTGGTTCAGATCATTATCGTTAAGGGTAGACATCTTTGTTCACACCCTATCAGAGCGACCGGATCGACAAAGACATGCTTCTAGTCGGTCTTCTGCTGTTAGAAGCCGGGATAGATGATCGGTGAATATCCTTGTGATCTGCAACCAGCGTCTTTGACATTCGACTATCCGATAAACTGGGCCCCAGATTAGTCCGAGACCCGCGTTCGGGCTTCTTATCATTCGGCCCTATACTCCTTAGCATCCTAATATGGCCGGACCTGCATCGCTGCAAGCAATCGTAGTGAAATTTCTACGCTAGAAAAAGTAAAGGCTCTATCCGCAGAAGGACAATCGAATATGTTGACAGTGTCGCAGTTTATCATCCTTGCCTGAAGCGACCGCCATTGCTTTGATTGCCAAGTTGTTGTCCGTTGTACTCAATGCAATGGCCGGTTGGGAAACCGTCCGCCAAACAACTTGGCACTACGGTATTAGCAGATGACACCTAGTGTTATTGTTTGCGATCGCCCCAAACCTGGACACAGACTGGCGCTTTTGACTTGCCCAGACATTTTAATCTTGGTCAACAGACTTCAGCACATCCTGTGGCATCGCCTTAGAGGGATCGATGTCATGTTTCTTGCATAGCTTGGCGACCTGGCTGTTGGGATGCGGCAAAGGAAACCCACCGTCCATATTGTATTTCTTGCGCATGCTTGAGCCGCCAATGTGATGAACCCCCAACGCGTTTTCATTGAGCGATATGCGGGAAAACCGCGGCCGGAAATAATTCAAGCGCATGGCCGTAGGTTCTTGGGAATAGAATGACTCGGGTGGCAGGGCGTGTTTGACTTCACCGTTTTTGCCCAGGAAATACGAGATAGCCTGAGGCCCGAACGTATAAAATGGCAGCTGCGACAGGTTTTCCAACGGTACCGAGAAAGAGCCGTCTTCATTGGACTTGCCGATGGAAACATCAATATTCTTTTTCCACGGCCAGTCATTGGGGATCACGATCTCAGACCCGTTCATAAAGTCATGCATACCCTGCAATGTTGGAGAACTGTGCGGCAGCCGGAGAGCCGCATTGTTATAATAGCGTTTCTCTTTTGCGAAAATATACGGAATGTCGGGGATCGGCTGCATACACAACATATCGCAATCCATCCAGATTTCGTCGGATTCCCGAAGCATGTTGATCCTGAAAAAATCCGACAACGGGGCATAAGCGCTGTTTCGCTTTTCGTTTCGCCATATTTTCAGGTGGTCAGGTAAGAAAATACGTGCATCCGCATTTTCAACGCCCGGTGGCGTATTCGTGATTTCATTCAAAGAGTACAACTTGACCTTATGGCCGTGATCCACAAAGCTTTTGAGGCAGAGTTGCTCGAAAAAAGTCAGACTGGATCCATGCCAAAACGATGAAATTACTGGAGAAATATCCATGCTGGATCGATGCCCGTTATATTTTTCGCTTGCTCCGCATTAGCATGGCTCCGGTATTCGATCCACTGGTTTAATGATCCCGATACAACCGCAATTGTGATGGTGACCCAACCGTCCAATATGAACTGTCTGTAGCGCAGGTCCGTTAGTCAGAATTCTCGCACCTTTGTGTTTCGCGAAAAAGAACGAGCGGTAACGATCAAACTTTAGGGGCTCGCAATAAGCGGTAATTGTTTGGTTACCTCAACTTTGGTCCAGTTTTCTCAGTCCTCCCCGACAAAGGTCGCAAGATCACCCAAACTGTCTTAAATCGGATCGTCCAATAAGACCTCAGGATGCTCTTGATTAAGGCGGAAAATTCACCGATCAAGGTTGCCACAAATCCAGACTTACTGGGCAATAGAGGAAGCCGGTGACTCTAAAGACGTGCAATCAGCGAATTTGGCTCTTCCCAAACACAGGACTCCTTTGAAGATGGCCACCTGGAGTGTCGTTACCATGGTCAAAGAGCCGCCAGAGCTGGTGGCTATATTTGCTTCCTATTATGCGTCAATCGGCGCGCAAGAGATCTTTATCTTTCTGGATGGTGATGATCCGAAAGCGCGGCAACTTCTGGCTCAGATACCGAACTGTCGCGTTGAAGTGATGGATGACACGTTTTTTCGAAGGAACTGGGACTGTACTTATCCAGAAAACAGTTTCAGACGCCAAAGGCTGATAGCGACAAAAGCCTATCGAGAAGCAAAAGTCGATTGGATGCTTTTCCTCGATGCGGATGAGTATCTGCAAGCCGATGATTTTGCACAAGAGCTTGCTGACCTGCCCTCGGATGTTGATACGATTTCAATTCCTAATGGCGAGCGTGTGTTTTCAACCGAGGACACCACACCCGGACTATTTGGTGGTCTTATGCTGAAGCCTAAGCACACCCGCGGCTATGTCGCCCGAAGCTTATTCGGAGAAGAACGACTCAAGTACAGCGACAGAGGATTTTGTGCGCATCGTTTCGGAAAAAGCGCCACCCGAACGGGGAAGAACATCAAATTGGGTGTTCATGCGCCACAGCGGTGGAGAGCTAACATCAAGCGATATGTTTCTCAACAATCGGTCATTTGTCACCTTGACGGACTGACCGAAATCCACTGGATGCTCAAATTGCTGAGATATCATGATAAGCGCACATATGAATCACCGAAGGGCAGCAACGATTTCTGCTATGAACAGGTCCAATTCCTGAAATATTTATCGTCTATGAACGCTGTTCAAGAGCTTCATGACATTATCTGAAAATACGACAAGGACACCGAAGAAAGACTAAGGGGTAATGGTCTTCTCGATGATGTGCAGGTCCGCCCTTTCCGGCGTTTGGATACTTATTATCATGACCACGAGTTTGACTTGTCGGTTGAGTGGTTCAACGAGGTTCTGAAGACGAATATCTCGGACCTCTATGCGAGATTACCGACATGATGTTTGATGCAAATAGTCTGACCTTATGCAAAACATGCTCTACCGACGGCTCATCCTTGGAATGGAGCAAGAATGACCGAAACGAACCCTGATGTTGCGATCCAGTACCGTGGATTGAAGATACCTTCATCGCCATTTCTGGACGAAACGATCATGAATCTGATCGAGCAGGACAATTATGAAAGCTGGGAAATGGATGGCGCTTTGAGCGTCGTTCAACCTGAGGATCGTATTCTGGAAATGGGCGCCGGGCTGGGTATCGTGAGTGCTGTTGTCGCGCTCGAGAACAAACCAGAGGCTATTCTCAGTTTTGAAGCCAATCCAAATCCAATTCCACACATCCGTCGTTTACATGCCCTAAATGGGCTTTCAGACCGGATCGAAGTCCGGAATGCGATACTAAGCGCCAATCCAAAGGATCCCGACTCTATTCCGTTTCATAATGACGCTTCATATCTAGGGTCTTCAGTTTTTGATAATGAAGGTGAATCAACAAAATCAGTGCGCGTAGCTAAAGCGGACTTCGAAGCGGTGAAACGAGAGTTCGCTCCGACGGTTCTTGTGATGGATATTGAGGGGGCGGAACTGGATTTCTTGAGGAATGCGGACCTGTCGGGCATTCGAGCCATTGTTATTGAATTCCATCGCCTCATTTATGGGCACAAAGGTGTCCGGGCCTGTAAAAGGATTCTTTCGAACACAGGTTTTCTACGGCTGGACGATTTGTCCTGGAGGGTTGTTTGGACCTGCACACGAGATCTTGGCTGAACCGCGTCATTGAGACGAGCATTTTCGAACTATGCGAATTGGCCAAGGCAGTTGAGCGCCCTTAAATGAAACGTTTAGCCGACTTGTGACCTGAATTTGCCCATAGCAATTTATTCGTTGCAACTATGTGCATCTGCGGACGGGAACTTGTGACAGGACCTCAAAGAACCGTTTCTGCCTTCAATCTCGGATCGCGGGGCTGGGTCAACGACCACGATGTCGGCGCTGGGTGTCCCTGTCTTATTGTGCCGTTTTCCGGTCATAGCATCTGGAAACACCACCATTTTGCGACACCGGCAACACCCCGAGTTAACTGCAAAGCTCAAAGCGAAGCCGCACCCATCAAACGGTGTGCAACAAAGCTGTTGACGAGACCTGATCTCATCAATAATCGGTAACCATCTGTTGGGGTGCCCCTCGGGGCTGAGATGCAGACATGCAAACCCATTGAACCTGACCCGGTTAGGACCGGCGGAGGAAACAGGCATACCGGGCGCTCCGTGTCACAACTCGTGTCACTACACAGGCTCTGGGTCTTTCCACGCACATCCTGACCATGACAACGAAGGATGTGCCATGGTTGCGACTGCATTAACGATTGCCGGTTCCGACAGCGGAGGCGGCGCGGGCATTCAGGCGGATCTCAAATCATTCGGCGCAATGGGCGTGTTCGGTTGCAGCGTGGTGACCGCGATAACCGCGCAGAATACCTGTGACGTGACCGCAGTACATCCGGTACCCGACAATGTGGTCGCGGCTCAGATCAAGGCGGTCCTGGACGACATCCGCATAGACGCCATCAAGATCGGAATGCTGGGCACGCCATCATTGGTCGAAACAGTGGCCCGTGCATTGGAAGGTTTTTCCGGACCTGTCGTCCTCGACCCCGTCATGGTGGCGAAATCCGGGGTCGCCCTGCTTGAAGATCAAGCGATTGCCGCGCTGAAGCAGTATCTTCTGCCGCGCGCTGACCTGCTGACACCGAACCTGCCCGAGGCGGACAAGCTGCTGGGACAAACCCATAAGGGCGACAGTGCCGGACTGGTTGCGCCGTTGCTGGCGCTAGGTCCTAAGGCAGTTCTGATCAAGGGCGGCCATGCCGATGGCATTGAGTGCCTTGATGTGCTGGCAAAGTCAGGGTTCGTTGTCACGCTGGAGGCACCGCGGATCGCGACCCGCAACACGCATGGTACTGGCTGCAGTTATTCCGCAGCAATTGCGGGCTGCCTTGCGCGGGGCATGGATCTTGAAACTGCGGTGCGGCGGGCGCATGGCTGGCTGCACGCTGCAATAAAACGTGCCGACGGGTTGGAGATTGGACAAGGCCATGGCCCGGTACATCATTTTCACGAGATGTGGGCATGAGCGCTGTCACCATTCTGGGTGCCGGGGTTGCCGGGCTTTGCGTTGCAGCCGAGCTGGTGTCACGCGGTGTTTCCGTACGGATGATCGACCCGGCAGGTCCCGTGAATACGCATTCCTGCAGCTGGTGGGCCGGGGGCATGTTGGCACCGGAATGCGAGGGCGCAGTCACCGAACAGCCCGTTGTGGAACACGGGCGCAAAGCAGCGGATTGGTGGCAAAAGCAGGGGGCGCAGTTCGGCCAGGATGTGATCCGGAACGGTACCATGGTTGTCGCTTTGGGTCGGGATCAGAGCGAGCTGGTGACATTTGCACGGCGCACCGAAGGTGTGGAATGGCTGGACCGTGAGGGCATCGCCCTCCATGAGCCACATCTGGCCGAGCAATTCGGCAAGGCGTTGTTCATCGCGAGTGAAGCGCATCTCAATCCCCGCCCGATGTTGGCCGGGTTGCATGCGCAGCTGGTGGCCTCGGGCGTTGAGTTTCTGACCACAAGCGAAACGCTGGGTCAGGTCATCGACTGCCGTGGTCTGGCCGCGCAGGATCGGCTGAGCGATTTGCGCGGCGTAAAGGGTGAGATGCTCATCGTGCGCTGCCCGGACCTGTCGCTATCGCGTCCCGTGCGGCTGCTGCATCCTCGTTTCCCGCTCTACATCGTACCTCGCGGCGATGGCGTATTCATGTTGGGCGCAACCCAGATCGAAAGTGGGCAGCGCACCCGCGCAAGCCTGCGATCCGTGATGGAACTAATGAATGCGGCCTATGCGCTGCACCCGGCATTTGGTGAGGCCGAGCTGCTGGAAATTGGCGTCGATGCCCGCCCGGCCTTTGCGGACAATCAGCCGCGCATCCGCCATTTCGAAGATCGCATCATGGTGAACGGGCTGTTCCGGCATGGCTATCTGCTTGCTCCGGCGTTGGCGGAAATGGTGGCAGATCTGGTGACCTGCGGCACGCAGCCCGCGCTTTGGTACGAGAACTGCGAAGGCACGAAAAGCGCGTATGAAACACCGGGGAGAACCACATGAAACTGATGGTGAATGGTGAGGTCACCGAGGCCAAGGGCCCCAGCCTTGCCGATCTTCTGATCGAACTTGGCAAAGGCAATGACAAACTGGCCACGGCGGTGAACGAGGTGTTCGTTCCGGCATCAACACGTGCGGCGCACATGCTTTCCGATGGGGACCGGATCGAGCTGGTTTCGCCGCAGCAGGGGGGCTGACATGCCGGAATTCTACGGCAAGGAAATAGCGTCGCGCCTGATGTTGGGCACCGCGCAGTATCCGTCGCCCGCAGTGCTCGCCGATGCGTTTCGACGTTCGGGCGCAGGCATTGCCACGGTGTCGCTGCGTCGCGAGGCGGGTGGTGAAAGGGCCGGGCAGGATTTCTGGTCTCTGATCCGTGATTTGGGTGTCGAGGTGTTGCCCAACACCGCCGGGTGCCACTCGGTACGTGAAGCTGTCACCACAGCGCAGATGGCGCGCGAGTTGTTTGAAACCAACTGGATCAAACTGGAAGTGATCGGCCATGCCGACACGCTGCAACCCGACCCGTTCGGCCTTGCAGAGGCGGCGCGCATTCTCGCCGACGAAGGGTTCGACGTCTTCCCCTATTGCACTGAAGACTTGGTGCTGTGTGAGAAACTGATCGAGGCTGGCTGTCGTGTGTTGATGCCTTGGGGGGCGCCGATCGGCACCGGACTGGGGCTGAACAACCTTTACGGCCTTCGCTCGGTACGGGCTCATTTTCCCGAGGTGCCTCTTGTGGTTGATGCAGGGCTGGGCCTGCCATCACAGGCGGCACAGGCCATCGAAATCGGCTATGATGCGGTGCTGCTGAACACGGCGGTCGCTAAGGCAGGTGATCCGGCGGCGATGGCCCAAGCGTTTGCCCGCGCGGTTGAAGCCGGTGCCTTGGCCTTCGGTGCCGATGCTATGGAACCGCGCGACATGGCCGCGCCCTCAACACCTGTTTTCGGAAAGGCCATGCTGTGACGCTGCCGTCGTTCTACCCGATATTCGATGACATCTCATGGCTGCGCCGAATGCTGCCGCTCGGAGTGCGGTTGGTGCAGCTGCGCATCAAGGAACATCCCCTGGATGCGGTGCGCGCGCAGTTGGCGGAGGCGCGGGATTTGTGCCGCGACCACAGCGCGCTGTTGGTGGTCAATGACTATTGGCAACTGGCGATTGAGCTTGGCTGCGACTGGGTGCATCTGGGGCAGGAAGATCTGGATACCGCTGATGTTGATGCAATCCAGGCTGCTGGATTGAAACTTGGCGTCTCAACCCATGACGAAGCAGAGCTTAAGCGTGCGCTGGCTTTGCGGCCTGACTATGTGGCGCTTGGGCCGGTGTATCCGACCATCCTCAAGAAGATGAAGTGGCACCAGCAGGGTGTTGAAAAGCTGACCGACTGGAAGGCGCGGATCGGACCTATTCCGCTTGTGGCGATAGGTGGCATGTCGGTCGAGCGCGCGCCGGGTGCGTTCGCCGCCGGGGCCGACATCGTGTCCGCCGTGACCGACATCACCTTGAAGGACGACCCAGAAGCCCGTGTACGCGAGTGGCTAAGGATCTGCCCATGAGCCGCTATGCACGCCAGATTGCTGTACCTGGCTTTGGCGCATCGGGGCAGGAAAACTTGCGCACCGGGCATGTACTGGTGATTGGCGCAGGAGGGCTTGCCGCACCAGTGCTGCAATATCTGGTCGGGGCCGGTGTGGGACGTATCCGTTTGGTTGATAATGATATGATCAGCCTGTCGAACCTGCACCGCCAAACGCTGTTCCGTGAACGCGACATAGGGCAATCCAAAGTGCAGGTGGCAGCACGTGAAATGATGGCGCTGAATGATGAGGTGCGGATCGAACCGGTCGAAACCCGCTTTGATCCGGCCAATGCCCCGCAACTTTGTCAGGGTGTTGATCTGGTGCTAGATTGCGCCGACAGTTTTGCCGCCAGCTATGTGGCCTCGGATGTTTGCCTTGCTGCCGATCTGCCGCTGATCAGCGCCAGCGTTGTGGGCTCGGAGGGCTATGTTGGGGGCTTCTGCCACAAGGCTCCGGGTCTGCGCGCGCTGTTCCCGGATCTGCCTGCAAGGCTGGGTTCCTGCGACGCCGATGGCGTGCTTGGCCCGACGGTGGGTGTGATCGGCAGTCTGCAAGCGCAGATCGCGGTTGCGGTGCTGAGCGGGGACCTTACGCCAATGGGGCGTCTGGTGACCTATGACGCCACCAGCATGCGCTTTGGCGGTTTTCGCTTTGACGGCGCACCGGATCCTGCACCAGAGCCGGACTTCATAGCGCAAGAGATGCTTCGGGCCGGCGATCTGGTAATCGACCTACGCGCCGCAGATGAAACTGGCCCGGAGCTGGCCGGGGCTCAGCGCCTCAGTGTCGATGAAATCGATCCGCGTGACCCCCTTTTGCAAAACAACAGACGCCTCATCCTTGCCTGCCGTTCCGGTCTTCGGGCCTGGCAGGTGGCGATGCGGATTTCCACGAAAAACGGGCCCGAAATCAAACTTCTGGCCCTAGGTGACAACAACTGAAACGAGGAAACCGAATTGAAACATTTTCTGACCGTAGCGGCGATGCTGATGGCTACACCGGCGCTGGCACAAGACAAGATGACTCTGCTGCTGGATTGGTTCGTGAACCCTGATCACGGTCCGATCATCGTGGCGCAGCAAAAGGGTTATTTCGCAGACCAGAATCTTGAGGTCGAGATTGTGCCGCCTGCTGATCCCTCGGCCCCACCCAAACTGGTGGCCGCTGGGCAGGGTGACATCGCCGTGAGCTACCAACCAAACCAGCACCTACAGGTAGCCGAAGGTCTGCCGCTGATGCGCGTAGGTACACTTGTGGCGACACCGCTCAGCTGTCTTCTGACACTAAAGGACGGCCCGATTCAAGAGATCAGCCAGCTAAAGGGCGGCAAGATCGGGTTCTCAGTTGCCGGCGTAGAAGAAGCGGTGCTGAGTGCCATGCTGGGCAAGCACGGTGTCGCGCTGGACGAGATCGAAATGATCAACGTCAACTTCTCGCTCAGCCCGTCGGTCATGTCCGGACAGGTCGATGCGGTGATCGGTGCCTATCGCAATTTTGAGCTGAACCAGATGGAAATCGAAGGCGTCGAAGGCCGATGCTTCTATGTCGAAGAAGAAGGCGTGCCGACATATGACGAGTTGATTTACGTCGCCAACCCCGAGCTGATGGACACGGACAAGGTGCGCCGCTTCCTGCGCGCCACCGAGCTGGCCACGCAATACATCGTCAACAACCCGGATGAAAGCTGGGAGGTTTTCAAAAGCTACGCGGAAGAGCTGGACGACGAGCTGAATGCAAAGGCCTGGGTCGACACCCTACCCCGCTTTGCCTTGCGTCCTGAGGCGCTGGACGAAGGCCGCTACATCCGCTTCGAGGAATTTCTGGCCAAAAGCGGCCTGGTCGAGGGCACCCGCCCGGTATCGAAAATCGCGGTCGATCTGGGGGCACAATGAACTACGGTACCTCATTTGAGGCGTGGCGAGCGGCGGCCGGGGAAACCTGGCCTGCCTATACCCGCCACGCATTCGTGCGGGGCATGGGTGATGGAACCCTCCCGCGCGCAGCGTTTCTGCACTATCTCAAGCAGGATTATGTCTTTCTGATCCATTTCGCCCGCGCTTGGGCGCTGGTGGTGACCAAGGCCGAGACCGTCGCGGATATGCGCCTCGCCGCGGGGACCGTGAATGCACTGATCAATGACGAGCTTGCCCTGCATATCGGCATCTGTGCCAAGGCTGGGATTTCCGAGGAAGAACTTATTGCAACGCAAGAGCGTCAGGCTAATCTTGCCTATACACGCTATGTGCTGGATGCCGGGCATTCAGGGGATATGCTTGATCTGCTGGCCACACTGGCCCCCTGCGTCATGGGCTATGGTGAGATCGGGGCAGAGCTTTCGGCGACAAAGACCTCGGAAACCTATGCCGATTGGATCAACACTTATGGCGGGGAAGATTACCAACAGGTCTGCTGCGATGTTGGCGCGCTGATCGATGGCGTGGTAGCGCGGCGCATCGGGGATGACCCGCAAAACTGCCCACGTTGGGCAAATCTTTGCGACCGCTTCCACAAGGCGACCGAGCTTGAGGTCGGCTTTTGGGGCATGGCATCGCAGCCATGAGCCCGGCCCCCGCCCTATATCTGCGCGGATCACTGTCGATTGGCGACACATCCATCGCGCGCGGCATTGATCTGCGACTTGATGCAGGGCGGTGGACCTGTCTTCTGGGGGCCAGTGGTGTGGGCAAATCCACAGTGCTCAAGCTGCTGGCCGGACTGGGAGATCATGTTTCTTTGGACGGTGAAATCTGGGCCTCGGACGGTGGCGCGCTGGCCGGGCGGGTGGCCTTAATGGCGCAGAGTGATTTGTTGCTGCCTTGGCTATCAGCGCTCGACAATGTGGCAATAGGGGCACGATTGCGCGGCGAGAAATTCGATCGGGGCCGGGCCGAGCAGGTACTGGAGCAAGTTGGGCTAGGCACACATCTGGGCAAGAAACCGGGAAAGCTCTCCGGTGGGCAAAGACAGCGCGTGGCCTTGGCCCGAACCCTGATGGAAGACCGCCCCATTGTGTTGCTGGACGAACCATTTTCAGCCCTTGATGCCCTGACTCGGGTGCATATGCAGGACCTCACCGCACAGCTGCTGAAGGGACGTACGGTGCTGCTTATCACCCATGACCCGGCCGAAGTGGCGCGGCTGGGGCAGAACATCATGATCATGACGCGCGACGGGCTGCACCCGGTCGAAACTCCAATGGGCAGCATCCCGCGCCCTGTTGATGATCCGGGCGTGCTGGGCATCCAGGCCGCGCTGCTTCAACAACTCAGGACTGACAGATGAGCACAAGCGAAACTCTCAGGGCGCTGAACCAGGACAACTGGACAGCGGCCACGACACATGACTTTACCAATGCGCTGGCTACCGGAACGCTCGATCACGGCAAAATGGCTGGCTATTTACAGCAGGATTACCTTTTCGTGGAAGGCTTCGTGCGTCTGCTGGCCTCAGCAGTGGCGCATGCACCCAACCTCGCCGATGCTGTGCCGGGCGCACAGTTTCTAGGTCAGATCTGCGGGCCGGAGAACACCTATTTTTTGCGTGCATTCAGCGCACTGGATGTGCCGCAGGCAAGCGAAGCCGCACCCGAAACACTGGCGTTTCAAGCCCTGATGGACGAGGCTCGTGCATCAGGGCGTTATGAGCGGATGCTGGCGGTCTTGGTCGTCGCGGAATGGGTCTATCTGGATTGGGCTAGCCCGGTCGAAAACCGCGCCGATAATCTGCCGTTCTGGCTGGGTGAATGGATCACCCTGCACTCCGGCGACGGGTTCGAAAGTGTGGTGGCCTATCTGCGTGAGCAATTGGATGCGATCTGGCCGACCCTTTCGGACCAGGCGCAGGCCGAGGTTGCCGCCACCTTCGAAAAAGCCGTGGCCCTAGAGCGCGCCTTTTTCGATGCCGCATGGGCAGGATTCCCGGCTGCCCGATGACAGGTTGGCCTGCAGGAATCGCTGCAGCCGCAGTGGCAGTGTCGCTTTGGCAACTGGTGGTCTGGGCCACCGGCTTGCCGCGTTTTATCTTGCCCCCGCCAGCGTTGGTTTCCGAAACCATTTGGAACAGCCGCAACCTTCTGCTGGAACATGGACTGGTCACCGCGACCGAAGTGCTGATCGGGCTGGCCCTTGGCGCAGTGCTGGGCGGGCTGTCGGCCATCGGCCTTGCCGCCTCACCGCTAGCACGCGCGCTGGTGCGACCAATTTTGGTGTTTTCCCAGACCATCCCCGTCTTTGCCCTCGCACCGATTCTGACCCTGTGGCTTGGCTTCGGGCTCGAGGCCAAAATCGCCATGGCGCTGCTGATCATTTATTTCCCGGTTACTTCGTCTTTCTTTGATGCACTGATGCGCAGCAATCGCGACTGGCTGGATCTGGCTCGGGTCATGGGGGCGTCACCTGCCCGAGTAATGTGGCACATCCGTATTCCATCTGCTCTGCCCGGATTTGCCAGCGGCCTGCGTCTGGCTGCTGTCTATGCCCCGATCGGTGCCGTCATCGGTGAATGGGTCGGAGCGTCGCGTGGGCTGGGATATCTGATGTTGTTGGCCAATGGCCGTGCCAAAACCGACCTGATGTTCGCCGCGCTGATCGTGTTGGCGGGACTTACCATCATCCTGCACGCAACAGTCAATGCCCTGTGCAATCGGTACCTGGATCAGCGTGATCAGATATGAACAAAGTACTGAACATCAATATACGCGAACGCGGAGATCAACTTTAATCGTGCCACCCGTTCCGATAAATGTGCTCGAAGCGGGAGCCTCAGATTTCCGGGTCGCGACGTGAAACACAGCCTGATCGTCGAGCGCAGAATGTGCCGCGGTCCTCTATATCCCGATGGATTAGACCCAAAAGACGAGGAAGCTAGTTAACTACCTCGGGGGTCAACTGGCGCGATCCGCGAGGACGTGGTTGTAAACAGCGCTGACTTTGAGCGCTTTGACCGGCCAAGTGAATTCATCTGAAACGCGCTGGCGCGCCCGCGCGGCCATATCTGGCAAAACGCCGCGATCTGCCAAAATTCTGTCCAGAGACTGTCTTAGAGCGCTTACAATGTTATTTCTGGATGCGATAGGCACCGCAAAGCCCGTATCTGGTGTTACCAGTTCTGATGGTCCCGCATAGTCAACAATCATCGGCACTAGGCCAATCGACATAGCTTCCAGCACAACCCCACCTCCGAATTCCCTGATCGAGGGGAAAAGTAAAATGTTAGACTGCACTGCAATATCCTGAACCAATTCATGAGGGACGTTGCCATGAAAGGTGACTGCATCTGTAAGCCCATCAGCCAGAACTCGCTCTTCTAGTTCAGCTCGCATCGGACCATCTCCGATCACATCAAGCCTCATCTCACCGCTAGCAAGATGCACCCGGGCAGCCTCAATGCCCATATCAAGGCCTTTGTAAGGGACGAGACGCCCAATAAAAACTGCCCGTAGTGGACCGTCCGGTTTTTGCTGTGCAACCCGGTTGAACCGAGTGGTGTCGATGGCGTTTTCGGGAATGTAATGAACTCTGTTCTGGTATGTCTTTGAGAATTCGCCAGCTGTATATTCCGACCCGACAATGATAGCCGAAGTGGCGTTCAGCATGCGACGTCTGCCAGGCATCGCTTTGTAAGCACTCCGGACGTAGGACAGCCATTCTCGTTCGCGGCGGCGTTCAGCATTAAAACCTTTGGGCCATGGTACGCCACCATTTATTGGTCCGACAACGAATGGCACACCGACAGCGTCACACTTTGCCGCGATAGGTGAAACAGTAGTGGGTGTGAGCGGCGTAACTCGATGAACAATATCGTATCGACCTGCGCGAATTTCTTCTGCAAAACGCTTCCACACCAGATGCTCAAAATAGGGATAACTCAACGCATTAATTGCGGTATTCATCGTCCAACCCTTGCCCTGCCCCATTCGAAGAACCTGTGCCAGTTGGTACATGGGTTTGGCCACCGTTTCTGAGTCAATTATTGTGAAGTCTTTTCCTTCAATATACCCAGCCCGCAAAATAGCATCTCGATTACGAATATGCGTCACGAGATGCACATCGGCCACTTCCTTCAGCGCGTGGCACAGCGACCAACCAACAAGAGGTACACTAACCCATTCGGGATTGGCCGCCTCGGCGATTAGGAGAACACGGGGACGCGACGCCTGGGCGCGGTTCTGCTGATGCTGCGGCATGTGTCATTCCTTCGTGTGGATACAGAATGCAGGTAGCACAGCCACTGAAGCCGAAAAAGTACCATTGATATCAGCGCTAGCCGAGAGTTAAACCGTCCGGATTAAATTGAATTAAGCCGATCCAGTACGCCGTGCGTCAGGTTCTGAAGGTGGTTTGCCATTGCCAGTTGCCACTACTTTCGCTGATCAGGCCTCCGTAGCCAGAGAAGCCGAATGGTTTCCGTAATTTTTGCAACGCGGATCACATAGTGAACGCCCCACACACCAAAAGCCTGTTTGGTTGACAGATCTTGATTCCTCAGAAGATTTTTCAACGTCTTGAAGGAAGGGATCAATTTCTGCACAGGCGGGATGTAATTAACGATGCCGCGCTTGGCATTGCGGCGCAGCCTAGCCCCCTCAATACGACGGGCTTTGGTGATGTGATCCCCAAGACTGTCGCGCGCCGGATGACGGACGATGGCGTCTTCGGCAAACACAATCGCTTCGCCCGCAGATTGAGCACGATCATTCCATTCCATGTCCCCGCCGGACAACACCGTGTCGTTGAACCGACCGATGCGATCCATAAGCTCCCGCCGTACGATCAGATTGGCCGTAACCGCACGCCCCCGTTCCACCCATTTTTTTTGCTCTAACCCCAAATGAACATCATATAGTTCGGTCGTCTTCCAATCCTGCCCGTTCGGGATCAGCACAACATTGCCGCCAAAGCGATTAACCTCGGGGTGGTCTTCGGCTATTTTCAACCCGGCCTCTAGATAGAGCGGGTCAGGCTGACAATCGGAGTCGGTGAAAAACAGCAGCTCCGAGGCGGCTTCTTCGATTCCTCGGTTGCGCGCTGCGTATGAGCCGGGTTTTGCCTCACTTAGAATGCGGGCGTTGGCGGGCAGGCGAAACCCGTTGGGCATGGGGTCGGTCGGGTCATTGTTGACTGCAAGTATCTCGAACTGGTTTGTGTTCAGTGTCTGAGAGGCGAGCCCATCCAGACAAAGCTGCAATTGGTCCCAGCTTTGATAGGTCGGGATGATCACTGACGCGCTCAGGGGCGAACGCGCCGGTGTAATGTCAGGCCGTTGGATCACGTCGGGATCATTCGGCATTGACGGCGTTCGAGTACTGATGGTCATACAGGGTTTTGAATGGCCCCGGTTTCTTCAGCAACTGTTGGGCGCTGCCCTGCTCAAGAACTTCACCAGCCTCAATCACGACGATCTTGTCCGCATGCATGATGGTTGAAAGCCTGTGAGCCACGATGATTGTCGTACGCCCTTCGGTCAGGCGGCCCAAGGCTTCCTGAACCAGATGTTCCGACCGCGAGTCCAGCGCACTAGTTGGTTCGTCCAGCAGCAGGATCGGGCTGTCGCGCAGAAGCGCGCGCGCAATCGCAAGGCGCTGTTTTTGACCACCGGACAGGAAGGCACCATTTTCACCAACCAGAGTGTCAAAGCCTTTCTCAAGCGACATGATGAAGTCATAGGCATTCGCGGCCTTGGCAGCCTCGATCACGTCGTCTTGCGAGGCACCCTCACGGCCAAAACGGATGTTGTCGGCGATTGAGGCCGAAAACAGGAACGTCTCTTGCCCGACGAACGACATGTTCTGGCGCAGTGATTTGAACGAGGCGTATTTGATATCCTGACCATCGATCGATACCGAACCACTGGTCGGGTCATAAAGGCGCAGGGCCAAATTCAAAATGGTCGACTTGCCGCCGCCGGACAGACCAACCAGAGCGGTGGTCTTGCCAGCTTCGAACGTCAACGAAAGCCCTTTCAGGATCGGATCGCGACGACGGTAGCCGAAAGTGACGTCGTCGAACACCACCTCTCGCGGACCATCAGGCAGGCTTTTTGGATTGGCCTCTTCCGGCAGAGTTTCAGGCTCGTCCAACATATTGAACAACATCTGCACCCGGCGCAGACCCAGTTCCATCTTCACCCGCACCTTCGTCAGACGCTTCGCGGGCTCATAGGCCATCATCACAGCGGTCACGAACGACATCAGTTCACCCGGAGTAGACGCTGCAGCGCCAAACAGCTTACCAGCGCTCAACCCGATGACCGAGGCAATTGCAAACCCGGCCAGAATATCGGTCAGCGGGCTTGTCGCTGCCTGCAAACGCGCAAGCTTATTGCGCCGCTTCTCGACGCTTTTCACGGCCGAGTTCATCTTATTGGCCATGCGCTCTTCCAACCCGAAAGTCTTAACCACGCGAATGCCAGACGAGGTTTCCTGAATGACTTTCATGATCGCGCCCATCGATTGCAGTTCCATATCTGCAATCTCGCGAATCTTTCTGAGCAGTATCCTGATCCCTAAAACCGCCAGCGGGCCGACGATCAGGGTAAAAAGGGATAATATGGGTTGCTGATAGAACATAACAGCCAGCAGACCGATCAGGGTCAGCATATCGCGAACTGCCGTGGTCACCATTATCTCGATCACCGTGCGCGCTGCCTGGGCCGTTTGTGTCACCTTCAACAACAAATCCGAGCTTTCTGTCAGGTTGAAGAATGAAACACCCTGCCGCAAAAGCTTATCGTAAAGCTTGATCTGTTGTTTCGAGACAATCCGGTTCCCGGCACGCGTAAGGGCCACAATCTGGACGTAGGTTGCAATGCCTTTGACCAGGAAGATCGTGAACACGGTCATCGAAACGCCAAAAATCTTGGCTGAGTTTTCACTGTCAAACAGCGAATCCACAACATCGCGCATGATAAAGGCGATACCCGCGGTTGTTGCCGCAACAAATACCATCGCGATGATCGCGATCGTATAAGGTACCGCTTGCTCGCGCATATTCTCGGAGAGAAGTCGCCACAGGACGGAATCACTCAATACAGCCGCAAATTTTGATTTGATCTTTTGCAATGCACATGTCCACTGTGATCAGGATCGAGCTTTGTCACATCTGACGCGCTCATAAACAGTTTCCGCTAGATAGTCGCCTGTTGCCAGTTGAGCAAGCCCGCGCCCTATTCTGCCGCTTCAATGCGAATTGTTCGAACCGAAGGGTCTACACGTGAATAAGCGGCTAAAACCCTCCCCGACCATTTCTGTGCAATGTAATCCGCCATGAAACGCGTTGGCGCAATCAGAGTCGCCAGGCCCCCTGCCCTTTCGGCTTCGTTCAGATGCTTGAACCAACTGGACCAAAGTTCTGGGTCACGCTCATGTAGGATCGATTGAACCTGTGCCCAAACGTCTTCACCCTGCGGCGGCGGGATCGATGGCTTTGACTGAAATGGCACAACATTAGTATCGCGCTCTGGCTTCTGCTGCATTCGTTCCTGGAAATCCGTTCCGATCACGGGCCAGGCTTCCATTGTGTCCAGCATGATCTGCTTGAGGTCGAGTTCATAAACCGCAACCCGACCCCGAGCGGCGGGTCGTTTGACCGCAATCCAGCCTGCGCTGCGCAGCTTAGCCATCTCACGTTTAACCGTGCGTTCGTTCACGGACCACAACCGAGCGATCTCTTCCCGGCCAATCGACAGTTCATTGGAGCGCCAGTTATAGCGCGTGGTAATTAATGTCATGATGCGAAGAACACTGCGATGACGATGCTTGTCACCTGATAAGGCGTGAACGGCGAGCGCCGACAAGATATCGTACTTCAGTGCAGGCGCATTTCGCCCGACCGGTTTCGCAACCTGCATCCGTTTCCTCACCGCTCTTTTTTGCCTCATGCGGGTTGATCCCGCCGTAATCGCGCCGTTTCCCAACGCTTTTCGTGATTGTTCACTGATTAGCGTCCAATACTTCGATTCTGTCAAGAGTTCGTTGAGATCACGCTATTTGATAGGTGCTATTCGCTATCAAAAAATAAAAGAAATAGGTGAAGTTATGGTGATGGGGGACACATAGGGTGTCCCCTTATGGAGCAGCAATGTCCCCCTATATGCCGTGTTAGCTCGAGTTGTGTCCCCCTAAATCTGGTGGGATATCCGACGTCAGGACGATCGCAGAGAGCAGCAGCGTTCCGAATCGGTCAGCACTAGATACGGCCATATTTTCTTACCCGTGGGTAACATCACAACCTTACAATAATTTCTTTTGCCAAATATGCAAATCGGGCGTAAATAACAAAAGAGAGAAAAATAACGTCCAGAAGAATGAGAACTGAGGCATGTACACGCACGAAGACCTGAATGCATTGCGCACCCAGTCCCTGAAATTGCAGGGCTGGATTCGCCAGCAGACTTTCAGCCCTGAGATGGAGAAGACGCTAAGGCGGTTCTCAAGCTGGGAGGTGTCCGAGCTGATCTTTAAGGTGAACCAATCGACTTTCCGAGGAAAGCTGGCCGCCGATCCTTCATTGCCGGGAGGCGAGGTCGAGCCTGATGGGCGGCAGCGTTGGTTTAGTCTGGAAGAGGTAAATGAGCTCAGGCGGCGGCTTAAGGTTAATCGCAAAGCGCTCACTCCCCCACGCCCTGCGGGCAAGCGGGCGGTTCGGGCCGCTGTTGCCAATTTCAAAGGGGGGGCTGGCAAGTCGACCGTGGCGTTGCATCTTGCACACGCCGCTGCTCTGGACGGCTACCGAGTATTAGTGGTGGATTTTGACCCTCAGGCGACGCTCAGCCATTCGATGGGTCTGACCGATGTCGCTGAAGACTTCACCGTCTGGGGTATCATGGCGCGGGATCTGATCCGTGAAACCGAGCGCATGAATAACCGCCCTGCGGCTGCGGAATCAGGAACCGCCCTGCCCCGCCGAGAATTACCACCCTCTATAACGGATATGGGCCTCGGCGAACTGCGCATTTCTGATTTTATCAAGCAGACCTCATGGTCAACGATTGATGCGATTCCTTCTTGCGCCAACGCTGCTTTCGTCGAATTCGCATCAGCACAATATCGGCACCTGAATCCTGAGTGGTCTTTTTTTGCAGCTGTGTCTCGCTATCTGGATCAAATACCGAATGATGCTTATGACCTGATCCTGTTCGATTGCCCGCCTGCGATAGGATACCAATCCATGAATGCGGTGTTCGCAGCAGACATGTTGTATATCCCGTCGGGGCCCGGATACTGGGAATACGATTCAACCACCTCATTCATTGGACAGTTGGCTGAAGCCCTCGAAGATCTGGCCTATGGTTTCGACAAGACCTTACCCACGGGTAAGATTGGTTTACCCAAGACATTCTGCGAAATTCGGTTTTTGCTTACGCGCTACGAACCGGGGAACGCACTGCACACAGCGATGTATGACGCATTCCGCAAAGTCTTTGGTGAGCACCTCGCCGAGCACCCGGTCGAGATGACGCGTGCGGTCGAGCAATCGGGTCGATTCCTGAGTTCAGTTTATGAGATGGATTACCGTGAGATGACGAGGGAAACCTGGCGTCGCGCGCGTTCGACATTTGATAATGTTTATGATGAATTCCGGGGCGTCATGCTATCGGCCTGGGACAAGCTGGAGGATGACGTATGAGCCGAAAACGCAGAATGTTCGATATCGATATGCCAGCGATGGAAGAAATCCCGGTTGGCAAGGTTCCGGATAAAGCGCTTGAGAAAAGGCGCGGACCAATGGCCACTGCAATCTCCGAGAACGCTAATGCGCTACGCGACCAGCAAACTACCGAAGATGCAATCAGAGTCGAAAATGACAGGTTAGCGCACGAGCTTGTGCGACTACGTTCCGAAGGGTATGTTACTGAACAGATCGCATTGGCGGATGTTGTTACCGAGCGCCTGACGCGCGACCGCAAGCCTGGCCCTGATCCTGAGTTGGATGAGTTGAAAGCTTCTATTCAGGATGTAGGTCTTTCGAACCCGATCCGGGTCGAGCGCCGCAACGATGGACGCTTTGAGTTAATTCAAGGAATGCGCAGATTATCGGCATTTCGCGCATTACTTGAGGAAACCGGCGACGCGCGATTTGCGACGATACCGGCCGGTGTTTCTGACGTCGCCGAGCTGGATGAAAGCTATCGTCGCATGGTCGATGAAAACCTGATCCGAAAGGATATCTCGTTTGCGGAAATGGGCGCGCTCGCACGTGCCTATGCGCAAGACCCGGCCAATGATTGTCCGGATGTCGACAAAGCGGTTTCAACCTTGTTCAAATCTGCAAGCTATACCAAGCGCAGCTATATTCGGGCGTTTGCGAGTTTGCTGGCCATGTTGGAAAAGGTTCTTATGCACCCAAACGATATTCCACGGAATGTGGGTGTTGAGCTCAAACGAAAGCTCGACTCTGATCCCGGATTGATCCGACAAGTCAGTACGGCTTTGGTGAATGAACCAAATCGCGACAGCGTGCGCGAAGTGGCCATTCTTCGCGATTTTCTCACAATCGAAAATGCGACCGCCGCCAAGCCAAAGGCTGAAGCCGTTGGTAAACCACGCCGCGCGAAGACAACGTTTCAGGTAAGGGGCAGGGCAGGGATTGCAAAGTGTTCTGCATCCAGCGGAAGGATCGAACTTCGCTATGATCTCGATTTTACCCGTGTCGATAGGGCGAAATTAGAACGTGCTGTGGCCACCTTGATCGAGGATCTGCGAGAAGAGGACGATCTTACCCACGGGTAAGACGGGCTTAGCGAGATAGATCCGAAGCGCGGCGCTGGTTAATTTCAGCGCCGTTTTTTTGCACAAACAGACCAATCGTGTAATACGGTACCCTGGGAGACCATCTAAACGCTTAGCTTTTACCGTCCGGCCTCAAATTCTTGTTTTGTAGTTCGGGCAGGTATGTTCCGAGCAGAGTTGACGACTAAAAGTTCAGGCCATCAGTAGAAGGTTTCTTAACGTATTGATATGGAACTAGGGCAGATAATCTACAATTTATGTAGTTAGTCGCGGCTGAACAGATACACAGTTTTCGCGGCAGGGCAGGGACGACGCGATCGCTTCTATCTTCGAGCGCCCCGGCACTACATTTCAACGGGAAGACCAACATAGCGTACCGAAACATATTCGAGGCGCGTGAGCATATAACGGATTGGCCGTGAGCACCTATCAATGAGGGATATGATTGCGCTGTGGCTTGCCAAAGAAAGGGCGGCGATGGGTTGAATGATTGACCGAGTAGAAGGTCATTTGGACGTAGTGTGCAAAATACTTTAATAAGTATTATTAAGAGCTGTATCGGTCTGCCTACTTTAATGCGAAGGCGCCCCATCTAGCCGGCTTAGGGGCCTGCTGAATCGTGATTTAAGGACAGGCTTTGTTAAAGCTTGCTAAAAAAACAATGACTCTTCTCAGTATTGAAACGCCCGAAGCAACCAGAAAGATGTTCGGTAACCTGATCCGATACTACAAATACCGGATTAATCGCGCGAGAAGCGCCTATAAGAATATATACTGGCCTGATAGATAATCAGTATACGGGCGGCGTTATCTGAGACAAAACCTTCTCGCTTACTTTTGTTGCTTCAAGGCTACATATGGCATTCGCCAACAGCGCGCTCTCATCCCTGGATGACGTTCTGACGTTGCGTGCCCAGACCCTGAATACCAAGCTCCATTTTGTCGCCGGGATTCAAGTAGGTCTGCGGGTTCTGTCCCATACCAACACCCGGGGGTGTGCCTGTAGAAATTACGTCACCGGGTTGCAAAGACATAAATTGCGACAGATGCGAGATGACCGTCGCTACGCCAAAATGCATCGTTTTGGTTGATCCGTCCTGATATCGGTGCCCGTTTACCTCAAGATACATCGGAAGGTTCTGCGGGTCGGGGACTTCGTCTCGTGTTACCAGCCAGGGGCCAATTGGGCCGAACGTGTCCGCAGACTTTCCTTTGACCCATTGGCCAGAGCGATGAAGCTGAAAGTCACGTTCTGACAAATCGTTCACTACGCAGTAGCCGGCGACGTGGTCTATGGCTTCCGCCTCAGAGACATATTTGGCCTCTTTGCCGATAACAACTCCCAGCTCAACTTCCCAATCGGTTTTGACCGATCCGCGCGGGATTTCTACGGTATCGTCGGGGCCGGCGATGGCCGAGGTGGCTTTGAAGAAGATCACGGGCTCAGCAGGCAATTCCATGCCGCTTTCTGCTGCGTGATCGGCATAATTCAGGCCAATGCATATGAACTTTCCAACATTGCCAACGCAAGGACCGATGCGCGGGTTGCTGTCTACCAATGGCAGGCTGGCCAAATCTAGTGCGCGGAGCTTTTCAAGAACGACATCGCCAAGAGTATCGCCCGAGATATCATCCACCACACCGGAAAGGTCGCGAACCGAGCCGTCTGAGGCCAAAATGCCGGGTTTCTCAGCGCCCTTCGCGCCATAGCGTAGTAGTTTCATTGTCAGGTCCTTCCTGCTCAGATCGTCCAGCCGCCATCTATGGCAAAGGGCTGGCCCGAAGTGTATTTGCTGGCATCACTGGCCAAATACAGAGCCAGTTCAGCGATCTCTTCCGCTGTGCCAATACGGCCCATCGGTTGACGGGCGATGAAATCAGTCATTGCCTGCTCATAATCCCCGGTGGTGCGAAGCCGGTCATGCAGGCTGGGGCTGTCCACCGTACCTGGACAAATCGCGTTGCACCGAATGCCCTGGGTCACAAAATCGGCTGCCACAGACTTGGTCAGGCCAATCACCGCTGCTTTTGACGCGCAATACGCAAATCGGTTGGGCACGCCTTTCATGGACGATGCGACCGACGACATATTGATGATCGATCCTCCGCCTGCTTTCAGCATTCCGGGTAGAGTCAGTTGGATCAGTCTGAACATGGCCTTTACGTTGAGGTCAAAGCTGAAATCCCAATCCTTTTCAGTGCATTCAAGAATTGATCCCCCCGCTACATAACCTGCGCAGCTAAACAGAATGTCCAGTTGCGGCAGATTGACCGCTGCATCTGTAACGGCCTTATCGTCCATTACGTCCAGTTGCAGCGGTTCGATACCCGGAATACCGCCCAATTCGGCAAGCGCAGCATCGTTGATGTCGCTGGCTATCACCCGTGCGCCTTCGGCAGCGAACAATTCGGCGGTTGCACGGCCAATGCCTTGGCCAGCTGCTGTGATGAGAGCGGTCTTATCTGCAAGCCGGTTGGATGGGTTGATTGTCGACATGAACAACCTCACAATATCTCGGGTAGAAGCTCGGATGGGATGTCCTGATAACAAACCGGCCGCAGGAAACGGCGTATCGACAATGTTCCCACGGATGTTGCGCCAAAGTTGGTTGAGGCGGGGTAGGGGCCTCCGTGAACCATGCTATCGCAAACTTCGACCCCGGTCGGAAAGCTGTTGGCCAACAATCGCCCAGCCTTTCGTTCAAGCAGCGGTAGCAGTGCCTGAGCGTCGGGTTTGTCGCCAGCGTCCAGATGTAGTGTGCAGGTCAACTGCCCTTCGATGGCCCGCGCGATCTGTTGCATCTGAGAGCTGTCGTTCACGCGTACGATGATGCCCAATGGTCCGAAGACTTCTTCTTGCAGCTTCCGATTGGCGAGCCAGTCATCACCTGAAACAGTGAACAGGTATGGGGCCGCATCGCGTGACTTGCAGCTTGTGCCGATAATCTTCGATACACCGGTACCAGCAGCTACACGCGAAACTCCGTTTCGGTATGCCTCCGCAATTCCATCGGTCAGCATTGTCTGTTCGGCCACCGAAGACAGGCCAGCCTCTGCCGCTGCTTGAAACGCGTCAGCATCCGGACCTTCGATGATCACGGCGATACCGGGATTGGTGCAGAACTGTCCAGCGCCCATGGTTAGGGACGCGGCCCAGCCATTGCCGATTTCAGCACCGCGCGCGGCCGCCGCTTGCGGCAGTATGAACATCGGATTGACTGAACCCAGTTCGCCAAAAAACGGAATGGGTTCATCGCGTTGCGCGCATAAATCGAACAGCGCCCGTCCACCTCCGAGGCTGCCCGTAAAGCCAACCGCCCGGATCAAGGGATGTTGCACCAATCGCGTGCCCACATCCCGTTTGCCACCCTGTACCAATGAAAACACTCCGGGATGAATTCCTGTCGCTTTGATGGCGGCGTCGATTGCCTGGGCGACAATTTCGCCAGTGCCGGGATGGGCCGAATGGCCTTTGACAACGACAGGGCATCCTGCGGCTAATGCTGCGGCTGTATCACCCCCTGCGACTGAGAAGGCCAATGGGAAGTTCGAAGCGCCGAACACCGCAACAGGACCCAGCGGGCGCTGTATCATGCGCAGGTCGGGGCGGGGTAGGGGTGCACGATCCGGCATGGCCGGGTCATGGCGCATGTCCAGATAATCGCCCGCTTCGATGTGATCGGCGAATAGGCGCAGCTGGCCGATGGTACGGCCACGTTCCCCTTGCAGGCGTGCCTCGGGCAAGCCGGTTTCCTGAGTGCCGATTTCGGTGATGGCATCCTCGCGGGCATCAATCTCATCTGCGATCTTGCGCAACAGCGCGGCGCGTTCGATACGAGATGACCACCCGAAAGTGGCAAATGCCGACTCTGCTGCCTCCACTGCGTTATCAATTATCGCCGCTGTCCCCACAGAAAAGTCATGGCTTGGTCCATGCGCTGGTTCCGACGCAAAAGTGGTGTCTGCGCCGATCCATTCGCCAGCTATCAGGTGTTTTCCGGTCAACATATTCGTTCTCTCTTACAGCAGGCCGCGATGGGCGAGGTTTCGCATCAGGTGTGATGCCCCAAAGGACCATTCGGGGCATTCCGTCGACAGGCGCACGGTGTTTGTCAGCGCTCCAAGGCGCGTATTGGAGATAGTGACGACATCGCCAATTTTGTGAGTGAACCCACCGCCAGGTGTGTCACGGTCTTGGGTCGGGGCGAACAGAGTGCCAAGGAAAAGCATCAGCCCATCAGGATATTGGTGATGGCGCCCGATAGTCTGCTTCACAAGGTCTGCAGGATCGCGACTGATCTGGGACATGGATGAGCTTCCGTTCAGCACAACTCCATCCGATCCGGTCACGGTCAGCGCAAGTTCAGCCTGGCGTACATCGTCCAGTGTGAACCCATCATCGAACAACCGGATCATCGGTCCGATCGCGCAAGAGGCATTGTTGTCCTTTGCTTTGCTCAGCAACAAAGCCGAACGACCTTCAACGTCACGCAGGTTGACGTCGTTCCCCAGCGTAGCGCCCTTAATCTCGCCCTTAGATGTAACGGCCAGAACGACCTCGGGCTCGGGGTTGTTCCAGGTCGAAATCGGGTGAAGACCGATTTCTGAACCAAACCCGACCGAAGACAAAACTTGTGCTTTGGAGAACACCTCGGCATCGGGGCCGATCCCGACTTCCAGATACTGGCTCCAGAGGCCTTCAGCGATCAGTGCTTCTTTGACCTCTGCGGCCGCGTCCGATCCAGGTACGATGTTCGAGAGGCTGTCTCCGATCCGGTCTCCGATGCGCGCCCGGATCGCGTCGGCTTTGGCAGGATCACCGGAGGCTTGTTCCTCGATTACGCGTTCGACCATGGACCCGGCAAATGTGACACCACAGGCCTTGACCGCCTGCAGGTCACACGGGGCCAGCCATTGGTGGTCGGCGTCCAAAGGGCCGATATCTTCACCTTGAGCGTTGCGCACATGATCTGCTTCATCGTCGCGTTCCAGAATGTCCCTGACAGTTGGCGCCGTTTTTGACGTGATATCGATAATCCGCCCATTGCGCAGGGTCACCACGCTGGGGCCGATTCCGCCGCGCTCAATACGGCCGAGCCACAGCCCGTTCGAATCCAATGTACCTATGGTCATTTTAATTCCTGAGGTTGTAGGCGCGGGCGGCGTTGCCACCCATTATTGCCTGTCGTTCTGCGCTGCTCAGATGTTTCAGCAACATGTCGGTGGTTTCACACCAGCGCTCATAGCTACTGGCCAAGGTGCAAACTGGCCAATCGCTACCCCAGATCAGACGCGATGGACCGAAGGTGTTCAGCAGGTGATCCACGTACGGGCGCAGGTCTTCGATCGTCCAATCTGCGGCAGCCTCGGTCACGAGGCCGGATAGCTTGCACCATGCGTTTGTATCCCGGGCCAAGGCCGACACGTTGTCGGACCAATCATGCAAGATTGCGTCTTTGATCAACGGTTTCGAGCCATGGTCGACGACTACACGCATTTCCGGATGGCGTTCCAGAAGTTGTCTGAGCGGGCCCAGATGTTGGGGCAAGGTCAATGCATCGAATGTCAGGTCATGCCGTTGGACAGCCTCGAAAGCTGGAGGCAGCGTGTCGCCGAGCATCCACAGAGGGTCAGCGATGTCCTGTATCATCGGACGAAGACCGACCAGTGCCGGATGGGCGTCTAACGCAGAAATCTGTGAGCCAACATCATCGGCTTCAAAATCAACCCAGCCGACAACACCTTTGATAAACGCATTCTGGTCGGCCAGCGAGAGCATGTATTCCGTCTCAGCCACAGTGGGCGCCGCCTGGACAAGGACTGTGCCATCGATCCCGGCAGCCTTAAGCAGGGGCATTAGATCGTCCGGCGTGAAATCCCGGTAGATCGTGTCCAGATCGGGCGTCAGCCAGCCATAGTCGCCACGCGCCAAAGCCCAGAAATGCTGATGCGCGTCGATCCTCATGCGATCACACCCTTTTTCAGGATGATGTTGCCATAAAGCCTGCGTTCGCCCGTTTGAACGATGGCAAACGCGTTGGCCGCACGCTCGTAGAATGCAAACCGTTCCAAGCCCTGAACTTTGGCCGGGTTGTCGGCGGTCGTGTCGATGATGCGTTGAAAGTCCGCGACTGCGTCGGGAACCGCCTCCGCGTCGCCGACAACCTGCATGGTCAACGCCGGATCAGGAACGAATGTGTCCAAGGGCATCACCGACAAGACCGCTTGCAACACTTCACTGGCCGAAGATCCATCCGCCCGAATGCAGTCCGGCCCGCTGCTGGAACCCGGGAAGTTCGCATCTGCAATAACGATTTCATCCCCGTGGCCCATGGCCCTGAGGGTATACAGCAGCTCCGGCGACAGGATCGGATCGATGTTACGCAGCATCTGCAGTCTCGCTTGGCAGAGGCGCATCCGGTCGGATCAGACCTTCGGATCGTAGGTCCGCCCACAGGCCCGGGGGAATGTCACGCTCCATCAATGCCACATTGGATTGGACTTCGGATGCGTTTACAGCCCCGGGTACAACTGTTTTGACGCATGGATGGCCCAGAACAAATTGCAACGCCGCCGCAATCAGCGGAGTGTTGTGGGCTGCGCACACGGCTTCGATCTTGCGGACCCGGTCCAGAATGTCTTCTGGTGCGTCTGCATAATTGTACTTGGCGCCGGGTACAGCTCCGGTGGCGAGAATGCCTGAATTGTAAGGCCCCCCGAGGATAATCCCGACATCGCGCTGCTCACAGAGTGGCAGAAAACTGTCGAGCGCTTCCTGCTCCAGCAGCGTATAGCGCCCGGCCAGCAGGAACCCGTCGAAATCCCCCAGTCCAAGCAGCCTTTCGCAAACCTGCCATTCGTTTACGCCCGCGCCGATTGCAGCGATCTCGCCTGCGTCGCGCAGTTCGGTTAGCGCTTTGTAACCCCCACCATCAAAAAGTTCGCGCACCTTGGCGTCCGACATTTCCTGACTGCCCTGGCTGAAGACACAGACATCATGGACCAGAAGAATGTCAGAATTGGCAACGCCGATCCTGTCGCGGCTGGCCTCGTAAGACCGCATGACCCCGTCATAGGTATAGTCGAACACAATCCGTTTCTGCGGCACATCGACAAAGGCTTCAGGTGTCACTTCATGCGGTTTGCAATCCAGTAATAAACGCCCGATTTTGGTCGAAAGCTGAATGTTCTTGCGACCGAACCGGTCGATCGCCTGCCCAAACCGATGCTCTGACCGGCCAAGCCCGTATTGCGGCGCGGTGTCGAAAAAACGGATGCCTGCGTCATAGGCGGCTTGCAATGCAGCCTGCGCGTCCTCGTCCGAGACTTTGCGGTACAGGTTCCCCAATGGTGCCCCACCGAACCCCATGCGGGTCAGGGGAACGGGCCGCGTGGTCCGGTTGTTCAGTAATTCTGTTTGGGAAACGGTCATCCTGCCTCGCTATTCAGCTGTGGGGTGAGGTTGAACAGATGCGGCTTCAGTTGCTCCAACTGCTCAATGCGCGGCATCAACTGCCCGAGGTGGGCGCGCATAGCGACCTGCGCGGCCTGTTCGTCGCGATTGCTGATTGCCTCGAAAATGGCCCTGTGTTCTGCCAGTGTTTCAGCGATCCGGCCAGGGGTGGGCAGCAATAGCATGCGTGCGCGACTGACCTGTAAGGAAACGGTTTGGGCAACGTCGGCGAGGCGGCGGAAGCCTGTAAATTCCATCAGAAGACTGTGGAACTCTTCATCAGCCTGATAAAAGCCTGGGATATCATCATCCATAATCAACAGTTCCTGCAGACGCATGTTGCGGCTTAACCTTTTACGCTGAACGTCGGTTATGTCGCGCGCGACTTTGGCGACAGTTGCAAGTTCAAGCGCTTCACGCAGGAATACGCCTTCGCGGATCTCGTCCATCGAAAAGTAGGATACGCGAGTGCCTGATTGCGGCACTACATCCACCAGACCTTCCGAGGCCAAACGCGCGATCGCATCGGCCACAGGTGCGCGCGACACACCCAATCTTTCACACACAGGTGCCTTCCTGAGGTTCGCTCCGGGTGGGAAATCCAGTGAGAGAATCGCCTGCTTCAATGAGTGGTGAACCCGCTGAGCGAGCGGTCCTTCGATCGTTGTGATCTCGGGCAACAGTTCGGCATCAATATCTTGGTGTTTGTTCATACTGCATAAGTTAGCATTCTAACATGTTAGTTGACAAGTAGAGATATTGGATTTAGCAACATTGACCAAGCAAGTGGAGAAGAGATGCGAGCGAACGGCAGCATAAACGTTTTGGAAGAGGCGGCTCGCGATGTCGTAAAGCTAAATCCGCAGGACAACATCGTTATTGCTTTGCGTGACTTGCAAGCGGGTGAGCAGCCGGCACATGTTCCCGTGCAATTGGCTGCGCCCGTTACCCGCGGCCACAAGCTAGCCGTGTCATCAATCCAAACTGGCGAGAATATTGTCCGCTACGGTCAGATCATCGGGCAGGCCAAATGCGATATAGCGCCTGGCGAACATATCCATGTGCACAACCTTGGCATGGGGGCGCATCAGCAGGACTATGCACATGCCAGCGCCAACACCCCGCTGCCTGTTCTGACTGAAAAGCGTACATTCGACGGATACCATCGATCTGACGGTAAAGTGGGAACCCGAAACTACATCGGGATTCTAACCACCGTGAACTGCTCGGGTTCGGTAGCGCGTTTTATCGCCGACGCAGCGGAAAAGACCGGGTTCTTGGAAAGCTATCCCAATGTTGACGGTGTGGTCCCGATTGTGCACGGGACCGGATGTGGAATGTCCAGCAAGGATGAGGGTTATGCCACCCTGTTTCGGACGTTGGCCGGCTATGCACAGCATCCGAATTTCGGGGGTATTCTGCTGATCGGTCTGGGCTGCGAAGTCATGCAGGTGGCAGATCTTGTCGGCGGTCGACCAATCCGCGCTGACGGTGCGCTGCGTTATATGACCATTCAGAACGAGGGCGGAACACGCCGCACTATCGAACGGGGGCTGGCGGAGTTGCGCGGCATCGCCCATCTGGCCAATCAAGCCGAACGCGCTCCGGCTCCGATCAGTGCCATCACGGTCGGTATGCAATGCGGCGGCTCGGACGGGTATTCTGGGATAACCGCGAACCCGGCGCTGGGGTATGCGTCGGATTTACTGGTGCGCCATGGCGGAACAACGATCCTGTCGGAAACCTCGGAAATCTACGGTGCCGAACACCTGCTGACCCGGCGGGCCGAGACGGTTGAGGTGGGTGAAAAACTGATCGAACGCATCCACTGGTGGGAGGACTACACGGCCCGAAACGGCGGTGAGATGGACAACAACCCAAGCCCAGGCAACAAGCGCGGGGGGCTCACAACCATTCTTGAGAAATCGCTTGGTGCCGTAGCTAAGGGAGGCACCGCGCCACTGCGAGACGTCTACAAATTCGGTGAGATGATCGACAAGAGCGGGTTTGTCTTCATGGACAGCCCCGGTTTTGATCCGTGTTCGGTCACCGGGCAAGTCGCTTCGGGTGCGAACCTGATTGTGTTTACCACCGGGCGTGGTTCGGTGTCTGGATATCAGCCAACGCCCTGCATCAAGCTGGCCACCAATTCCGAAATGTATGCCCGCATGGCCGAGGATATGGATCTGAACTGCGGTGACATCGTGACAGACGGGATCAGCATCGAGAGCAAGGGCGAAGAACTGTTCGAAATACTGATCCGTGTCGCCTCAGGCAAGAAAACCAAAAGCGAGGAACTTGGATTTGGGGGCGTTGAATTCGTCCCCTGGCAAATTGGTGCGGTGATGTAAACCGCGTTGGCCCAAGGGGAGAGGGGCAAATGGGAGGCAATAAAAATAGACTGGTCGAAATGACGGGGATTGATAAGTTTTTCCCCGGCGTGCACGCGCTGAAATCCGTGCAATTCGATCTTGAACCGGGTGAAGTTCACGCGCTGATGGGCGAGAACGGTGCCGGTAAAAGTACGTTGATGAAAATCCTGTCGGGTATTTATCAACGTGACGGTGGGACCTTGAAGATAGAAGGGCGCGAAGTCAGTCCGACAGCCCCGCGCGAGGCGCAGGATCTAGGTATTGGGATCATCCATCAGGAACTGAGCCTGATGAACGACCTGACTGTAGCCCAAAACATTTTTATCGGACGCGAACCGCGTAAGAGCTTTGGCCGTTTGGACGAGGCGGCGCTGAATGCGCAGACTGCCGAAATCTTTGCTTCGATGAACCTCAGCCTTGATCCCAAGGCGTTGGTTGGCAGCCTGACCATCGCAAAACAGCAAATGGTCGAGATCGCCAAGGCACTGTCCTTTCGGTCCAAGGTGCTCATCATGGACGAGCCAACAGCGGCCCTGAATGACGCCGAGATTGCCGAGCTGTTCGTGATCATCCGCCGCCTCAAGGCTGAAGGTGTGGGCATCGTTTACATTAGCCACAAGATGGACGAGCTGAAGCAGATCTCGGATCGCGTGACGGTTATGCGCGATGGGGAATATGTCGGAACAGTTGGGGCTGCTGAAACCCCGATCAGCCAGATCATCGCCATGATGGTGGGCCGAGAGGTCAAGGAAGAACCGCTGGACGTGCCCGACCTGGGTGATGCGGAGATGTCTTTGCAAGTCACAGGGCTGAGCCGGAGCAACGAAATTCAGGACGTCAGTTTCTCGGTCCAAAAGGGTGAAATTCTGGGCTTTGCCGGTCTGATGGGCGCAGGTCGTACAGAGGTTGCACGGGCTATCTTCGGGGCCGATCCCAAAGATAGCGGCGAAATCCGGGTACATGGTCAGGTGGTGTCGATCAAATCACCCTCCGACGCCGTCAAAGCGGGGATTGGATACCTGTCCGAGGACCGAAAGCACTTCGGTCTCGCCACTGGTATGAATGTACGCGACAACATCGCGCTTGCCTCGATGGACCTGTTCACCGGCGCAGGCGGGGTTCTGCACGATGGTGAAATCAGCGACACCGCCAAAAGCTACATCCAGCAATTGGGCATTAGAACGCCATCGGATGTGCAGGAGGTTCGCCTACTGTCAGGCGGCAATCAGCAGAAGGTTGTCATCGCCAAATGGCTGCTGCGCGACTGCGATATTCTGATCTTTGACGAACCGACCCGCGGTATCGACGTCGGCGCGAAATCCGAGATTTACAAGTTGCTGGAAGAACTGGCAGGGCAGGGCAAGACGATCATCGTGATCTCATCCGAACTTCCCGAGATCATGCGTCTTAGCCATCGCATCGCCGTGATGTGCGAAGGACGACTGACCGGCATTCTGCCCGGCGGAAAAGACACCACTCAAGAAGACATCATGCATCTGGCCACGCAACGTGCGGCGGCGATGCAGGTAACAGGGACAGTCCAATGACCACAGCAACCGACATCGAAAAGAAAAAGCCACTATCGGGCCTCGCGGACAGTGGCGCCTATCAAAAGCTGTTGGCCTTTGCCAGTTTGATCGTCCTGCTGATCGGATTTTCTATTGCGTCGCCGAATTTCATGCAGACATCGAACATGATCGCCATTCTGCAGGCGACATCAGTGAATGGCGTTCTGGCCGTCGCCGCGACGCTGGTCATTATCACCGGCGGGATCGACCTTTCAGTCGGAACACTGATGACCTTCTGTGCTGTGATCGCCGGGGTGGTCCTGACATATCTCGGCATGCCCTTGCTGTTGGGTGTGGCCGCAGCCATTGCGGCGGGCGCATTTTGCGGACTTTGCTCGGGCACTTTCGTAGCGAAAATGAAAATTCCGCCATTCATTGCGACGCTTGGAATGATGTTGATCCTCAAAGGCCTGTCGCTGGTGATCTCGGGCACGCGACCAATCTACTTCAATGATACGCCGGGCTTCGATCTGATTTCGCGCGGGTCGCTGATCGGAGAGGTTTTCCCGTCGCTGCCCATCCCCAATGGGGTCTTGATCCTGTTCCTGGTTGCCATCGCGGCCTCGTACATTCTGGGGCGCACGGTTCTAGGCCGGTACACCTTTGCACTTGGCTCAAATGAGGAAGCAGTGCGCTTGTCCGGCGTGAACACCGACATGTGGAAGATGCGCATTTACGCTCTGGCCGGCGCGATCTGCGGCATCGCCGGAATCCTCATCGCCTCGCGCCTGAATTCCGCACAACCGGCATTGGGACTGGGTTACGAGCTGGAGGCGATCGCAGCTGTGGTGATCGGCGGCACCTCCTTGTCCGGTGGACGCGGGACGATCCTGGGTACGCTGATCGGTGCGCTTATCATGGCCGTGCTGACCAACGGATTGCGCGTGCTGTCCGTTGCGCAGGAATGGCAGACCGTTGTGACCGGCGCAATCATCATCCTGGCCGTCTATGCCGATATGGCACGGCGCAAGAAATCGGGATGACCTAGCAGCTAATTCAAAGACCAAAACGACCAACTGGAGGAGAAAACATGTTATCACGTCGTTTCATTCTGGGTGCGCTGAGTGCAGCCACCCTGGCAGGACCCGCCTCGATGGCGGCAGCCGAAGAGATCTACATCCCGCTGGTATCCAAAGGCTTCCAGCATCAGTTCTGGCAGGCCGTGAAGTCGGGTGCGGAGCAGGCGGCTGACGAATTTGATGTCACCATCACATTCGAAGGCCCGGACAATGAGACCATGGTGGACCGTCAGATCGACATGCTGGCTGCCGCTCTGGCCAATAATCCAAAGGCAATCGGTTTTGCCGCGCTGGACAGCCAGGCTGCTATCCCGCTTTTGAAACAGGCCAACAAAAAGGGCATTCCGATCATCGCCTTCGACAGTGGTGTTGATAGCGATATTCCGCTTTCAACCGCGACAACGGACAACCTGGCGGCAGCAGGGTTGGCAGCAGACAAGATGGCTGAAAAAATCGGGGGCAAAGGGAAGGTTGCTGTTGTCGCCCATGACCAGACAAGCCGCACAGGTATTGATCGTCGCGACGGTTTCGTCAATCGCATGGCTGAGAAGTATCCGGATATTGAAGTTGTCACGGTTCAGTACGGCCAGGGCGACCACCTGAAATCGACCGAAGTCACCAAGGCGATCCTGACGGCTAACCCTGATCTAAATGGTATCTTTGGCACCAACGAAGGCTCAGCTATTGGTGTTGTAAACGGTGTTCAGGAGCTGGGCACCGAGGGTTTGGTGATCATCGGTTATGACAGTGGCAAGGCCCAGAAAGACGCAATCAAGAGCGGTCTGATGGCGGGTGCGATCACGCAAAACCCTGTGGGCATCGGCTATGAGACTGTGAAAGCAGCGGTTGCGGCTCTGAATGGGGAAGAGGTTCCAGGTCTGATCGACACAGGCTTCTACTACTACGATGCCTCGAATATTGACGACCCGAAGATCTCGGCCGTTCTGTACGACTAAAAGTACTTATTAACACTGTCCGGCCTGCCTTTTTGGTGGGCCGGACAACCAATGTTCATCGTTCAGGTGAATTATGTCAGTTTTTGCGGGGCAACGGCGTTTGGGTCGCAACACCGGTCTGTCGCTGCTCTGCGCATGTCCTTGGTGCGTCGATGATGGGTTTAAGCCTAATTAGCAGAAATTTTGGCAAATTGATTTAATACTCGAAGTCTGGACATAAGCTAACCTGTTGCAGACGATTAACTTTTCAGCTTTCAATCAGCAAGCTCTATACACCAATATGTTACAAGCTATTGACCATCGACGAATGCGCCACCAGCGCGGGAGTGGTTCGCGGTATCGCCGCGTCGAAGGCAAGTTCGTGATCTCTTACAATGGCGATTAGTCAGGTCTGAAAGGCGTGACGAAATCCCAAACTGCTGTAAACAAATGCATGAATCGCTATCAATCTAAATACCCCTGCCGATATGGGAATATCTGGAATGCAGGATGCATGCCCGCTTCTACGATGTCTGGTTTGTGATGGCGGTACAGGCTGCGCCAATGAGGTTGGATCGTCACTCTCTCAACACCGTCCTGCAAAGCGATGTCTCTAGAACAACGCTCAGGTTACAAACCGTCGGCCTGACCAGCGGTTTCTCAACCAAGCGAAGGCATGCGTGAGGGTGTGATCGGGCCGACGAAATTGAAATTCGCGAACCATATCGTTCTTGTGGCTGAGTTCTCTTGGCTCGATGGTCTCAATTTCCACCCACAATGCCCCAAGTTTTTTTGTGAGTAGTTTTGCAAAAGGGCGCATATATCTTGCCAGAATGACATTTTCGCAGGAATGGTTCCCGATGACTAAGATCACTCCAGAATTGCTTGAACAAATCCGTGCCCGATTTGCGCAGGTCGACCACTGCCCGCAGCAGGGACCGCGTATTTTCTTTGAAAACGCGGGTGGCGCGCTGACGCTGAATTCGGTTGTGGGCACCTCGCAGGCTTATGCTTCGATCCCTGACAATCAGGGCCGCGACAACCCGGGAAGTCACGAACTGGTGCGGGTAATCAACAAGGCCAAAGAAGATATGGCCGTGTTCATGAACGCCCCCGGTGGCCAGTTCTTTGTCGGCGAAAGCGGGACCGAGCTGCTGTTTCGTTTGATAATGAACGCCTGTCTGGGCACAGGCACCGGTCGGGTGCTTGGCACAACGCTGGAACATCCCGCGACCCGAAGCGCTTGCGCGCGTTGGGCCGGGGTGGCCGGGCAAGTTCATGTTCTGGTGGTCCATGACGACGCCACAGGCACCGTCACCGCAGATGCTTATGCGGCGCAGGTAACGCCGGACACAAAGGTTGCGACTATCGTGCACACCTCGCCGGTGACCGGTATGGGCGTGGATGTAGCGGCTGTGGCTGCCGAGATCCGCGCCGTTGCGCCCAATTGCTTCATCATAATCGACGGTATCCAGCACGCCGCGCATGGCCGGATCGACCTGACCGCCTATGATGTCGATGGCTATGTGATCTCGCCTTACAAGGTGTTCTCGCGCCATGGTTACGGGGTGGCCTGGATTTCTGACCGGCTGACCAAGCTGCCACATAACAGCTTGATCGACGGCCCCGCCGACAATTGGGAAATGGGGACGCGTGATACCGGCTCTTACGCTACAATGTCTGACGTAATCAGCTATTTCGAATGGCTGGGCGCACAGGTCAGCGACGCCACCGACCGGCGCGCAAAATTCGTCGCTGCCGGAGAGGCGATCCATGAGCAGGAAAAAGCTCTGACTGATGCGATGATCCGCGGAACCGGCAACCTGCCTGGGCTGGCCGAGATGGAGAAGGTGACCATTCTGGGCGGTGTCGATAACCCTGCACGCGAGGGGCTGGTGTCACTGCAGGTCGAGGGCGTGCCGTCGGTCGATGTGGTCAAGCAACTGAACGAACAAGGCATCCGTACGCATTTGCGCAAGGCCGATCACTACTCGGGCAACATCTTGACACCGCTTGGCATGGACAGCTGCGTGCGTGTTTCGATGTGCCACTACAACAGCGTCGCCGAAGTGGCCCAGTTTCTGGGTGCAATGAAAACCATCGCCGCCTGAGGCATTTGAGAGGGGAAGCACATGAAAACGCATGCACAAGCGGTTGTAATCGGCGGTGGCCTAGCCGGCTGTTCAATTCTGTATCATCTCGCCAAGTTGGGTTGGACCGATGTGGTCCTGCTAGAGCGGGACGAACTGACCAGCGGCTCGACCTGGCACGCGGCGGCCAACATTCATGGGCTGCATGACAACAACAATATCACCCGCATCCAGCACTATACGATGAATCTATATAAAGAGCTGGAACAGGAAACCGGTCAGAGCTGCGGCGTGTTCCAGCCCGGCTCGCTCTATTTAGCGCAAACCGAAGAACGCGAGCATCAGCTGCGCCTACAGGAAGCCAAGGCTAAATTCTATGGTTTGAACTTCCACGAGGTCAGTCGCGAGCAGGCCAAGGAACTGCACCCGCTGGCGCAGTTCGACGATATCCGCTGCATCATGTATGAACCCGATGGCGGCAATGTGGATCCCTCGGGCGTGCCCCACGCCTATGCTGCCGGTGCCCGCGCCATGGGAGCAACCATAGAACGGTTCTGTCCGGTACTAGGTACGGATCAGCAACCCGACGGGTCTTGGATCGTGCGTACCGCAAAGGGCGATATTCACACGCAATGGGTGGTGAATGCCGCTGGTCTTTGGGGCCGCGAAGTTGCGGCGCTGGCGGGGCTGACTCTGCCGTTGCAACCGACCGAGCACCAGTACTTCGTGACTGAATCCATCGAAGAAGTTGCCAATCTGGGCCGTCGCCTTCCGTCAATTGCAGACCGGGATGGCGAGTACTATTTCCGTCAGGAAGGCAACGGATTGCTCATCGGGGCCTATGAGAAGGACATGAAGTTCTGGGCCGAGGACGGTACGCCGCTGGACTTTGCCCATGACCTGTTCCCCGACGATTTGGATCGGATCATGGAAAACGTGATCCGCGCTACCGAACGTGTGCCAGTTGCCGCCACCGCAGGGGTCAAACGGGTGATCAACGGGCCGATGATCTGGTCTCCGGACTCCAGCGCCTTGTGGGGTCCGGTGCCCGAACTGAAGAACTATTTCCTCTGCGGCGGACTGATCCCGGGTTTCTCGCAATCGGGTGGTCTGGGCCTGCTGGCGGCGCAGTGGATGATCGAGGGCGAGCCGCAATACGACATGTTTGCATGGGATCTGGCCCGCTTCGGCGACTGGGCCGACAAAAAATTCACCAAGGCACGGGTTGAGGACCAGTATACCCACCGTTTTGCCATCCACTTCCCGAACGAGGAGCGTAGTGCAGGTCGCCCCGCCCGAGTCCGCCCTGCCTTTGAAATGCAGAAAGACATGGGCTGTGTCTTTGGTCTGAACTGCGGCTGGGAGCATCCCCTATGGTTCGCCGATCAGCCCGGTGTACAGGAAACCAACGGCTTCACACGCCAGAACTGGTGGGAGCCGGTGGGACGTGAGGTACAGATGCTGCGGGAGAATGTGGGCGTCATCGACATATCGAATTTTGCGAACTACATCATCAAAGGACCCGGCGCGCAAGATTGGCTGGATCGCTTGGTCGCCAACCGCGTACCGACCGTGATCGGGCGGTCTTGCCTGACGCCGCTGATCTCTGTCCGTGGCGGCGTGGCTGGCGATTTCACCATAACCAAGGTGGCCGATGACGAATACATGATGATCGGATCGGGCATGGCCGAGCGCTATCATCAACGCTTCTTCAACATGATCGACCTGCCAAAGAACACAACCTTCGAAGTCGCCACGGACCGCATAGCAGGGTTCAACGTCGCCGGTCCGAAAGCGCGTGACCTGCTGCAGCGGCTGACCAATGCAGACCTGTCGAACGAGGCGTTCCGCTTTATGCGCTCGGCCACAATCGAGGTTGCAGGTGTCACCTGTCTGGCCATCCGCGTCAGCTTTACCGGCGATCTAGGGTGGGAGTTGCACTGCGCCGAAGAAGATCAGACCCGCCTGTACGCTGCGCTGCTGGATGCGGCCAAGCTGCTGGATGGCGGCCCCGTTGGCGGCCGCGCGCTGGGGTCGTTGCGGATCGAAAAAGGTTATGGCTCATGGGGCCGTGAGTATTCGCAGGAATACTGGCCGCAAGAGGTCGGGCTGGCGGGCCTGATCAAGCTAGACAAGGATTTCCTGCACAAGGATGCGTATCTGTCGGTCAAGGACAACGCCGCGCGCGAAGTGCTGTCAATCTTCGAGGTCGAAGTCTCCGAGGATGCCGACGCGACCGGCGGTGAGCCGATTTTTACCCCGGATGGTACCCCGGTTGGCCGCGTGACATCCGGTGCATACGGCTATTCGGTCGGCAAATCGCTAGCGCTTGGCTATATAAACCCTGAGGTCGCACAACCTGGTGATACGGTCGAAGTGTTCATCCTTGGCATGCCCCATAAAGCGAAAATCCTGTCCGAGCCTCCCTTTGATCCGGATGGAAACCGCCTGCGCGATGTTAAACCGGCACTGGAAGGGGCTGCCTGAGCAGCCCCGTTGCAGGTCAGCGGTTCATGCTGGCGGCGGCGTTTAGCAGCCAGTCCTGAAACAGCCTGACCGACGGTGAAACGGGTTTTTCCTTGAGACGCACGAAATAGGCCCATGGGCTGTCCAAATCGAATTCGAACGGTTCGATCAGCAGCCCCCGGTCCACATAAGACCCGGCCAGAGAGCGGGGCAGGGCGACGCAGCCCAACGACTTCGCCGCCATCTCCATTGCCAGATTTGAAGCGTTGGTTCGCAGCCCTTCCTTCTGGTTCAGGTCTGCCAGATCAAAATGGCGTGCGACCCGTTCCCAATAAGCTGGACGACCCAGAATATGGATCAGAGGTGCCTCTTGCAGTTGCGCCGGATCGGTCAGCTGGGCGCCATTGACTGTGAATTCGGGCGCGCACACGACCGCAAGCTTTTCGGCCCACAGCTGCCGCGCGCCCACCGTCACATCGTCAATATGATTGACCGTTATCGAAATGTCCGAGACGTTCGGCTCGACATCAATCCAGACGGTGCCGTGTACCGTCAGGTCGATATCCGGGTGCTGGTCGCTAAAACCCCGGATTACGTCCGGTAGCCAATTCTCGGCCAGGCTGACCGGGCAAGACACGACGACTTTGCGGGTGTGTGACCGCTGGATGACCGATTGTGTGGCCACGTCAATCTCATGCAGAGCATGCCGCACTGAAGGCAGATACGCCTCGCCCACGTCGGTCAGCGACAATGACCGGGCATGGCGCACGAACAGAGGCCGCTGCAAAAACTCTTCGAGCGAACGCACATGGTTGCTGACGGCGGATTGGGTGCAGTTCAGCTCATCTGCCGCGCTGGTAAAGCTGAGGTACCGGGCGGCGGCCTCGAAGGAGCGCAGGAAGATCAGGTGGGGCAGGTTCATCATGGCGATAGGTTCCTGGGCGAGCGGGTAGGTGGTGCGCCGGGAATTCTGTTTCGCGGCGGGAATTGATCTGGTTCATATGCTACAATGGAGCGGAGCCAAAGCTACAAATTTTCCGGGGCCATTGCCCTCGTATTGTTTTCGTGCTGCGATGGGCAAACACACTTAGGTTTTGGCCGAACCCGAAACCTCATCTGTAGGGCATCGTGACCAACACATTTCAAACTATCGCAAAGTTTGCGCTAAATCGAAGGGTGCAGGATTTCCCCGACAGCGCGCTCGAAGCGGCGGCACTGATGCTGCTGGACACGATGGGGATCACCATCGGGTCCGGACCGATGCAGGCCGGTCAGATCGCGCGTGACAGCGCAGTGGCGCTTTACGGTGCGGGCGATCCGGGCCTCAGCGCACGGATGCTGTTCGATGGCCGCAAGGTTAGCGTTGCCGGCGCGGCTTATGCCGCTGCGACTCAGACCGATAATCTGGATGGCCATGACGGCTATAACCCCACCAAGGGCCATATCGGTGTTGCCGTTGTGCCGGCTCTGGCGGCTTTGGCGGAAACGGTCGCGGATTTTTCCGGCCCCGAGGCGTTGGCGACCGTAACTATTGGATACGAAATCGCCGGGCGCGCCGGGATTTCGTTGCATGACACAGTCAGCGACTACCACACTTCCGGCGCATGGAACGCGTTGGGAGTTGTGGCCGTTGCCGCCCGTCTGCGCGGGCTGAGCGCAGAACGGATGCGGCAGGCCATGGGCATCGCCGAATATCACGGGCCGCGCAGTCAAATGATGCGCGAGATTGCCAACCCCACCATGCTGCATGACGGCTCGGGCTGGGGCGCGCTGGTGGGTGTATCCTCGGCAGTGCTGGCCGAGAAGGGATTTACCGGCGCGCCGGCGATCACAATAGAGGCGGATGAGGTCGCGCATCACTGGCGGGATCTGGGCAGCTTCTGGCAGATGGAACATCAATATGTGAAGCCCTATCCGATCTGTCGTTGGGCCCATGCGGCGATCGACGCCACTAGGGCGCTGATGCGTGAATATGGCCTGTCTCATCAGGACATTGCCGCGATTCAGGTGAACACTTTCCACGAAAGTGCCTGCCTGTTTCAGGGTATGCCGGATGACACTTCGAAGGCGCAGTATTCGCTGCCCTTCGCTGTGGCGACGATGGTGGCGCACGGCCGTATCGGGGTCGAGCATATCACCGGCGCGGGCCTCTCCGATCCGCTGGTCGCGGCGATTGTCGACCGTATCTCGGTGGCCGAGACCGCGCGCCATTCCGACCGCTTTCCTCAAAGCCGCGTTGCTGATGTCGTCATGACCTTGACGGATGGGCGGGAACTGGCGTCGGGCGACGTCCACGCGCGCGGCGGGCCCGAGGCACCCATGGACCGTGACGAAGTGATCGCCAAGTTCATGGAGTTCGCCAGTCCACCGCTGGGGGTCAGCCGTGCCGCCGCCATACGCGACGCGGTTCTGGGGTTGCAGTCGCCGGACGCCAAATTCTCGGATCTCGGCGCGCTGATTTATGACGCCGCTGACAACCGCTGAAATCAGGACAACAAAAATGCCGCTAAGGCTGCTGAAATACGGGCTATCCGCCGATTACCCTGTCACCGGAGACATTCCGACCACGCCAGAGCTTAAACCCAGTTACGATGTGGTCATCGTAGGTGGTGGCGGCCACGGACTGGCCTGTGCCCACTACCTATCAAAGTATCACGGCATCACCAATGTGGCTGTGCTGGAAAAGGGTTATCTGGCGGGCGGCAACACCGCGCGGAACACCACTACCATCCGCTCGAACTACATCACCAAAGAGGGCATCGCGTTCTACAAGGAAGGTGTGCAGCTTTACGGGGAGATGAGCGAAGAGCTGGATTTCAACGTCATGTTCAGCCAGCGCGGTCAACTGACGCTGGCCCATACCGAGGCGACGCTACGCTCGTTCCATCTGCGGGCCGAGATGGGTAAACACGCGGGCACCCGGATCGAGGTCGTTGATGCGCAGACGGTCAAGGACCTGTCCCCGCATCTGAATATGGATGAGGGCGGGCCGCTGGAAATCATCGGCGGTTTGTGGCACGCCGATGGAGGCACTGCGCGGCATGATGCGGTGGCCTGGGGCTATGCAGCGCAAGCCAGCAGGCGCGGGGTGGAAATTCATCAACGTACCGAGGTTGAAGGGTTCGACACTGCCGGTGGCAAGATCACAAAGGTGCGCACCAATCGCGGTGATATCAGTGCCGGTCAGGTGGTGATTGCTGTCGGGGGCATGAACTACGACATGACGATGAAAGCCGGGGTAGAATTGCCGATCCGTTGCTATCCGTTGCAGGCGATGGTTACGCAGCCGCTGAAACCGTGGCTGCACACGCTGGTCAGCTCGGTCAGCCTGCACACCTATCTGGTGCAGTCTTCGCGAGGCGAGATCGTGATCGGCGGTGGCTCGGACCCTTATCAGCTGTATTCCACCCGCTCGACACTGGACATGAAAGAACATCTGGCCGAAGGCGCGGTACATTTGTTCCCGTTCCTGCACGGGGTGCGTCTGCTGCGACAATGGGCCGGGATTACCGACATGACGCCCGATTACTCACCCATCATGGGTGCCAGCCCATTGTCCAACCTATGGCTAGATTGCGGTTGGGGCACTTGGGGGTTCAAAGCCACTCCGGTGGCGGGCAAGTACATGGCGCAGTCCATCGCCAACCAGAAGGTCGCGCCGATACTCGAACCCTTCACAATGGAGCGTTTCGCCACTTTTGATCTGCTCAATGAAATGGGCGCAACTGCCGCGAGCCACTGACATGAAGATCCTGATCTGCCCGATGAACGGGCCCCGCAATATTAATGAATTCCAGAGCTTCGGCCCCCTGCGCGCCAACCCCGACCCGGATGCAACCAGCGATCAGGACTGGGCACGTCACCTGTTCCGCGCCGACAATTCACGCGGAACGCTAGTGGAATGGTGGCGGCACGTGCCCTCGAACTATTTCTTTCTGGCCGAGCGCAACGCCACCACGAACGAGGTGATCCGCACTTTTGACCCCTCAGAGCTGGAGCAAAGGTGATGGCCCGACTTCCCGCACCCTGGGGCAACAGGATCAATCGAGATGCGCCGGTATCGTTCAGCTTTGAAGGGCAGGCGTTTCAGGGATACGAAGGTGATGTGATCGCCTCGGCTTTGGCCGGGCAGGGGAAGTGGATGCTGTCGCGCTCGTTCAAATACCACCGACCGCGCGGTGCGATGTCGATGGCGGGGACCGAGGCTGATACGCTGGTGCAACTGCCCTCGGACCCGAACGTGCAGGCCGACCGGCTTCCGATTTCTGCAGGGCTGCAAGTTACGGCGCAGAACGTCAACGGATCACTGTCGCGAGACCGCGACGCATTCATGGACAAGCTGGGGCGATTCATGCCGGTGGGGTTCTATTATCGCACCTTCATGGGCCCGACGCGCAATAGCTGGCTGAAACTGTGGGAGCCGCTGATCCGCAAGAAGGCGGGGCTGGGCGTTCTGGATATCAACGCACCGCATGAAGACTACGAAAAGGCCAACCTGTTTTGTGACCTGCTGGTCGTCGGCGCGGGGCTGGCCGGGTTGACCGCCGCCATCGAAGCCGCCGAAGCCGGGGCTGACGTCATCCTGGCCGAGCAGGAGCCGGTCTTGGGCGGTGCGCTGACCTATGGCCGCGATGCCGACAGGCTGTCCGACCTGCTGGCGAAAGTGCAAAGCCTGCCGAACCTCCGCATCATGACCGGTACAGTGGTGAACGGCTGGTTCGAGGACAACTGGCTGCCGCTGATCCGGGGCAACAAGCTGTTCAAGACGCGCGCGCGCGAGGTTCTGCTGGCCACCGGCTGCATCGAACAGCCCGCGATCTTCCGAAACAATGACCTGCCGGGCATCTTGCTGGGCACTGGTGCGCAACGGCTTATGCGGCACTATGGTGTGAAACCGGGCAAGCGCGCGGTGGTTCTGGCCGCCAATCTCGACGGTTATCGGGTGGCGCAGGATCTGTTGGACGCAGGCGTAGAACTGGCGGCGGTGGTTGATCCGCGCCCCGGCGGCAGCGGCGGCGAGCTTGGCCAGCTACTGTTAACAAGGGGGACGCGTGTCATTCACGGCACCGTGGGCGAGGCGCGTGGCAAGACCCATGTTACCGGCGTAAAGGTCGGCGGCGACTGGCTGGATTGCGATCTGTTGGTGATTTCGGTCGGCTATGCGCCAATGTGGCAACTGCCCTGTCATGCTGGCGCGAAACTTGGGTACAATGAAACGGCGGCGCGGTTTTCCCTGTCTCTGCCAGACGCTCCGCTGGGCATTGCCGGGGGTGTTGCCGGAGTCTTTGCGCCTGATGCAGTGGTAGCCGATGCGCAACGCGCGGCACAGACGGCGTTGACTCGTCTGGGGCTGCCAACCCGCGACATCGCGCAGGTCGAAGATGTCGAGGCTGCGTTGACGAATTTCGAACCTGCAATCGCCGGGCATCCCAAGGGCAAGGATTTTGTCGACCGGGACGAGGATATTCAAATCAAGGACCTGCAAAACGCGGTTGAGGAAGGCTATCGCGAGTTGGAGCTGATCAAGCGCTTTACCACCGTCGGTATGGGGCCGTCACAAGGGCGGCACTCGGCGCTGGCCACCGCCCGGGTGGTGGCCAAGGCGACCGACCGCACCATCGGGCAGATCGGCGTGACTACGGCCCGTCCGCCCTTTGGCCCCGAAACGCTGGGCGTGCTGTCCGGTCATCATCACCCGGCAGACAGGCGCACAGCGCTGCATCACGAACATATCCGGTTGGGGGCGGACATGCGCCCGGTCGGAGCGTGGTGGCGGCCTTATTTCTACGGCCCCAAACAAGACGCCAAGCGCCTCATCGAAGAAGAGGTGCATGCGGTGCGCAATGGGGTCGGCGTGCTGGATGTTTCAACTCTGGGCGGGCTCGAGGTGCGTGGCCCGGATGCGGGCGAATTCCTCAATCGCATTTACACCATGGCCTACAAAAAGCAGCCTGTGGGCCGGTGCCGGTACTGCCTGATGGCAAACGAAATGGGCACGGTGATCGACGATGGCGTGGCGTATCGGCCGGCCGAGGATCTGTTCTATGTCACCGCCACCACCGGGGCCGTGGCGCGGGTTTATTCGGATATGTTGTTCTGGAATGCGCAGTGGCGGTTGGATGTGGATGTGCTGAACGTCACCTCGGCCTTCTCGGGCTTCAACATTACCGGTCCCAAGGCGCGCTCCGTGGTCGAGGCGCTGGACAGCGATATCGATTTCTCGCGCGATAGCTTTGCCTATCTCGACGGGCGCAGCGGCATGGTGGCCGGGGTGCCAGTGCGCGCCATGCGGATTGGGTTCACCGGCGAGTTGAGCTACGAGCTGCACTGCCCCACCAGCTATGCCCACACCCTGTGGGATGCGGTGATGGCGGCGGGTCACGCGCACGAGTTGCGCCCTTACGGGCTGGAAGCCAGCCGGATTCTGCGGTTGGAGAAAGGCCATATCCTGATTGGTCAGGACACCGACGCGCTGACCTCGCCGGATGAGCTGGGGTTCGAATGGGCGATCTCGAAGACCAAGCCGTTTTTCGTGGGCAAGCGCTCAACCGAGATGCGCCGAAACAAAGGCCTGCCGCGCAAGCTGGTCGGGCTGACATTCGACGGGCCAGATGTACCGGGGGAAAGCTGTCTGGTACTGAGGGACGATGTACCGGTGGGGCATGTGACCTCGGTCCTGTGGTCGCCGACGCTGAACACCCATATCGCGCTGGCATATGTGCATGGCGATGACGCTACGCAAGGATCGCAGGTCACGGTGAAGTGCCGCAATGGCAAGCGCGTCGTTACAACTGTGCGCGGCCACACCTTTTTTGATCCTGAAAACAAACGGCAGGAGGTGTGATGATGCGAACCTATCCGCTTGACCCAAAGGGCGCTGCTGAAGGCACACCGCTGGTTTCCGGGCAGATTTTCCTGCAGGACCTGACCCATACGCCGCGTTTTGGCCTCAAGGGCCGAGGCACCGTGGCGTTTCTGCAATCGCGGGGCCTGAAGGTGCCAGACGTCAACGAAACCGCCGATGGCCTTCTGCGTCTGGGTCAGGAAGAGGTGGTGGTACTGGATGCGCCTGCCGACCTGTATGCCCGGTGGCAGGTCGCCGCCACGCCAAAGGGCTATTATTCCTGGCGCGAGGAAACCTGGGCCATGATGCACCTGACCGGCCCGCGCCTGTTCGATCTGCTGGCCAAGATTTGCCCGGTCGACCTGTCGCCCGGTGCCTTTCCAGTGGGAAAGATCGCCCAGACCCGCGTGGGCTATGTCGAGGCAATCACATGGCGCAACGACCGCAAAGGTGTGGGGTTCGATGTCCTTTTCGACGTCGCCGCCACTGCTTTTTTCGCCAACGCGGTAGCCATTGCCAGCGCCGAGTTCCAACCGGAGGTACCCGCATGAAATCCCCCACCGTGATCTTGCACACCGATAACCCCGACGCTGCCCGTGCGGTTCTTGCTGAAGGTCATCCCGATCTGCCGATCCACACCTGCGACAGCTACGAGGCGCTCACGGGTTTGATCGAGGATACAGGGGCTGAAGTTGTCTATTCCGTTCGCTTTGCGGGCACCCCCGGCTTTCCACGCGCAGCACTGGTCGAGAACCCGCAAATCAAATGGGCTTCGGTCGGCGGCTCAGGTACCGATCACCTGAACCCTTGGAACCCTGATGAGGTAACGGTGACAAATGCCGCCGGGGTCGCCGCCGATATGATGGCACAATATGCGCTGGGGGCGATGCTGCATTTCACGCTGGATTTCCCGGGCTTTCGTGCCGCGCAGGCGCGGCGGGACTGGATCGGCGGCAAAGTCGAGCCCATCGACAGCAAGACGGTGCTGATCATCGGCCTTGGCAAAACAGGAGAGGCTGTTGCGGTACGAGCCAAAGCTATGGGGCTGAACACAATCGGTGTACGGGCCCGCCCGAAACCGACCCCCAACGTGGACGAGGTACACGGGATGGAGGCTTTGCCTGATCTCTGGCCACGCGCTGACTTTATCGTCGTTTGCGTACCACTGCTGGACAGCACGCGCGGTCTGGTCGGGGCGGAGGCTTTTGCCGCCATGAAACCGACGACGGTGATAATCGACGTCTCGCGAGGTGGGGTAATTGACGAAGCACCTCTACTGGCCGCGCTGGAACAGAACCGGATCAGAGGCGCGGCGCTGGACGTGTTCGTTACCGAACCGCTGCCTCAGGGGCACAGGTTCTGGGAACTGGACAACGTGATCGTCACACCGCACTGCAGCTCGGTCTATGACGGCTGGGATCTGAAATCGGTCCGCATGTTTTCCGAGAACCTGATGCGCTATCGCAAGGGCGAGGTGCTGAACAACATCGTAAACCCACAACGGGGATACTAGGTCAATGGCACGAGACAGACGCAGCGGCGGGCGACGCGGCAAATCCGGGCGCGCGGCGGCGGGAATCGAACAGCTGCCCTGGCAACAGGTGCGCAACAGCTATCCGCCGTTCGAGCTGTTGAACCCTGAACAGATGGATCAGCTGCATACAACCTCGATGCGCATTCTGTCCGAGGCCGGTATCCGGGTGATGGGCGACAATGTTATGGACATTTTCGAACGCGCGGGGGCCATCGTAGACCGCGACACCAAGACCATCCGTATGGACGAAACCATTGTCGCCGAAGCGTTGAAAACGGTGCCCTCGGAATTCACGCTGACCTCTCGCAACCGCGCGAAACAGATTACGCTGGGCGGCGATCATGTGAATTTTGGTTTGGTTGCCGGGCCGCCGAACGTACATGACTGTATCAAAGGCCGCCGTCAGGGTAATTACGATGACTATTGCAACTTCATCCGGTTGGCGCATCACTTCAACGCTATCCATCTGATCGGCAATCAGGTGATGGCCCCGATCGAAATGCCCGCCAACAACCGCCATCTGGACACCTACAACGCCAACCTGAGCTATAGCGACCTGAGCTTTCACTGCACCGCTATCGGGCGCGGGCGGGCGATGGATGGCATCAACATGATGGCGATTTCGCGCGGTCAGAAACCCGAGGACATGCGCGGCGATCCGGGGGTGATCACAATCATTTCGGTGAACTCTCCACGCCTGTTCGACGATGCCATGGGTGACGGCCTGATCGCGATGGCCGAGTATGGTCAACCGGTGACGGTCACGCCGTTCACTCTGATGGGGGCCATGACACCGGTCACGCTGCCTGCCGCGCTGGCGCAACAGAACGCCGAGGCGCTGTTCGGTGTGGTGCTGACGCAGTTGGTCAGCCCGGGAGCGCCTGTCATGTATGGCTCGTTCACCTCGAATGTGGACATGAAATCTGGGGCTCCGGCCTTTGGTACACCGGAGAATGCCAAGGCGAATATTGTCGGCGGGCAGTTGGCGCGGCGCTATGGCATTCCGTACCGGACATCGAATGCAAATGCGTCCAACGTGGTGGATTTGCAGGCGGCATACGAAACGATGATGGCCACCTGGGGCGCGGTTCTGGGAGGGGCTAATATCGTCTATCATGCCGCCGGCTGGCTTGAAGGCGGGCTGACCGCATCTTACGAGAAATTCGTTATGGATATCGAGATCATCCAGAACATGATGGAATTCCTCAAACCGATGAAATTTAACACGGATGAACTGGGCCTGGACACCATCAAATCGGTGCCCACTGGCGGCCATTTCTTTGGCGTCGATCACACGATGGAACGCTATGAAACCGCGTTCTACAAACCGATGCTGTCCGACTGGCAGAACTATGAAAACTGGGAGGCGGCCGGAGCCAAGGACGCCCTGCAACGCGCCACCGAGGTTTGGCAGCAGGCGCTACGCGAGTATCAGATGCCCGAGATGGATCCCTCCGTGCGTGAGGAGCTGGATGCCTATATCGCCAAACGCAAGCAAGAGATCGGCAGCGGCGAACCCTGATGGAATATCGGGGCAGGGGGGTCGACCGCTGCCCCGGTTCGGTTACAGCAGATCGAACAACCGGCCCGGCAGCGCCTCGTGGCGTGGCAGACCCAGCGCCCGCATCATGCAGAACATCATCGCCTGATTTGAGGTCACTACCGGCTTGTCCAGCGTGTCCTCGATCTGCGCGATGGCCTCGACTGCGCGCATGTCGGTGCAGCTGAGCACGACGGCTTGCGCGTCCGGGTGGTCTGCCTCACAGGAGAGGTCGTAAACCTCGTCCGGGGTCAGCTCTCCCTGCCCGTAATTGCCCAGCTCGCGGCCAACATCGGCGCAGCGCACGGTTTCGATGCCGTTTGCGGCCATGAAATCCATCGCCTGCGTGTTGATTTCGCCCAGATAGGGCGAGGAAAAGCCCACTTTCGTCACCCCAAGCGCCTGAATGGCGGCGATCAGCGATCCGGCGGCGGTCAGCGATTGCGCCCCTGATCCGGCCTTGATCTGCTGCGCCAGATCGGCGTCGAAAGTCGGCCCATGGGTCAGCGTGGCCGAGGTGCAGCCGTACAGCACCACATCTGGCCGCACGCCCGAAATCATCCGCAAATCGTGGCTGATGTCCGAGGCCCCAAGCCCTGCCATCTGGTCAGAACCGGGGATTTCATCGACATCATAACCACCCATGCGCTGGAAATGCACGGTGGTATCCGGGCAGCGCATCAAGGCCATATCGGCCTCGAGGTTGGTGTTGGTGAAGGGCACCAGAACGCCGATCTTGGCCCGGGTACGCGTTTCGTGGCTCATGACGTTACCTTTCTCAGAACGGCCAGACAGCGATCCATTACCGGCGTGTCGCAGATCGTGGCGCGCAGGCAGTCGGACAGACCATAGCCGCCCATACCGCGCATCAGCAGTTTCTCGGCCCGTAGCGCGGCGTCGGCCTGTTGCGCCTGCTCGGTCGAGGCAAAGCGGATCAGCACGAAATTGGTGTGGCTGTCCGGTACGATCAGCCCCAGATCGCGGCAGTCCTCCGCGAGCCGATCGCGAATGGTTGCCGTTTTCGCGACCACGTCCCGCATATGCGCCTGATCGCGCATCGCCGCCGCTGCCGCAGCCTGCGAGGCAATCGAGATGTTGTTGGGGTTCAACAGCTTGCGCAGCTCTCTGGCGATGTCGGTGGGGAAATAGCCCCACCCGGCGCGCGCCCCGGCAAGCCCGTAAGCCTTGGAGAAGGTGCGGGTGATCACGGTATCCCCCCGATCAGCCAGCGCGAAAATCTCTGCTGGATCGTTGGCTTGGTCGGCGAACTCGGCATAGGCCTGATCGACCACCAGCAGCACGTCGCCGGGTAGCGCGTTGCGCAGGCGCAGGATGTCGGCATTCGGGATCAGGGTGCCGGTGGGATTGCCCGGGTTACAGACAAACACGATACGGGTCGCCGGGGTGACGGCGGCCAGAACCGCGTCGACGGATACGGTCAGATCGACCTCGGGCGCGGCGACGTATTCGGCCTGCGCCTGCGCCGTGGCCGAGGCCACGAAGGCATAGCCATACTGCGTGCCCAGCACGTGATCGCCGGGCCCGGCAAAGGCGCGGATCAGGCAGCCGATCAGCTCCATCGAGCCCGCGCCACACAGCACCCGCGCCGGGTCGACCCCGTGTACCCCGGCAATGGCCGCGCGCATGTCGGGCCATTCGGGATCGGGGTAGAGCGTCAGATCAGCCAGCGCTGCCTGCCCGGCCGCCACGGCGGACGGACTGGCCGGAAAGGCGCTTTCGTTCTGCGCCAGCGAGATGGTGCCTTCACCACCCAGATCGGCCAGCGCATAGGCGCCCATGGCGCCGACATGAGAAACCGGACGGATCATGTGTCACCTCCGTAAGCTTTGGCCCCCTCGGCACTGACCAAACCGCGTTTGAGGTCCAGCTCCAGCGCATCCGAGTTGCGGTCGCCCGGATCGCCGAAACCGCCACCACCGGGAGTGTCGAAGATCAGATAATCGCCGCCTTCAACTCGCAGCTCTCCCTTGCCGGGAATGTCGCTGTCGCCTTCGCGAAAGCGGATGCGCCCGGGCGCGCCGGGTTTGCCGCCCATGCGCCCAAGGGCGGGGAACTTTAGTCGCTCGACCGACAGGAACACGATGAAGGGCGCACCGTTGGACGAGGTCATCTCGATCCGCTGCCCCAGCCCGCCGCGATACTTGCCCGCGCCGCCGGAATCCGCACGCAGTTCGCGCCGCCAGATGGTGACAGGCGCGACGCTTTCGGTGATCTCCACCTGCGAACCGAACACGCCCGAGGGGTAGGCGGTGGCTGACAGCCCGTCCGCATGAGGCCGCGCGCCGGTGCCGCCATTATGTACCGGTTCCACTGCGAATTCGCGCCCACCATCGCGGGCCACCTCGGGGGCGTGGCGCATGGGCAGGTCGAACATGCAGCTTGCGCCCTCGGCGGGCACTTCATCAGGTAGTGCCTGATGCAGACAGCCCAGCACCAGATCGGGTGTCACCTGACCCAGCGTGTGCCGCATCGCCACCGGCACCGGGCGCTGTGCGTTCAGGATGCAGCCCTTGGGGCCGTCCACGGTGAACGGCTCCAGCGATCCGGCATTGTTGGGGATGTCCGAGCCGACGATGCAGCGCAGCGCAAACACGGTATAGGCGGTGGCATAGTTCAGCGGCACGTTGATGCCCTTGCGCGAACAACCCGAGGTGCCGGTGAAATCCACATGCATCCCCGATTTACTGACGGTCAGCGCGGCGTGCAGCTCCAGCTCATTCTCATAGCCATCCATCTTGAGGACGTTCTTATAGACCCCCTCGGGCACCTCGGCGATGGCCTCAAGCGTGCCACGGCGCGAAGTGTCGATGATATAGGACCCCAGCGCATCCAGATCGGTCAGGCCGAACTCTTCCATCATACTGACCAGCCGGTTCACCCCGGCCTCGCAACAGGCGATCAGGGCATAGATGTCGCCCTCGTTGGCGATGGGCTCGCGGCTGTTGGCGCGGATGATGTCCAGCAGCAGCGCGTTAGGGGTACCTTCCTCGACCAGTTTGCAGGGCGGAATCAGCAGCCCCTCGTCATGGATGTCGGAGCCTTCCGGCCCCATGCCCAGACCACCCAGATCAACCAGATGCGAGGTGCATGAGGTGAAGCCCACCACTTTGCCATCCTTGAACGCGGGCATCATCAGCAGGAAGTCGTTCAAATGCCCCGAGGCCAGCCACGGATCGTTGGTCATGTAGATATCGCCCGGTTTCATGGTCTGAACCGGGAAAGCGGCGCGCAGATGCTGCACCGCTTCGGCCATGGTGTTGATATGGCCCGGCGTGCCGGTTACCGCCTGTGCCAGCATCCGGCCGTTGGCGTCGAAGATCCCGGCGGAGATATCGCCGCATTCGCGCACGATGGGCGAAAAGGCGGCGCGGATCAGGGTTTGGCCTTGTTCTTCGACCACTGCCAGCAAACGGTTCCACATCACTTGTAGGCGGGCGGGGGAAAGATCGGTCGTCATGAAGCGCCTCCTTTCTGGTCCTGAACCAGGACGAGGTTTCCTATGGCGTCCACATGGGCCGAGAAATCAGCCGAGACCAGCGTGGTGGTCTGCGGCTCGTGGATCAGCGCCGGGCCTTGTATGTGATCGCCGGGGTATAGGTCAGCCCGCGCCACGAATGCGGCCTGTTTCAGCGCCCCGTCCACATCGCAGGTGATCGGGTGGGATACGGTTGCGGTGATGGTAGTCAATGCCGGAGTTTCCGGCACTGGCGGCACGGCGCTGTCGCTTGTGGCGACGCGCACCGCCCAGTTGAGAATCTCGATCTGCATCCCCGGCACCGGGCGTGAGAACTGCTTGCGATATTCTTCCTCAAAGGCGGTGGTCAGCGGTGCAATATCGTCTGCCGTCAGATGCCGGTCGGGCAGAGTGATCTCGATCTCGTGACCCTGACCGTTGTAGCGCATGAAGGCGGTGCGCTGTGTTTCGGTCGGGGCATCGCCCGCGCCTTGGGCAACCACGCCTTTGGCCTCGACGATCATGGTGTCGAACAGCGCGTTGATCTCATCCATGTCCATGCTGTCCAACAGCGAATAGCGCGAGCGGACGATTTCGAACGACACGGGTGCGAACAGGAAGCCCACGGCAGACCCCACGCCCGGATTGGGCGGGATTACAATGCGGCTGACCCCGGCGGATCGTGCCACCCGGCTGGCATGCAACGGCCCGTTGCCGCCAAAGGCAATCATCGTGCGCAGTCCAAGATCCTTGCCCGATTCCACCGCGTGCATCCGGCCTGCGCTGGCCATGCTTTCATCGACGATGCGGCTGACGCCGTCGGCTGAGCCAACGGCATCGAGATCTAGTTTCGACCCGATCACCCGGCTCAGCGACTGTTTGGAGCCTTCGGGGTCCAGCTTGATATGCCCCTCGGCAAATGTGTCGGGCACGATGTAGCCCAGCGTAATGTCGCTGTCTGTCACCGTGGGCTCGGTGCCGCCGCGCATGAAGGCCACGGGTCCGGGTTCAGACCCCGCCGATTTCGGACCCACGGTCAGGCGTCCCAACCGATCCACCCCGGCGATGGAGCCACCGCCCGCGCCGATCTCGATCATCTCGATCACCGGGATGCGCACTGGCATGCCCGAGCCCTTTATGAACCGCGCGGCGCGGGCGATCTCGAACTGGCGCGAGGTCTGCGGGCGGGCCTTATCGATCAGGCACAGCTTAGCGGTGGTGCCGCCAACGTCAAAGGACAGCACCTGATCCAGCCCGGTGCGGGCGGCGATGCGGGCGGCCAGAATGGCCCCTCCGGCGGGGCCGGATTCCACCAGCCGGATCGGAAAACGCGCGGCGGTGCGCACGGTGCACATGCCGCCGCCCGCCGTCATCATCAGGATCGGACAGGTCACGCCCTCGGCCTCGAACCGGTCGACGAAACGGGCCAGATAGGTCTGCATCAGCGGCTGGATATAAGCATTGGCGACGGTGGTGCACAGCCGGTCGAACTCGCGCGCCTCGGGGCTGACCTCGGACGAGATCGAGACGGTCAGATCGGGCCGCTTCTCAGCCAGCACATCGCGTAGGCGGCGTTCATGGGCGGGATTGGCATAAGCGTGCATCAGGCAGATCGCTATGGCCTCTGCGCCGCTCGCGTCGATATCGGCCAGCAGTGCGTCGATGGCCGAGTCTTCGAGCTCGATCAATACCTGACCACCCGCCGACATGCGTTCGCGCACGGTCAGAGCACGCTCGCGCGGCACCAGCAGGTCAGGCTTCTCGAGGTTGATATCATATTGCGAATAACGCCGCTCATACGCGATTTCCAGGATGTCGCGAAAGCCTTCGGTGGTCACCGTCGCCACCACCGCGCCGCGACGTTCGATCAGCGCATTGGTCGCCAGGGTGGTGCCGTGGATAAAGCCGGTCACCTGATCCAGCGTCCGGCCCGATTGCTGCACTACTCGCGCGGCCCCTTCCATGGCGCCGTCAGCAGGGTTCTGATGGGTGGTCAGGGTCTTGGTGGAGGCCAGGATTGTCTCTTCGCCAGAGACAAGGACCGTATCGGTGAAGGTGCCGCCAATATCGATGGCCAGGCGCAGCGTTTGAGTTGTCATGAGGTCTTCCGAAATTTCTGTAATCGCAGCGTAAAGCAAAAGGCCCGAGGCCCTGCTTTATGCAAGGATCACAAGATCACAGCCGGTTGCGCGGCGGTCCGTAGGATTCGGAATGTCAGTCTGTGTCATGGGCGAAATGTGCAGTTTCAAGATAGCGGCAGCAAGCTGGATTACGACAGAAAGGCCTGCAAGCGACATCTATCGTCTCTGCAGGCCAGAAATCTGCCGACACGGGCCACCAGACGGAGAGCGCGCGATCAGGCAAGCCACCAGCGTTCAGGGGCTTTGGCACCATCCATTTCCCAATTCGCGGCGATCTCGCCCTGGGCGACGGTTTTGGCAACACCCATGATATGATTGGCGAACATCGGAACGATCGCACCGCCATCATCATGAACCAAAGTCTGCGCTTCGGCATACAGAGTGCGGCGTTTGGCGTCGTCCAGCTCTGCACGGGCCTCGACCACGATGGCGTTGAAGCGATCGGCGGCTTCGCCTGTGCGCCAGGCGGTCTCGTTCCATTCGGTGTCGTTGGTATAGGCCGATGCAAACATCCAGTCCTCGGTCGGGCGGCCCGACCAGTACGAGAATGACCAGGGTTTCTTGTTCCAGACATTCGACCAGTAGCCATCCGAGGGTTCGCGAACCACTTCGATTTCAATACCTGCTTCGGCCGCGGATGCGGCGATCAATTGAGCCGCATCTACTGCGCCAGCAAATGCCGCGTCTGAAGATGACAGCTGCAGCGCGCCGCTATGGCCTGATTTCTTATAGTGATAGGTGGCCTTTTCAGCATCAAATTCACGTTGCGGTAGATCGCCGTCGAAATAGCGGTTGGCGGTCGAGATCGGATGATCGTTGCCCAATGAGCCATGACCCAGCAGGATCTTGTCGACCAGTTCCTGGCGTTTGACTGCCAGCTTCAGCGCCATGCGCAGATCGTAATTGTCGAAGGGCGTGGCATCGACCCGCATTGGTATCGTGTAATGCAGGGTCGAGGTTTTCTCGAGGATGTTGATATGTGGTGCCCGCGATAACAGGGCGACCGTCTTGGGATCGACCCGGTCGATTGCCTGGACTGATCCGTTCATCAGCGCAGTCTGGCGCGCAGTCGGGTCGATGATAGTAAGGAACTCGACCTCATCGAAATGGGCCCGATCCTGTTTGAAGTAATTCGGGTTGCGGCGCGCCTTTACCCGCACGCCCGGCTCGTACACCTCAATGATATAGCCACCGGTGCCGATACCGGATTGCGGGTCGGTCAATTTGCCATCGGTCGAAGGCATTATGACCAAGTGATAGTCCGACAGGATGTATGGGAAGTCGGCATTGGCTGATTCCAGCTCGAACACCACGTTGTTGCCATCGGCGCGCATTGATTTGATTTGGGCGACCAAGCCGTTCACCGCAGATTTCGATCCCTCGCCACGGTGGTGGTCGATAGTGGCGATGACATCGGCAGGGCTAAGGATTTGGCCATTGTGGAACTCGACCCCTTCACGCAGGGTGAATACCCAAGTGATCGCGTCGTCCGAGGAATACTCGGTCGCGAGTTCGGGCACCAAATTGCCGCTTGCATCTACTTCGACCAAGTTGTTGCCGAACAGATAGGCGACAGCGGTGTTGATCGTACCTTCATAGGTTGCTGGATCTAACGAGTCGGTGGTCGAACCGCTGCCAAAGCCAAATTTGATCGCTCCGCCTTTTTTGGGGACCTGCGCAAGTGCTTGTCCGGATAGGCTCAATGCTGCTGGAACGGCAAGGCCTGCAGCCAGTGCGCTTGACATGAAGCTGCGACGTGAAACCCGACCGCTCTGCAGTTTCTGCATCTGAGAGGACAGGAAAGGTGATCCGGGCTTTTTCATTTGGGGCCTCCTGGTTGAACCTGTTGTTCACAATGTTCTTTGAACCGCAGCACGCAGGCCCGTTCCGAACGTCCAAGCGAAGATCACTCGGCTGTACGGCTTCAACAAACGAAGAAAACGGGGACATAGGTCATGTTTTCTTTGTCAGTGTTGCGGAGATGATCTGTCTAGACTGCGCGCACCCGCCGAATGAAGCCCCGCAGACGCAAGGAGTTCAGATGCATCCGGTTCTGGTGACGATACTGAAACGCCTGGGACTTGGCGTAGTGACCCTAGTTGTCGTTTCCATCATTATCTTCTGTTCAATCCAGATGCTGCCCGGCGATTTCGGTGAGGCTGTACTGGGCCAGGCCGCGACTGAGGAAACGGTGGCGGCGTTCCGGGCCGAGCTTGGCCTCGATAAACCTGCCTATATCCGATATTTCGACTGGATCGGTGCGTTGGCGACCGGGGATCTGGGAACGTCGTTCTCAGGTCGGGCGAGTTCGGGTGTGGATCGATCACGTCCGGTAGTGGAACTGGTCGCACCGCGCTTATGGAACACATTGTTTCTTGCGGGTATGGCGGCGCTGATCTCGGTTCCGCTAGCGCTGTTTCTGGGCATCACCACCGCGCTGTGGCGCAGTTCGCGCTATGATAAGCTGGCCAGCGCCAGCACCTTGACGGCGATCTCTTTCCCCGAGTTCTTCGTGGCCTATATCCTGATTTTGCTGTTCGGAACGCTATGGCCGGTGTTGCCGTCGTTGGCCAATGTGGAGCCAGGGATGCCGCTGGTCGAGCGGATCGTCAAATGCATATTACCTGCGCTTACACTGACACTTGTAATCGTCGCGCACATGATGCGTATGACGCGGGCTTCACTGATCAGTCTTCTAGCTTCACCCTATGTCGAGATGGCGCGGTTGAAAGGAGAGAACGCCCGCCGCGTGGTTCTGCATCACGCGCTGCCCAATGCGTGGGCGCCAATTTCAACGGTGGTCGCGTTCAACCTGGCCTATCTGGTAGTTGGAGTGGTCGTGGTCGAGGTGGTGTTCGTCTATCCCGGCGTCGGCCAACTGATGGTCGATGCGGTCAGCTCGCGCGATATCCCGGTGGTTCAGGCGTGCGCCCTGATATTCGCCGCCACATATGTCCTTCTGAACCTGATTGCCGACATCATTGGAATCGTCACCAACCCGAGGCTTCTGCACCCAAAATGAGCCAGACAAGCAAGACATATTCAGCCGCCGCCGAGGTGGGTCGCGTGCGGACCCGTCGCAGCAAGCGCGAGCGTATTTGGATCGAGCTGAAGAAAGCGCCGCCGACAGCAATTTTCGGCATGTTTGTGATCCTGTTCTATATAGTCATGGCAATCGGAGCGCCGGTCACCGCGCCTTATGGTGAGGCCGAGGTATTCCCGACGCCTTACGCACCCTGGTCGTCCGAGCATTGGCTGGGTACCGACCAGATCGGGCGTGATATCCTGTCGCGGCTGATCTATGGCGCGCGCAACACCATCGGTATCGCTTTTGTCACTACGCTGCTGGCGTTCTTCATCGGAGGCGGTCTGGGGCTGATCGCTGCGATTAACCGCAGTTGGCTGGATCAATTGATCAGCCGGGGCGTAGATATATTTATGGCCATTCCCAGCCTGATTTTCGCGCTGATGCTGCTGTCGATTTTCGGCTCGTCGGCGCTGTCGTTGATTTTGATTATTGCGATTCTGGATTCAACCCGCGTGTTCCGCCTGACTCGCGCTGTGGCGGTGAACGTGGCAGTGATGGATTATGTCGAGGCAGCCCGGCTGCGCGGCGAAAAACTGCCTTGGGTGATGCGTCGCGAGATTTTGCCCAACATCATGCCTCCGCTGGTGGCCGAGTTCGGGCTGCGATTCTGTTTCGTGTTCCTAACCATCGCTGCGCTCAGCTTTCTGGGCGTCGGTATTCAGCCCCCCACCGCCGATTGGGGAACCATGGTGCGCGAGACCGCCAACCTGATCCAATTCGCCAAATATGATTTCAAGGCCGGGGTCACGCCGCTGCTGCCCGCTGCCTCGATCGCGTTGATCACTGTGGCGGTCAACTTTGTCGTCGACTGGTTCTTGCACAAAACAAGCGGATTACGCGATGAACACTGAGACTGACCTTCTGCTGGATATGCGCGACATCCGTATCGAGGGGTTCTCGGACGAAAAGTGGAATCCGATCATCAGAGGTGTCAACCTGACCCTGAAGCGCGGTGAGGTGCTGGGCCTGATAGGCGAAAGTGGCGCGGGCAAGTCGACGCTGGGCAAAGCGGCTATGGGATACACTCAGCCCGGCTGTCGTATCACGGGCGGTTCGATCCGGTTCAAGGGGCAGGAGTTGCGGGATCTGGACGACCACGTGCTGCAGCATCTGTGGGGATCGCGGATAGCCTATGTGGCCCAATCGGCGGCTGCGTCGTTCAACCCGGCGCATAAGTTGTTGGATCAGACCGTTGCTGCAACGGTGCGCGAGGGACTGCAACCCGAGAATGTCGCGCGTGAGGATGCCCGCGCGCTTTATGCCTCGTTGTCGTTACCGCATCCCGAAACGATTGGTGACCGCTATCCGCATCAGGTCTCCGGTGGCCAGTTACAGCGGATCATGACAGCCATGGCGATGTCACCCCGTCCCGATTTGATCATTTTCGACGAACCGACAACTGCGCTGGATGTGACGACCCAGGTCGAGGTTCTGACTGCTATGCGCCGGATCGTCGAAGAATTTCATACCGCCGCAATCTACATAACCCATGACCTGGCGGTGGTCGCGCAGATGGCGGACCGGATCAAGGTGCTGCGCTATGGAGAAGAGGTAGAAGAGGCGGAAACGCGCAAAATGCTGTCTGCGCCCGAGCAAGAGTATACCAAATCCCTCTGGTCCGTGCGGCTATTGCAAAAGCAGGCCGAGACTTCGGATGATATCATCCTTAAAATTGACGGTGTGGATGCGGCCTATGGCAAGAGCGCCAAGGTGTTGAACAATGTGTCAATCAGCCTGCCGCGGGGGCGCACGGTGTCGATTGTCGGCGAATCCGGATCTGGTAAATCGACCACGGCGCGGGTGATCACCGGCTTGCTGCCAGCCACAAGCGGGCAGGTCACGTTCAATAGCGAGGTCCTGCCAAACGAACTGAAAAATCGCAGCCGTGATCAGCTGCGCAGAATTCAGATGATTTATCAGATGGCCGATACCGCGATGAACCCGCGTCAAACCGTAGGTGAAATCATTGGACGTCCGCTGGAATTTTATCATGGTCTGCGGGGCCGGGCGCAGGAGGACTGGGTCATCGAACTGCTTGAAGCCATCGAGTTGTCGGAAGACTTCTATGATCGTCTTCCCAGCGAATTGTCCGGCGGACAAAAACAGAGAATTTGCATTGCTCGCGCTCTGGCCGCCGACCCTGAGGTGATTATTTGTGACGAAGTGACGTCCGCACTGGACCAGATTGTGCAGGAGGGCATACTGCAATTGCTGATGCGCCTACAAAAGGAGCGCGGAATTTCCTATCTGTTCATCACGCATGACATTGCCACGGTCGAGGCTATTTCGGACGAGATTGTTGTGATGCTGAATGGTCAAGTCGTCGAGCAGGGATTGAAGAATACCGTTCTATCCGAACCCTTCCCGGACTATACAAAGCTGCTGCTAAGTTTGGTTCCCGAGATGGACCCGGATTGGTTGACGAGCCTGCTGAAAGAGCGAAAAGAAAATCACTTAGATACAAAACATGACACTGCGTAGGCGCGGGCAATAACAACACTTGCGAAGCTCAGTCGCAGTGGACTTCTCATTCTGCTTTTATTCCGAAACTCTTTTTTACCGGCACTACAATAGATCGATACGCAGAGAACCTGAAACTCAGGAGCAACTCGCGAATTAAGGTGGCTTTTGACTGGATCGCACTGATATTCTTGTTCACAATCAGTTCGATCCTCTTTTGGGCTGCCATAGGGTTAATACTTGAGGTCACCGCAGGCCGTGTAATTGCCCCGTTCTTCGACACCCCATTGGTGACATGGGTTGCAGTCATCGCAACCTTCCTCGCCGGGTTTCCTCAGGCAGCGCGCGCGAAGCCTTGTCGCAAAATACGAGTGCAAGGCTGCGATCAATAATGTGCGAGCGGCGCTTGTCGTGATGACTGTCCCAATGGCATCATCTCCGACGGTCATGGGACTGCTCTCTGCAATGGGTGCTCGAGTAGTGGCTGGAATGCTGCAGAGCGCACCTTACATGCGTCGCAAAAAGATCTTACCGACTAAACTTCCTAGAACGACATAGTCCAATTTGGTGATGCCTCATGAACAATAGATCTGGGACCGAGTGAACGTCGATCTCAATCTGGCATCCCCTGTCTTGTTCGTTGGAGGTGGCAGTAGCACTTTGCCTACCAAGCTGCTCGCACCGCGACCACTGATGCAGGTCGCCCGGTTTTTTCTGATCGACCCTGGCGAGCGGGCGCAGAGCTTTTACATCTCTTTTTCGCCCAACCTGACTCATGGGGGCAACGCAATCCTTCGAACGCAGCATTGAGTGCAAATGCGTTATGCGGGCCCGATCCCGGTTTCCGAATTGGCCCGCACCGCTCGACTTGAGCTGCGCACTTTTGGATTCCGATTCCTGACGGCCACGGGTTTCACGCCATCGGAATACCTGCAACAGCGTCGCATCACCAATGCATGTCAGAGGCTGGAACTATCGCAGTCCAGTATCGAAACCATCGCCCGGGAGAGGTATATGGATGTTTCAGCATTCCGCCGAATGTTTCACGAAATAGTCGACCTCTCGCCGGGAGATTACCGCAAGCGCTTTTCTTTTCTTAAAGACGTTTCGCATTTAAGAAAATGACGTCTGAACAGCCTTTCTTGGGTCTGTTTTTGCTTTGGCTAAGCGTAATTGCAAAGGTCTTATTCCTCTGCTTTCTTTTGTCATCACGACCTTGACGATATGGCGGCCTCGATGCTTCGATTGATTGCCTCGATCGGTCCAATTGCGTCAACATTCGCCAAAACGCCCATATGGCTATAGTAGTCGATCAAGGGTGAAGTCTGTTCACGATATTCAATCAGGCGTGCAGCGACTGTTTCGGCCTTGTCGTCAGCGCGGCGCTTAAACTCAGAGCCTCCGCAATTGTCGCAGCGTTCCGCTGCCTCAGGCGGTTTGAATGTATCATGGTAACCTTCGCCACATCCTGCACAAGTAAAGCGACCGGAAATGCGGTCGACCATCTTCTTGTCATCCACCGCAAGACTGACGACAGCGCTGATCTGCTGCCCCGTTTCCGCCAATAGTTGATCCAATGCGCGCGCCTGGCTAAGCGTGCGTGGAAATCCGTCTAATATCACCCCTCCGGCACAGTCCGAATCCCTCATACGGTCACGCAAGATCGAAATGACGATGTCATCTCCGACGAGCCTGCCTTCAGCCATGATAGATTCCACCGCCTTGCCTGTTTCGCTGCCGCTTTCAATCGATCTGCGGAGCAAATCGCCTGTCGACAACTGAACCAAGCCAAATTTTTGCTCAAGCAGTCGGGATTGCGTTCCCTTACCGGCACCAGGAGGGCCGAGAAGGATTAACACTTTAGACGTATTCGGGCTGGTCACTCTTTTTCCTCTTAGAGAATATCGTAAACACGACTTGGAATAGACCGCTCAGTGCCATTTCAGATGTATTAGCGGTGTATGACGGTCGTGTGTGGGCGTTGCTTCTGATCCCTAGACCAGACTATCGCACCACGTGTACGGAACAGTTTGCATGCCTGACTACGCGTGCCGCTGTGGACCCCAGTAGATAATCCTGCAATCCAGGCTGGTGGCTTGCGATAACGATGCAGTCTGCATTGTTATTCGTTGCATAATCGAGAATTCCACGGCCCGACTGTCCTTCGACAATTTCAATTTTGGAGTCCGCTACCCCGTCCACTAGTGGGCCCAGTTTGTCAGTAACACTGGTCTTTGCGATATCCAGATGGTTTTCAGGAAGCAGGTCGCTTGTGTATTGCGGAAGGTGCTCAATGACATGCAATAGAGTGATATGACCACCATCCGAGCGGAGAGTTTGTGCAACATCCAGCGCTCTTTGCGCGTCGCGGTCGGTATCAAAGGAAACAGGGACTAGAATATTTCCATACATTTCTGGTTCTCCAGCAGGTAGAAAAATTCAACAACCCGAGCAGGGAACAGGTCCGCCTGCCCTGGTTGTTGAAGTTAGGCCCGTAGCATTATCGAGAAGAGGGGCTACTGGGCCGGGGAGGGTCATCTTACGCTGCCACGAACATGTCTTTGTATCGGTCGCGCAGGATGTTCTTTTGAACTTTGCCCATGGTGTTGCGGGGTAGTTCGTCCAGCAGGATCAGTTTGCGTGGATGCTTAAACCGCGCCAAGCTACCGCGCACGGCCTCCATCATTGCGTCCAGATCGGGGGTTTGGCCCGGCTCTGCAACGATCACGCCCAGAACAGTTTCGCCGAAATCGGGATGTGGAACGCCCACCACGGCGCTTTCCAGCACGCCGGACTGGTCATCCAGAACCAGCTCGATTTCTTTGGGATAGATGTTGTAACCGCCTGAAATAATAAGGTCTTTGTTGCGGCCAACAATATGAACATAGCCGTCTTCGTCGATCCGGCCCAAATCGCCAGTGATGAAGAACCCGTTCTCGCGCAGTTCGGCGGCAGTCTTCTCCGGCATCTGCCAGTAACCTTTGAACACGTTGGGCCCGCGTACCTCGATCTCGCCGATCTCGCCCTGAGCCAGCGCATTGCCGTCTGAATCACAGATCTGCAGCTCGACCCCAGGCAATGGAAAGCCCACCGTGCCTGCGCGGCGGTCGCCGTCATAGGGGTTCGAGGTGTTCATGTTGGTTTCGGTCATGCCATAGCGTTCAAGGATGCGATGGCCAGTGCGTTCTGCGAACTGTACATGGGTTTCGGCCAGCAAGGGTGCCGAGCCTGAAACAAACAGGCGCATATGTGCGGCCAGATTCTTGGTGAAGCGGTCATCGTCCAGAAGGCGGGTGTAGAAGGTTGGCACACCCATCATGGTCGTGGCATTGGGCATCCGCCCGATGATCTCATCCAGATCGAACTTGGGCATAAAAACGATGCTGCTGCCTGCAGCCAGCGTGACATTGGTGGCCACGAATAGTCCGTGAGTGTGAAAGATCGGCAGCGCATGCAGCAGCACGTCGTCGGATGTGAAGCGCCATTCTTTGACCAGCGTCTGTGCATTCGACAACAGGTTGTTCTGGGTCAGCATCGCACCCTTCGATCGGCCTGTGGTCCCCGATGTATAGAGGAATGCGGCCAGATCGTCGTCATCACGGTCAACGGTGTCAAAGCTGGCAGGCATTGCTGCAGCCTGCTCCATCAGGCTGCCGCTGCCATCAGCGTTCAGGGTTTCCACCTTCGCGCCTAGCTGCGCACCAACCGGGGCGAGTTTCTCTTCGCTGCGGCTGTCACAAACGATCAGCGAGGCGCCACTGTTTTCGATGAAATAGGTCAATTCATCCACAGTGTAAGCGGTATTGAGCGGCAGGAATACAAGACCTGCCTGCGCACAGGCAGCATATAGCGCCAGCGCTTCGGGCGATTTCTCGATCTGTGCCGCAACCCGGTCGCCGGGTTTCAGGCCCAGCTGCGTCGCCACATGGGCGATTTGTGCGGCGGTGCTCAGGAAGTCCTGATGGGTGATGGTCGTTCCGTCGAGCAACTGCAAAAAAGCTGTGTCTTTACCGGCATGTGCGCCGAACAAACCGTCATAGAGAGGATTGGCCATAAGGGTTACCTTTCCTGTGTCGTGGTGAGAGAGGCTGACGCGGCAAGCGATTTGGCCTCGGACGAGGCGATTACCTCGCGGGTGTTGGCGAACTGTTCGTGGTTCTGCGCTACGCGGCCAAGGTCATAAAGATAGTTGACCATGGTGCCACCGGACTGTGCCCGGCCCTTGTCCGAAACATCTGCGTCGGCATGAACCGCATGGACCAGCGCACCGTTGCCAAGATGGAACCGTGCCACCGGATCGAACGGCAGATCGCCCCGACCTTTGGCGTTCAACAGGTAATGTGCGGCCAGTGCTTTCATCTGATCGGGCTCTTCGATGTTCCAATCGATGCCTTCCTGCGACAACCATTTGGTCAGCCCCGGAATTGGCGAGAGCGTGACGAAGGTTTTCAGCCCCGCCAACTCAGCCGACAGGTCCGAGGCCACCTGTTTGATCAGCGAATTGCCGAAAGAGATGCTGGCCAACCCGGCCTGACAGTTGGAGATCGAGTAGAACACAGCCGTATCGGCCTGATCTTCGGGCAATGGATCGCGGTCTTCGGCGAGCAAGGCCTGTACGGAACCCGGAATACCGCTGTTCAGCGCCACTTCGACAAAGATCAGCGGCTCATCAGGCATCGAGGGATGAAAAAAGGCAAAGCAGCGCCGGTCAGTGGGTTCCAGCCTGCGGCGCAGGTCATCCCAGCTGTCGATGGCATGGACCGCCTCATACGCAATGATCTTTTCCAGAATATGCGCCGGGCTTTCCCAGTTGATCGGGCGCAGCACCAGAAAGCCACGATTGAACCAGCTGGCAAACAGGTGCCGGAAGTCCAGGTCAAGCGCCTGCAATTCGGGCTCCTTGCCGCCCAGTCGCAATAGGTCGGCGCGCATCTGAACCAGCGCTCCGGTGGCACCGGGTACCCGGTTCAGACGGCGGATCATTTCCTGCCGGGCCGGTTCCACCGCAGCCGCAAAGGTGCGATAGGTCGCTTTCGAAGGGTTGCGCTCGTATTCGTCCAGTGACGAACGTACCGCCTCGGGATCGATATTCATGGCGGTGGCGAGATAGCGGAAGAACTCCAGCTTGTCGTCATCACTCAGCGTATCGAACCGGGTCAGAATTTCCTCGGCCAGCGCCAGCCCCGAAGTTTCCCCCGCTGACCCAACCAGCGCGTCGGCCAGTTCGGTCAGTGGTCGGCCATCCGGAGCCACCGCGCCGTCGCGGCGGTAACGCCGCTCGAACACGGTGGATAGAAGATCCGCCAGCAGGGTCATACCGCTGCTCCCATCACCAGGTCAGGCAGCCATGTGGCCAGACCGGGGAACAGGCACAGCAGGACAATCGCGATCACCATGCAGGCCACGAAGGGGAGAGAGCCTGTCAGGATGGTCTTGAGCGAGATGTCGGGCGCAATGCCGTTGATCACATAGAGGTTCAGGCCGACAGGGGGCGAGATCAGGCCAATCTCCATGTTGATGGTCAGTACAACCGCAAACCAGATCGGATCGAAGCCAGCGGTGGTGATAATCGGCAGCAGGATCGGTGCCGCCATCAGGATCACAGCGACGGGCGGCAGAAAGAACCCGGCGATCAGCAGGAACACGTTGACCGCACCCATCAGAACCCAACGGTTCACGTCCAGCGTACCGATCCATTCGGCAATCGCCTGTGTGATGAACAGCGAGCTGAGCATGTAAGAGAACACACCGGCAGCGGCGATGATGAACAGGATCATCACGCTTTCCTTGGTGCTGTCGCGCAGCACGACCCAGATGTCCTTGGGGTTCCACAGCTTGTAGATGATCATCGCGATCAGCAGGCAGAGCAGGGCACCGACAGCAGCCGTTTCCGACGGGGTGGCGATACCGCCATACATGGCGTAAAGCACACCCAGAATGATGCCGAGGAAGGGCAGCACGCGCGGCAGAATCTCGAACCGTTCGGCCCAGGTGTAGCTGCCCGAACCCAGACGGGTCGCGTCACCGGATTTCCAGGTCGAATACAGCGACCAGGCCATGAACAGACCCACCAGCATAAGGCCCGGGATCACACCGGCCAGAAACAGACGGCCAATCGAGGTTTCGGTGGCAATACCGTAAACGATCATGGTGACCGATGGCGGGATCAGGATTCCCAGAGTACCGCCTGCAGCGATCGAACCGGCGGCGACGCCGTCAGGATAGCCACGTTTGCGCATCTCCGGGATACCCATCTTGCCGATGGCGGCACAGGTCGCGGGTGACGAACCGGACATAGCCGCAAATAGGGCACAGGCACCGAGGTTTGATACGACCAGACCGCCGGGAACACGGGTCAGCCAGCGTTCCAGCGCTTCGTACAAATCCGCTCCAGCTCTGGTAGAGGCGATTGAGGCCCCCATGATGATGAACATCGGGATAGACAGAAGGGCGAAGTTATCGAGTTTGCCGAACAGGATTTCCGGCATCAGTTCCAGCGAGCGCGGTCCGTCAAAGACGATTAGGAACCCAGCCGAGACGATCAGCAGGCCGATGGCCACGGACACGCCCGAGAAAAGAACAAGGATGGTGGCGATGGCGACAATAGCGCCGAGCAGAAGGGGATCCATCGGCTTTACTCCAGACCAAATGGTTTATCGATGCCAAGCAGGACGGCGACGAGATCGGCGATCAGTTGCAACAACAGCAGACCAAAGCCAACTGGGATGGCGAGGTAGGGGATCCACAGGCGAACGCCCCAAACGGTGTCGGATTTCCATCCGCGCTCCCATGCGAAGTGCCAATACTCGTAGCCGTAGAACAGCATGACTGAGACGATGGCGATGGACAGAACCGAAGTCAGGATCGCCATGTAAAAGCGGGCTCGAGGTGCGAGCGAAATCGGGATCAGGTCAACATTCACGTGACCGCGCAGGCGCTGCACATAAGGCAGACCGACCAGGGTTGCGGCGATGACCAGATAAATGACCGCTTCGGTTTGCCAAATGGTCGATTGATTCAGCACGAAGCGCACGATGATCATCTGGCAGGTGATGGCGACAGCAGCGACGATCATGCCTGCGGAACACCATCCAGCCAGAGTTGAAAGCGCAGCGACAAAGCGAAGGAAGGGATTGTTCCCTGTGTGGGAAGCAACGGCAGAGCTATGACCGGCCATTTGCGCCTCCTGTGATTGAGATGCAATTAAGTCTGAAGATCAGAGAAGATCAGAACCAAGATCGGATGCCGAGCGGCGGCAGGCCGCCCGGCAAGATGGGGTCATTCGACTGCCAGAGCCTTGTCCAGCAGGTCCTGCCCATCAGGAACCTCTTCTACGAAGGCCTTGTAAGATGTTTCCATTGCCAGCGTACGCCATGCTTCGAAGTCTTCGGCGCTCATCTCCGCAATCTCAACACCGGCGTCGGCAAAAACTTTCGCCGAGTTGGCGTCCTGTTTCTTGGCCTCTTCCAAATAGAAGGCCTGTGCCTTTTCCGATGCAGCCAGCAATGCGGCTTGCTGATCTTGGTTCAGTCCGTCGAAGGTGGATTTGTTCATCAGCAGCGGCTGATACATGAACCACAGCGCCACATCGCCCGCAGGGGTATAGCAGGCAACCTGCTCGTAGATGCGGTAGCTGACAAAGGACGAGGACGACGTGTTGGCCGCCTGCAAAACGCCGGTTTGCATGGCGTTATAGATTTCCGACGACGCCATTGATGCGATCGAGGCATCAGCGCCGGCCAGCATCTGCTCAAAGGATTTACCTGCCGCGCGAGTCTGCAGGCCTGCGACATCCTCAGGGTTCGTGATGCACTTGTCTTTACCGGCGAAGCCACCGGCCAGATAGCCATGCACCAGCACCATCACGTCGTCCTGAGCCATTTTCTCTTCCAACGCCTCCATGAAGGGCGAGTCGGCCAGACGGGCAGCGTGATCGTGGTTTTTCACCAATCCCGGCATCAGCGTCAGATTATAGGCAGGCTGCTGACCGCCGGCGTAGGACAGCGGCAGTATGGTCATATCCAATTGACCGCGGCTGAGCGGCTTGTACTGCTCGCGCGGCTTGAACAGCGATTTCGAGCCGAAAATCTTGATTTCCAGATCAACGTCCGCCGCCGCAACCTCGTCTGCAACAATCTGTGCTACTTGATGGCGAATGTCCTTGTTCGACCACTGATGTGACAGGCGCAGTTCCTCCGCTGACACCAATGTACCGGCGGATGCAAGCGCCAACGCAGCGACCGCCGTTTTGAACACTGATTTCATTTTTTCCTCCCGTTTTCAGTCCCGGATGAGCCGGGGATGAATAGGAGCATAGGGCAGTAATGTTTTTTTAGTCAAGGTTTTTGTATACAAGATATGATTTCTTGAGTTCTCGCCTAATCACAAGTAAAACAGAAACCTATGGACCAACGACTTGCAGATACCATCGCTCAGGATTTGGAAGAGCTGATTTTTGACGGGACATTTTCGGACGGTGACCGTCTAGATGAGGTCAAACTGGCTGAGCAGTTCGGGGTCTCACGAACGCCACTTAGGGAAGCATTCCAGAGACTTGCCTTGTCGGGGTTGGTCGATCTGATAGCGCGGCGGGGCGCTTTTGTCCGACAGCCCGGCCCGGTGGAACTGATGGAGATGTTCGAGGTCATGGCCGAGCTTGAAGCCGTTTGCGGTCGACTTGCGGCGTTGCGCATTTCCGATGAAGCTTTGCTTGAACTGACCGAAGCTAACAGCAAATGCCAACTGGCCGTGGATGCGGGCAATCCCGATGCGTACTATCTGGAAAACGAGCGGTTCCATCGAATCATCTATCAACAGTCCGGCAATGCATTCTTAGAGCAAGAAACTTCCAAGCTGCACAGAAGGCTCAAACCATTCCGTCGACAGCAGCTTCGGTTCCGTGGTCGTATGGCCCAGTCCATGGCCGAACACGAAGAAATTGTCAGAGCCCTGAAAAAAGGCGTACCGGAAGAAACAGCGAATGCGCTGCGTGACCATGTCGCCGTACAAGGTGAGAAGTTTCGCAACCTTATGGCTTCACTCAAGAGCGCCGCTGAGTAGCAGTTGTCGTTAATACACGCGGAATTTCATTGTGAGCGCGACTGGGCTGGTCAGCTAGCGTTGATGCCAGTGCACCTTTGAACCAGATCTCTAGTATAATCGAGTCAAATTTCGAACCCATATTGACGCGGCAGGATTTCCTATTGTCCTATCCCCCTGGTAGGGATATGTGGTTGTGATATGAATCACAAGCACACCTCACACCCAACGATTATCGCGCGGCTTAAGCGGGCCGAAGGCCATCTTGCGAAAGTCATCAAGATGTTAGAACAGCAGAGTCCCTGCGCAGACGTCGCGCAGCAACTACACGCGGTTGAAAAAGCAGTTACGAACGCAAAACGAGCGCTTATTCACGACCATATCGATCACTGTCTGACGGGCAAGGATGATTCCAGGCAAGCCGCGGAAGAATTGAAGAGTATTAGCAAATATCTTTGATCCGATGCTTTCAGTTCTGAAAAATCGAACATAATCGCCATCTGTTCTTCGCCCAAATCGTAGCGTTGTCGGGCACTGGTTTGGCAACAGTGGCTCTCAGTTTGCTCGCCTTTCAGCTTGCCGAAGATTCTGCTGCGTTGGTGCTGGGAGCTGCGCTAACGATCAAGATGGTCGGATTTGTCGCTACTTTGGCCATTCTAAAAGTTTGCGACACATCCCGACAGTCGTGATCATGATGATTGACAACATCGGAGGCGATATCGATTTTAACTGGAGGCTGCTAGCCAATGGTTATCTACCCGAAAACTTTCACGAAAAGGGTTCTGTCGCTAACGATATCTCGGTGGAAGAGCTGCGTGAAAAGAGTCCTATCAGCTATAAGGCAAAGGAATTCGGATTAGGCGAAGGTTATTCTGAAGCGGTCCTCGAACGTATCCCTAAACCCGCAACGCCAATACGGCCATGGCTGCCCCTTGATGCCTATATGAGTTCGATACCCGTCAGGGTTCTCAGCTTTTCGAGGTCATCTAAAAAGAGCTTCATTACTTCAGATTTATCCTCAATTTCAATCTGTTGAGCAGGCACCTGTACGGAGTTACGCGCTTGAAGTAGCATCGATGTCGGCAAGCTATTCTTGATTGCACTTGTGAAGCCGGAAGGTAAGCGTCTCAGTAGGCGACCGAGTGTGTTATAGCTTGAGGCTGCATGTCGGCTCTCCGGATTGCGCTTTGTATCAACATGAAAATACTCGCATTCCAGAAACTCAAGGCACGTGTTGACAACTGTTGCAGGGTCTTTCCGCAGGTCATCAAATTTAAGGAGCAATATCTGTTCTCGATCAAATACTTCAAGGTATCGTTCTATCTGATCACCATAACGGCCGATCAAGACAAACATGGGATCTTCTCGCAATGCATCGAGGAGTTTCACCGGCCTTTCTGTGACAGGTACATCCCGCAACTTATGCTTAAGAGCGGATATCGCTCGTTCTACGGGGTGCCGAAGAATGTAAATGATACGTGCATCTGGACGCAGTTTGGCGATGCGTTCCGGTATCGGATCTACGACACCGGGCGCAATTGGCGCAGTTAATTGATCATGCGGACGTAAAAATGAGTAAGTCGTAGAGGCGTCTATCATTACTTTTGCATCAGCGTTCGGAAAACAAGACCTATAATAGTCGATACCCTTGTCGTAGTGCTGAGAAAAAAAATGAGGTTCTTTTGGATTGGATACACAGATTTGCGGTGACTGGTCGAGAAGCCCCGCCAGATAGGTAGTTCCTGATTTCTGTGCACCAATTATGAAAGCTCTTGGGGGGAACACTTCTTTCCTATTCGTTCTATCCTGAATCTGCATTAGCGAGACTGCTATATACCGTAGCACATTGCACCAATTAAAACGCTGTATGTGGAACTGATCAACAAAGCTTATTTAACTGAGCTCAATAAGCTGATCTGGTTTGTAAGGACCGGGCCTTGAGTGATTGAGGAAGTCGACTGGCCCTAATGAGGTGAGTGGCACGCTTGTGGAAAGTAGGTTCAAAGCTATGAGAGGCCCCAAAATCGCGGCTGCGACAGGCCATTTTGCGTAAGGCTGCGCGGTCTAGGTTCAATTTACTAACCTGCGCTGCAAGTTCTGCAGCATTACCTACCGGCACGGACCAACCCGCGCCTGACTCGCTGACGATTCCGGAAAACGCCTCATTGGCATAACCCACTATGGGTACGCCGCAGCTCATTACTTCAGTATAAGTACTAGACGGATCTCCTTGAGGGTGGCAGCAAACAAATAGGTCTGCATTCTTCTTTAAAAAAGGGATCCATCCCGAGGTGAAATCGATGGGCGGACGAACCTTCATACGATCAGATAGCCCGCGTTTAGAGATGCTACGTCGCAAAGCCTCTTCTTGATCGCCGCTGCCGAATATATCAAACTGATAGGGTACTTTAAGCCGGTCCAACGCCTGAGCGACCCGGGGCAGTTCTAACACACCTTTCATGGCGCTCAACCGTCCACCGAAAACCAATCGGAGAGGTTCGCCTTTGTCCATCTGCGCATGTTTGGCTTCTAGCCCGCAGTCGTCAATTATATCCTTGGTGCGAACACGATTGTCGAAATACAGAAACACCTCTTTTACCAAAGGAGAATAGATTTCGTAAGTGGGAGTGCCATTACATTGTAGTCCCGCAGCAAATTGACGAGCGAGCAGGCGGCGTTTACGTTCGGCGCCCACTACATACAGCCTACGCCGCAGTTTTCGCAAAGGATTGGATGTAGTTACATTGATTATCTGTAGCTCTGTCTGGGGTGAATATTCAGATACAAATACTACAGGCACACCAATTTCGCGGCAGAGAACAACCGTTTCAGTCTCATCCGGGGACAAAAGCGCTAACACCACCGCGGCAGAGCACAAGCGTGCTGCCAGTTCGTCCCTGTCATTGGGTCGTATTTCCAGTCCGGTCTCAAGTCGGTCGGGGGCGACTTCGACTTGGTCCATATCAATGCCGGGCCGCGTATCCAGAGCAATCAGAGAGGTGACCGGGCCAGGCCATGTGCGCGCATATTGAGCGGCACCTTCAAGAAACTTCTTTGTTACCACTAGTCGACCGTCTTTACTGCGCCTTGCCTTGAGGCTCGGCAAAAGGATCAACTCTTTGCAGAAATTTTTGTCACCAGTCATTATAGAAGATCTAACGTGCGTTCCAATTCGTCAATATCAATACTAAAACCATTATCCGCGGGATGGCCCACAGTAAAGGCAAACCGCATTCCTGCGCGGTCAGTGAATTCCTTGAAAGCCATAGCAAAACGGTCTGGGGGTTGAAGGACCAAAAAAGTGCCACCTTCAGCCACTGAATAGATCCCATGGGCCAGATGACTACCCTCGACGCTGACGATGATTGGCACATCGAGCAACCGTTTGGATACTTCACGGGGGGATAGCTTGGCGGGTTCGACAATGTCGAAGCCTTTAGCGCTGAGCACATCTTCCAGAGCTTGCTCATTCACAACAATGCGGCGCTCGCCGGTTTCTCCGCGTTTAAGATAGGCGCCCGGCCTGCCAATGCCAACCGAACCAACTGAAGTGCGTAGACGGCGACGCAGCTCGGAAAAACGTACCGCTTTTGAGGCGTTGTGTGCATAGTCTGTATAGAGTGTTAGTCGCTTAACGTGCGCGGAGGTTACAGGTGTAGGCAAGGGTAGTTGGAGCAATCGCCGATAACCAGCTTCGTGATCATAGGGTTTTGTCACCATCGAGATTGTTGTTTCGGCGTGTTGGGCTAGCATTTCCTGAGGCAATGATGCTCTCATAAAAACTCCAAAATAATGACTGCCGGACCAACATGATGTTAGGCAAGCTTCGCTGAGATGCTCCTTCGAATTGTTGTTATTCTGTAAAAGCTTAAAAGAACCGAAGCCCTCTTGCGTGCGTGCTGCGCCATGGAAAAGAAAGGATCCAGAAATCGTGACATCTTTTATCAGGTAGGCGCGCGTGGCAGCGTGCTCAGTGTCGCGACCTTCAATCGAGTGTCGCTCTGTTTCCCAATTTCGCCAGGGGGAAAGTGCTGTGATGCGATCAAGAGACGATGCGACATAAATTGCCGGAGGAGTATTAGTAATGTCGGACGGACAAATTTCCCAGCTGTCGCTGGCCAGGCTACGTATATTTGGACCCGGGCCAGAGATGAGACGGTTAAAGCACCATCTTAGCGCCACAGTATCTAGGGGCATGGTGGAGGCCCCCTATAGATAAGTGGAGATATCTTTGCATCGAGCAGACTAGGTCTAGGTAACCTGTACTGCTTAAGTTTGGTGCACAAAAAAAGTATATTTTCACGCCGACTGTATAAAGCGGCCAAATTACGATGCATTCGGAACTCCAAAAGTCATGAGCTTATTTGGTTCGCGATCTATCAGGTCTTTGAAAGGCAAGTTAAGTATCGATGCAAATTGCGTTTAAGTTATGCTAGCACAACAGGGCATCCAGGTTAACTATCTTTGTTCTGAATGCAAAAATTACAATTCATACTTCGCGGATCAAATCGATAATCCGGTTTTGGTCTTCCAGCGCCAAATCGGGGTAAAGAGGCAGGCACAATACCTGCCCTGCAGCTGTGATAGAGTTTGGTAATCCCACTGGATTGGCTGAAGGTAGGTCGCGGTACATCGGCAACTGGCTTAGCAAAGGAAAGAAGTATCGCCGTGCATAAATGTTGTGCGCTGCCAGGCGGGCTTTAAGTTCTGAACAGCTTAAAGGATAACTAGGCTCCACCATGATCGGAAATGCATAGTTATTCTGCCCGTAAGTAGCGGGCGAATAGACGCAGCGAATGCCAACCGTGCCTTCAAGACATTCCCTATACCTCTGCGCTACCTGTCCTCTCAGAGCGATGTCTTCATCCACATACGCAAGCTGCGCAAGGCCTACTGCAGCGTGCAATTCACTCATCTTTGCATTGAGGCCTATCGTGTCAATTTGCGCTTCATCGACGATTCCGTAGTTACAAAGGCGATCAAGCGCCAGCTTTGTTTCCGGGTCATGTGAAATGATTGCACCGCCTTCCAAGGTACTGAACACTTTGGTGGCATGAAAGCTCACGACTGACAGATGACCGTGGCGTAGGAGGGTGCCACTGCTGTCCTTCGCGCCAAAGCAGTGAGCCCCATCGTATATCAGGGCTAGCCCGTGGCGTTCAGCGATTTCAGCCAACGCGTTCGTATCGCAGGGAATGCCATAGCAATGGACGGCGAGTATAGCGCTTGTGCGAGGGGTAATACGTCGTTCAACGTCATCGGGATCGACGTTGAGCGTCACCGGATCAATGTCCGCAAAGACCGGGTCTGCACCCAGCCAGCTTATCGAATGTGCAGTTGCCACAAATGAAAACGCTGGGGTAATCACCTCACCTGATACACCAAGGTGACGAAGGGCCAGCATAATCCCCAAGGTTGCGTTGGCGACCGGCGTTACAAACGGTACATCTAGGTAAGCTGTAAGCGCTGACTCGAACCTCTTAAGAACGGCCCCGCCATTCGTGACGAACCGGCTTTCCCATATACGATCCAAATGTATCCCGACTTCTTCGCGAGGAGGCAATGAAGGCCGGGTTACATACAAACTCTTGCTCAGCGAGTTAGCAGCGTCATTCACGACAAATAATCCAATGCAACCCTATAGAGCATATACACATAATCTTCTGCGTTCTAGTATTGCCCGTGATTTTAGACAGTATGCAAACAGTTACGGCATTAGGATGACCAATGTAGACGGGAAGGGTACAGTGCACGTTGTGGCACTTACCGAAATACAAAGGAAATCGGCCCGTCCGATTCACAAGTCACCAAAGATGATCTCATTTCAGACGGAGCTTTCCGATCATGGCTGACCCGCATAGCTACGTTGTTATTTCGCCATGTAGAAATGAAGAACAATACATGCGCAGAACCCTCGATAGTGTGGTTGCTCAAACTGTGCGACCGGATAGGTGGATAATTGTGGATGACGGCTCTACGGATGCCACACCACAAATCTTATCCGAATATGCCGCCAAATATGATTGGATCAGGGTCGTTCTCAAGACTGATCGTGGTCATCGGGCGGTTGGTCCCGGTGTCGTTGAGGCGTTTTATGCAGGTTACGATTGCATCACGCCGTCCGACTACACCTATCTTTGTAAACTTGACTTGGATCTCGAGCTTCCAAATCGCTATTTTGAGAGCCTGATGAATAGGATGGAAGCGGATAGCCGGATCGCGTCGTGTTCTGGTAAGGCATATTTCGAAGATGCGGCAGGTCAGATGGTGTCTGAGAATATTTCCGATGACATGTCACTGGGCATGACAAAGTTCTATCGTGTTGCTGCGTTTGAAGCTCTGGGAGGTTTCGTGCGCGAGGTGATGTGGGATGGAATTGATTGCCACAAGGCCCGGATGCTCGGCTGGAAAGCGGTAAGCTGGGACGTACCAGAATTGCGCTTCAACCACTTGCGAGCGATGGGATCAAGCCAGAAAGGTATCTTTACCGGTCGCCGCCGACACGGCTTCGGACAGTACTATATGGGAACCGGGCCATTGTTTCTGCTGGCGTCGGCCGTCAACAAGATGCGGCAGAAGCCTTACATATTGGGTGGTTTAGCAATAGTGCAGGGCTATTTTGGGGCGATGTTACGAGGTGCTGAGAGGCACGGAGATCCAGAGTTGCGCCGCTTTATCCAGCGATACCAGCGCAGAGCGTTGTTGGTGGGCAAGGCACGCGCTGTTGCGGAAATAGAAGCGGAGCGCGCAATTTATTGGTCAAATTGAGTACTTAACTGTGCATTAAAGATACTTTGATTTTCAGTTTGCTGCCTGCAAGCAGGGAAGTTATTCGCCAACTGCTGCCGTTTCTGTGCGTAGTGCTTTCGCTTCTCAGCAGGGTATTAATCGCTCTGTTTGGGTTTGGGGGAACAATATCCGAAGCCCCTGGTTGAATTCGGATGTATCAGAAATGGCGCAGGGCCACCTTTGTCATTTGATCGCGGCAACGAGCGATACGACATCAGCGTTCAGCCAAATGACAATTGAGCCGTAGACGACGGTCAGCGTGGCAAAGAGGCTATCGTGTAGGATATCCTGCCCCCTATGACGTCGGATCAAGTGGACGATTACCGGATATGTCAATAACGCCGCCAGGGGTCGCGCTGCGATAGCCCCGATAAGTCCATACTGCATCAAGCCCAACGCGGTCAAAGTGAGTTGTAGTGTTGCTCTGAAAACTTGAAAGGCTGTGAATACGCCAGTTTTCCCCTCGGCAACCAGCAAGATGGGATACCCTTGAATGATAAGGCCCGGCATTTGAGAGACGGTCAATGCGACAAGAATTGGCCCGGCTGCCTGATATGCATCCGTGTAAAGAAATTCGATTAGCCATAGTCCAATAAGCCCGAGAAGAAATAGTGCGCTCAGCATCCCACCTGTCAGCGCACACCGGGTTTTTGAAATAGCTTGTCGGTTCTTGGCCGATTCTCCGGGTGGTCGAGCACTGTATAGCGGGAAAATTACTTGCTGAACGAACCGGCCCATCAATGTGGTGGGGACGGATGCGAAGAAGAATGCAATATTGTAAAAACCCATGCTTGCCAGGGTTAGATACTTTGTCAGCAAAACTCGGTCACCGTTGTCCAGCAGATAGCCCAAGCCGGAACTGAGAAAGAGGTATTTTCCAAAATGAAATTGCTCGATGAGCGCGGCGCGTTCCAAACGAAACCGGTTGGCGTGACCTGGCAGCATCAGATGCGACAATACGGTCTTTGATGTGTGCGCCATAATAACGCCCAGCATCAACGCCCAAACAGATTCCCATATTAAGGCTAATCCGATCATCACAAAGATCGATAGCAACTGGGAGCCCAGCTCCAGCAGTGTTATCCGACCCAAGAGAATATTCCGTTGTGCCGTCGACAAACGCGTTGACCGGAAGCCCATAACGAAGACCGAAAATGCAACGCCAAACATCAATTCATATAAGATTGGTTCTTCGTAAAACTCTGAGAGCGGTTTGGCGAGAGCTAGCGTAATACCGGTTAGTAACAGTCCACGGATAATTTGCAGTGTCCAACACGTATCAAGAAATACAGGGTCCTCGCCCCGCTTGGACCGAACGATTATGGATGTCAGTCCAATGTCGGAGAGCATTTGCAGTCCGGCCAAATAGAGATTGACTATTGCGAGCAATCCGAAGGCTTCTGGAAACAACAAGCGTGTTAGAATTAGATTTGACGCCAGCCGAAGAAACTGGCTCGTGCCAAAACCCAAAAAGGTTAGCGCCGAACCGCGTATGACGCGTGCACCAATGCCATCTCCCGACAATTTAGTGCGCAAAAAGCTTAGCACCGTGATTTCCCAAAACGACCTATACGAACTAAAAAGAAAAGCATAATCAATTCGCTCCGAAGTGTCCGCTGGGAAGAACTATCTTTTTGATACCAGCATGAAAGCAGGATCTGAGGCTCATACTAATAACCACTAGTTGTTCTGCCAGTCCTTGAATACATGCTCAAAACCTATTCTGCATAGTTTCTTATCATCCCCGGAATGTATGATTAGCATCTCCTGCCCTTTCTAAGCGAGCGAGAGCGCTGCGCTTACTTAACAACATCGGGAATAAGTCTTGTGTGGCGGAAGGCCTAAGCCAACGTTCTTCATAATTCTAAAAGTGTTCTCCATCTGGTCGCACTTGATGCATTTTATCGTTCGGGGTTTAGGCAGAGCATCACATCTCTGAAATTAATCTCTCTAAGACTACATATCTTCCTGCGACATTGCGCTTGGATGGCAACCATTCAAAACAACACCCAACACATTAGTACTTTCTGCAACCTCGCGTTCGCAGGCGTCGAAATGACCGAGTTTAGTTCGGTTTGCCCTTGCTACAATCAATGCACAATCAACTGTCTTGAGAAATGCGCGTGCGCGATCCCCGCTTAAAATTGCAGGTAAATCAAATATGAGTATGTCGGGTTCATACGTCTCTTGGGCGGAAACAATGAACAATTCCATCTGATCTGAAAGGAGCAAACGGGTTGGATCTGGGTCTGCATTGAATGAGGTCACGACCGCTACGTTATCACGAATGCGCAAGGCGTGATCTTGCAGAGGTACGTGTCCAAACAAGACATCTGATAAGTCAGTTTTCTTCTGAATTCCAAAGAACTTGTGAACAGATGGATCGCCTAGATCGAAATCAAATAACATAGTGCGAAGATCGCTCTGCCGCCCGAGACCCAGAGCGAGATTACATGCGATCGTGGTTTTGCCGCTTGCCGAAGCCGGGGAGGTAATCGCTAAGCGTGACCATTCATTCTGCTGCATCTGCAAGAGGATCCGTGTCCGGAGAACATCAAAACTTGAAGATGCCTGATTGGCTTTCTGAGATACTACAAGGTGCTTGCGTAAAACATCTTCTGACAGTTCTAACTTGGCCAGATTTTCCCAAGGCGATGGGGAGGGCGGCGATTTTGCGGCCTTGGGCGGACGAGTAGAGACACCTTGAACCCTACGTTTGTCGCGCTGATTTCGGGCCTTGGTAAGTGCAGCCTGAAGCTTTTCCATGCCTATGTCCGTCCTTCAGAAGGGGCACCAATCCGTGCCATCAGGTTAGTCCCAGCCTTTGGAGGACCCTATCAGCTATCAATTCGAGCGGCATGACTTCTGTATGTACATAATAAAGCCCAAGCGGAACAGCCGTAAAAACCAAAAGGACCCAGAACGCCAACATTGCGTGCCGGCCCAATCGCTCGCCGCGTGTCTCCATATAAGGTATGACACCCAGTGGCACGATGTTGAACCTTGATTGAATTTCTGCGGGATGGCGAAGCCGGCCGTTCAATAACTCAAACAACACAAACACGCCGATAGCTAAAAACAAGCCCCCGCCGACACCAGCTGCAGCGATCTTCTTACGTGCGGGGCCTGAAGGTGCCTGAGGTACCACGGCACCTTCGATCAAGCTTATCCTCTGACCCTGAGCATTGACTTCGACACGTTCGGCCATGCGCGCCTGGTTGAGATTGTTAAGGGTAGCGTTATAGCGTTCCCTAATGCTATCCAGATCACGCTCCAAACGCTCCAGTGTAATTGAATTAGTGGCCGTTGCTGCGATGGCGCGTGCTAGTCGTTCGAGCTCTGCGTTTACCCGAACAATTTCCTGATCGATCTCAGCCACACGCCTATCCTGTTCGGCCAAGGTTAGATCTATGATAGATGGCTCTTCTCTTGGCGTGCCGCTACCGGTTGATACGATGGTAATCTCCGCCAGGCTCTCTTCCAACTGAGCAATCTGATTTTGCAGCAGGACAACTCTGGGATTGGATTCGGAGTAGATTGTCAGAGCTTCGCGTAACTGGCTCTTAAGCTCCTCAAGGCGACGCTGCTCGGGGAGAAGATCCTCCACGGGCTGATCTAATCGCCCAGTTGCTTCAAAAAGCGAAACCATCTCGTTTCGCTGATTGATAACCGAAGCGCGTTCTTGTTCTAGGCGACCCAATCGCTCTTGCAGGATCGTTTGTCTGTCTTGTCGATAGGTCAGATCTTCAGGTAGCGCATCTACGTTCGCGTTTTTAAACGCGATGATGTCACCACTCTTCTCATCAATCTGCTCGGCGAGCCGTGCTGTTTCCTGTTCAAAGAAAGACAAGGTGTTTTCCGCTCGCTCACGACGGAACGCTGCGTTGGATTCTAGAACTAGCGTCGTATAATCATTGACCACATTGGCTGCCACCTGCGCGCGATAGGCACTAAATGTGATCGACATCAGCGTGGCTTGGTTGCGACCGCTGGATCGTCGGATACGTGTATTCTCCCTCATCTTTGCAACGATGCGGTCTGGCGTCATCGTGTCAATTTCAGCGAAAACACGATGCGCTCGCGCAAGATCGAGCAGATTTGCTCGAGTCATAAGTTGTTCTTCGATCAGTTGGAGTTGCTCGGAAGCGTCCGTGCGCACGATCGAAACAACCATGTCATCGGGGATTTGTTGCGCCTCGACCTGTAGGCGCGCTGTCGAAGAATATACAGGGGGCAGCGTCAAAGCAGCGTATATTGCAATTGCAGAGCAAATCAGCATCAAGGCCAGCATGAGGGGCATGCGACGCCATATGAGCATCCAATAGAAACGAAAGGGTAACATTACTCAGCAGCTTCCGGAGAACAAATAGTATAGTTATTCGACAACACCAGCGGATCAGAAGTGGAATTAGGCAGAAACACGATGCCGTCTTCCATCAACTCCTCAATAATCGTCGTATCAACTGACGGAATTTCTATGCTGGCCGCATAGACTAAAGCTAGATCGCAGATCTTGTTGATAATGCGTGGAACCCCACCGCTTATCTGGTGTATTAGTTCGATAGCTGGATCATTTATCTCGTCACCGGTACCTCCCGCACAGCGCAGCCGAAAGCGCACATAATCAACAGCTGTCTCATGGTTCATCGGACGCAAATGGTAACTTACGCTGACACGCTGTGCAAACTGACGTAGTTCGGGGCGCCCGATCATGTCACGCAACTCGGGTTGACCCAAGAGCACAAGCTGCAGGAGCTCGTCCTTATTCGAATTGACATTCGTCAGCATGCGGAGTTCTTCCAAGGTCTCAGGCTGCAGGTTCTGGGCCTCGTCGATCACTAGAACAACAAACCTGTTATCCGCATATGCCTCGAGAACGAAATCGACGAACTGCTGAAACATCGAGACGTAGTCTGCATCCGGAGGGATCGATAAATCAAATGCGTTAAGAACCCATCGCAACAAGTCCCCACGTCCGCCCTGAACATTGGATATCAGGCCCACGACGGCATCTTCATCCATATCCGCAAGCAGCGCCTGCAAGAGTGTCGTCTTACCTGTTCCGACTTCGCCTGTAACAACCGTCAACGGTGCCCTTGTCGTCAGGCCATATTCAAGTACCGCATAGGCTCGTTTGTGGCCGCGCGACCAGAACATCATTTCGGGGTCCGGCAGCAGAGTGAACGGCCGTTCGGACAATCCGAAGTGCTCCAGGTAAAGATCGCTTTTCACAACAGACACTCTTAATTCAACTCAACACTGCCGTATCGGCAAACCACCATTGGTTTACGTTAACTTGCCGCCTCATTTTATATAGTAACCAAAAAACGGCCGACAAACACTTTAAGACCGCATGAAAGCCACCAAACTGGGCATTTTGATGTTCTTGCCGCACCTTATGGCAATTTTAGTTTCAGCTACCGCACCTGAAGTGGCAAGGGCCTTTTGATAGTACCGCGATGATTGCAAGGCGGCAAGGACATCACGATGATGTTTCACCCTGTTGGTGGCCCCGCTTTTTGGCTGTGCTACTTAGTCTTACGACGGCGCGACCGTCTAGCAAATGCAGAAGTGGTAGCTCTCAAAGCGTGTCAATTTAATAACAATCCGCAAGGAATCGGCTACTTGCTGTTGTTCCCGGTTTTCTAATGCAGCGTCCAATACTAGAAAACAACGGCACAAGAAATTCCATCGAGAGGCCGTGCTGCAATGAAAAAAATAGTGCTTTTCCCCGGACTGATCTTTGCTTTTGTGCTCGCTATCGCGTCTACGGCATGGGGCCAAGAGAACTACCGTGTTCAGCCCGGAGATACGCTTGTGATCGAGGTCCTTGAAGATCCGAGCCTGAATCGCAGCACCTCGGTTTTGCCCGACGGAAATTTTAGTTTTCCATTCGCTGGCACGCTTCGCGCGAGTGGTCAAACCGTGCCTCAGATCGAAGCAAGAATCAGGGACGCGATTGCCAGCAACTTTGCAAGCGCGCCAACGGTCTTTGTATCGGTTCAACCGCTGGAGCCCGCCGAAGAAGGCGATCTGATGGAGATATATGTTGTGGGCGAAGTAAATTTGCCCGGGGTTGTGGAAATGGACGCTGGAAGCACAGCACTTCAAGCAATAGCGGTTGCTGGCGGTCCTTCTCGCTTTGCTGCGATCAAACGTGTACAGCTTCGCCGCATCGATCCGCGATCGGGTCAACAAAGTGTCCAGACTATCAACTATAAGGCCCTTGCTAACGGGGCCACCGTGAGCAGAGATATCCTATTGAAGGATGGTGATGTCATTATTGTCCCAGAAAGGCGCCTCTTCGAGTAGCCTGCTGCGTCGCCGTATCACGACAGGGGGTACGGTGTTTGCACTAAGTTTTGGAGTCCTGCATGCTCAGGAGCTGCCGGTGGATGGTCCTGTGGCCGATTTTCCGCCGGAAGACATAGAAGATGTGCCAGCAGATGCCGAGGCAGAGGTGCCGCGTTTCACACGTCCGGACGAGGCCGAGCCAGACAGCGCCAGAACACTCTTTCTCGATTTCAGGGAAGAGCTTAGATATAGTGATAACCCCGATTTGGAAGTGGATGATGAAGCCGAGGACGTCTTCACCGCGCGTACAACCCTCCAGGGGGGTTACATCCGGCGTACTGGTATAGATAGTTTCGAACTGCTGTTCGGCGCCGATCTGGACTTGCGTACGGACGATGAAAGCGGGATTCAACGTCCCAGAATTGACCTCGACTGGATGCGCGATGTCGGAAATAGCAACATCGGTCTCAGTCTCGGGTATAGCGAATTTGACTTGGGCTCCGATACAGGTTCCTTTTTCAACTCGGATACCGAAAGTATCGATTTCGGGACCATTGACCGCGGTACGCGCGAAACAAGCGATGTCGCAATCGAAGGCGGGTTCGGCTTGGAAAGGCCATTTGGCGGGAGTTATCTGCTGTCGTATCGCGAGATCCGCTATGATGACACAGATGACCCTGGGCTTCTTAATGCCGATCGTTCAATCGCTGAGGGTGATTTGTTCTTCGTGCTCACGCCACGCTTCACTGTGGGCCTTGAAGCTGGCCGAACAGATTTCGACGAAGATGGAGAAGGTGCACTTGATACAATCACGACATACTATCGGACCTTTGCTGAAACTCAGTTCGATTCTCGAACGCGCGGTCGATTCAGTCTTGGGTGGGAAGAAGTCGACGAGTCGGGCGAAATTGACAACGTAGAAGATGGAGTCGTTTTTGGTATTGCGCTTGCTCGGGACACGCCCATTGGTGAGAACTTCCTTGATATCGATTCCCGAATAACGACGTCAGGCCGACAATCTGAAGTTCGGTTGGGCCAGACAATTGAGCAATCGACGCGCGAACTGGGATACTCTGTCGGCATTTTGGACACAGAGGGCGCTGACTTAGAGCCGCTATTCGGTCTGCGTTGGGCAGAAGAGTTACCGCGAGGGACTTTCGATACATCGCTCGAGATGACCCCCTTCAGCGATCGTGACGGTGAATCGCAGATTAATACACTGTTCAGAGTAGGATTTAGTCGAGAGCTTACTACACGCAGCGGATTTTCTGTGGATTTGTCTTACCTCGACGTCAATAATCTTGAGGTCGATTCCGCTGACACTCAGCGGCTTGATCTGTCGCTGAGCTATAGCTACGCGCTTACAGAAGACTGGAACCTGGTCAGCGGCATTTCCTTTGCGCGAGTCGAAGAGGACGATGCTGAAGACCGGGATGCCAATACTGTATTCGTTGGTCTTGAGCGACGGTTTGTCTGGAACTAGCCGAAAATATAACATGGACAGCAGGCACATGGACACGCGTACCCCACTGCCTCGGATAGCATATCTGACAGGGATCTACCCGCTAGGCTCGCTTACTTTCATTCAACGAGAGGTCGAAGCATTGCGGGCAATAGGTGCGGATGTGCACACGGTCTCGTGTCGGAGCGTCTCACCTGATAGCTTTACGGGAGCGCCTGAGCAAAAGGCTGCGCGCGAGACATATTATCTGCTGCGGGAAGCAGGCAATCCCGTTGAATTTATTACTGCCCAATGGGCCGCCTTGCGGACGCCAGGTCGATATCTGCGTGCTTTCCGGCGGGCACTGAAAATGCGCAATCCTGGTGTGAAATCGCTATTCCTGCACTTGGCTTACCTATTGGAAGCAACGATGATGGCGCAGTTTGTTCGTCGTGCGGGTATCGGTCACATACACTGTCATTTCGCTAAAAACGGGCCGCTTGTAGCGATGTTAACTCGGGACCTGACGGATGTACCGTATAGTTTTACTGTGCATGGGCCTTCCGATCTATATGACCCAGAAGGCGTTCGGCTTGGAGCGAAAGCAGCCGAGGCAAGTTTTGTGGCCACCATAAGTCACTACGCCCGTAGTCAACTGATGCTGTTCTCCTGCCCAGAACACTGGGACCGTTTCCGAATTGTTCATTGCGGTGTTAACCCAGCACTTTATGCGGGGCCCAGCACACGTCGGGACGACGAGGAGATCCGGTTAATCTTCGTTGGTCGTTTGGCACCCGTAAAGGGATTGCGCGTATTACTTAGTGCGCTGAAGCCGCTTATCACCGGTCACCCAAATCTTCGACTTACGGTGGTCGGTGACGGTTCGGATCGGACGCTACTTGAAGCTGATGCAGCGCAATTCGGAGATCGAATTACTTTCACCGGCTACTTGTCCCAGCAGGAGGTGGCGCAAAGGTTACGGCAAAGTGATATCTGTGTGCTGCCCAGTTTTGCAGAGGGCGTGCCTGTCGTTCTAATGGAAGCGATGGCTTGCGGGTTACCCGTTGTGGCAACACAAGTGGCTGGCGTTGGCGAGTTGGTGACCCATGGGAAAAATGGGTACCTTGCAAGGCCCGGTGACCCAGAGGATCTGCGCACATACATCGAAGCACTTGTCACGTCTGCTGACCTGCGGGAAAGAATGGGGGCGGCTGGTCGCGAGGTCGTGCACACAGATTTTGTCGTCGCAGATGAGTCGGTCCGACTCGCCCGTTTGATCGCTGATGGCCCAGGACCGGATGTACGCCCAGCTTTAGTTCAATCTTAACGAACTGCTTCAGAATTAACTTTACCGCCCCTAAATCGGCAGAAATTCGCGCCTCCTCTATCCCAACTGGCCGACTTCCGCACAAGAGACGGAGCATTGAGCACCTCATAACATGTTATGCTTGTCAGCGGTGTTTCCCGCCTTACAAAGGCCGCAAAGCCGAACCGTTTTCAACGAAGTTCAGAAGTAGCAAGTATGGTAGGAGAGCAGTTCTCCGTTGGTAATGTTGAGCGCAAAGGGGGTCATTGCGCGGAAGAGGGCTTCTCAAGAAGCCTCGTTAACTAGTGCGGCGTTAATTATCTTGGATAGACAGAAGGTACTAATATGCCAATCGCACTAGATGATCTCGCATCAACTGGATTGATCGGAGGACGTGTAGCAACTCTGCAGCCTGACAACTTTGAGTCGGCCGTGAGTGTTCGCGTCGTAGAGGCGCCCGACGTGGGCAAGCTGACAGTAAACCCTGACAACTCACTCGCGCTGGTTTTGACCGGATCAGACTACTCCGGACCACTCCGGTTTACCGTCGAAGTCGAGGATGCCAACGGGAACGTTGAGCAACATACTGTGACGACTCAGGTAAGCCCTCCTACACAGGATGCAGGGTGGGGAACAGGTTCTACCCACTATATGCTGGAGACGGATGACAATGGAGACCTTGTCATCGAAACCGGGGATAATCACCGAGAAGTTTATGTCTCTGGCTCCAACGACGCCTTGTCGTTGGCCGACATTGCGGCACTGGAGAACATTCCAGTGAGCCAGGTCACCGGAGCATGGCTTGCAGCACACCCGAGCTACGGTTCAAGTCCCGAAATGGCACTTGCACAGGACGCAGGTGACGCTCTCTGGATTGCACTTACGCAAGAAACCAGAGACGGGCCGTCTCCAAGCTCGAACTGGTTGCGTCTCGAAAAAGGGTACGAATACGACTCTCCCGTCCTGTTCCCGCGCGGGATCACCGGAGAAGACCCGCTGCACCCGGTGGTCATCACCTCATACGGTGAGGGTGAAAAACCGCTCATTACTGGCGATGATGTATTTCTCTATGCAAGACCATTTGCCAACGTAGTGGTCCACGAACTGCATTTTACCGAAACAGTGCGGGTTCTGGGTACTGATGCCGGCTTTACGGGTAATGTGATCTTCGATTCGATCAGCAGTAGCGAGCACGGCGAAATCGTCTTTCAGCACATCGATTCCGCCACATTACGCAATGCAGAAATCCATGATATCAAAGGCGATCGTGACTACGACACACAAGACTGGCAAGGTCACGGGCACAGGACAACGGGCTTCTTCGCAGGTGATGTCGACGGGCTGTTGATAGAGGGTTCATCTTTTTCGGGAATTGGATGGGATGAAGGTTATCAGCGGGACGGCAATGGTAATTTCGGGCAGCCCCCGACCATGTGGACCCACAACGTCTATGTTACCGAGGACAATACGGACCTGACATTCCGGGATAACATTTCCAGCGAAGCATCCTCCTATGGTGCCATCTTGCGCAGCGGTGGCTTTGTTGAAGATAACCTGCTTTTTGAGAACAACGCCGGCCTAGTGGTGACTGGCGGTAGCTACCGCGACATCGGCCATGTCGGAAATTACTCTCTGCTGTCCAACAATGTGATCACCTCAGCTGCTTACAAAGAGGCTGATTTCATAGGTGCGCTTTCCCTTGGTTTGGTAAACGAGGGTCTTGATACGACGCTTGTAAACAACATTGTGGCACATCTGTCTGATCCGAACAGGCCAGAAGAGCTTGACTACAAGCTCTACAGCAATGGTGGGCTGATCAATTCCGAGGACCCTTATTACGACGACACCGCCATCTTCAACTGGATAGGCGCGCGTCTAACGGAGACCTACTCGGATCAAAATGTCGAAGATCTGGATTCGGCCGAATTGGAGCAGGCGACTGCTGCAAATCTGGCAAAACTGCTTCTGAACGACCCAAATGCAGAGGTCGCTGATCTGGCAGAATGGATCCGGCAGAACGAAGATGCATCTGCGGACGAACTGAACGCCTTCTTCCAGGCGGCATTTGATAGGCTGCCTGAATCACGTGGCAGTTCGACGGAAGTTCGCTTTATTCCCAATGAGCTGGGCGATGGTGTCCGCTGGGACAACCGGATGAACTGGAGCACCGGGGACATTGCTGGCTCAATGGCTGGCGATAGTGTCGATCTGGGTGGTAACTGGGTCGTTTACGGCGGTACGCACACGATTGACGGATTGGATTTCGGTAACGCGGGTCAGCTTGACTTACACAATGGCAGGCTCAATGTGTTGGGTGCAACGGAAGCGGGCGTAGACGGCGCATCTGTTGAGATCGACTTGGCAGGACAGTTCTGGCTTGACGGAGGTTACGCAGGCGAGGGCGATCTTGATATTGATTTGGACGGCGGGCGCTTCGCTAATACCGGCAATATCACTGGTGATGTGAATGTCTTTGTTGATGATGGCCAAGCCCTTTTGAGCGCTGATGGCGGAGATATGACCTTCGGGAACGGCGATGAGTTGACCGTGCGTGGCCGTGATGCGCAAGTTGGATTTGATGGTACTCGAAACCAGTTGGGGATTATCTCATTCGACGAAGATTCGGAGCTTGTTCTTGCGAGCGATGAAACGGGTCTCGGGCAGATTGGAGAGTTCCGTTCGGGTGCATTTGGTGACACGACGAACGTGAATTCGCGCATCGAACTTGGTGGCGTAAACCTGACCGTAGATCTCTCGGATGCGCAGATTGGCAACGGAACCTATACGCTTCTTTCTGCGGATGAGATCACTGGCCGTATTGGCTCTATTGACATCCAGGGCCTTGGAGGCCGAGGTGCGACGGTTATCGTCGACTACACCAATGATGTCGTCAGCCTTGAGCTAGGAGCAGGCTCAGGAGTTACGCTCGAATATGTTGGCGTCGATAACTCTTCAAACGAACCTTCCACCGATCCAGGTGTTGATGAAACACCTGATGAGCCGGTTGTTGATGAGACCCCTGATGATCCGGTTGTTGATGAAACACCTGATGAGCCGGTTGTTGATGAGACCCCTGATGATCCGGTTGTTGATGAGACACCTGATGATCCGGTTGTTGATGAGACACCTGATGATCCAGTTGTTGATGAGACCCCTGACGATCCGGTTGTTGATGAAACACCTGATGATCCGGTTGTTGATGAAACACCTGACGAACCAGTTGTCGATGAGACACCTGATGACCCAGTTGTTGATGAGACACCTCAGGGGCCAGATAACGCTCCAGATGCAATTTATGCGCAAGGTGGTCTTATCTTCAGCACCAAGAGCGACGACGTTGTTTATGGCAGTGCAAATGCTGACATCATCGTAGCTGGTGCCGGCAATGACTATGTCACCGGCGGTGAAGGTCGAGACACGCTGAAGGGCGGCAGAGGTAACGACTGGCTTCTCAGTGGTCAGCATGGCGACAAGATTTATGGTGGAGCAGGACGCGACCAGATTGATGGCGGTTCTGGCGATGACCGTCTCAAGGGCGGTGCTGACGGAGACATCTTCGTGTTCTCGGGCAATGGTTCGGATGGTGCTGATACGATTGTCGATTTCGAGATTGGCCTTGATAAATTGGTGATTGGCAACGGCACCGGTGGCTTCAAGGATATCGATGATGTTGAAATCTTGGATGATCGTGGCACCGCGGTTGTTTCTGATGGCCGTACAACCATCCGCTTGGAAGGAATAAGTCGAGAGGATGTAGTTACCCACTCGAGTTCGATCTTCGGTGATGGCGCAGATCTGATCTACCGGGATGGCGGTACATGGGATATCACTGATAATCCAGATGACGCGGGGCAAACCCCTTCCGATCCAGTTGTCGACGAGACGCCAACCGATCCGGTTGTCGACGAGACACCTGACGACCCTGTTGTTGATGAGGCACCAACTGATCCGGTGGTCGATGAGACGCCTGACGACCCGATTGTTGATGAGACTCCATCTGAGCCGATCAACGCCCCCAACGCGATCTACGCGACCGGTGGATTGATTTTTAGCACTAAGAACGACGATGTTGTTTATGGCAGTGAAAATGCCGACATCATCGTGTCTGGAATTGGCCATGACTATGTCGTTGGCGGCGAAGGTCGAGACACGCTGAAAGGTGACAGCGGTAACGACTGGCTCCTCAGCGGACAGCATGGGGACAAGATCTATGGCGGGACTGGGCGCGACCAAATTGACGGCGGCGCTGGTGATGATCGCCTGACGGGCGGCGCTGATGGAGATGTCTTTACGTTCTCAGGTGACGGGACCGATGGTGCCGATTCGATCGTTGATTTCGAGATTGGTCTGGACAAACTAGTGATCGGCAATGAAGCTGGCGGTTACAAAGATATTGACGATCTTCTAATCCAGAGTGATGGCGGCATGGCGGTAATATCGGATGGTGACGCATCAATCCGGCTGGAAGGCATAAGCCGGGAAGACGTCTTAGCCTATGCTGACTCGATCTTTGGCGATGAGACAGATCTGATTTATCAGGATGTCGATGCCTGGAACATGTAGAAAGTGACATCAGCCACGCGTTGCTATTTGCGCAACGCGTGGCTGTACATAGATCATTGGCTTCAAAAACGCGGTACTTGAAGCATTCAACAGGTTTGAAACAGAATCTACAGATGTCCCGCCTGCGCCATTGTTCAAGGAAGGGAAACAGCGGTGACCGTGTCTGATATACTGCTACAGACGTTCAGATAGCACCTCTGAGGCGGTATCCTGCGACATCCCATGGCAAGCTACGTGTCGATGGAAAACGCATTTTGGTCGGGATTGTTTTCTTCGGTCGCAAAGGCTTTTGATAGCGAGATTCGTTTCGTGAACAAGGCGCGCGCGGGCGTCTATACAGCCGTCGGATGCAGCCGGAGCGTATCAGGAATTTTGCGTAGCTGATGGCTCGCTTGACATCGGATCACGGCAAAGAGGCAGAATGGCTCAGAAATCAATAAACATTAATGGGATACTCGAACACTATTAGGTGCATATACACAGTCGTGATTAAAGTCCCAAAAAATGGCGTGAACTTCAAATTACGAGAAACTACTGATCAATCGTTATCACTTTTTCTAAGGTCCAAAACCGTTACAGATTCAATAGTTGTATCTGGCAAACGATGCACGAACAAACCTTCTGACTCAACTACGTTTTCGCGACGAACGTGTGAAAGGCTACTCTCCATTATTGGCATGTTCTCAAATATCAGAGGTACATAATCGCGAAAAAACGCCTCCGATTCTGTAAAACCTGAGGCCGCCGCAAAATTAATCGCACCAAAGATGAAATGAGGTCGTCTCTGTTCGAGGATATACGTCTCAAGAAATGACCGGTTTTTCATGTTTTTGGCAATCTCTCGGTCGACAAGCCCACCCAAATCGACAAGTCCGATTTTCCGATCGTAGCTAATCCCGCCTGCATCGTGATGTGCCAGAATTGGGTCTTCAATTCTTAATAGCTCCGATACCCTTGCAAATTCTGAGCCTATCTCAGAAACAACTGCCAACGGTGTTGTTGGACGCGCTTCAAAACTATCAAGTTGTTTTACGGTAACGATAGCGAGGACAACTGAGATCAGCGCCCCACACCATAGCTTTGCGGTTGGAAACGTAATTGCAAACAGACCAAGCGCAGCGAAAATCGCCACCAAGGAAGTGACAGGCATTAAAAAGCGGTATTGCCCCATCCAGTCACCACCCGCCCAGATAACAAAGAGAAGATGACCGCTAAGTACCGCAGTCAAGGCAAGTAGAAGCCGCTTACGATCACCCGAAAATGCAAAGCATATAAGAGGCAAGGTCATTATCAATGCCGACGAATTCAGCCCATCGATTATATAGCTCCAGCCTGCACCGAACGGATTGAGAACACCTGCGAAATCAGAACCCGACGCTTTAGCATAGTACGGATTTGGAAACATGTCGCCGAAGTAAATAATCCTCCAAATAACGAGAGCGACAAAACAGAGAAACGGCAGTAGCGCAATTTCGAGATATTGCAGTATCTTGAAGTTGTAGTCATTACGCCAGCTCCACAGCATTACGGCCGCGTAAGTCGTCATAACAATCAAAGGTGCTTCGGGTCTTGTTAGGACCAGCATGGACAGTAAAAAGGCGGTCTTTAGTCTCCATCGGTTCACTTCAAACCCGACAACAAGTACAATCAAGACCAGCAAGACACCCTGCAGGGCATGTTCCTGCCCAGAGCTTACCCATACGACAAACGGTGCTGTAGACGTTGATATTCCGGCCAGCACAAGGCAAATCGCACTGCGCGTTTGGCTCCATACGATTTGGAAGACAGCGGTTAGTGTAACCAAACCCAAAACCATACCCAGGAATTTTGCCGTATTTGGAATGTCGGCTCCGATTAATCCAAAAAAGGCAAGCATGAGCATCCAAAGGGAGCTCGAATAACCCTCGGTTGGCGGTTCGCCCGGTTGAAAAGTAACGCCGTAGCCATCAGAAAGCGTTCTGCTGTAAGAAAACGTAATGCCAGCATCGTCAATCCACCAGGCCGACATCTGCATGGCAAAGAATATGAAGCTAACTAGAAGCAGGCCAGATACTGCAAGTTCGGCTCTCACTCGTTTGCTAATTTCGTAGCCGTCCGCAAGAAGCGCCACGGCTACTGAAAAGATTGCAGTCCCAAATCCCCACATAACCCAGGTTCGTTCGGAAATGACACCATCAAGACGTGCGAACCGGGCCAGTATCGCTTCCGGTACTAATAAACTAGCAAGGCCGAGTAGTCCTAAAGATATCGCAGCGAGGATTGGGAAAACTCTTATGAACAAGTTCTTAATCCTTTCAATAAACAATACTATGGACTCGATAATGAACCCGCCAAAGGTTTCGGATCTACGGTAATTAGTATGTTGATATGTTGCAGAGAATCTATATGCCGCCAAGCGAAGAAACCTAATATGTATGGTTAGTCTTGTTTTCTAGCCCTCAGAAGAAGCCATGCAGGGTGAATTGAACCTTCAAAATATCGTTCATATTCGACGACTTCAGGTTATGGTCCACCTTGATCCTCAATTATTCCCGGCTAATGATGATGTATGCTGACCGACTTCTTTAGAACCTCGCCATCATCCGGTTGGCAGCTGGCGAAGGCGTATTACCAGACATGTTTCCGATGTTTTAACCATAGCTACGCACATGGTCCGCCGTTCAGTCTAAAAAGCTATTTATTTGGTGGTTCTTGCGGAAGATTCGGCCCTTCACACTGCAGCAATCGCTTAAAACGGCAGTCTCTTATGGATCTGCCAGCCTCTCGGTTGCAATCTCAATATCCCACGAACCTCATGCCGAATATTGGCGCCGCAGCTCGATCATAGCAACCACCAGCCTGTCTTCATCCGGGCGACCTTTAGGAATGTGACATTGTGTCGAGAGGTGTTGGCTTTTTTGAGATCAAGTCAATAATGTTCTAGAATAGTCTTTTGTCAAACTGAGCCGGCGACCCAATCGTCTAGATTCGCACAATCAGGCCAAGTATAAAAAGAATATAATGCTCAGAGAAGGGTAAATCTACCTGCATCAATAGGTTTCGTGCTGAATTAGCATCTATCACAAACGTCCGATCAAGCTGTGATCGACATTTTTTGGGTGTCGCGATGCGCAAACCAAGACCTGTAAAATGCGACTATATTTTCGACGTTTTCTCATCGATACTCAAGATACTTTTGAAAGATCGAACAATGGGATTTGGCCATAGCCAAGCCACCGGATAAAGACGGGAGCACAACGATCGCCTTTGGTGCGTAAAGTGGCTTGGACTGAGCAATTCAATACAATAGGCTTTTAGGATCCTACGCCAAGTTCGGCATGTTTGATGCAAAGATCTTCACTGTCATACCCTTGTTGTGAAAAGCATCCAGAACACGCGTCGATCCACAAACCTGAGAGGTGCCTTATGTCCTATTCCAATCGTAGTTTGATTTCGCGCCGTCAGTTTCTTGCCACTACGACCGCCAGCGCTGCTGCCATCACCTTGCATCCCTTTTCGGCGGCGGCGGCCAACAATCAGGCGCATCTGAGGATCATGGAAACCACTGACATCCATGTTCACGTGTTCCCATACGATTACTATGCGGACAAACCGCGCGATACTGTCGGGCTGTCGCGGACCGCTTCGATCATTAATGAGATCCGTTCCGAGGCGACAAATTCGCTGCTCGTCGATAATGGAGATTTTCTGCAAGGCAATCCGATGGGCGATTACATCGCCTATGAGCGTGGCATGAAAGAAGGCGACAGCCATCCGATCATCACTGCCTTCAATACTGTTGGTTATGACGCTGCCACTTTGGGCAATCACGAGTTCAACTATGGCCTAGATTTCCTTGAAAAGGCGCTTGCTGGTGCAGAATTCCCTGTGGTTCTGGCCAATGTTGTAAAAGAGACTAGGGCGTCCCCCCGCGATGATACGACTCTGGTGAAGCCCTATGCCATCCTTGAGCGTGAGATTGAAATGGGGGATGGCAGCAAGCATCCGATCAAGATTGGTGTCATCGGTTTCACACCACCGCAGATCATGAACTGGGATCGCAAGCATCTGGAAGGCAACGTGCAGGCGCGTGACATAATCGAAACGGCGCAGGCTTACGTACCCGAGATGCAAGAACAAGGGTGTGACCTGATCATTGCCCTGTCGCATTCCGGCATTGGGGATGCGGATCACGCTGATGGAATGGAAAATGCTTCGGTCGTTTTGGCGGGGGTTGATGGCATCGATGCGCTGGTGACCGGGCATAATCACCTGGTATTCCCGTCCGCTACCTTTGCGGATCGCCCTGGAATTGATGTCGAAACGGGGACCTTGATGGGTAAACCTGCGGTCATGGGCGGCTTCTGGGGGTCGCATCTTGGCCTGCTGGACCTGCTGCTTGAGCGCGACGGAAACGAATGGCGGGTTGTGACGACAACGTCCGAGGCGCGCCCGATTTCAAAGCGAAACGAAGACCGTTCGATCACCGCACTTGTTGGCGACGATCAGAAAGTGCTGGACTCGGTGGCGAAAGATCACGACGAAACACTGGCCTATGTACGCCGCGCGGTCGGCAAGACTTCGGCTCCGCTGCACAGCTACTTCGCGTTAGTTGCGGATGACCCATCGGTGCAAATCGTCTCGATCGCGCAGAAATGGTACGTCGAAGAGATGATGAAGGGCACCGAACATGAAGGTCTGCCCATTCTATCGGCTGCAGCGCCGTTCAAGGCCGGGGGTCGCGGCGGCCCGGACTATTACACAGATGTTCCGGTGGGCGATGTTGCGATCAAAAACGTAGCTGATCTTTACCTGTATCCCAATACCGTGCGCGCGGTACGCGTGAACGGTGCTCAGGTTCGGGGTTGGTTGGAACGCTCGGCGGGTATGTTCAACCAGATCGAGGCGGGATCCGAGGATGCGATTTTGCTAAACCCGGACTTCCCTTCCTACAATTTCGACGTGATGGACGGTGTGACCTACCAGATCGACTTATCGCAACCGTCGCGCTTTGGACCCAAGGGGGAAGAGATCAACCCGGATGCAGCCCGTATCGTAGATTTGGCCTTCAACGGTGAGGCGGTCACGGATGACATGGAGTTCATCATTGCCACCAACAACTATCGTGCTTCGGGCGGCGGTTCTTTCCCGGGCGCAATGGGTGATACCGTCGTGTTCGAAGCCCCTGACACCAACCGCGACGTGATCGTGCGGTATATCGTCGAGCAAGGAACAATCGATCCCAAGGCCGATGCAAACTGGTCGTTTGCGCCGCTTTCTGACACCACCGTGTTGTTTGAAACTGGTCCAAAGGCGCGCGACTACATGGGCGAAGTCAAAGGCGTCACCATCGAGGATGCCGGTGAAGGCGCTGATGGGTTTGCGGCATTCCGCATCAGGCTCTAGCAAGGGTAAGGTCCAAATTACAGTGTGAGCGGCCGTCTTAGATCATTCATCTGACGGCCGTTCGAAGGTGCTATGTTGCTGGGCCCCGTTCAGTCTTCGTCTTGAAGCGGAAGCCTATCGCGCACGAGATTTGCCCAGAATTCCGCGCCGATCGGCAGTAACGCATCGTTGAAGTCGTAGTCATTCGAATGCAGCGGTTGCCCATTCGGGCCAGTTTCACCGTTGCCCAGTAGAATAAAGCAGCCGGGTACGGCTTCGCAGAAATGCGCGAAATCCTCTGAAAAGCTCATCGGTTGACGATTGGGAAGTGTGTCCAGCCCGGATAGCTGCGCGACGCGGATGGCAGCCTCGGTCGGGATCGGTGCGTTGACTGTTTCGATGAATTCGGTTTTGAAATCCACTTGGACTTCGACGCCATGGGCGGATGCGATGCCATGTGCAATCTTGCGCATGTGTTCTTCGATCTTGTTTCGATCTTCAGGGCTGCGAGCCCGCGCATCACCCTTTAGCGTTGCCGTTCCAGGTAGAACGTTGCGCTGCCCGTCGGTCAGAAATTCGGTCACTGACACAACCGCCCCGGCGCCCGGGGCCAGCTTGCGTGCGACAATTGTCTGAAGCGCCAGAACGATTTCTGCCCCCACGGTTAGCGCATCACGTCCAGACTGCGGCATGGACGCATGGCCGCCTTGCCCATTGATCGTAATTTCGAAAAGGCTTTCCGATGTGCATATTAAACCGGTTCGGGTCGACATCTGCCCGACGGGTGCCCCAGGCAGGTTATGTATGGCGTAGACTTCTTCGATTGGAAATCGCGTCAAGACATTCTCGTCCAGCATTGCTTTAGCCCCAAGGCCAAGCTCTTCATTCGGTTGAAACAGGAACACCACCGTGCCGCTGAAACCGGGATCCGAGGACAAAGTCTTTGCTGCGCCCAACAGCATCGTCATGTGACCATCATGGCCACAGGCGTGCATAATGCCGGGATTTTGTGACACGTAATCACGATCGCTGGCTTCCTGAATGGGCAGTGCGTCCATATCTGCGCGTAATCCGATCGCGCGGTTGCCTTGACCGGCCCTGAGGATACCCACCACGCCCACGCCTTCATGAACTTCAAGCCCGTATTGACGCAGCAGCGCCGCAACTTTGGCTTTGGTTTTCGTTTCATTGAAGCCCAATTCGGGGTGTCTGTGGAATGACCGCCTAAGTTGGCGCAGTTCGGGTTGGTTCAATTCCATGGCGGTTAATGTTCCCAGATTATAGGTGCTATCCGAGCGGGGCGAACTCGGACTCTAGCCCTGATTGGTAGAGTACGATGGCAGACGGGTCCACCGGCACGGCATCTCTCAATCGTTCTGTCCCGACCAGCCCCGCCTGAATGAAGTCGGCGCTGCGCCATATCGTTTCTTGAACCGAACTGTCAGTTGGGTCGCGCTGCCAAAGCCCGTGGCGGCCGCAATTTCAGCAACGGTCATTTCTGTTTCGCTGAGCAAAGCGTAGGCGCGCGCTACACGCAACTCGATGTAGAGTTGTACCGGGGAAACCTCGACATACTTTTGAAACAGCCGCTCCAACTGTCGGCGAGAAATCTGAACGATCTTGGCGATCTCAGAGATATCCAGAGGCTCTTCCAGATTCTCATGCATGATCTGGATGGCGCTGATCAGGTATTGGTTCCGACTGCCCAACGCGACAGAAAACGCGGATTTCTGGAGCGTTTTTTGATTGTTGGATCGTGAGTGGATGCACATGTCCGAGACGATGATGGCCAGGTCCTTTCCGAAGTCGGTTTCAATCATGTCCAGTACCATGTCGGTTGCCGCGTTACCTCCACCGCAGGTCATCAGATCATTGTCAATCTCATACAGGTTAGCCGATGGTGTCAGGTGTTCGAAGTGTTCAACAAAGGCGGGTTGGTTTTCCCAATGCAGTGTGAACCTCTTGCCGGTCAGCATGCCTGCCTTGGCCAGCGTAAATGCGCCGGTACAAATTCCACCAAGCTTGCAGCCAAACGCTTTCTGACGGCTGATCCACGAAAGGATCGTTGAATTAATGCTTTCCGATGGTTCGTTCCCTGAACACACAAACAATCTGGATGATCGCGGTAAATTATGCAGAGCCAAGTCAGCTGCTATTTCGACTCCATTGGAGCATCGAACAGGGTTCCCATCCTCAGAGATCAGAAACCACTTGTAGAGCTCTTTGTTGGTGACCTGATTGGCGATCCTCAGCGGTTCAACCGCTGCGCTAAAGGCAAGCATGGTGAGTTTCGGCAGCAACAGAAAATAGATCTCGTTGGATGATCCGTCATAATCGATGTCGAACGTCGCGGCCCCTTTCGGAACGAAATTCCTAGGTTTCATGCTCTCTTTTCCCAGTGCGGACCTGGATGGATAACCGGCCCGTACAATATCGTATCGATCGAAACACCAGCGTATCAACTTCGCAGATCACAAGCGAGAGGTCCGACGACAACAATTAGCCAGCGCGTAGCTGCGAGCTTGTCTGAAAGACGGCAACTGAGGATTTAGCCGGGCCAATATTTGGGCCGGTGGCAAAGCATTGTTAACTGGACTAACAATCGTATCTGTCGTCAACCTCATGAATGGTGAATGCCAAAAGGTCAGGCCCAGTGTGGTATCAACCGCATTCGACTGCGCTGTCGATTCACACGATCAAGCTAAACAGCCTGAGTTTTGCCTGCAAATCGCCGATTTCGTACACTTTCAGGCGATGCATCATAGTGATCCCGGAACGCACGCACCAATGCACTTGTGGAAGAAAAGCCCGTAGCGGTCGCCACTTCAAGATAGGTCATCTCGGTAAATTGAAGCAGGCCATAGGCCCGTTCTAGGCGAAGTTCCCGATACGTTGTCAGCAGTTTTACACCCGTTCTGTCCAGAAACCGCCGCTGTAACTGGCGCGTTGATGTACCAAGCGCCATCGCAAGTTCCGGTATCCTAAGCGGATCCTCCAGATTGTTCTGCATCTTTTCAACAACCTGTCGCACCATCGGGTCGGCTTTTGAACGTCTGATCAATCGAGCTGCCAGTTGGCTTGCGCATGTAGTTTGCCTGTCGGCCAACCCGATATAGCTGCGTACTGACTCGGCCAGATGCTCGCCGTGATCAAAGGCAACAAAATCGGACAACAAACGCAACGTGCCCAATCTGGTTGATGCGCTATGGGTACGGCTATCTGAGGACCAGTATGTACCCGAACCGACGTCGATCAGTCCAACCTCTTGCGCTGCGGCAGAAAAGTTGGGGTGAACCGATGCAATCCGCTTGGTTGCGCGACTAGTCTGGGCGAGAAGAAACACTGCACCGCCAACGAGAATTGATCGGTAGGACAGGTTCAATACTTGGGCGATCCAGGTTTTGTCCGACGGTGTCAGAGGCCAGCTTTTATAGATATCCCCCCAGAAAATCGCGGTTCGCCCGGCCCAGTGCAAGGGTCCGCCCGCAGCACCGTCGGCAATGGGGCGGATATTTGTAATGTATGTATGGCCTTCGTTCAGTTCATTCAGGGCACGATAGAAATCAACCAGCATATCTGCCGATGCTTCCGCTCCGCCCTCGCAAAGAATGATCTCGATCTGATGGTCTCGTTTGGGTCGTGCCAACGTGGTTTCGGTCAAATGCGCATGGTCATTTACAGGGACATAATGCTTCATTTCTCCTCCACCTTCTTTAGCGCTTCGGCCGCGAGCAGTCGTTCCCGAATTCGGATTGAAACCCCCCGCCAGTTGGCGGGGGTTTATTGATTGAGGTTTATTCAGCTGCGTC